>NZ_JACJSJ010000018.1 GCF_014698115.1 Nostoc sp. FACHB-973
ACTATGTCTAACATTGCAATCTCTAACTTACGTCCTGCTGGTGCTGACTTGTTTCAAGATTCCGAAAACTTTTTACATGAATTGACAGAACAAGAAATCGCGGATGTTTTAGGCGGTGCTAGAGTCATCATTTTATTTACAGCACTTTGCTTCGAGTGGTAAGTATCTAAGTTCTAAAACTTAGAATTTAGATGAAAATCCCAGCCTAATGTAATCAAACTTGGGCTGAACAACAAATAGCAATTCTCCAATCAACTCAAATCAATTTACTTAGGAGTAAACCTACTATGTCTAACATTGCAATCTCTAACTTACGTCCTGCTGGTGCTGACTTGTTTCAAGATTCCGAAAACTTTTTACATGAATTGACAGAACAAGAAATCGCGGATGTTTTAGGTGGTGCTAGAGTCATCATTTTATTTACAGCACTTTGCTTCGAGTGGTAGTAAATACTTGTAAAAAGTATCTAACTTTTCAAACTTAGAAGTTAGATGAAAATCCCAGCCCAAGGCAATCAAGCTTGGGCTGTTTTGCGTTATTGATATAGTGGTTGCCAACTAGATGAGGCACAGAAATTTTTAGGGGCGCATAGCTATGCGCCCCTATTTGTACCTGACGAAAGCGAGAAATGCTATAACTCAATACGCTTGAAGGGTTATTGGTGTAGATAATTGGTCTTTGAAGACGCGATAAATCGCGTATCTACATGAGGGTTTTGGGGTTATATCAACTGTATTGTCTAAAAAAGTAGGGTGGGAATTTTAATCCCCACCCTACAAGGTCAAAAGATGAACTACTTGGTGTAGTCTATTTAATTCAAAACTTTTGTAATTTCAACTTGAGCAACTTGTGGTTTTAGCCATTGCTCAAACAAATCTATGCCAATTTTATGGCGCAGTACATTATCCAATTGGGGTTGAATAATTTCTTCAACTAAAATCAGATGTATTCCTTTAGAAGTTACTATTGGTTTGAGAAGCTGTGGTGGCTTAGCAGCAAAAACAGCGGCAGAAATCTCTGGCTTTAAGTCTTTGCGGTACACTATCCCCCGATATCCGCTTTTTCGGCGTAATTCTTTATCCTGGATGTATTTGTGAGCAACATCATAAAAACTGATCTCGCCTTCCTGAATGGCATAGAAAAGTTCTATTGCCAAGTCTTCATCATCTAGGACAACTTCATACATTACCACACCAACATAATCGAGTTGATTTTCAAAAAAGTAAGGTTCAATTTTATCTAAAAATAGATGAGTTATTAACTTAGTAGAAAGAAGCCTGTTGTAGACAACTATTTCAAAACCATCTAAAGACAAACCATGTTTTTCTAGCCACGCCCAGGTATCCTCAGCACTTTCTAGTTGATACATTAATCTGAATTTATCTGCTGCTTGCTGAAGTTCTTGACTTTCTACTGTGATGCCTACTGTAGCTGCTGCATTTTCAATAACTTTGCGATTAATAATCTCTTCAATTATCTCAGGAATTTTACAAGATAACTTGATTTGATTAAGAATATCTTCGTTGGTAATAGTGATAGATTCTGACATAATGTTTTTCTTCAAATTAGGTAAACAAATTGAAAGTGCAATAATCGCTTTTTTGTGTCCTGAAAGCTGAGGACAATGGATAATGAGGTTAATTACTCTGAAATATTTACAATTTCACACCTCCCTGCTGCAATTTCTTAAAGGGATCGAGTAGAAAATCAATAATTCGCCGCTGGCGTATAATCACTTCAGCTGTTGCTGTATCCCCAGGACGTAAGGGAATACATTTATTTGCTGAGGGAATACAATTCTGTTTTAGGGAAATATCTAAGTTATAAGCTGCCACTTTTCCATTAGGTGTATCTATCTCTGTGGTAGTAGGAGAAATTTTAATTAACTCACCTGATACAATTCCATAATCTTGAAATGGATAAGCATCTAATTTAATTTTTACTGGCAGTCCTGTCCGCAAAGAACCACTTTCTGTGGTTGCCATTTGTGCCCGAATGATTAGAGGCGAATTTAGCGATGCAATTTCGGCTACCATTGTCCCCGGTTGCACAACGGAACCAGCTTTTTCAATCGGTAGATGAAATAGTGTTCCACTAGTGGTAGCTCTGATTTCTCGTTGCCCTAACTGAAATCTTAATGATAGAATTTGTCTTTTATTTTGAGCAATTTCTGATTGTAATGAAGTAATGTCAGTCTCCAAGCTTTTCTGTTGTTCGGCAATTTTTAGCACGGCTAGCTGACCAGAACGAGTCAAAGTTTCATAACTTCTTTCTTGTTCTTTTAGCCGTAATCTAGCCTGTTCTATATCCGCATTAGTTTGGCGAATACTCCGTTCGTAACTACTCTTTTGTTCTGCCAAAGTTAATTTAGCTTGTTCAATATCTGACTTACTCTGTTCATATAGTTTTTGTTTTTCTTTAGCTATATCTTCCTTTTCAACAACATTAATTTCTGGAACGACTCCTTCTTGTTTTAACTTGCTATAGCGTTCAACTTCCCGCTGAGTACTTATCAAACTACTCTCGACTATCTTACTACTAGTCCGACTATGTTCAAGAGTTTTCTGTGCTTGATTAACTTGAGCTAATTTTTCTTCTTTTTGTAATTCATAGGCATTCCTCAAAGCATCCAAATTCTGGCGTGCTTGATCGATTTGGGTTTGCTTTTCTAATTGTTGGGATTGATTTTGTTGCTGTTGAGTTGCTAAAGATACAAATATTTGATTTTTAGATGCATTTAACTGAGCAAGTCGATTTAATTGTCCCTCTAATTTATCCTGTGCCTGCTGCAAGTCTGCTTTGACAAGTTCGGATTCTAATACCAATAAAGTCTGTCCAGCCCTTACTGTATCACCTTCTTTGACTCGAATTTGGGCAACAGTTCCCGCCACAGCAGCATCGAGCTTAATTGTTTTTTCTTTAGGCTCAGTTCGCCCTCTTGCTGTACCAGTTTCATCAACTTTAGATAGCATTGCCCAAGGTAAAACTATAGACACAAATATCACTAAAAAATACAGTAATCCTCTTGTCCAAACCTGGGGAAAGCTATCAAGTGATTCCTTGGTAATTTCAGACCAATCATCAGTTGATTTGGCTGATATTTCTGAAGGTAACATTTCCTGCTGAAATATTTCTTCTGGTACTGAGTTAGTCACTCGTCCATTCAATATAGTATCTGGCATAATTATTCGTGATACAGATTTTTAAAGGTGGATAATTTATTAACCAGTAATTATGACTTTTCTAATTTCATAGTTTACGCTGCCACCTGTAATTGCTGTTGATTAAGATAGAAATAATGTCCCCGTTTCGCCATCAATTCTTCATGATTTCCACTCTCAATTAACACACCTCTATCTAGTACCAATATCAAATCCGCATTTCGGATCGTTGAAAGACGATGGGCAATTACTAATGTGGTTCTTCCCCTAAGAATTGTGTTGAAGTTCTGCTGGATAATTCTCTCTGATTCCGTATCTAGATGGGAAGTTGCTTCATCTAAAACCAATAACTCAGGATTACCTAATAAAGCCCTGGCGATCGCTATTCTCTGTCTTTGTCCGCCAGATAACAATCCCCCGCCTTCACCAATTTGGGTTTCATACCCCATTGGTAACTTTTTAATAAATTCATCAGCACCCGCTAATTTTGCTGCCTGCATCACTTCTTCTAAAGCTGCCCCAGGATGCCCTAAGCTAATATTGTCTCGAATTGTGCCGCCGAATAAAAAGGTATCTTGATCGACTACCCCAACTTGTTGGCGTAAGGAACTCAAGGAAATGCTGGTAATATCTTGTCCATCAATCAAAATTTTGCCATCTGTGGGAGGATACAATCCTAAAACTAATTTAGAAATGGTAGTTTTTCCAGAACCACTACGCCCCACCAGTGCCACCATTTGCCCCGGTTTTACTTCAAAGCTGAGATTCTCTAAAATATTCATCTCGCTTTCTGGGTGATAGCGAAAGGTCACTTTTTCAAAGCGAATATTTCCTTGAAGTCTGGGTAAATTTTGCCGTGGCTGGTGATGTAAATCTTCTTCTGGTTCTGCATCTAATACATCATTAATACGTTCTATAGCAATGACGACTTCTTGAAACTGGTTCCACAATACAGTTAAGCGTTGAAAGGGCGTAATAATATTACCCAATAGCATATTAAATGCTACTAGTTGTCCAATGGTTAATTGGTCGTGAATAACTTGGTAAGCCCCAAACCACAGCAAAGCAGTAGTCATCAGCGCTTGAATTGTGTTACTGAAAATTTGCAGCCGATTGCTAATAACTTGTCCAGCAAAATTAGTTTTTACTTCTTTATTTAATAACTCTTCCCAATGCCAACGTACTGTTTGTTCTACCGCCGTAGCTTTCACTGTCCGCACACCAGTTAGGGCTTCAATTAAGTAACTACCTTCTTTGGCGGTACCATTAAATATTTCTCTGGAAATTTTTTGTAAAAAAGGTGTGGCAATCAATGCTAGTAAGGCAAAAGGCGGAATTATTAACAATGCCAGCAACGCCATTTTCCAGCTATACCAAAACATTAATCCGACATAGATAAAGACGGTGAGTAAATCTAAGAGGATTGATAATGCTTCACCAGAAAGAAAGCGTTGAATTTTACGGTTTTCTTGGACGCGAGAGATAATATCGCCGACGTAACGGGACTCGAAGAAATTCAAGGGTAGTCGTAGGGTATGGCGAATAAACCCTACAATTAGTGCCAAGTCTATGCGATTGGCTGTGTGGTCTAGGAGATATTGGCGCAACCCTGTCATGGCTACCCGGAACAGGTTAAACATTAGCAACCCTATGCCTACGGCTGTTAAGGTGAGTTCCGATCGCTGCACCACTACCCGATCTAAAATTAACTGGGTGAATAAGGGCGTTACAAGTCCAAATATCTGGATAAATACCGAAGCAATAAACACCTCCACCATCACTAAAGCGTGAGGCCTCATCAACTCAAAGAACTGCCAAAAGGGTGTAGAACTGTCTTGAGTCTCTTTCAACATCGCTGTCGGTTGCAGCAGTAATGTGTAACCAGTCCAATTAGCTTTAAATTCAGCGTGGCTGAGGGTGCGTTGACCGATCGCGGGATCGGCTACAATTACCTGTTTAGGGGTAACTTCGTAGACAACGATGTAATGGTTGCCTTCCCAATGCACAATGGCAGGTAAGCTTTGCTTCGCTAATTGCTGAAGTCCAGCTTTTACAGGTCTTGTGGCAAAGCCAAGACTTTCCGCTGCTACTAATAATCCCCGCAAAGATGCACCATTACGGTCTACGTTGGCAATATCTCGTAAGCGATTGACGCTAAAGCGTTTTCCCCAATAGCGAGACACCATCACCAAACAAGCTGCACCACAGTCGGATGCACTCTGTTGGGCAAAAAACGGATAACGCCGCGTCACTCGTTGCCATAAATGCCCTACTTGCTGAGTGGGATTAGGAAAATAAGCTTTGCTAATCTTCTTCCCGTGGGGTAAATCGGCTGGCTGTGACGAAATGTCTGTTTCATAATCCGTATTTGACTCAACTGCGTCCACAGCAGAGTTAGCTGATTCCTCCTGTTGGGGTGTGAGGGATAGTGCCCTAGCCCACAAATTTTCCCGAATTTGAGGATATTTAGCCATCAATGACGACAACACCCCACTGGGAATAAAGCATAGTTGCAGATTTACCGAAGCCCTGGCTGTGTAGGGCGGAAATTTTGCATCTGGGAACAAGGTACATTCCCCAAATGAGTCTCCAGTTTCTAAAGTAGCGATTAATTCATCGGCACTATCGAGCAATCTTACCTTGCCAGCGATCGCAATATATATACCTGCTTCGGCTTCTGTTGCTTGCCAAAATTTACCGACTTTGGGGTTACTTTCTTTAAATTCTCGAAGATATTGTTGATATTCCTCTGTTGGAATAGAATACCCCAGGATATTGTTAAGCTGTTGTAGAGAAACCAACTGATTCGCTAGATGGTGTACCATGAATCTCTAAATCTTTTGCTAATTTTGTGAATTTAAAAGTTAATAGTTAAAAGTTCGGAATTTTCCCGGATATTTGCCGATTTGAGGTCACTAATCAAGATTTTGGAACTCGTAGCCTGTTCGATGTTATTTGCTTGAGGATTGTTAGCTTTTGGTCGTGTGGATAATCCCATCTGTTTGAGTAGTCGCTTGAGATGGCGATCGCTTACTTCAATCCCAAATTCTTTTGCCAAATGTTTCCCTAACCAGTTTGCTGTCCACCGCCGAAAAGAATAGCCATGATCGCGGGGACTACTATTAATCAACTCTTTCAAACGTTCTAAATACTCGTCATTGACTGCCTTCGGGCGACCAATGGGGCAATCTTGCCATTGATGCGCCATCCCCGTCCGGGCTATGTGCGTCCAATGCCTTGCTGTTGCTGGACAACATCCCAAAATTTGACAAATCTGGGTTTGAGTTTTTCCCTCATCTGCCAACAACATGATTTCAATGCGCTGTCGGTAAGACTCTGGTAAACTTTTCTGTAAATTTACTAGCAGTAATTTACGCTGAAATGATGTTAAATACTTACTAGTAGTCCCATTTGTATATTTTGTTGGAATTTTCGTTTCACAGTCAGACATATACGTACAATCACTTAATCTAAAGACACGCAAACATCTTATAATTGATGCAAAATTTAGCAGATATCTCTAAAATCAGTAGAAATAACTAGAGATATTGCAAAAACTAGTTTTACCTTGTATCTGTATTAATTATCACTTTTAGCTTTTCATTTTATGCAAAAAAGAAAATTTTCAGTAAGTGATATTTATTACAGCAGCTTTTAGATGTTGCTTTTTGAGGTATAGGTTAAGCTACAAATCGTATTTATATAAATTCCGAAAATAGTGGCTCGATCTTAATAAACTTTTTGTAAAGATAAATGAATTTCTGGTGAACAGAGAAAAAAGGAGTTGTGGCGGGATCGCTGTCACTACGGATGAAAATTTCTTTGAGAGCGGTTTTCAATTCCATAGACCACACGCATTAGGGCACAATTATTGCGCCCCAACAATGAACTGTATTCTGTGGATGTGAGAATTGCTGTAACGGGTTAAACTTCCAGTAAAGGCAGGGTGACGGTGAAGGTTGTACCGACTCCAACTTGACTATTGACTACAATCTCGCCTCCGTGTGCCTCGACACACTTTTTGGCGATCGCTAGTCCCAAGCCGGTACCAGGAATGTTTCCCACGTTGTCTGCACGCCGGAAAGGCTCAAACAGTCGCTTTTGGTTTTCTTCAGGAATGCCAATTCCCCAATCTTGAACTCGGAAAATTACCGCTTCTTCCTGGCCAATTAGTTCAAAGCGCACTATCCCGCCTGGTAATGAATACTTAATAGCATTGCTAAGTAAATTGCCCAAAATGTGCCGTAGCAGGCTTTCATCCCATAGTGCCTCGCCTAATTGCCCAAAACTGGCGAACATCAAACTTAAATGCTTGTCATTAGCAGTTAATTGAGCTTCATTGACCAGTTGACGGCAAAAAGCTTCTAAGTCTAAACAGACGAGTTCACACCGCAGTCTACCAGAATCAGCTTTACCGATGAATGTAACTTCATCCAATAGCTGCGCCATATTTTTGATCGCTAAGCGAATCATTTGCAAATGATTGAATTTTTTCTCTTTGGTCAATTTTTCATCGTGATTTTGTAGCAATCCAGCAGCCAAGAGAATAGTATTTAGGGGATTGCGGATGTCATGGGAGAGCATCGACACAAATTCAGATTTGAACTGATTGAGTTCTTTAGCTTTCACCAGTTCAGCAGTTCGTTCTTCAACCCGAGTTTGTAACGTTTGATTGACCGTGCGTAATGATTCTAAAACCTGCTTGCGCTCGATCGCATAACGTAGCGATCGCACCAACACATCTACATTTACCTGTCGCTTAACTAAATAATCTTGTGCCCCTTGACGTACTGCCTCAATTGCTAGTTCTTCATCATTCGTATTTGTGAGTACAACAATTGGTGTACTTGGCGCTTGACCAATCAGAGGAGGCAAAGATGATAATCCTTCGCTATCAGGTAGAGTTAAATCTAACAAAATAACATCATAATCACACTGACTTAGTTCCTGGAGTGCTTCCTCCAATCGCTTCACATGAACCAAAGTAAAGTCTTGCGACTGGGCTTGCATGAGAAACTCTTGTAACAACCTAGCAGAAGCGAGGTTATCCTCAATTAACAAGATTTTTACTGAGTAGCTCACAACCATAATCTTCGGGTTTCACCCCCTATTGCTCCTCTATCTTTAAAATGGGCATTGAGAGTTAGGAGTTAGGAGTTAGGAGTTAGGAGTTAGGAGTTAGGAGTTAGGAGTTAGGAGTTAGGAGTTAGGAGTAAAATTTTCTCCCCATCTCCCTCATCCCCCTCATCTCCCTCATCTCCCCAGTCTCCAATCCCCAGTCCCCAGCCCCTTCAATCAGATGGTAATGTCACAGTACAAAGCCAAAAATCTTCAATACTCTTGACAATTTGAAATAATTGGTTGAGGTTGCGGGATTTTGTGATATAGCAATTTACATGCAAATCGTAGCTGTGAAAAATATCATCTTCATTTTTTGAGGTTGTTAACACAACAACTGGAATACGTTTTAGTACTGGGTCGGCTTTAATTTCCGCCAGCACTTCTCGACCATCTTTTTTGGGCAAATTCAAATCCAGGAGGATGAGGTCAGGGCGGGGTGCATTGGCATATTCGCCTTCTTGGCGTAAATAAGCCATAGCATCTATGCCATCCCTGACAATCACTACCTCGTGTGGCACCGAACTATTTTTCAATGCTTCTTGAATTAAGCGGATGTCGGCTTTATTGTCCTCGACTAAAAAGATGGTTTTGTGTTTTTCTTCCGTTTCTACGCTCAAGTTCGCGTCCTCCGACTGGAATCGTAAAGTAGAAGGTTGCGCCTTCACCCAGTTCTGACTCTACCCAGATCCGTCCCCGATGGCATTCGACAATCTTCTTACATATGGCTAAACCCATACCTGTACCAGTATATTCATCTCGTGTATGTAGTCGCTGAAAGATGACGAAAATGCGATCGCTAAATTTGGGGTCAATGCCAATTCCGTTATCTCGCACTGAGAATAGCCATGCGTCCTCTATTCTTTCTGCTCCCACATGGATTTGTGGCGGCTGGTCACTGTGGAATTTAATGGCGTTACCGATGAGGTTCTGGAATAACTGCATCAGTTGGGTGCTGTCAGCCATGACTATTGGTAAGGGGTCGTGGGTAATGCTAGCGCCAGTTTCTTGAATGCGTTGACGCAAATTGCCCAAAGCCCGATCTAAGGCTTTTTCGACCTCATTCATTTGAAATGCGATCGCTTGCATATCTACTTTCGAGTATGCCAACACATCATCAATCAATGTCTGCATCAGGCTAACTCCCTGTACAGCATAGCTGATAAATTCCTGGGCATCTTCGTCAAGTTCTTCGGAATAGCGCATTTCTAACAATTGCACGTAATTCACGACTTGATTGAGTGGTTCTTGCAAGTCATGGGAGGCGACGTAGGCAAACTTTTTCAATTCCGCATTGGAACGTTCTAAATCTTGCGCTAACTGAGCAAGTTCATCGGCTTGACGCAGCACAATATTCACAATTGCTTTTCGCAATTCCAGTGCTGCTTTGATTTCTACTTCTTTCCAAGGTAAAGAAGTTAAGCGGACGGTTTCTTTCCACAGTTCAAATGATTTGCGCGGACACAGACGGACATTGCCTTCTGATTGACTGACTTCAAATGCTTTATTCGGATCGCCACCCCAATTTACAGTTTGAATTACTTCCGGTCGGAACCACAAAACATAATTGCGCTTGGCAATGGGAATAGCTAACAAACCGCTGGCGACATTTTTAAAACTTTCGGCATCTGGATAAATGTGTGGCAAAGAATCGGTGTAAAATACTTCTTCCTCAACGTTATTTTTGAGCCATTGAACTAAAAAATTCAATTCTTCTTCTTTGGGAGTTTCACCAACTATCGTGCAATTGCCGCCAAAACACACGGCTGCACCTTGAGCGCTGGCTAAATCTAGAAGATTTTGGGGGTTTTTAACTAAACCATCAATAAAGTTTTCTTCTTGGGACATATATTCAATCAACAGTGATTGAATATGTGTCAAATTTATCCGATGATAGTAATCTTCTGTTTCTTCTCTAGCTGAAATTTCTGCGAATATTACTCGCCCTAAAAATTCGCAAGCCTTACGCAATTCGTAAGAAACATATTTCGGTGATTGATGATGACAAGCAATTAGTCCCCAGAGTTTTTGGTCTTTAATTAACGAAATAGTCAGCGAAGCCCCCACACCCATATTATGCAAATACTCCATATGACATGAAGCAGCACTTCTGAGAATAGAGTTAGTTAAATTAATTGGGCGATCGCTAATCGGATTATTTACCGGAAAAAGCTTTACTGCTTGAGAATAAGCATCGGGGATGATTCTGATGGAATTGGAAGCAAATAACTTTCTCGCTGGTTTGGGAATATCTGACTCTGGGTAATGTAGTCCTAAATATGGTTCTAAGCTTTCTAGTTTTTCTTCAGCAACAACACAACCATGACCATCATCATCAAATTTATATAACATTACCCTATCGAATTCCGTTAGTTTCCGGACTTCTTTAACAATAATTTGACAAAAATCATGGAGACTTGCTGTTTTTTCGAGTTGATTAATGGAGGCTCTAGCTAGATGATAAAAACTTAAAAATGGGATATTTTCCTGAGTAATGGCAGGCTCTAATTCCAGAATTAGAAATCCTTCTAGATTGCGGTGAAAAACTGCATCAAATACTATGTAGTCATCACCTTTTTTTCTTACCCAAACTTTCGTCGGATTGATAAAATCCAGATTCTCCTCAGATAGTCCTTTTTTAATTCTTTCTATTTGGAACGAATCGAGTAAATCTTCTAATTTTTTTTGCAACATATTTTCGGGAGCAATTCCGAAAATATTTAACGTATTAGTGCTAACTTGTAATATTTTTAGCTCAGGCTCCTCCAACACCAACAGAACACCATGAGGCTGAATTTGACTAGAAGTATGAATCGGTGCTTCTTTCAAGCTAATTAAGTTAATACCTGGCAATTGTATGTTCATTTCCACGACGACGATCCTCCTCTGTGGTTCGGGAGCATCAAAACTAGAGTATCTATAATCAACGAAAATGATGAATGTAAAATATTTATAATTTTTAATTCATCATTTTTACTTAGTATCTAATTTCCCATGCCCTTACATTGCGTTTTGCAGCGTTTTTATGATCTGCTTGCGCTTTAAAAGTTTAACAGTGACAAAAGTTAGATACTGATAAGAAATATGAAAACTATGTGATTAAAAAAATCTATATATATGTAGCTATGTTAAGTATAAAAAAGGATAGCACTCTCCTGACCGAAGAAGCAGGGGAGCAGGGGGCAGGGGGCAGGGGAGGCAGGGGAGGCTGGCGTTGCAGGGGGGAGAGAAAAAAGCTTAACTGAACTGTATTGGGAGATGGGGGAGATGTAGCTTTAGCTTCTCTTTCAGAGACGCTAGCGCGAAACCGCAGGGTGGGAGATGAAGGAGTGGGAAATAATTCTTTCTGAATTCTGAATTCTGAATTCTGAATTCTCATATACGAGTTAAATCCAAGAATTGAACCACATCCGCAGTTTATAACCGTCAGGGGAGAGAGGTAAACCTAAATAAACGGGCATCCAGAAAATAAAAGCAATTAAGATCATAAAACTGATGCTGACGCCTACCGCCCGGAGTTGTTGATAATAGCTGCGAAGACACTGATCGACAAACCAAGCGATCGCTAAAAATACAAATACCACTGCACACATATAATGGTAAATAAAAACGCACCTCGTCACCTTTACCCAAGGTAATAAGTTAGCGGCATAATTTATAACTAAATACAAGGCAATCCAAGTATCAACGCTAAGAGTTGCAGGCACAGAAAAACGCTTTTCCTTTACCCAAGGAATCATGACTTGTGACACCAGCATCCCCATTAAAAATAACATGGCAGCCATACCAAACCACCACAAAAATGGATTACCCATTGCATGGACATCATAAACGACTTTTACCGCGTCAGAAGGCAAAGGCGGCCCCATAACCGGTAGGGGTTCGTTGATACTTCCAGCCGTTTGATAATAATATGCCATTGGTCGAGTCATCAAAGGCCATTTGTACCAAGCAGCACAATAAGGATGCACGTCTGAACTATTACCACCCAAATGCAAATGAAACTTCAAAATTTCCTGATGTACTGCGATAAATCCATATCTTTTATCTAATTGAAGGTGAGGAATCCAGATAATACTATAGATAAAAGCTGGAATTATTCCTAGATAAAAGAACATCTGGAAAACATTAAGTTGAGTTAGGTTTTGTAATGGCGTTTGAGGTGAGGGAGGTAAGGGGGATGAGGGGGATGAGGGAGAATAAGTACTAACTCCTGATTCTCTACTTCCCTGCACCTCTGCTTCCCTGCTCATGCGCCCTAGACCTCTGCTTCCCTGCACCTCTGCTTCTCTCAATGATGGGGATATAGAAAGAAGTTTGGAGTTAGAAAAAGAATGAATTCCTTGAATTAACCATGCTGTTATCCAAATGAGATAAGCGCCGAAAAGAAACCATAAACCATTCCATTTAGTACCGACTGAGGCACCAAAATTAATGCCAGCAATAACCAACCAAAATGAACGACGTTGATTTTGGTTATCCAATGCTAGTAATAAAAACCACTGCCCTAATAGGCCAAATATGATAATATAAATATTGCTTAAGGCATAGCGAGATTCAACGAGAAATATGCCATCGCAAGCAGTGAAAAAACCTGCAAGTAAAGCAAAGCTACGACGATAACTTAATTGATAAGCGATCGCAGCTACAACTACAGGAATAAATGAGCCAGTCAGGGCATTCAACCACCGATAAGTCCAAGGCGATCGCAATGAACCTGTCAGCCCATTTACGGTATCATGCCAAAAAGGAATGTGACTGCCAATCCAAATGCCGATACCAATCATATATTGACTCAGCGGCGGATGAGCATTAAAAAATGGCGTATGCGTGAGATAATTGTTACCAAATTTGGCAAAATAAACTTCATCAAATACCAGGGTGTTGAATCGCTCCAGTCCCCAAAACCGTAAGGCAAGTGACATCAGAAATACACCCACTATTCCAATTCGGAACCATTTTTTAGTCATTTGTCATTTGTCATTTGTCATTGGTCATTTGTCATGGGGCATGGGGCATTGGGCATTGGGCATTGGTTATTAATTCTTATCCCTTACTCCCTCATATCATGTCCGCTTGATTACTTATAAAAACCTAAGAACCCCACCCCGCCAAAGCTGCGCTTTGTCTCCCCTCCCCGCTTGCGGGGAGGGGCTGGGGGTGGGGTGCAATGACTGTGAAAATCATAACTAATTATCCGGACTTGATATCACTCCCTCACTCCCTCATCTCCCTCATCTCCCTCATCCCCCCACTCCCCACTCCCCACTCCCCACTCCCTACCTTCAGATGCATTTTGTTCAAACAGCAGCAGTTCAATACCGTAATATTTTTTTGTGCTACCTACTGGCTTCATACCCAGTCTTTGGGTAACACGGATTGAGGCATGATTTTCTGGGTTTACTACTGCATAAATTACTGGCAAATTCAACACATTAAATCCGTAGCTGAGGATACCTCGTGCTGCTTCGGTTGCATATCCTTTACCCCAAGATGCTCGCCGCAAGTGCCAGCCCACTTCATAATCTTGAGTGGGTAAGCCGTCTTTGTCGGGCAATTGTTTGAGAAGGATAGTTCCGACAATTGTTGTGGCTTCCTTTTCGATAATTGCCCAAGATCCGGTACCATTATTGCGTCGTTGCGATCGCTCGATGTTTTCAATTAAACGCTGACGCTGTGACTCAATGCTTGTCACACGAGAACCATTACCAAGAAAATAGGTGACTTCGGGGTCACTATAAATAGCAAACGCTTGTTCGGCATCGCGTTCGGGTATCCAACTGCGAATTATTAAGCGATCGGTTTCTAACAGGTTTGTCATCTTACCTTTGACTAAACAAAGTTGCTATTGTGCAAGATATTAGGATAATTATGCTTGAGAAGTCAAAAGCAATAGAGACAATTACACAAGCAGAATACTATATTATTGCTGCTCATTGAATTGGTTATGCAACAGCAAATTCTGAATCTTTCCTGAGTTCCTCAGACCGGAATCCTAACACAATCCGATCCTTTGGTATACCTGCCCTGACAAATTCTGTTGCAATTCCCTCTTCTGTACCATCACGTTGAATCCAAATTTTACCATCAATAATATCAACGTGAATCAGGCAGCCATGCACGCGGCGAGTTGCAGTTGGAGAGAGTTCTGGCACTGGTTCTCGACCAACAATCATCACCAAATATCGATCCTGTTCTTTATCAAAAATAGTTTCATGCTGAATATTGCCATAAGAGTAAGGAATCTTGGTATGTTCGGTAAGAATGTTACAAATTAGCTGTCTGTATTGCTCTAGATTACCCATCGGACTATAACCTCCTGCTTTGGATTAAAAACGATCAGAGGAATTTTGTAGTCTTCCAATATAAGTTTACCAAGTGGCTCTTCCTCAAAAATGTCAGTAAAAATATCCTCATGAACAGCAATATACAAAACTCTATCTGGATGATTACGAGTCATGACGGCAAGGTAAGTAAAATACTGACCAATTGCCTGTTCGAGGTCTGCCACTTCTGAGTCACCGCTGAAGGTCTTAATTTCAACAGCAATCTTCTGGGTTCCTTTTTCTGCTATGAGTAATTTTTCAGCTCCCAAATCAACGTACAAATCTTTTTTACCCCATTTCAGATGAAAAGAGTCGTCGGTAATTGTCCAGCCATCTTTAATTAAGGCATTCTTTAAGTTTTGGTGATAGCGGTCTCTAGCTGGCATAAATTTACTCGAATTACAAATTAGTATCAGTACCTTCGGCTTTTGCAACTTCTAACATTGTCTTTAATACGGAATCTGGATTTAAACTAATAGAATCAATTCCCTGTTCAACTAAAAACTGGGCAAATTCTGGGTAATCGCTCGGTGCTTGTCCACAAATGCCGATTTTGCGGCCGCATTTTTTCGCAGCTTGTATTGCCATTTTCACCATTCGCTTCACACCTTCACTCCGTTCATCAAACAACCGCGCCACCAAGGCTGAATCTCTATCTAACCCCAATGTCAATTGAGTTAGGTCATTGGAACCAATGGAAAAGCCATCAAACACCTCAGCAAATTCTTCAGCCATAATCACATTACTGGGCAATTCACACATCACATAAACCTGCAAGTCATTAACACCTTGCTTTAAACCATTTTTTGCCATTTCTGCTAACACTAACCGCCCTTCATCGGGAGTGCGACAAAAAGGGATCATTGGGATAACATTCGTCAAACCCATTTCTTCCCGTACCCGCTTCAGAGCTTGACATTCTAAAGCGAAAGCTTCTCTGTAACCTTCATCATAGTAACGCGCCGCCCCCCGCCAACCGAGCATGGGGTTTTCTTCTTCGGGTTCAAATTGTTGACCACCTAACAAATTTGCATATTCATTACTCTTAAAATCTGACGTTCGTACAATCACTGTTTTCGGATAAAATGCTGCGGCAATTCTGCCGATACCTTGGGCTAATTTATCCACAAAATATTGAGGTTTTTCGTCATAAAGTGTGGTGAGATTAGCAATTTTAGCTTTGACAAATTCATCTTTTAATAAATCATAATTAATCAATGCCATTGGATGAACTTGGATTTGGTTAGCAATAATAAATTCTGTCCGTGCTAAACCGACTCCATCGTTGGGAATTGCTGATAAACTCAATGCTTCTTGGGGATTACCCACATTCATTAAAATTTGCGTCCGGGTACGGGGTAAGTTTTCTAGAGGGACTTCTTCAACTTCAAAAGGTAATAAACCTGGGTAAACTTTTCCTTCTTCGCCTTCGGCACAAGAAATTGTGACTTCTTGACCAGTTTTCAAAATATCTGTAGCATTGCCACATCCAACGATCGCAGGTACACCCAATTCTCGCGCAATGATTGCGGCGTGGCATGTCCTACCACCAGAATTGGTGACAATTGCACTGGCACGTTTCATAATTGGTTCCCAATCCGGGTCAGTTCTTTCTGTTACCAAAACTTCCCCTGGTTGGAACTGTTCGAGTTTCTGAACATCTAAAATTAGACGTACTTTCCCTTGACTAATTGCTTCCCCAATGGCGCGTCCTGTAACAATAGGAAGTAGGGATTGGGAAGATTTTTCCCCAGTCCCCAGTCCCCAATCCCCAGTCCCCAATAACAACCGATAACTCCGCAGCACGTTTCCCTTCTTCTGCGATTGCACAGTTTCAGGACGCGCTTGGACAATAAAAAGTTGGTTAGTAATTCCATCTTTTGCCCACTCGATATCCATTGGTGTGTAAATATCATGGACTTGGGAATAATGGTCTTCAATTAAACACGCCCAAGTTGCTAATTGTAAAATCTCTTCATCGCTGAGGGCGAATTTACCTCTTTCCCTGAAAGGAACAGAGACATTTTTGGTAAATTTTGAACCGTCATCATAAATCATTTTCAGTTCTTTGCTGCCCAATTTTTTATCGATGATTGGGCGAAACCCGGCTTTTAAAGTTGGTTTAAAAACATAATATTCATCTGGATTTACTGACCCTTGGACAACGTTTTCACCTAAACCGTAGGCGGCTGTAATTAGCGCCGCATCTTTAAAGCCGGTTTCTGTGTCAATGGAGAACATCACCCCAGAGGTTGCTAAATCAGAACGCACCATTTTTTGTACGCCAACGGCAAGGGCAATGCTAAAGTGATCGAATCCCTTGGTGTGACGGTAGGAAATGGCGCGGTCTGTAAATATGGAAGCAAAGCATTTATGACAAGCTGCTAAAACTCCTTCAGCACCGACAACATTCAGGTAAGTTTCCTGCTGTCCGGCAAAACTTGCATCGGGGAGGTCTTCGGCGGTAGCGCTAGAACGGACTGCAACATCTGTCTCTGCATTGTATCGATCGCAAAGACTTTGATAAGCTGCGGCGATCGCCTCTCGCAATTCTACAGGAAATGGGGTGTGGATTAATAGCGATCGCGCTTTTTTTCCCCGTTCTCGTAAATTTTTTACATCCTCAACATCCAAGTCAGCAAATAATTTGCGTAGCTTTGCTTCTAACCCCGCTGATTCGATGAAATAACGATAAGCATAAGCGGTGGTAGCAAATCCTGTAGGCACATTAATGCCCTTGGGTGTTAATTGTTGAATCATTTCACCTAGTGATGCATTTTTCCCACCGACTAAGGGAATATCATGAATACCAACTTCATCAAACCAAAGAATGAGCGATCGCTCTTTTGAAGATTGAGATAAAGTGCTTGTAGATACTATAGTCATATGTATTACCTCTTAATTTGATGTGTTGAAAGTCCCTAATTATTACTATCTAATTTACCGCCAAAAATAAAATTGATAGGCTTTTAGTTTGATCCCACTCAAGTTTATTAAGAAACATAACACCAACAGGGTCTACTCGTCTTGAGAGGACTTTCGCTATTAGCGGTATATTTCTCATCTATGGCGGCTTTTTCGACTAGTAGTATTTTTCCCATATTTAATTGTAAATTTTGCAGCCAGTCCCGTCGAAGTGGCATGATTTGAGATTGTGCAATTAAATGCCCAGCTATAGTCCAAAAATAACAATTATTCGAGATAATAGCTGTATCGCAATACCAGATACAATCCACAATGGCGCAATTAGAAAGACTGCTGCTCATGGCAGAAGATGAGCTAACTGAGTACAGTACTGATGCTCGCAAAATGGAAAAACTACGCCGGAAAATAGGTTTATCAGTATCGGCAGCCGAACAGCGGCAAGTTAAAGAAGCATTATTAGCTACAAATAAATCTAATATAATTACTCAAATTGTCGAAGAACAAAGACAAACAGTAGCCTTACCATTTTGGGGAATTGCTGGCTTAGGTTTGTTGCTGGGAATTTCTTTAAATCAACCCATAGGCTTGTTAGCCGCCGTAGCTGGGACTGCATCAGCTTACAGAATTCAGAAATGGGGTTGGCAATTGCAAGCAAGGCGTTTATTGTTACGAACTTTGGAAGATATTGAAGCGCGGGTTGCTCAACCTAATAAATGATATTAAGTTGATTGTCGTAAAGATTGACGCGGGGACGCGGCGAGGGGGAGACGCGATAAATCGGCGTCTTCTTTTCTCCACATTCCCGCGTCAGCCTTAATTATCGGGCTTTACATGCAATAAACACCGCATGACCTGGTGATAATTGGTATTCACCATAACTATCAGTGGTTTGAACCTCAAACCCTACCTGCTGGAGTTGATTTGTAATCGTTGCTGTGTCGTATAATCGCTGGTGGTGTACTTCATCATCTCGTCTATAGTATTCGCCTACTTTGCGGAAGGTGATAATTCGACGAGTCAAAGTTTTTTCTTCTCCATCCTCGTGCTTTTCAACGAGTACTACCCAGTCTTCTCCTTCAGTGAATCCTTTGGTTGTGGTTCTTGGTGTAACTTGTCCCGTCTGGGAAATGTCGAAGATGAATACACCCCCAGGAGTTAAGGCATTATATATGCGGTGGAACAGCTGAACAAGGTCGCTATCTTCGTCAAATACATAGCTGAGACATTCACTAATCGATGTCACAGCATTGCACGGCGGAATCTCAGTTTTAAATAGCGATTCGATGCGAAACTCAGCATTTGGGACTCTACTTCGGGCAATATTAATCATCGACTCAGAAATATCCACTCCCAAAACTTGATAATTAGCTTTGATAAGTTCTTGCGCCCATAAGCCGCTACCGCAACCCAAATCAACCACTAATCCATCAGATATTTTGTTTTCAGCCAGGATCTTTAGTATGCCGGGAGCAGACTTGAGAGCATAGTCACGGTAACCGACATCATGAATAAAAGCCAGGTCTTCTTTGTACCACTCATTCATATATATAGATAGAAATCTGCTTTGATTTGGAGAAATTACTTGCGTAGGCCTACCGTGTATACACAAGTCTTAAATATACCCCACCCTAACCCTCCCCTTGTAAAGAGCTACGGTGTACACACATCTTTCTAGAAAATCAAAATCATTGTAGATCCCCCTAAATCCCCCTTAAAAAGGGGGACTTTGAGAACTTTTTGCCCCCCTTTTTAAGGGGGGTTGGGGGGATCAAAAACCTGTGGTGGAACTCTAGAAGACTTGTGTGTACACCGTAGCTTGTAAAGGGGAGGGAACTAGATTTCTGGCTTCCCCCCTTTCCAAGGGGGGATTGAGGGGGGTAATTCCCGGCTTCAATAAACGACATCCCGAATTCAACAAACGACATCCCGAATTCAATAAACGACATCCCGAATTCAATAAACGACATCCCGAATTCAATAAACGACATCCCGAATTCAATAAACGACATCCCGAATTCAATAAACGCCACCCCGAATTCAATAAACGCCACCCCGAATTCAATAAACGACTGCCCAATTTTTTATGCCTCGCCCTCGTCGTAACTTTCAACCAGCTTTCTGCTATCACATTACCACCCGTTGCAATAATCGAGAATTTCGTCTTACGCGGCTGGAATGTCGTGAAGTTTTCCTTTATGCCACCAAAAAGGCACAGCAAAAGTTGTTTATAAACTTGCAAAAGCCTTATATGTTACAGTTTACAAGTCTGGACGCGAGAGAAGAGAACAACCACAAGATTTCTACCCAACTGAATTATTTGGACTCCTAATGGACTCTCCACTTTCCGTTGAATTTTTACTATGCAACTGGGCAAGTGCCCGTCTTGGGCAGATGTGCCAAAATTTACTGGAAGATCACGAAGCTGTTGTCTAACTCTCCATCCCACGCGATCGCAAAACTTCAAAAAGGGTTCATCATCATACTTTCCGTCAGGCTTACCGCCGACTTCTAAGTAAATGTTCTTCTGAACGCTGAAGCCAAAATGCCCATTGCTATATTTTACCCACAAGCGGTCAATTGTGTGGAGGTCAGTGCAGGGAAAGTTTAAAAGTTCCTCTGGACGTAACCAGTCGCCTTGCTCTCTTCCGACAGCTTGCAACATCACCAAATAAGTTTCATTATCAGCTGCTTTCCAATTTCTTGCTGCAAGGAAATCGCGCAGTTTAGTGTAGTTAACGCCTGCTTCTGAACTTAGATTATCTTGTGACGCTACTTGTAAGAGTATGTCAGTATTTACAGTTACAAGGCTATATTTGTCTTCTATTTTTAAAGTATTTGACTTCTTGACATCACTAGGATAACGAAGCAGTTCAACTAGTTTTTGTTTGCTACCCCAATGTTTCACGGTGTCTTTTAATCCTTGTTCTTCAAAATTCAAAGGCTCAGTTAGTGCGAACTTCTGCAAATCTGCAAGTAGCTGACGGTCTGTGTTCAAATCAACCAGCAGCCGAGGCCATTTCACGCTGATAGCAGTAAATTTCCCCAACTGTTCTAATGTTAAATGTTGATTGCTAGAAGCGCTTGTTGATAAAACACTAGAAAATAGACCTGTATAGGTAGCAATTTGTACTTTCAATCTAAATAAATTAATAAATTGCTTCCAACGGCGAGGATTATAATCCAAAGCAGGAGTGACCATTTGAGCAATTTTGCTAATCTCGTTGTAATTATTGGCAATTACGTTGTTAACTCTATTAACCTGATTATTACTCTCTGAATAATTATTGGCATTTACATTGTTGACTTGATTAACCTGATTATTACTCTCTGATGTTGAACTAGCGGTTTTAGTCGGCTGTGATAAAGCTTGTTTAGTTCGGTAGATTTGTCCAAATAATCTCTCGAAGTCAGACTCAGTAGGTTGTGGTATTTGAAAGCGAATCTGAATAAATTTTTCTAGAAATGTATAAGCATATTCCATTCCTTTCATAGATTGGCTACGGCTGACTTTATTGTTAGTATCGAGTCCTAAGTAAGGAGTCAGATGTCTGTGTTTAACTGCAATACCAGCCGCCACCTTTTCTACATCTATACCCAGGATAAAAATCAACTGCGGGTCATTTGCTATCATCATGTTGATAGCCTGCATCAGTTCAGCAGACTTAGGAATTTCACAACGGTCAAGGTCATCTATGAAAATATATACCTTTTTTTTACCAGCAAATGCTTCCACAATTTTGCTGAAGTCTTCGTGAAAACTTTCAACAAAAGCAATTTGATTTTTATAGTTAGGTGATTCGAGATATTTTGTAAGTTGGTTTTGGGGACTACCAAGATTTATCAGTTTGATTAAATAGGAGATATAACCGTAAAGTGCAGATGCATACACTACAAATTTAACAACCGAAGTAGGAGGAATTAATGGTTTTTGGAAAAGATCCTTTAGTAATTTCCAAAAGTCATTTCCCTGCTTTAATAATTCCTTTGCTTTATCCAATCCTAGAGTAGCCAATGCTATTGCTACAAAGAAACCAAGGGCTGCTAGCAAGATTAACTGAAATGCTTTGTTCCAATTTAAACGTTGCCAAAGCAGCTTAATATTACCTATCAAAATATAGAAGCGATCGCGTTTGCGGTCATGTCGGGATATTTGTCTGATAAATTCAAGTGCAAAAGCTGCCCAAAGAGCTTCTGCTTTATCATGTCTCCAAGCATTGAACCACACTACTGTCGGAGGTTTAAAGTTTTTTAAACCTAAACTCAGCAACTTTAAAGGTATATTAACTAGCGTGTGAAAACTAGATAATTTTTCACGAATATTCTTATTTTTAAATTTATCAAATTTTTCTTTACACTCATCCCTTTGCTTTCTAATATCATTGTCAAAATGGTTCTTTTCAATCCTTTCAATTGCTTTGTGGAGTTGCTTCATAAAAGAAGACTTCCCACTACCCCATTCACCTTCGATACCAATAGTTAACGGCGGTTGGGTTTTAGGATTTGTTAAAAAAGTTGCAATAGCTGTCACATAAGGTTGAAAACCAAGGTAGTCTTCAAATGTAGGTTGATCGCTAATATGAGCATCATTAACAGACTCTTGTTGCTCGTCAATACCTCCTTGAGGGCTAATATTAACAGTAGACTGTTCTTCAGAATTGGGATTACCTGTAGTGTTGTCCGCCATAAAAATTTCAAGTCAGTTTAACAACAGACTACCTGCGGGATTGTGATTAAGCTTACCATAGATCAGCCCCGTTGGGGAAGTCAAAAGTAGAGACGCGATTAACCCTTGTCTGTACAAAAGTCAAAAGAGACTTTTTATATTTAACCAAAGAGAAATAATTAATTTTTTATGCATAATTTATTGTCGTTAAAACTTGAGAATTATTAATAAAAATTCTGCAAATAATGGTTAACAAGTATAAAATTATACTTTAATATCAAGACATGATAAAGGCGATCGCCAAATTCCGCAAAGAAGAAAGCGATCGCTCTTATCTAAACCCCAAGATCGATAAAGGCGATCGCTTCATCCCGGAAAGAAGTGTGCGATCGCCCTTATCTAAACCCCAAAGTCAGAGTATGAATACAATAATGGCACAATTCAAAAATTCCGCCCAGTCAAAATTAGAACAATATCTGCGTGGGGGCGATTCTAGTCCACCCATCGGCAATCAATTGCCCGAACGCTCATTTCCCAAGAGAGAACGGATCAAGCATCTACTCATTGGTTCTCCCAAAGCCGTTACCAGCACAATCCACTATTTACAGGTAATTGGCTACGCCAGTGCTGGCGACTGGAGTCCACTGCAACCAACCGATAACTCAGATGAGGTTATGAGCATTTTAATCCGTCAAATTCTCATGCAATAACCCAGATGTAGAGACGTTGCATTGCAACGTCTCTCCTATGATTGGTTGCCTTACAATGGACATGGCGATCGCCCATCGCAGTGAGGTGTATGAATCGTGAAGGTGAATTGGTAAAGCTATGGGGGGATCTAAAAGTGCTACCTTTGCGCCTCTCTTGCCTCGTGCGTGAGATTCCATTAACTCCCCCCCATTTCCACCCCAACCTTTGCTAAATTCTCCCGCATCGCTACACACCGAACATGCTCAACACCCCAAACTCGCTGACAAATCTCCAACGCTTGCAAATAAAAAGATTCTGCTTCAATATAACGCCCCGTTGCCCGATAAATTTCCGCTAAATTATTCAGACTTTCGGCAACATTAGGATGATTTTCTCCCAACAACAGCTTATCAAGTTCCAAGGCTTTTATACATAAAACTTCCGCCTCCTCATAACGTCCCTGTTCCCTATACAAATAACCCAAAGCATAGATAGTATCTGCTAACAGCGGATGCGCCTTTTGTAAAACACGCTGCTTCACTTCCAAAGATTGCAAAAACAAAGATTCCGCCTCATTGTAGCGTCCTTGAGCGCGGTATATCAAACCTAAATTGTGCAAATCTGTCGCCACATCAGGATTTTCTTCACCCAAAAATTGCTTATCTAATTCTATTGCTTGTTGCGACAAAGGTTCAGCTTCAGTGTAGCGTCCTTGATGATAATAAAGTAGCGCTAAATTATTCAATATCAAAGCAAAAGAAGGATGATTTTCCCCTAGCAAACTTTTAGCAATTTCTAGCGATCGCAGATACAAAGGTTCTGCCTCATCATAACGTCCTTGTTCATCATATAATAATGCCAAATTATTGAGACTAGCGACGACATCAGCATGATTTTCTCCCAATAAGCGTTTTCTCAATTCCAAAGCTTGTTGATAGAGAAGTTCTGCTTTGCTATATTGTCCCGTAGATTTGTAAATTCCTGCCAAATTATTCAGACTAGTAGCGTAAGCAGGATGATTTTCTCCCAACAAGCGTTTCCTTAATTGCAAAGCTTGTTGATATAGTGGTTCAGCTTCACTGTAGCGTCCTGTTGCGCGATATAATCCTGCTAAGTTGTTGAAATTAGCAGCTAAGTCTATTTGCAAACCTAATTCATTTTGCAATTCAATGGCTTGACGCCAATACTTGATTGCTAATTCTTGTTCTTCTTGATAATTCTGAGACTCACCCCGTTCTAATCTGCTGCGGTAAATATCGCCCAATCTTGAATATAAAGTAGCCAAGGTGGGGTCTTTAGTTCCGCGTTCCTGTTCGATATTATCAATCAGCCTTTGTAAATCTTGGATAGGCAAGAAAAAAGCATTATTTTCATTAGTATCTGTGCTGGCTAATTCTGTGTCTCGAAAAACAAAGCGTATAGGTTCTAATTCTTTACCAGCAATAGCATTAGTTTTTTTAGATGCAAACCGAAATACACCGTTACGCCAACTCCAAAAATCAGGAGCTTTTTTAATCAAGTTGATTAAAATTTGATTAGTTACCCAAAGCACAATTGCAAAAGGAAAATCGCGCAATCCTTCCCTTGTCCACTGTAAGTAACCAAAAAATTTTTCTTGTTCTGATTGCTCTTTTCCTAATCTGAGAAAATAAAGTTGTTCAGCACCCGTTACAGTAATTACCGCCGGCTGACGCTGACGGAGATATTCTTCTTGCTCAACCAGTTGATTGAGAGCAGCTTTTAAACTCGGCTCATGACGTGCTAAAATCACTCGATATGTATGAAAATTAGGTTGAAGTTCAGCTTCATATCGAGTAATAATCTCGTCACGAAAATTAGGATCATCGCAAACAGCAATCAGTAAATTTAATCCCTGGTTTTGAGCTTCAATAGAAACAATTAAATCATCATATGCATCTTGATTTTCTCCTTCATCATCTAATAATTCTTCATTGAACATTTATGGCTCCCTGTCTTTTTAAACTTTCGATAATAATTGGATGAACATCGTACCATGTTTCTTCGGTGCGATATTCTAAGACATATAAACCATGTAGCAAATCCAAAAACTCAGCTTGTTTCGGGTCATTGGGCATAAATTGTTCATAAACACTTTGCAAAATATCTATATCAACTTTTCCTAAACGTATGGAAAAGTCATTGCGAATTTTATTGATTGCTTGGGCGAGAATTTTATCATCAATGATAACTTCGGCGTTGGGATTTCGTCGAATCATCCGTAAACAAATACGGCAACACTCCTTAGAAATGCGAATTAACTCTCGCAATACGCCGCCACTGTAAATAACAATTTTTTCAGCTGTTTCTGGTGCTATTAATTCACTAGTAATTCGCTTGCGTAAAACTTCACCGAGAATCTTTGTTGCTTCGGGACGCGGTTGAGCGCTAAGAAAGCGATTTTTACCTTTTTCAAAGATTTTGAGGACAGGCATTGCTACAATTTGGTCATTAGTTTCTGTAGCAATTATTGTGCTGATAAATGTTTCTCGAAGAACTGCGATAGGAATGGTGTAGATAATCCGAAAATTTGGTTGGCAGAGAGCTTTAATATTATCCTTGTAAATTTCGTTAACCCTGCCTAAATCGAGTTTATCCAAATCATCAATAATGACTAAAACATCTTGTTTAGTAGCAGTTTGAATCAAAGCAGCAATTTCGTTAATTCTAGCGACTAAATCTGATATTTTGCGCTCAAACTCTTGTTTAATTTCATCGCGGACGCTAGCATCAGCTTTTAATTTAGAACTAATCAACTTGAGCAGGTCAAAACCTATTTCAGCCTCTAGCTGCAAATTTAATTCTTCAGTGCGAGTGCGGGTAGCAAACCATTTATAAAGAGCTTCTTTAGTACTTTGAGGAATATCAACTCGGCGTGCTTCTGCCTCTGCCATTAAATTAACTGCAATGGCAAACAGAATATTTATATGGTTAACTGCCGACATTTCAATTTTGTCAGCAATAGAAAATAGGACTACAAAATATTTATTTTGAATTTGCCTGCTAAATTCAGCCAACAAAGTTGACTTACCACAACCGCGATGTCCTGTAAAGACAATTTTGCCATCTTTATTGGGACTGTCTTCAACTAATTGGTTGAGGTCTGCAATTAAATCATCACCATATTCGACTCTAAATTTCTCCATTTCGTTCCGTTCCATTAACGGAAACAGTTCGAGATTGCTGTATGCCGACTGAAAGGAGATTAATAGTTCTTTAGACATTGGATAGTGCCGTAAAAGTGCTAACTATTCATATAATGCCTCATCCTTTATGTAGCAAAAGCTCAGGCGGTGTCTAGGAGAGACTATGCCTATATAAATTCTCAAATTTCGTTCATAAATGACTACTAGGTGAGCGATTTCTTATGTCTTCAAAAGAGATGCTCTATTGGCAAAATGCCAACGATAAATAAGTAATAGAGGTGAATAATCAAGAAGACTGAACGATAGATTATACATACATTCATTACCATTCAATAATAGATTATACATATAAAATACTGGAAGTTACTTAATAGATAACTAATATAAAATTTTCAGTTAGAAAAATAAATTTTTAGTGTGCTTCCCTTCATCCCCTCTAGGATGGAATGTCACTTACTTAAAGCTATTTTCAGTTAAATAGACGATGCTTTAGGCCTTTAGCATTGCTAAACTCCTATGACATCAGTGACATTCCACAATAATTTAGGATTGCCATAGCATGATTAATTTGTACAGTGCGTAAGTCGTATAATTAATTCTCGAAATGGGTATGGGGCTTTGGGAGTGCTGTTAGTGGTAACGGGGTGTTGAGCCAGTAATGAGTTAGGAGTAATATCATGTCCGGGCAATTAAGCATAATACCCGAAACCCCACCCCGCTATAGCTGTGCTTTATTTAGCTCCCCTCCCCTTGGTAAGGGGAGGGGTTGGGGGTGGGGTTCTTTTATTATGGGTAATTTGGCGGATATGATATTACGCTGTCGCTAACGCACCCTACTGGCGTGTCAAGGCTAAAATAGTGCATTAATAGGTTGGGTTGAACAACGCGAAACCCAACGTGGATATCGGTGTTGGGTTTCGTTCCTCAACCCAACCTACAAATTTATTGCAACATTTTAGTCTTGCCACGCCACTACGTATATTTTCAAAAATCAAATAGTAGTCCTATATTAGGAGTTAAGAATTATTCCCCTTGTCCCCTTGTCTCCCTACTCCCCACTCCCTACTCCCCTCTCTCTACAAGAGATTTGAGAGCATGTAGTAATTGTTGTTTAGTAAAAGGCTTTGTTAAATAAACATCTGCACCTTGCCGCATTCCCCAAATTCTGTCTATGGGTTGATTTTTGGAACTGCAAATAATAATTGGTACTTTTTTAGTTGTTAGATTTTTTTTCAGTTGGCGACAAAATTCAAAACCGCTAACCTCTGGCATTACCACATCAGTAATTATAGCATCCGGCTGATGCTTGATTGCTTTAATCATGCCATCTTTAGCATCATAAGCTTTAATTACCGTGTGTCCATTTTCTCTTAAAAAACTATTGATTAACTCCAACTGAGAAGGAGTATCTTCCACAACTAAAACTTTAGCCATATTAATTTGTACCTACTAAGTATAACTCCGTACATCCATGAATTTAAGTTAAATGCATGAAAACTATTTTCAGTAATTCCGCGCGAGTAAATGGTTTCGTTAAATATCCAGATGCCCCCACCAATCTCGCTTTTACTTTGTCTACAATTCCTTTACTACCAGTGACAAAGATAATGGGAGTCTGTTTAAACATAGAATTATTACGTATAATTCTACACAATTCATAACCATCAATTCCGACCATGTTTAGATCCAGCAAAATTAAGTCTGGTTTGTGCCTAATAATCGACAAAACAGCTTTTAATGGATCGTTGATAGTCACTACAGAAAAATTTTCATTTTCTAAAAAATGGCTAATTTCTTTGAGAATTGTCGGGCTATCATCTACAGAAATGATTTTGTGGACTTTTTGTGCAGTTACAGTAGCAGCGGTTACTCTTTGGGAAGCAGAATTTATGTTATTTGATATTGTTGGTTCCTGAAAGTTTGCTTTTGGAGGAGTGGAAATTTGTGGTAATTGCTCAACGATACTTGTATTCTCTTCAGAAATTTCTGAGAAATTATTGACTTCATCTTTGGTATCAAATAATCCTGTAGTCAATTTTGGCAAAAGCGAGTTTTCTTCAAATATCTTTGGTAATTTATCAAATGGTGGATCTGGTTCATGCAAGATAATTCCCCCTTTGACAATGTAAGGGTATAATTGGCGAGCGAGTTGAATTTCATCTTGATTCAAAATTGCAGCCAAATGACAAAGACTAAAACCTTTCATCCAGTTAGTTAAATTTGGCTGGAGGCTTGGTAAATCTTTTTCGTCAAATTGGTTGTTAGCCAAAAGATGTGGACGTTGATATGGAGAAGAAATTTGCGGCACAAAAGACTGCCAACTCTCTAATCTTGCTTGGCAGCGTTCTAAAATTTTTTCTATATCAAACCTGCAAATTTTTGGCATTCTACTAAGCGGTTCTGTTAATTCATAACTACCTTCTTTGATGAGCAAAAATGATTCAATCACTTCTTTGACTAGTTCTTGAATCAGCACTGCTGCTTGCGTAGAATGTAGATGTTGTTGAGTAACAAGCCAGTATATAGCTTGATATTCAGGAGGCTGGCTTCTCGGTTGACTATGATGTTCGATTAATTGACTGTGTGAGTCAGGTTCAAACATCAGACGAACTTGAACGCGAACTTCGTTGGTAAGTAGTGGAATTTGATGGCCTAGACGACGCAAATGGCGTTCTAGTCTATCAAACGGTTCCACTGAATGGGTTGCGTAAGTTATTTTGCCCTGTTCTAAGTAAATTGTCCAAGAAACTGAGTTACTCAATGCTTGTAAACAAGTACTGTCGGAGCAATTAGATAGCTGTCTTAACAAACTTGAAGGACGTAATTTGGTGAACACACCTGAATTATTCATATTTTTCTACTTTTTTGCGGAATCAGCAATCTAACATTTGTAAACTACAAATATCAGCCATGAAGTATTTTCTTCTTTGTAATATAGCGGTATCACAAATTATTTCTCGGAAATATGTATATATATTAAAATTTATAAAAATTTAATTCTCTAGTTTTATTTTATACGTTTGAATTGGGGTCTGAAAAATATCTAGTTGTCTTTAATTATGTACACCATTCACGAACCAACTTCTCCTTCATTCTGTTCCCAGCTGTTTTCAAATGAGGTAGGCAGGAATAAACAAACGTAAAAATCGTTTGTGAATAGAATACCAGTACATGTTTCCCACTTTTAATTTGACTTACCACTGATAAATCTTGACTCAAAAGCGTCATCATCTACATCTTAAGTTATGCCAATTCACTTACGAGGTAAATCTGATTCCCAGTTCGGACAATTACACAGGCACACTTGTAAAGTAAGCGAACTTAATTATGCTTAATTACTTTTCTATAAAGGAACGATTATCCTACATAAAATCTTTAAAAACTTATGTAGGAAAGTCTACGTATTTATTGTACTCTAGGTTTGATAGATATAAATTTTTGGTAGATACACTACAACAGGTAATGCTCAGTTTTGAGAAACTCTTTTTTGCAAAACTAGATGTCGGTCAAGCTCTACTTAAATATGTAGAGAACTTGGTCAAAATAATTTGTTTCATGACAAGTGGAGCATCTACCCTTAGATACTATATCTGTAGTCGCGTCAGTGACTGAAACTATATACTTTGAAAACAGGGAAATAAAACTTTGGATTTTAACATAACACAAAAAGTTATGCATGACACATTAAGACTTGATGAAGTTGTAGAATTTGCAGAGAACCCAGAACCGCGTTGTCCGTGCGTCCTCTTACTAGATACATCTGGCTCGATGCAAGGAGATCCGATTGAGGCTTTAAATCAGGGTTTACTAAGCTTAAAGGATGAATTAGTCAAAAATTCCTTGGCAGCCAGACGGGTGGAAGTGGCGATCGTCACTTTTGACAGTAATATCAATGTAGTACAAGACTTTGTAACCGCCGATCAATTCAATCCGCCGATTTTGACAGCCCAAGGATTGACGACGATGGGTGCAGGAATTCATAAAGCTTTGGACATCATTCAAGAGAGAAAGTCTCAGTATCGTGCCAATGGGATTGCTTACTATCGTCCTTGGGTATTTATGATTACCGATGGAGAGCCACAAGGTGAGTTAGATCATATTGTAGAACAAGCATCGCAGCGTTTACAAGGAGATGAAGCGAATAAACGAGTAGCATTTTTTACTGTTGGGGTGGAAAATGCGAATATGACCCGCTTAAATCAAATAGGTGTGCGTACTCCGCTGAAACTCAAAGGGCTAAACTTTATCGAGATGTTTGTTTGGCTCTCAGCTAGTATGTCAGCTGTTTCGCATTCCCAGGTGGATGAACAGGTAGCACTACCGCCGATTGGTTGGGGGACTGTTTAATTAAAAGATGGCAGCTAGCTGTTGGAAGAAAATCTTATGAACCTATCAAAACAGATTGCTCAATGGCGGATTGTGGCTGCGTCAGTATGTGGTACAAGTCACTTAAGAAACAAACAGTTATGTCAGGATGCTCATCACTGGCAGATATTGTCAGATAACGTTTTAGTGGCAGCGGCGGCAGATGGCGCGGGTTCTGCAAGTCTTGGGAAAGTGGGAGCGATGATTGCTGTGGAGACAGCGATTGAAAACATTTCTAGTCAAGGACTAACCCGAAGTACTTTGACTAATGATGCTTATGTGCGATCGCTCTTAAATGATGCCATGCTAGCTGCCAAAAAAGCTGTAGAAGATGAAGCTGTTGCTTGTGAAAAACAACTCCAAGACTTAGCAACTACTTTAATTGTTATGGTTGCCACACCAAATGTTGTGGCTGTAGCACAAATCGGTGATGGTTTGGCTGTGGCCAAAGACCAGATGGGCAACCTCTTAGCACTCACTATGCCTGACAGTGGCGAATACATCAACGAAACCACCTTTTTGACTTCGCCTACTGCTTTAGATACAGCACAGATGAGATTATGGCGTACAGACATAGTAAATGTTGGTATAATTACTGACGGGCTACAAATGCTGGCTTTAAATATGGTTGTTGGGGAACCTCATAAACCGTTCTTTTTTCCGCTGTTTGAATTTGTAGCCAATGCTGAGGATAAGACAGCAGCAAAAGAGCAGTTAGTAAAATTTTTGCGTTCAGAGCGGATCACCCAACGCACTGATGATGATTTAACACTGATAATAGCTGCATTCAACAACTCATAAGCATTAACTTTACTTTAAAAGTTTGACATTTTAAATACTCCCGTTAGCGGTAATTTGACTATGCAGGTACTACGTTGTTCCCCGAAAAAAGAAATCCTCAGCCTCAATATGAGTTTGGGGCGTGGCGGTGAAGCTTGTGTTTATGCACTGCCATCCGATGGCAACTTGGTGGCCAAAATATACCACAAGCCAACCACTGCCCATGCTGAAAAACTCCAAGCGATGCTGGCTAACCCGCCGGAAAACCCCACAGCTAATTTGGGGCATATTTCCATCGCTTGGCCAGAGGATTTATTGCGGGCGGCAGATGGTAGCAATGGTATCCTGGGGTTTTTAATGCCACGCATTCAGGGAATGCGTCCAATCATTGACTTTTATAACCCCAGAACCCGCCGCCAACACTGCCCCTTATTCAACTATCAGTACCTGCTCCGCACGGCTCGTAATTTGGCGGCGGCAATTGCCGCTTTGCACGCCAGTGGATATTGCATTGGCGATGTGAATGAGTCAAACATCCTCGTCAGTGACACAGCATTAGTGACCTTGATAGACACTGACTCTTTCCAAGTACGTAACCCAGACACCAACGTTGTTTACCGTTGCCCAGTGGGTAAACCAGAGTTTACTCCACCAGAACTCCAAAATAAAACTTTTGCGGAACACGATCGCGAAATTTCTCACGACTTATTTGGGTTAGCAGTACTGGTATTTCAACTATTGATGGAAGGTACGCACCCATTTTCGGGGATTTTTCAAGGCGCCATCGAGCCGCCACCCTACGAAGCACGCATCGCATCCGGTCATTTCACTTACAGCCAAAAACGACGCGTACCTTACCTACCTACACCCATCGCCCCTCCTTGGGAAATTCTTCATCCCAGCTTACAAGAACTATTTGTGCGTTGTTTTGAAGATGGTCACAACAACCCACAGCTGCGTCCTAGCGCCCAAACTTGGCTTTCAGCAATAGCCGAAGCCGAAGATTCCCTGATTACTTGCACTACTAATCCCCAACATCGCTACAACAACCACCTAAATATTTGTCCCTGGTGCGAACGTACCGTGCGATTAGGTGGACGCGACCCATTCCCATCACATCGGGCAATAGAAGACAGAGAACACCTACAACCGCGACTCAAACCGAAAAAGCGTTACACCCAAACACCGCGTTTGCCGCAACGAGTCATGTCATCGCATTTAGCGAATTGGCAATCAGGAATTACTCCAAGCAGTTCACCTTATAGACGTTCCAAAAAGTCAAATTTGTACCCGATTGGTTTTTGCTTGTTGGGTTTAGTTTTATTGGGATCTGCGGACTTAATGATTAAATTTACTGAGCCGTTAGTTTCTCACAATGCTTACACTCAACAAACATTGAAATCTGGTCAGACAATTAATAAACTCAGCTTTGCAGACTACTATCAGCAAGGTCATACTGCTTACAAACAGCGAGACTATGAAAAAGCAGTTGCAAATTATAGCCAAGCCATTGAACAAGAACCATCACATGCCAGAGCGATTGTAAATCGTGGCAATGCTCGTTATAACTTGAAAGATTATGAAGGAGCTGTTGTAGATTACAGCCAAGCCCTGAAAATCAAGCCCAATGAAATTAAAGCTCTAGTGAATCGGGGAAATGCCCGGTTTATGCTCGCCGAATATAGCAACGATCCCGATACAGAATATAATCTAGCCCTCGCTGATTATAATCGCGCTATTGGTCTCGATCCCAATGAAATCGAAGCTTATATTAGACGCGGAATTGTCCGCGGTCAAATGGCTAAATATAGCGGCGAATCTCAACAAGTTTACAGAAGAGCGATCGCAGATTTTACTCAGGCGATAAAAATGAATTTATCCAAAGCTGAAGCTTATTTTCAGCGCGGTGTTGTCTACTATCAAATTGCCCAATATAGTAGCAATTATGAGCAAGAATATAGTCAAGCGATCGCTGACTTTAACCACGCATTAACCATCAGCCCCAGACTAGCAAAAGCCTTTCTCAAACGAGGCATGGTTCGTTATGAACTAGCACAATATGGTGGTAGTGAATCTAACCAAAACCAAGCGAAGGCGATCGCAGATTTACAGACAGCCGCTAAAATCTTTCTTGAACAAGATGATATGGATAATTATCAGCAAGCACTCAGTAACATGTGTGTAGTTGTCGAAAACAAATGTGACCCTTTATTCCAAGGCTCAACTAGTACGGAAAAAATCAACTAAAAACAAGTAAGTAATTAAACCATAGGGTAGGGGCGCACAGCTGTGCGCCCCTACAAAGGATTGTGGTTCAAATATAGGACTTACGCACACTTTACGAATTCTTCTCTACGAGACGCTTCGCGTTGGCGGAAGCCTTTCCTAGAGAAGGCGTCTTAGTGAAGCAGTCCGGTCTTGGGGGTTTCCCCATGAGGAACTGCTGAACCCGAAGGGTGGTTCGATAAATTAAGCTTTTTGGCAATTTTTGCGTAAGTCCTGAAATAGATGAAAATGGCTGTAATGCCTACGCAAAAAATCAAAGCGGATTATAGTTATAGGAATTAGACCATTTGTAGAGACGCGATTCATCGCGTCTTCTTCACCCAAGAATGTGTTGCAATCATTAATTGAATTGGTATTATTTTATATCTAATATTTTTATTTAATTGAATAATTTATTTAAAAAAATCAAGAGTAATTTTATACTTGTCTGATTCATTCTGAATTCTGAATTCTGAATTCTGTTAGCGTAGCGGGGCGTAGCCCATTCTGACTCCTGAATTCTGCTATCTAGATATTCATAGAGCTTTTATATAGAAAAGATTTTAATTTATATCTCCTTCATAATTTTGCCAAAAAATACAGTTAGATTATTGACTGAGAAAAATAAATCAGAAATAAATTTTTCTCCATATGTAAGTGCATCCTCTTCATGTCAGAAAAGACAAATAATATCCCTACAAATCTCCGAGGTAATTGCATGAAAGCGGTGATTTTAGCCGGAGGGCTTGGTACACGCCTCAGTGAAGAAACTAGTATCAGACCCAAGCCGATGGTTGAGATTGGTGGTAAGCCAATTCTATGGCACATAATGAAAACTTACTCTGCCCACGGCATTAATGACTTCATCATTTGTTGTGGTTACAAAGGTTACATAATTAAAGAGTATTTTGCTAACTACTTTTTACACATGTCAGATGTAACCTTTGACATGCGATTTAACCAGATGAATGTCCATTCTGGATATGCTGAACCCTGGCGTGTCACCCTAGTAAATACGGGCGACCATACAATGACAGGTGGGCGCTTAAAACGAATCAGCGAACATGTTGGAAATGACACTTTTTGTTTCACTTATGGTGATGGTGTCAGTGATATTAATATCACCGAACTAGTTAAATTTCACAAAGAACAAAACAGCTTAGCAACACTCACAGCCGTGCAACCAGCAGGACGTTTTGGTGCTATTTCCTTAGGATATGAGCAAACTAAAATCACCAACTTTCGGGAAAAACCTGAAGGCGATGGCGCTTGGATTAATGGTGGTTATTTTGTGTTAGAACCAGAAGTGATAAACTTGATTGCTGATGATTCTACCGTGTGGGAGCAAGAGCCATTAGAAAAGCTAGCTTCTATGGAACAGCTATCAGCTTTCAAGCACTATGGTTTTTGGCAACCGATGGATACTTTACGCGATAAAAACCACCTAGAGGGGCTATGGAACAGCAGTCAGGCTCCTTGGAAGGTATGGTAGGGAGTGGGGAGTGGGGAGTGGGGAGTGGGGAAATGAGGGAGATGAGGGAGATGAGGGAGACGCGGGGACGCGGGGACGCGGGGAATAAGCAATGCCCAATACTTCGACTTCTCTCCGAGACGCTACGCGTAGCTTGCTTCCCCCCAGGGGTACGCTCAGTACAAGTGCCCCATGCCCAATGCCAAATAAGTTTATAGTGTAATTTGAAGTACGATAATACTAATGTATGATTTTGCGATTATAGGTGGGGGAATAGTTGGACTCTCTACGGCGCTGGCTTTAGGAAAACGCTATCCCAATGCACGTATTTTAGTACTAGAAAAAGAGAGTCAATGGGCATTTCACCAAACTGGCAATAATAGCGGGGTGATTCATTCTGGTATTTATTACAAGCCAGGAAGTTTCAAGGCTAAATTTTGTCGTGATGGTTCTCGGTCAATGGTAGATTTCTGTCAAGAACATGGAATTGACCATGAAGTTTGTGGTAAAGTAATTGTTGCGACTGAAGAACAAGAGCTACCACGCTTAGAAAGTCTCTACCAACGCGGCTTAGAAAACGACATACAAGTCCAGAGAATTAGCCCCGAAGAAGTCAAGGAAATTGAACCTCATGTTAGTTGTGTAGGTGGAATTCGGGTATTTTCAACTGGTATTGTTAACTACAAGCAAGTTTGTTTGAAATATGCCCAGCTGATTCAACAGCAGGGGGGAGATTTACACCTGAATACAAAAGTACTGAAAATTTCGCCAAGTGGTAAAAATCAGGTACTAGAAACAAACAAAGGTAGCTTTGAAACCAGGTTTGTAATTAATTGTAGTGGATTGCATAGCGATCGCACTGCGAAATTAGGTCAAGTTGAACCCCAAGCCAAAATTGTCCCATTCCGGGGAGAATACTACGAACTCACGCCAGAAAAACGCTATCTAGTCAAGACTTTAATTTATCCAGTACCCAACCCAGATTTTCCCTTCCTGGGCGTCCACTTTACCCGGATGATTGATAGTAGCGTTCATGCAGGGCCAAACGCGGTTTTGTCTTTCAAACGCGAAGGTTACAAAAAAACCGACTTTGACCTCGGCGATTTTCTGGAAGTCATCACTTATCCTGGTTTCTGGAAATTGGCAGCCAAACACGCTGATGAAGGCATCCAAGAAATTATTCGCTCCTTTAGTAAAGCAGCCTTCGTTAAAAGTTTGCAAAAACTAATTCCCGAAGTCCAAGCAGAAGATTTAGTTCCTACCCATGCAGGAGTCCGCGCTCAAGCCTTAATGAACGATGGCAAGCTTGTAGACGACTTTTTGATTGTTTCCGGTCAAAACTCCATCCATGTTTGCAATGCTCCTTCTCCTGCTGCAACTTCTTCTCTAGAAATTGGCAAAGCAATTGTGGCGCAAATTCCCCAACTCTCGCATCTAGATAGTGTAGTAACTGCATAGATGGCATACTTGCTTGCACTTTGGGTCAATAAAAGAATCGGGTTTTTAAGCCTCTCTCCTTGTAGGAGAGAGGTTTGGAGAGAAGTCAAATTCCAGCTATCGAACTCACGTTAAGTACGTAATGACTGTGAAGCGAGTCATATAGCGGTTGTCTTTTGGATGCAACACGCTGTAGGGTAGCACAGCTGTGCTACCCGAAAAATGCGCCCCTACGAAACGAAATCGAATTTAACTCTTCAATACAAAGGCATTAACCACAATGAAAATATTAGTAACTGGCACAGAAGGCTATCTGGGTTCATTATTGCCATCTCTGTTAATCGAACGGGGACATGAAGTTATCGGTCTAGATACAGGTTTCTATAAAGTTGGTTGGCTGTACAACGGTACTGATGTCACACCCAAAACCCTCAACAAAGATATCCGCAACATCACCCCTGATGATTTGGAAGGTGTAGAAGCAATTGTTCACATGGCGGAACTCTCCAACGACCCAGCTGGACAATTGGCACCGAATATTACCTACGAAATTAATCACATAGGTTCAGTTCGTCTGGCTACCTTGGCTAAGGCTATGGGTGTGCGTCGTTTTGTGTATATGTCTTCGTGCAGTGTCTACGGTGTTGCTACCGAAGATGATGTCACAGAAGAATCTCCAGTTAATCCTCAAACAGCCTACGCAGAGTGTAAAACCCTTGTAGAGAGAGATGTTAGACCATTAGCTGATGATGACTTCTCACCCACCTTTATGCGGAATGCAACTGCTTTTGGTGCTTCTCCCAGGATGCGCTTTGATATTGTTTTAAACAACTTGGCAGGGTTGGCTTGGACTAGCAAACAAATCAAAATGACCAGTGATGGTACACCTTGGCGTCCATTAGTCCATGCATTGGATATTTGCAAAGCAATAGTCTGCGCCTTAGAAGCACCACGGGATATTGTACATAACCAAGTCTTCAATGTAGGAGATACAGCGAACAATTATCGGGTTAAAGAAATCGCTGAAATTATTGCTGATATTTTCCCAGATTGTAAATTGTTCTTTGGCAACAACGGCGCAGATAACCGCAGCTATCGGGTATCCTTCGAGAAAATCAACACAATTCTACCTGGATTTAAGTGTGATTGGAATGCTCGACTTGGTGCCCAGCAACTACTTAATTTATTCAATCAAATCGATATGGCTGAAGATACTTTCTTGTTTAGGGGATTTACCCGTTTAAAACAGCTAGAGTATCTAATTCGTACTGAGCAAATTGACAAAGATTTTTTCTGGAATAAATAGAAAGTGTTTGTAGTTTGTGCTTCAGCACTCAAGTGCAAACTACAAACATATATTCTTGATTATGACTGATTTCACCTAGCAATTTATTCACTATTAATAGGGCTTGAAATTATGGCGATCGCCAAATGTCGTTTCAGTGGTCAACCTTTACGCCAAACCTTTATTGATTTGGGCATGTCACCTTTAGCCAATGCTTATTTGAGACCAGAGCAGCTAAATAATGCCGAAAAATTTTATCCTCTCCACGCTTATATTTCTGAAGATACTCTCTTAGTTCAATTAGAACAATTTGAAACTCCAGATCAAATTTTTAGTGACTATGCTTACTTTTCTTCCTATTCAGCAAGTTGGCTAAAACACGCCAAGACTTACACCGATATGATGGTAGAAAAGTTTAACTTTAATCATCATACCCAAGTTATTGAAATTGCCAGCAACGACGGCTACTTACTGCAATATTTTTTAGAGAAAGGTATCCCAGTTTTAGGAATAGAACCAGCAGCGAATATAGCTAAGGTTGCTCAAGATAGGGGTATTCCCAGTATTAACAAGTTTTTTGGAATTGAAACTGCCAAAGAACTGGTTATGCAAGGAAAACTCGCTGACCTTTTGATAGGTAACAATGTTTTAGCTCATGTGCCAGATTTAAATGATTTCATCGCCGGGATGAAAGCCATCCTCAAATCAAATGGCATCTTGACGATGGAATTTCCCCATATTTTGCAACTCATTGAACAAAACCAATTTGATACTATTTATCACGAGCATTTTTCTTACTTCTCATTCCTCACAATCCAAAAAATCTTTGCAGCACACAACTTGCAAATTTTTGACGTGGAGGAATTACCAACTCATGGCGGTTCCTTGAGAATTTATGCCAGACATGACTATGCTGATTATCCTAGCATTAGGGAACGAGTTAGGCATTTGAAAGAAAAAGAAATCGCTGCTGGACTACATCGAATAGAAACTTACGTCACATTTGGAGAAAAAGTTAAAGCAACAAAGCACAAGCTATTAAGTTTTCTCTTGACAGCTAAAGCAGAAGGTAAATCAATAGCTGGTTATGGCGCACCTGCTAAAGGTAATACTTTGCTCAATTACTGTGGTATTGGTAAAGATTTTCTCGATTACACAGTAGATTGCAATCCCTACAAACAAGGTTTGTTTTTACCTGGAACTCATATCCCTATCTTCCATCCGGATAAAATTCGTGAAACACAACCAGATTATGTACTAATTTTACCTTGGAATCTCAAAGAAGAAATTATGGAACAAATGGCATTTATTGGCCAATGGGGTGGACAATTTGTAGTGCCAATTCCTGAAGTAAAAATTTATCCCTGTCCTGTTCCTGATAGGCTTTTAATAGCGTTGTAATTACTAAATAACAGAATTCAGGAGTCAGAATTAAGAATTCAGAATTTAGAATTCAGAATTAACTAGTGTGGCTAAGCATCGGCAACAGTTAGAATCATTAAATTTTCTCTATGATAAGCTACACCAATAATTTAGTGTGTTGTTTCACCACTGACTCCTGAATTACTTCTTGTTCAAAGGCATATTTGCCATAAAAATATTTGGCATCCAACCACCAATAAACTATTTACAAATTTCATTACTCTACTATGCCTAAATTACTGACCATTGCCATTCCTACTTATAATCGTGCTGAATTACTGAATAAACAGTTAGCATGGCTGGCTCAAGCTATCAAAGGTTTTGAAGACGACTGTGAAATTTTAGTTTCTGATAATTGTTCCACAGACAATACTCAGGAAGTTATACAAAAATGGCAAGCAACACTCAACAATATCACATTTAAATCTAATAAAAATTCTAAGAATTTAGGCGTAGTTAAAAATATTATGTATTGCCTAAATTCTGCAACAACAAAATATGTTTGGACAATTGGTGATGATGACCCAATTCAGGATAGAGCCGTTGCTTATGTTATCAGTAAACTCAGAGGACATGAAGATTTATCATTATTGTTCCTCAACTTTTCTGGCCGCAACCAAATTACTGGTGAAGCAGTTCATCCACCCACTATTGTTGGTAACCGCTGGTTTGATATAGATAGTGAAGATGCTGATGGTGATGGTAAAGCCATATTTGAACATTGTTTTTCAAAAAGTGTCGGTGCAGTTATCTTTTTGACGGCTACAGTCTATCGCACTGATTTAGTAAAACGTGCTTTACAAATTTGGCCAGACGCTGAAAATAACTGGATATCTTTAGCATATTTAGCCGGGTATTGTGCTGCTAATGGTGGTGTAATTGTCACTAAAGAAACTTATTTAGAATGTGTTGTTGGTGTGAGTTATTGGCAAAAAGAACCAAAATCTGCACTATTAATGCAATACAAACACATACCGGAAGTGATTTTGAAACTGCAAGAGAATGGATATTCTAAGCAGTTTTGTAGACGGATGCTTTTGCAAAACGGCAAAGAAGTCAACTGGAAAGTTTTCTTGGGTGCTTTAAGAAGATGGCCTATGTCTGCCATCAAAACAGTAGTTCCATTTGTGGCTTTAGTCAGCTTGTGTGCTTTTGACGTGATGGTTTCTAAAGAGTTGAAATTAGCAGAATCAAGTGAAATATCTAGTCAAGAAATGCGGAGTTATGAGCCTTAAACTACTCGATGATTGATAATTCTACATCAATAATTAGGAGGGATTTACGTCATGTTAAGTATAATTAAACGCAAAATATCTACATTGTATTCTGACTTTGAATACTACGTAGCCCGTTGGAAGCATAGCAGAAAATTGCCAGCATTGGAAGCAGGCGATCGCCACATCCTAAATGCTCTTAAAAAAGACGGTGTTTATGTGACAACACTTGCCGATTTAGGGTTAAACTCTAGCTCTGAACTCCTCAAGGCTGCTTACCAGCAATTGTCTGAGATGGGAAATCCAAACAACGACCATCTAGATGAAAAGTTGCCACAAATTTCCACAGTTACAGGCTTACCAGAATTTTCTAACTGGGGAACAGAGAAAAGGCTACTGAATATCATTGAAAATTATATTGGTCTTCCCGTTGCTTTTCACGGTGTACATTTACGTAAAGATTTTCCTAGTAAACATCAATTTGGGACGCTGCTATGGCATAGCGATGCTGAAGACCGTCGCATTATCAAAATCTTCATTTACTTGAATGATGTAGAACAAAAAACTGGGCCATTTGAATATATTCCCCGTTCTTCAGCCCCTTTATTTAGTTGGAAATATATTCAGCTTTACTACAAACTTTTCAAGTCAGGTTATATGGGTATTGACGATGAACAAGTAAAGCCAGTCATCCCTAAATCAGCTTGGAAATCCTGCCCAGGCCCAGCAGGTACAGTGATTATTGTAGATACGAAAAATGCTTTGCATCACGGCACAGTCCGCACAGAAGAACGGTCAGCACTATTCTTTTGTTACACAGCTAACCCTCCGGAAAGACCAGACCTTTGTACGCAATATTGGGATGATACTTATCCCAGAGTAGAGTTACGTTCTATGTTAGATGCAGTTAAAGTTTCGACTTAGAAACATAAATTACTCTGTTTGTGCTGGAAAAATATCTAATTTAACTAACCGCAGAGGCGCAGAGAACACAGAGTAAGAGAAGAAAAAATAACACAAATACCTCTCAATCTCTCATATCTCTGTGCCCTCTGCGCCTCTGTGGTTCGTCTCTTTTCTGTAATCAACATTTATCTTAGAGGAATCAATATGATCTTCACTGAAACTGAACTCAAAGACGCATTCATTATTGACTTAGAAGAAAAGCCAGATCATCGTGGTTTTTTTGCTCGGAGTTTTTGCGCTCAAGAATTTGAAGCACGCGGTTTGAAGCCAACAGTCGCCCAATGTAACTTGTCTTTTAATTACAAAAAAGGCACCATTCGGGGAATGCACTATCAAATTTTACCAGCAGCAGAAACAAAATTAATTCGCTGCACCAAAGGCGCTATTTACGACGTAATTATTGATATGCGTCCCGAATCTCCGACCTTTTTATCACACATAGGCGTAGAACTAACTCCAGAAAATCGCCGCGCTTTATATGTTCCAGAAATGTTTGCTCACGGTTATCAAGCACTTACAGATGAAACCGAAGTTGTATATCAAGTAGGTGAATTTTACACACCTGGATATGAACGAGGTCTACGCTATGACGACCCATTTTTTAACATTGATTGGCCTCTAGATGTAACTGAAATCTCCGAAAAAGATTTAAATTGGCCACTATTAAGAATGATGACCGTTGGCGCGACAACTTCCAAATAACCTCACCTCCTCCTCTCTGCGCCTCTGCGCCTCTGCGTGAAAACAAATGCCAAATATTATCCCATCCCCTATCAGCAACACCATCTCTTTTCTCTCCCAAAAAATCCAAGCCCGCATCAATTACGCCAAAACCTTACAAGTTATTTCCCTCAAACCCAAACAGCCTTCTAAAGGAAACGTACTCCTTTCTTATCGAATTGAGCCATTCTTATTAAAACCAGACCAGCCAATGCCAAATGACCATACTTGGTATTGGGAAGTTTGGCAAATAGCGCAAACTTTTTTAGATATGCGCTACAACGTTGATGTCATCCAGTTTCACAATGATAAATTCGTTCCTCAAAAAGATTACGCATTTTTCATTGATATTCGTCATCGAATGGAAGCGCTTGCATCGAAACTGAATAAAGATTGCATCAAAATTTTTCACGTTGACATTGCTAATATGGTATTTCGCAATGCAGCTGAATGCAGTAGGCTTCTAGAACTCCAACAGCGCAGAGGAATTACCTTACGTCCACAGCGATTTGAGATGCCCAATTTGGGAATTGAATATGCTGATTGTGCTACAGTTTTGGGCAACGATTTTACAGTTGGTACGTTCAAATTTGCCAACAAACCGATGTATCGTATCCCTATTTCTTCGCCTGTTGTTTATCCCTATCCCGAACAGAAAGATTTTGAAGCAGTCAGAAAAAACTTTCTGTGGTTTGGTGGTAGCGCTCTAGTTCTCAAAGGATTAGATTTAGTTTTAGATGCCTTTGCTCAAATGCCAGAATACCATTTAACGGTTTGTGGTCCAATTAGTAATGACAAGGAATTTGAGCAGGCTTTCTATAAAGAACTCTACGAAACACCAAACATTCATACTTATGGCTGGATTGATGTTAGTAGCCCTGAGTTTATAGAGGTTACAAATAACTGTCTGGGACTTGTTTATCCTTCGGTTTCTGAGGGACAATCGGGAGCAGTAATCAGTTGTTTGCAAGCTGGGTTAATTCCGATTTTAAGCTACGAATCTGGTGTGGATGTTCACGATTTTGGTGTGATTTTCGATAACCTATCCCTGGAAGAAATTAAGGCGAAAGTTAGAAGTATTTCCAATTCGTCTGTAGATGACCTCAAACTTATGTCTCGAAAGGCATGGGAATACGCAAGAACAAATCATACCAAAGAAAAGTTTGCTCAAGCGTATAAAAATGCTGTGGAGCAAATGATCGAACACCAGAAATCTAAAAAACAGAGTTATTTCATAGAGTCTAGCAAACAACTAGTACCGCAAGGCGGAATTCGTAATTCGTAATTCGTAATTCGTAATTACCTGTTCATAAGGGTTTGAGACATTTCAAATCGTTGGTTTGTTTACGCCGTGCTGTACTAGTTAATAGCGATCGCTAATACCAATCGCCTATGAAAATGTACTTAATAATTAATTGTAACGAATTATTAAGTACAAAATTATTCGGAATTTGTAACACAACAAACAGTTCTATAAAGGAGTTTAGTTCATGATTATTATCGATCGCGCCTTACAAGCCAGAGCAGCAGCAGGCAATCCCATTAAAGTTGGGATGATTGGTGCTGGTTTTATGGGTCGAGGAATTGCCAACCAAATTGTCAATTCAGTCCCAGGAATGGAGTTAGTTGCTATTTCCAATCGTCAGATTGATGCAGCGAAACAAGCTTATTCAGAAGCAGGAATTGAAGATATTCAAGTTGTTGCAACTGTCGGCGAATTAGAAGATGCGATCGCCAATGGGAAATATGCAGTCACAGAAGACGCTAAGTTACTGTGTCGCGCCGAGAGTATCGATGCACTCATCGAAGTCACAGGTGCAATTGAATTTGGCGCTCAAATCGTCATGGAAGCGATCGCCCATTGCAAACATGTGATTATGATGAATGCTGAACTCGACGGCACCATCGGCCCCATCCTGAAAGTGTATGCCGATAGAGCAGGCGTCATACTCAGTGCTTGTGATGGCGATCAGCCAGGGGTGCAAATGAACCTCTACCGATTTGTCAAAAGCATTGGTTTAACTCCACTATTGTGCGGTAACATTAAAGGACTCCAAGACCCCTATCGCAATCCCACCACCCAGGAAGGATTCGCCAGACGTTGGGGTCAAAAGCCTCACATGGTGGCTAGCTTTGCCGACGGAACCAAAATTTCCTTCGAGCAAGCGATCGTTGCTAATGCCACAGGCATGAAAGTCGCCCAACGAGGAATGCTCGGCTATGACTTCAACGGCTACGTCGATGAAATGACCCAAATATATGATGTTGAACAACTCAAGGAACTGGGTGGTATCGTCGATTATGTAGTTGGAGCAAAACCCGGCCCTGGCGTATATGTATTTGCCACTCACGACGACCCCAAGCAACGCCACTACCTCAACTTATACAAATTAGGTGAAGGTCCCCTTTACAGCTTCTATACTCCTTATCACCTCTGTCATTTTGAAGTTCCCCTATCTGTAGCCCGTGTTGTTTTGTTCGGTGATGCGGTCATGTCTCCAATCGCAGGCCCCTTAGTAGATGTCATCACCACCGCCAAAATCGACCTGAAAGCTGGAGAAACCCTCGATGGCATCGGTTACTACATGACCTACGGACAATGCGAGAATTCCGATATCGTCCAACAGCAAAATCTCCTACCAATGGGTTTAGCCGAAGGATGTCGCCTCAAACGAGACATTGCTAAGGATCAAGTCCTCACATACGACGACGTAGAATTACCCGAAGGTAGACTTTGCGACCAACTACGAGCCGAGCAAAACAGCTATTTCGCCCCAGAGAAAATCTTGGCAACAGTGGGATGAGGGAGCAGGGGAGGCAGGGGAGGCAGGGGGAGAATAACTCCTAACTCCTAACTCCTCACTCCTAACTCCCCACTCCCCACTCCCCATTCCCCATTCCCCATTTTCTTAAAATCCATGAAAATTGCTCTAGTCCACGATTATTTAACCCAGCGGGGTGGGGCAGAGCGTGTATTTGAGCTGCTTTGTAAGCGTTATCCCGAAGCAGACATTTTTACATCTCTGTACGATCCGCAAAAAACTATCGATCTTGGCGATCGCATAGTCAACACAACATTCTTACAAAATATTCCCTGTGCAGCAAAGTATTTTAGGTCAATGGCTCCTTTATACTTTCCTGCTTTTCGTGCATTGGATTTGCAAGACTACGATTTGATTATTAGTAGTAGCACTAGCTTTGCTAAAGCAGTGCGAAAAAATCCCAATGCTCGACACATTTGCTTTTGCCATAATGTGACTCGTTTTTTATGGGATACGGCAACTTATTTAAAGGAGTATGGAGACTATAAATATTTTACTCCTTTAATCGAGCAAGTCTTCCAAGTTATGAGAAAGGTAGACTTAAAATATTCACAGGAACCTGACCTTTATATTGCTAATTCTAGTGTTGTTGCCCGCCGAATTCAAAATATTTATGGCAAACAGGCAATGATGGTTAACTATCCAATTGATACTAGTAAGTTTGTTTTTTCTGATATTAAAGATGAATATTATCTTGCCTCTGCTCGGATGATTAGCTATAAGCGTCTTGATGTCATAGTCGAAGCTTTTAATTGGTTGGGCTGGCAGTTATTAATATCAGGTGATGGACCAGAACTAGAACGTTTAAAATCCAAAGCATTACAAAATATTCAGTTTTTGGGACACGTCAGCGACAAGACACGCAAAGACTTATTTTCTAAAGCGAAGTCCATTATCGTTGCAGCTTTAGAAGACTACGGATTAGTTCCAGTAGAGGCTAATGCTAGCGGCACACCAGTTATTGCTTATGGAGCAGGTGGAGTATTAGATACTCAAATACCTGGTGAAACCGGAGTCTTTTTCAAAAGGCAAACACCCGAATCTTTACAAGTTGCATTACTAGAGGGCAAGGGAATTTCTTGGGATTACGATCGCATCCGTAATCATGCAGTAGCAAACTTTTCTGAAAATGCATTCTTTAGTAGAGTTGAGCGAATTATTAACCAAGCTTGTGGTGTGCATCTTTAATACATAAAGAATTCAGGAGTCAGAATTCAGAATTCAGCATAATTTCTGGAAAGCTGGCGAAATAATGGGTTTAAGTTCGTGATTAAATCCAATATTTACTAGTTTACCAACAATTGATTAAATTCTGAATTCTGAATTCTGAATTCTGGATTCTGAATTCTGAATTCTGAATTCTTTTTATCTCTTAGCGTAGATTCTCGGAAGGATAATAAAAGTGGTTCAACCTAGTCTAAATCCTCATATAACTCCAGTTTCAGAAACTGAACCAAGCTATGGACAAATGTTTACTGTTTTGGTGCGGAGATTTCCTTGGTTTTTAGTAGTATTTATCGGTTCTATTAGTATTGCAGGCATGGTAACTTTCAATACCAAGCCAACTTTTAGAAGTTCCATGCAACTGCTAGTAGAACCTAACTATCAAGGTAAGAAAGAAGCAGGTGGAGTAGAAAACCAGTTTACCGATTCTAATGTGGTGATAGATACTGCAACCCAGCTTAACTTGATGCAAAGTTCGGGTCTGATTCAAAAAGCAGTTGATAAACTCCAGTCTGAATATCCAGACATCAGTAGTGGTGAGATTAAAGGTTCTTTGAACTTAACTCAATTAAGAAGCAAAGAAGATAATGTTGCTACTAAAATATTTCAAGTTGAATACACCGATAAAGACCCAGAAAAAACCCAAAAAGTTTTAGGTGCAATTCGACAAGTTTATGTCGAATACAACAAACAACAACAGGATTCGCGTTTACAAAAGGGTCTGCAAATTATTAGAGAACAGTTAGGTAAAGCCAGTGAAGAAGTAAAAGCGGCTGAGACAAACCTCCAAAGATTTCGCAGAAACCAAAATTTAATCGATCCCGAATCACAAGCTAAAGCGATTGAGACAGCTTTAAATAATATTGGTCAAGAACGGCAAACAACTCGTTCTCAATATGGTGAAGCTTTAGCACGCCAAAAATCTTTAGAAGAACAGCTTAATCGTTCTCCACAGAATGCTTTAGTAGCTTCTCGTCTGAGTCAGTCTATTCGCTATCAAGGCTTACTCAACGAAATCCAAAAAACAGAACTGGCGTTAGCACAAGAACGCTTACGTTTTACAGATCAAACTCCTAGTGTACAAAAGCTCAAAGAACAGCTTCAAAGTCAAAAAGAATTATTGCAACAAGAAGTAGGCAGAACTTTAGGCGAAAAGTCTGCTAGTTCATTCATCTCTGGAGACTCTCTCCTGGAAAAAGGACAGCTTGGTCAAATTGATCTCAACCTTGCTGGTCAGTTAGTAGAAACGCAAACAAATTTAGTTGCTTTAAGTGCGCGGGATCAAACTTTAGCCAAGAAAGAGAACGAACTGCGTTTTGAAATCAAACGCTTTCCACCTTTGTTGGCTTATTACAACCGGATGCTACCCCAGCTACAATTTAGCCGTGAAAGATTAGAGCAGCTTTTAAGGGCAGAACAACAATTACGGCAAGAACTCGCTAAGGGTGGATTTAATTGGGAAGTCGTAGAAGAACCTCAAAAAGGCGGACAATTAGGCCCTAATCTTCAGCAGAATTTGCTGTTAGGTGGAGTGGTTGGGTTAATGTTAGGAGGAATTGCTGTCTTTATTCGGGAATCGATTGATGATTCAGTTCACACCACTGCTGAATTAGAGAAGCAAATACCCTTACCATTGTTAGGAACAACTCCCAAATTACCGCCAGCCAAACCGAGAGAATCAATGATTAAATTGCCTTTTGGCAAGCCAGAAGTTCTCGCACCTTGGACAATTCAAATATTACAATCTCCACCGCGTTGGGAATCGCTGGATCTGATTTACAAAAACATTGAACTTTTAAATACTGTTTCTAATTTGAAGTCTTTGATGGTCACCTCGGCTTTGCCGGATGAAGGTAAATCAGCTTTAGCGTTGGGTTTGGCAATGAGTGCTGCGCGTTTACATAAAAGGGTACTGCTAATTGATGCCAACTTACGCGACCCTAGTTTGCACGAACAGCTAAATCTTCCCAATGAACAGGGGCTTTCAACTCTACTGGCTAGCGATGCAACTTTACCCAACCAGATTAGTGTTCAGTACTCAGGCTCAGCCTACATCGATATTTTGACCGCTGGTCCAAAACCTGCTGACCCAGCTAATCTGTTGAGTTCTCCCCGGATGATGCAATTGATGGCAGCATTTGAGGAAAACTATGATTTGGTACTCATAGATGCTTCGCCAGTTCTCGGCATGGTGGATGCTATGCTCACTGCATCATCTTCTCGTAGTGTGGTCATGGTGGCAAGCATTGGTATTGTGACCCGAAGCCAGCTGACTCAAGCTACAGCCATGCTCAGCAAGTTAAATCTGATTGGAGTTGTAGCAAATGGGGTATCAAACTCTAGCAGTAATTACGTACCTTATGTAAAACAACAGCAATTAGCCCTGCGCCAAGCTGTGGAAAAATAGATTCGGTATGGGGCATTGGTGAGCCAGTGAAACCCAACATACAGCGTATTCCAGGTAAATGAAGTACACGGGTAGGGGCACAACATGTTGTGCCCCTACGATTTATCGCGTCTTTGCGATCTAGAATTTTGATCGCAAAACCTTAACCGAACCGTATTGGTGCGCTATGCACATATCTTTTCAACATGGTAGGGTAGCACAGCTGTGCTACCCTACAAATGTATCAAAACCTATTAAAATTTAGATTTATTACTATCAGGAAAATTTCGGTATATTTATGCTATCTTTATAGGTTTTAAGAGAAATCACTGAGGAATTAAAGACTGAATAAAGAATTTATTTGAGCGATCGCTATTTCTACAGAGTCCTATATTCTAGAGATTAAAGCACTTCCAAAAAGTTAGAACACAAGAGTGAACTCGTTTTGTTAAATTTATCGACACAAGAAACACCTCAGCAGAATTCAGAATTCAGGAGTCAGAATGCGCTACGCCCCGCTGCGCTAACAGAATTACAATAAGCTCTGGGTCTAGCTACCAGACCTAGATGGTGTAATTCACACTTCTTGAAATCTGCTGTAGATTCATAGGTAATTTTTCTCTACACCTCTCTCCTATGAGTAGCTACTTGAAAATCAATGATTGTATACCTGCTTGATTTTGTTCAAATTATCAAGTTTGGTCATCTAAACCTTATTAATTCAGAATTCTGGATTCTGAATTCTGAATTCTTACTTACGAATTAGCTTGATAGCCTTTGGTAACGCCTCAGCAAATCACTCTTGTATAAACCCAAAGACGTATGACAACTTCAATCATTCCATCTCTAGAGAATTTCTATGATCTAAACTCGCAACACCAAGATCATCGCTCTGGGGACTGCACACTCCTGTGGCGACGGGGTAAACTGTTGGTAAAGCCGCTAGGACGAGCTAAACTACCATATTTGCCTTCGTTAAATAGTCAGCGATCGCTAGTAGAATGCTTAAAACATTCTCCTGTAAATTTGGTCAGCATAGATGCAAAACTGGGTGAAGATTTGCTACAGTTTTGGGCAGATGCATGTGAACAAGCTCATAAGCCAATATTCCTCCACATACCCGCTAGGAATAAACAGCTAAAACAAGGTAATCAAACCTTGAGATGGTTACAGCGAATAATTGATTCGATTGTTGGTTTTTTCTTGCTGTTATTACTCAGTCCAGTTATTCTGGGATTGATTATATTGATGCAAATTTTCTCCCCAGAGTCACTTTTTTGTCATGAATGGCATGTTGGAGAAAGAGGTAGACTTTTTCGAGCAATTCGATTTTCCACCACAGCAAAGTACAACATCACACCGCTAGGACGCTGGATGCATAAATACAGCCTCGACAATCTACCACTTTTATTTAACGTATTGCGCGGTGACATGAGTTTAATCGGATCTCGTTCTTGGACTTTAGCAGATGCAATACAAATCATTGAAGAAGAATACAGAATTCAGAATACAGAATTCAGAATACAGAATTCCGAATTCCGAAATTTATCTGTACGGTAATTGATGGTTTCATCGTCAGAATTCAGAATCTAGAATTCAGAAGAATTTGATATCCAAGTTGAAGAATTTGAATAAAATGATTTACCAATGATTCTGAATTCTGACTGTGCAAATTTTAGATTTTGAATTTTGGATTTGTAATTCAATCTAAAATCCAAAATCTAAAATCCAAAATTCGATCTCCTTACGTGTCAAATTATTGTTAGAAAAATACATGCTTTTCAAAGTTCCCCAACAACTCCGCAAACTGCTAAAAGCTACCAGCTTCTGGCAGGAAAATTATTTGATATTGCGAGAATTTACACACTTTCGCAAGATTGCAACTTTAGCTCTCATATTTTCGATTCTTGCAGCAACATTTGAAGGTGTCAGTATTGGTTTCCTGCTGTCATTTTTGCAAAGCTTAACTAGTCCCAATGCTCAACCTGTCCAGACAGGAATAGGATGGTTTGATATTTGGATCTTGGGAGCTAATACATCGGCACTTAATCGTCTATATCGCATATCTTCGCTGATTTTACTCAGTACTTGGCTACGTGTTGCCTTCAATTATTTTGCACAAGTTTATATTGAATTATCTCAATTGCATCTTGGCGATCGCTTACGTAAACAAATTTTTGAACAATTACAAGCCTTATCGCTAAGTTACTTTTCCAAAACTCGTTCTGGTGAGTTGATTAACACAATTACCACAGAAATTGAAAAAATCAGACAAGGTTTTAGTGGCGGAGCATTTTTATTTACTAGAGGGCTAACAACTGTTGTCTACTTAATATCAATGTTTTTGATATCATGGCAGCTAACTGTAATTTCAGCACTACTATTTACACTTTTAGGTGTAGGATTATCCAACTTAAATGCCAGAGTCAGAGAATCAAGTTTTGGCCTGACAACTGCTAATGCTAATTTTACATCAACAGCCGTAGAATTTATTAATGGCATTCGCACTGTTCATTCCTGTGGTACTCAAGAATTTGAGCGCCAGCGTTACTACAAAGCTAGCGACAAAATAGTAAGTAGTACAACTAAAGTTGTCTTCACTTGGACACTTGTCAAGCCAATTGCTGAAGGGGTAGCTACTACAGTCTTGGTGGGAATGATTATTTTGGCATTTACTAGCCTGGTTAGTAATGGAACACTACAAGTTGCTTCTTTACTAACATTTTTCTTTGTGCTATTTCGTTTTATCCCATTCGTTCAAGATATTAATGGTACAAGAGCATTTCTCAGCACTTTACATGGCTCAGCAGATAACATTAAAAACCTCTTAAAAAGTGATGATAAAAATTATTTTCAAAATGGACATCTTAAATTTAATGCTTTAAAAAGCTCAATCAATCTAGTATGTGTGGATTTTGGCTACGACGATAACAATATAGTGCTACATAATATTACCCTAACTATTGAAAAGGGAAAAATGACGGCATTAGTCGGAGCATCTGGGGCTGGCAAAACAACACTTGCTGATTTAATTCCCAGATTTTATAATGCTACAGAGGGAAATATTTACATCGATGAAATTGATGTCAGATTGTTTGAAATTAACTCTCTACGTCGCAAAATAGCTGTTGTTAGTCAGGATACTTTTATCTTCAATACCACTGTTTGGCAGAACATTGCTTATGGAACTCCAGAAGCTACGAATGATGAAATTCAAGAAGCTGCTAAATTAGCGAATGCACTAGAATTTATTTTAGAAATGCCCGAAGGTTTTAATACCCAATTAGGAGATAGGGGTGTTAGATTATCTGGAGGACAAAGACAGCGAATTGCTATTGCGCGGGCGCTACTAAGGAACCCAGAAATTTTGATTTTAGATGAAGCAACCAGCGCCTTAGATTCTCTATCAGAACGCTTGATTCAAGATTCATTAGAAAAGCTATCTGTTGGGAGAACAGTAATTGCGATCGCTCACCGTCTTTCTACTATTGCTAAAGCAGATAAAGTCGTGGTACTCGAAGCAGGAAGGATAGTAGAACAGGGTAAATATCAAGAACTGCTCGGACGCCAAGGCAAGCTTTGGGAATATCACCAGATGCAATACCATAATTCGTAATGACGCTCGATGACTCGCTAACGCTCCGCTAACGTAATTCGTAATTCGTAATTTGGGAATTACGAATTCATGATCCTACCCAATTATTTACAATTTTAAGGAGGAAAAATCAATGGTAAATTTAGGCTACCACACTGCTAAAATTCAGGGTAAATTTAATCGCTCTTTATATAAAGCTGCCCTTTCTCAGATTGTCAGCATCCCGATTAAACAAACTCGGCAAGTTCCGATAAGTGTTTATGCCTTATCATGCGAACGCGATTTGCCAGAACAAGTAGCAAGTATTCGCTCATTCATCCGTCATGTTGGCATTCCAGATACATTCACTGTGGTTTCTGATGGCAGTTATACTGACTCTAGTTGTAATTTACTCCGCCGCATCCATCCCTGCGTTCAGGTAGTACTTTTACAAAACTTTGTAAGAACGGATTTACCTCAATGTGTTCTTGACTATGCCCAACTCCATCCAATGGGCAAAAAATTGTCGGCATTAATGTCAATTCCTATTAATGGAACTACAATTTATACCGATTCAGATATTTTATTTTTTCCCGGTGGTATAGACTTAATCAATTTGAGTAACTCCGATAATAAATACTCTCTTTACCTACCTGATTGTTCTATGTCACTAGACGAGCGAATTATCTATGATGATTCTGAAAAGTCAAATCCAGTAAATGGCGGATTTATATTATTTAGACATGAATTTGACTGGACTTTTGCCATTGAACGTTTAGCAAATCTTCAAGAAAATCCTAGTTATTTTACTGAACAAACAATTGTACATTTGACAATGCACCATAATCATGGTCAGCCTTTATGCTCAAAGAAATATGTCCTCCATGTAGAAGATCAGTTCATCTATCCAGATAAATCTGCAAGTAAAAACATTGCTCTCAGACATTATGTAAGTGATGTCAGACATAAATTTTGGTTTAATGTTGGGATTTGAAGAAGAATTCAGAAGTCATAATCTAGAACTCAGAATCATTCTATCTTATGGCTAATTCATCTTAAATTTTTATTCTAAACTGATTAATTTTAGCCTATGCTAAATTAATTAAAAAATAAAGTAAATAATAAGTGATAGTTAATGCCTAAAATAATTAATCATACCAAGCAGTTGCACAAGGAAATTTTTGCAGAAAACCTGATTTACCAATGCTCAAATTTTGAGGTTGGTGAGGGCGGAGGTGTTGAAACTTATTTAGCTTCTCTATTTGAACATCGTACACCTGATATTAGCGATCGCGTAATTAAATCACTCAATAATGTTGACCAAAGTCAGTTCAAATTATTGCACCTCCATAGTCCAGATTTACTGTTGCAGCTCACAGGCGAATGTCCTACAATATTCAGCGTTCATAATCACTCACTGTATTGTCCTAGTGGCACAAAGTATTTAGCTGGACAGCAAACAATCTGCGATCGCAATTTTTCTTACTTAGGATGTACCTGGGGTAAATTAGTAGATAAATGTGGTAGCCGTAAACCCTTAAGAACTGTTAGAGAAATTCAACGAACTCAGCAGTTTTTAGATATTTTAAAAAAGATAAAAGTTACCTTTATTGCTAATAGCGAGTATGTACGTCAACAGTTAATTAAAAACGGCATACCAGCCGAACAAACTGTAACAGTACACTGTGGTATTTCTGTACCCCAAACACCAACTGCACCTTTAAGTTTAGAAGTCCACAAAAATCAGAGAATTTTGTTTGCTGGTCGGATTGTTTCCGATAAAGGTCTGGAATGGTTGATTAAAACCTTAATACATACAGACCCGCAAATTCAACTTGATATTGCAGGGGAAGGATGGGAACGACCACGGTTAGAAAAGCTAGCAAACACCCTGGGATTGAATCACCGGATTACTTGGCATGGTTGGTGCGATCGCCATAAAATAAATCAACTTTATCAACAGTGTTTTGCAGTCATTTTTCCCAGTGTTTGGCCTGAACCTGCCGGTCTTGTAACCTTAGAAGCTTATGCTCGTTATCGACCTGTAATTGGTAGTGCAGTCGGAGGAATTCCCGAACATTTACGAGATGGAGAAACGGGTATTCTTGTTCACCCTAATGATATCAAACAACTAGCCCAAGCAATTAATTATTTGTCTACAGATTATCAAAAAAGTAGAGACATGGGCAAACAAGGTCATGCTTTATTGATGAAAGAATTCACAATGAATTATCATGTGAACAATCTACAAACAATTTATGCAAAAACAATAGCTGAATTTGATTATTCAGGTAAAAAGTTATATAAAAATCCTCAATAAACTAAGAGAGAAAAATATGTCATTGCATCAAGAACCATTGGTCAGCGTTATTATCCCGACTTATAATCGACCAGATTATCTGAAGCAAGCGATCGCTAGTGCTGTTCAACAAACTTATCAAAATATTGAAATTATTGTTTCTGATAATTGCAGTCCAGAAAATCCCCAAGCTATTGTCGCATCTTTTGGTGATTCACGCATTCGATTTTGGCGACACGAGCAAAACGTAGGTATGCTTGCTAATCAGCAACACGCCTTTAAAATGGCGCAAGGTAAATATGTTGCTAGCCTTCATGATGATGATATGTGGAATCAAGACTTTTTAGCCAAGCTTGTACCACCATTAGAAGAAAATCCTCAGTTAATTCTCGCTTTTTGTGACCAATATATCATAGATGCAAATGGCATAATTAATTATATTGGAACTGAAGAGAATACACGTGGTTATCAGCGGGACAAACTAACACCAGGAATTCATCAAGCTTTCTCTAAAATTGGGTTAATAGATAAAAGTATACCCACTGCCGCATCTTGTGTAATTCGTAATCACTCTGTTGATTGGGATAGTATTCCCTCAGAAGTTGGTGGAATGTGGGATTTATATTTAACCTACCTCTGCTGTATATCTGGTCGTGGTGCTTACTACTATCCAGAAAGATTAACGCGATATCGTGCCCACGAACAAACTGATACCATGCTCAGTGGTAGTCGAGATGTACAGGCAAAAATTCGCAAAGCTAAAAGCGAAATGTTTTGTTATCAAGTCTTTATGGAAGACAGTCGTCTAGAAGAATTTAGGACGCACTTTCAACAAAAATGGTCGGAAGCTAATACTACATTGGGAATTGGTTTACTGCGAAGCGAACAGATAGCGGCAGCACGTCCATATTTTTGGCAGGCGTTGAAAAAACAAAAATTTAATTGGCGAACTTTAGTTGCACTGATTCTCAGTTTTACTCCGCGAATTTTGACGAATAAGTTAATAGGAGTATCGAAATAATATAGCGGTACACCTGTAGGGGCACGGCACTGCCGTGCCCCTACACCTGGCGATATAATGTTATACCGCATCTGAATGGAAACCGCTATGTAGCAATTATTCTGAAGTAAATTATTTTTTTTAACGAACCGCCAAGGACGCAAAGGACGCAAAGAAAAGAAAGAAAAGAAAATTCTCCTCAACTCTCTGCGCCTCTGCGCCTCTGCGTGAGCTTTTCTCCCTAAATAAAGTACTGTATGAAACTTTGCATTGTTACCCATAAAATCAAAAAAGGTGATGGTCAAGGCCGAGTGAACTACGAAGTTGCTAACGAAGCAATTCGTCGCGGTCATCACCTAACATTATTAGCAAGTGAAATCGCCCCAGAACTAGAACACAACACTCAAGTTAATTGGATTAAAATTCCAGTCCAAGGGTATCCCACCGAATTTCTACGTAATTTCATCTTTGCCCAAAAAAGTGCAAATTGGTTGCGTCAACATCGCTCAAACTTTGATTTAATCAAAATCAATGGCGCCATTAATATGGCTGCTGCTGATGTGAATGCTGTACATTTTGTCCATAGTTCATGGTTGCGATCGCCAGTTCATATTTCCCGCAACCGCCGAGACTTATATGGCTTATATCAGTGGCTATTTACCGCTTTTAATGCCCGTTGGGAAAAACAAGCTTTCCAAAAAGCTAAGGTCGTTGTAGCGGTATCCGAAAAGGTAGCCCAGGAATTAATTAACATTGGTGTACCTCGTTCTCGGATTCGCGTAATTGTGAATGGAGTAGACCTAGAAGAGTTTACTCCTGGTAAAAGCAATCGCCAAAAATTAGGTTTACCAGAAAATGTCACCCTCGCGCTGTTCGCCGGAGACATCCGCACACCCAGAAAGAACTTAGATACAATCCTCCACGCCTTAACTAAAGTTCCCGATTTACATCTGGTGGTGGTGGGTCACATTGAAGATAGTCCCTTCCCTCAGCTAGCAGGATCTTTGGGGTTAAACGATCGCGTCCATTTTGTGGGATTTCGCCGTGATATCCCCGAAATTATGCGATCGGTAGATTTATTTATTTTTCCTTCCCGATATGAAGCTTGTAGCCTGGTATTGTTAGAAGCACTTGCTTCAGGACTGCCAGTAATTACTGCCACAGCTACCGGCGGTGCAGAGTTAGTAACGCCAGAATGCGGCATCGTCTTACCCGACTCAGATGATATCGATGCATTGGCTGTGGCGCTAATGTCCTTAGTGAGTGAGCGATCGCTGATGCAACAAATGGGTCAAGCTGCTCGTTCTGTGGCAGAACAACACAGCTGGACTACTATGGCACAAACTTATGTGGATTTATTCGAGGAGTTAAGCAAGAATGCGGAACACCGTTCTCATACCAACTTATCGCCGTCCACAAGACCTCTCACGCTGCCTTTTGGCGCTACAGGAGCAAATCAAACCAGTTGATCAGGTGATAGTGGTTGTCCGTGATACGGATACAGAAACTTGGGAATTTCTAGCCCAATTCAAAGCAGACAAGCTGCCACTACAAACTGTGAAAGTCACACAACCGGGGGTAGTAGCAGCCCTGAATGCCGGACTGGCAGAGGTGGAGGGCGATATTGTTTCCATTACCGATGATGATGCTGCACCCCATCCCGATTGGTTAGAGCGCATCGCCGCTTACTTTGCTTGTGATAGTCGCCTTGGCGGTCTGGGTGGGCGTGATTGGATACACCACGGGAGCAAATTAGAAGACGACTCCCGCCCAATAGTTGGTAGGTTGCAGTGGTTTGGGCGCGTAATTGGCAACCATCATCTGGGAGTAGGAGAAGCCCGCGAAGTTGATATTCTCAAAGGCGTAAACATGAGTTTTCGCAAAGAAGCTATTGGGCAATTGCGCTTTGACGAGCGGATGCGAGGTACTGGAGCGCAAGTACATTTTGAAATGGCATTTACTCTGGCATTAAAGCGAGCTGGTTGGAAGATAATTTACGATCCTAATGTTGCCGTAGAACATTACCCAGCACAACGTTTTGATGAAGATCAGCGAAACAATTTTAATGAAATTGCCTTGATTAATTTAGTTCATAATGAAACCTTAGTTTTATTAGAACATCTATCATTTATCCGCCAAGTTGTATTTTTATTCTGGGCAATATTAGTTGGAACCTGCGATAGTTTTGGCTTCATCCAATGGCTGAGATTTTTACCTAGTCAAGGACAGTTAGCAAGTAAAAAATTGTTAGCATCTTGGCGTGGACGTTGGCAAGGATGTAGAGAATTCGTAATTCGTAATTCGTAATTCGTAATTGAATGATTTCTAAACAGATACTTTACAATAGTTTTTCACAAGAAAACTATTCTCCTGAGGAGCGATCGCCACAGGGGTGGATGGCGATCGCCGGCTTTATACTATTAACTGTAGTTTGCTATTTTGCTGGTGCTACTGCTGCATTGCGCCTAATTTTTCCGGTGACAGCTTTAGTAGTAGCCGTGTTTTTATACTTGCGCCATCCCATTCTCTACATCGGCTTTACCTGGTGGATATGCTTTCTCACGCCCTTAGCTACCCGCTTAGTTGACTATCGCGTAGGCTGGGACCCTACCCGTCAGATGCTCATAGCACCATATCTAGTGGTGTTTGTGACCATCGCAACTTTTTTGCGCCGCTTTAAAAGCGCCTCTCGCCAAGGAGGTTTACCGTTTGTTTTGGCTTTTATCGGAGTCTTCTACGGCTTTTTGATAGGTCTCATTTATAATGCACCAATCCCTGTAGCACGCGGTTTATTGGATTGGCTAGGCCCAATTATTTTTGCTTTTCACTTATTTATTAACTGGCGAGATTACCCCGTATATCGGCGAAATTTTCAGCGAACATTTCTCTGGTGTGTGTTGATTTTAGGAGCTTATGGTGTATATCAATTCGTTGTCGCGCCTGAGTGGGATAGGTACTGGCTTATAGAATCAAAACTATTCATGAGTTCTGGAAATCCTGTGCCTTTTGGGATGCGCGTCTGGAGTACATTACATTCAGTCGGTCCCTTTGGTTCTGTGATGCAAGCTGGGTTGCTGTTGTTATTTACCAGTTCCGGAAGTTTAATTTTTCCTGCCTCAGCCGTTGGTTATTTATCTTTTTTATTGACACAAGCGCGTACAAATTGGGGCGGCTGGTTATTCGGAGTAATTATGATTGTGGGTTCAGTCAAAACCCGGATTCAAATGCGCCTAATAACCATAATTGTGGTCATGGCAATTTGTGTTGTGCCATTGACAACTATCGAACCAATTTCTCATGTTGTGTCAGAGCGGTTGCAAACTTTTTCTAATCTGGAAGAAGATAACAGTTTTAAAGATAGATCGCAAAGTTACGACAAAAACCTAAGTCTAGCTCTTTCTAATGCTTTAGGTAACGGATTAGGAAATATCTGGAAGGTCAACGAAAAAACCGGTCAAATTGAAGTAGTGGTAATTGACAGTGGCATTTTAGATATGTTTTTTACCCTTGGTTGGTTTGGAGCAATTTTTTATATGGGTGGATTAATCTTGTTAATTGTTAGTGTTAGCAAATATAGTGAAGGACGGTTTGATAGTTTTATCAGTGCTGCCCGCGCTATTGGCATTAGCTCTGCTACACAACTAGTTATTGGTAGTGGCATGTTGAGTGTAGCAGGCATGATTCTTTGGGGATTTTTAGCTATGGCTATGGCAGGACATAAGTATTATCTTCATCAAGAAAAGTAAACAGGAGTCAGGAGTCAGAATTCAGAATTCAGGAGTCAGAAGTAGAGAAACACTTTTATTAAATAGACGGGTTAAAATTATGAAAGCAATTATTGTAATGCCACTAGCCGAACAACGAGGCGGCGGTGAAATGATGCTTTGGGATTTGATGCAGCAGGGACGTAATGCTGGTGTCGAGTGGCTAGTGATATTTTTAGAAAACGGCCCGATGGTAGAACAAGTAAAGTCCCTTGGCATCGATGCGCGAGTTGTGGAAAGTGGACGTTTACGCCAAATTCACCGTTTTATTGCTGCTGTTTTCCGGATAGCTGCGATCGCCCGCGAGGAACATGCAGATATAATCGTTAATTGGATGTGGATTACGCACATATCCGGAGGTTTGGCGGCGATGTTGGCGGGGTTACCTGCTGTGTGGTATCAGCTAGAAGTGCCTAGCGATAAAACTTGGTTAGTACGGCTGGCTACTTTAATCCCAGCACGGGCAATTATTACCCTCTCCCAAGATGGCAAGCAAGCACAAGCGCAGATTTGGCCGCACAGACCAACACCATTGGTTTATCCTGGTGTAGCACTAGACCGATTTGAACCTGATGCTTTACCTTCTCCTGAAGAAGCACGGCGAAAGTTGGGCTTACCTTTGCAGGGGCCACTGATTGGAATTGTCGGACGATTGCAACGATGGAAAGGAATGCATGTATTGGTACAAGCAATGCCCAAAATTTTACAGCAGTATCCCGATGCCCATTGTGTAGTAGTTGGTGGTAAGCACGATTTGGAACCGGATTATGAGGACTTTTTAAAAGCAGAAATCGCTGCTTTAGGCTTGAAAGAACAAGTAATTATGGCTGGGTTACAGCGCAATATTCCAGAGTGGGTGCAGGCGATGGATGTATTTGTCCATGCATCTGATAAAGAACCGTTTGGTATTGTGATTATTGAAGCGATGGCGTTGGGAAAACCTGTGATTGCTGGCGATGCAGGCGGGCCAACGGAGATTATTACAGATGGCATCAATGGACTATTAACACCTTACGGCAATGCGGATAAATTAGCGATCGCTATTCTCCGCTATCTTGACGAGCAAGAATTTGCCCGAAGTGCCGGAATCGCCGCACGACAACGCGCCCTCGATTTCTCAACCCACAGTTATGCTCAAAATTTTATCAACGCCGTTCGTTCTGTAATACCCAGCGTTTCCTAGATAGAAAACTCAACTTTTATTAATATAGTTCGCTTACAGCAATTTTCAGGTAAATAAACCGCGTTGTAGGGTAGCACCGCTGTGCTACCCTACCGAGGATTGTGGTTCAAATAGATGAAAAACGCTGTAATATCATGTCCGCCTAATCACTTATCAAAAAAATCTCCGCGTCAGAGCGTCCCCGTGTCTTTGCGTCGGTCTAAATAATAAGTCTTTTCCCGGACATGATATAATTCCCACCGACTAACTGAATCATAATCGTAGTAGGGAACATGGCTGTGCCCCTACCCGTGTACTTCATTTACCTGAAATAGGGTGTACCATGCGATCGCAGTAATCTAAATTGTATCTGGATCGATATTAAACTCTCGCAATTTTGCTGCCAACCGTTCTGCCTTTTGTTCTGCTTGTTGTAATCTTTCTTCTGTCTGTTCTGCCGTTTCTTCAGGTGTTGGTACTAGTCGTATATCTGGTGTAAAAAACCGCAATATTCCCTGATGAATTCCTAGATATAACCCTAACTGTTGACTCCATAAATATCCTTGTTCATTTACTTGCAGAGGTTGATATTTTCCATCTACTAAATGAAATCCTGCAAATTCTAATGTGTATGGGTCAAACCAAAAATAATCAGGAGTCCGGAAAGTATCTTGATAAATTTCTTTTTTTAAACCTTTGTCTGTCTTCGCTGTTGAGTCTGACAAAATTTCTAGAATGAAATTCGGATATTTACCATCTTCTTCCCAGACTACCCAACTCTTACGGGTTTTGCGTTGGGTTCCCAACACTACAAAAAAGTCTGGTCCTCGGAAAGATTCTGATTTGCGTTGGTGTGGACTGTAGTAGATAGTCAAGTTTCCGGCTGCATAAAAATCATTTCTATCTCGCCAGAACAATTCTAGACATGTTAAAAGTAAAATTATTTGTCGTAAATGTAGTTCGGTTTCCAAGGGAGGTTCATCACTATATAAATCACCAGGGGGAAATATAACATCACCAGGGATGCCTTCTTGAGAATCTAATTCTTGAGCTATGGTCATAGAATGGATAGGGCATCAATTATTTATGAATTTATTTTAGCCTTGACACGCCACTAGGATAATTCAAAGTTGACTCGTCGGTTACCTTTATGATATGTGTGCAAAACACGAAGAAAAGATTAGCATGGGGGATTGTTCTGCTAGTCTAACGTAGTAGGATTGTTCAAGTGAAAGGCTATGAATTGCAGAGTGAATAGCGATCGCTACGCTAACAGACACTCTAAAATGAGAGCAACAGACGATTCCTAAAACCAGCACACTCCATGCGTATTTCTCTCAATTGGCTGCGCGAACTAGTAGAGATAAAACTTAGTCCAGAAGAATTAGCCGAAACCCTGACTATGGCGGGGTTTGAAGTAGAAGATATTGAAGACCGCCGTACTTGGGCTAATGGCGTGGTTGTGGGTAGAGTGCTTGAGCGTCAACCCCACCCAAATGCTGATAAATTAAGTGTTTGCCAAGTCGATATTGGCGCAGATGAGACTTTAAATATTGTCTGTGGCGCTGCTAACGTCAAGGCAGATATCTATGTGCCAGTGGCAACTACGGGTACTTACTTACCCAACATCGACTTAAAAATTAAACCTGCAAAACTGCGTGGTGTCCCCTCCCAGGGCATGATTTGTTCTTTAAAAGAACTTGGTTTACCCACTGATGTAGACGGAATTCATATTTTTACCCAGGAAAATTTACCCTTGGGCAGTGATGTGCGTCCGTTGTTGGGTTTAGATGATGTCATTTTAGACCTCACGGCAACTGCTAATCGCGCTGATGCGTTGAGTATGGTAGGCGTAGCACGGGAAGTAGCAGCCTTGACTGGTGGAAAACTCAGTATTCCTGTACCGAGTGAAGTGCCAATTACCAAAAATACAGGAAATTTAACTTTAAAAATTGGTGACACCCAAGCTTGTCCTGCTTACATTGGTACGGTCATTGAACAAGTTAAAATTGTCCCATCTCCCGAATGGTTGCAACAGCGTTTACGGTCTGCGGGAGTACGTCCCATAAATAATGTCGTGGACATTACTAACTACGTGTTGTTGGAATGGGGACAACCACTGCACGCGTTTGATTGCGATCGCCTAAAATCAGTTGCAAGTAGCGAAAATTTAACCATCGGCGTCCGCTTCGCCACTGCTGGAGAATCCCTCAAAACCCTGGATGGGCAAACTCGCACTTTAGCATCCCAAAATTTATTAATCACCGCCAACGAAAAACCCGTTGCACTGGCGGGAGTCATGGGTGGAGAAGAAAGCGAAGTCCATGAAGGTACCGAAAGCCTAGTTTTAGAAGCCGCTTTATTTGATTCCGTAGCAATTCGCCGTTCTTCTCGCAGTGTTGGCTTAAGAAGTGAAGCTTCTGGTAGATACGAAAGAGGAGTTAACCGCGCTGAATTGGAAGTCGCAAATCGCCGCGCCTTGTCGTTAATTAGCGAATTAGCCAGTGGAATTATTATCCACCAAGAAATCGCCGACACCCGCCCCGATCCATCTACCTGGACTCGTTCCATTGCACTGCGTTTAGATAGAGTCAATCAGATACTAGGGCCAATCGATTTGGGAGAGGATACAGGAGAACTCCAAGAACAAGACGTTGAAAGGATTTTGACTGCATTAGGCTGTCAGTTGACTTCTTCAGGCAATGTCTTAGGAGAAGACAACACACTCCAACCCACATGGTCTGTTTCTGTACCACCCTATCGCTACCGGGATTTAGAACGGGAAATTGACTTAATTGAAGAAATCGCCCGTCTGTATGGGTACAACAGATTTTGTGATACCTTACCAGAAAAAGCCGAAGCGGGTTATCTGCCTTTAGACCAGGAATTGATTCGCAAATTACGAGCTTTTTTTCGGGCAGAAGGGTTAACAGAATTAATTCATTACTCTTTAGTTAAACCAGGAGAAGACAGACAGATAGTATTAACAAATCCATTATTTGTTGAATATTCAGCGCTGCGAACCGATTTAATATCCGGGTTAATTGACGCCTTTCAATATAATATAGAGCAGGGTAACGGCGCCCTCAACGGCTTTGAAGTCGGGCAAATTTTTTGGCAAGAAGAAGACGGTTTCCAAGAAGCAGAAGCCCTGGCTGGTATTGTGGGAGGCGACACCTCCATTGGTAAATGGTCAAAAGGCGGGCGAGAACAACCCTTGAATTGGTTTGAAGCCAAAGGGATTTTAGAAAGTGTATTTCGCCAACTTGGCTTGCAAGTAGAATATCAACCCGATCGCCGAGATGAACGCTTACATCCTGGACGCACCGCCTCTTTATGGATTAGAGGTAGTAGACTGGGAATTTTTGGGCAAATTCATCCCCAACTGCGGCGAGAAAAAGGCTTACCTGATTCAGCTTATGTTTTTCAATTAGATTTAGATGTACTTTTAAGTTCTCTAGAAGAAGATGAAATTCTTACCCCCACATTTCATCCCTATTCCACCTATCCAGCAAGCGATCGCGACATCGCCTTTTTCGCACCCGTCAAAGTCTCAGTTGCCGAACTGCAAAAAGCAATCACCAAAGCTGGCAAAGATTTGCTCGAATCAGTGGAATTGTTTGATGAATATCGTGGCGAAAACGTCCCCGAAGGCCAGCGGAGTCTAGCATTCCGCCTAATTTATCGGGCAAGCGATCGTACTCTTACTGAGGCAGAAGTCGAACCAGTACACAATAAAGTCCGCGAAGCCTTAGTGGAAAAATTCGGCGTCAATTTGAGAAGTTAGTCAAGAATAATTCATAATTCGTAGTTCGTAATTCGTAATTACCTACGCTTAAAAAACGTGGGCTTGGGTCATAGACGCTTTATATCTCAGACTTCGTGTCTCGGTATAATTCTTTTTTAGATAGGCTTGAGACCCACAAATAAAATTATCTTAATAATTACGAATTACGAATTACGAATTAGTAATTATTTTGAGTTAGGAGTTATGAATTAATGATTCCTCACTCCCCAAGGTACTGGCTGCAAAATCTAAAATCCAAAATCTAAAATCCAAAATAGTCTCGGTTATGCCTAAATATATATTCTGGGGAACTTACTGCGAAGACGTTCTTGAAAAACGTGTCCCTCACCGTGAAGCTCATTTAGACGGATTAGCAAAACAGAAAGAATCCGGTGTGCTGATTACCATTGGCCCCACCAAAGATGTCACAAAAATTTTTGGAATTTACGAAGCCGAAGACGAAGCCACAGTCCGCGAATTAATTGAAAACGATCCCTACTGGAAAAATGGGATCTGGACTGAGTATTCTGTTAAAGAATGGATTCAGGCTGTTTGAATTTGGTATGGGAGATGAGGGAGATGAGGGAAATGAGGGAGTTTGGCGTTTTGAACCTCAAAGTTGCACCTCTGAACTCGAACGTTGCACCTCTGAACTCGAACGTTGTACCTCTGAAGCTCAACATCGTACCTCTGAACCTCGAAGTTGCACCTTTGAACCTCGAAGTTGCACCTTTGAACCTCGAAGTTGCGCCTTTAACCCTCGAAGTTGCACCTTTGAACTCGAACGTTGCACCTTTGAACCTCGAAGTTGCACCTTTGAACTCGAACGTTGCACCTTTGAACCTCGAAGTTGCACCTTTTAACTCGAACGTTGAGCCTTTTGACTTCAAACTCCTAGTTTTAACTCTCCTCCATCTCCCCCTGCCTCCCCTGCCCCCACTTCCCCCCACTCCCCACTCCCCACTCCCCACTCCCCACTCCCCACATTATGAAAACTTGGCAGGCTGATTTTTATCGTCGTCCATCACCAGATGCATCTGGACAAGTGTTATGGGAGTTGTTGATTTGTGATGCAACTCGCAGTTTTGAATATGAAGCTACTTGTCTTCAGTCAGCAGCAAATTCTAATTGGGTTACTACCCAACTTCAGCTAGCAGCTGGTGAAAAATTGCCCGATGTAATTGAAGTATTCCGTCCCCAGTCTCTCAGTTTAATTGAGGCGGCTGGACGGAATTTAGGTATTAATGTCCAACCTACTCGCCGCACTTTGGCACTCAAACAGTGGTTACAGGAAAAGCAATATCCTTCAGCGCTAGATAAACCACCCCCTGCACCATTACCAGAAAACCTCTGGGGAGAACAATGGCGTTTTGCGACACTCCAGGCTGGTGAACTTGTGGATGTGTTTGCAGAACGCCCAATTCCAATTTTGCACATACCGGAATATCTCAAACCGCTCAATTTAGGTTTGGCGTCAACGATCGCTGTTCCTGGTGTGGTAATTTATGGTGGACGGCGATCGATGCACCTAGCACGGTGGTTACAACAAGCCCGCCCTGTAGGATTGAACTACATTTCTGGCGCACCAAATGGCTTAGTATTAGAAGCAGGCTTAGTGGATAGATGGATTGTTGCCACTTTTGAAGATTCAGAAGTTACCACAGCAGCCCAAATATACGAACAACGGAAACAACAAAGCCAAGGATTACATTTTTTGTTAGTTCAACCCGATGATTCTGGGATGACTTACAGCGGCTTTTGGTTATTGCGAACAGAAGATTGATACAGCAGAATACAGAATTCAGAATTCAGAATTCAGGAGTCAGAATTAGAATAGGCTCGGAGCTTAGTTACCAGACATAGATTGTGTGTACTTCATTAACTTGAAATCTGCTGTTACGCGAACGGCGATCGCAGAGAGTAAGAGTTGAGATTCAAATTCAGCAACACCGAAATTCTCAATCCAAAATCTAAAATCTAAAATCCAAAATGGTATTACCTGTGTTGATATGACTCTTAGCCAATTTCACCCCTATCTTTCTCCAGAAGCATACCTTGAAGCTGAAAAATCTAGCCTCAATAAACATGAATATATTCAAGGGCGAATTTATGCAATGTCAGGGGCAATTGATGCCCATGTAACAATTACCACTAATCTCATTGCCCTCCTGAGAAATCATGTTCGCGGTACAGGTTGTCGCCTTTACGCTACGGACATGAAAGCTCGCATTGAATCACTAAATATTTTTTATTATCCTGATATCTTGGTTACTTGCGACCAAAGAGACATAAAATTTGAATATTTTAAACGTTATCCCTGTTTAATTATTGAAGTTCTTTCTCCATCCACGGAAGCTTTTGACAGAGGCGATAAATTTATTGACTATCAAGAATTAGAAACATTGCAAGAATACGTCTTAATCAGTCAAACCCGCCAGCGAACTGATTGTTTTCGTCGCAATACTGAGGGAAGATGGGTTTTGTATAGCTATAAAGAAAATCAGGAATTACAGTTAGTCAGCCTCAACTTTGCCTCTTCCATAACAGATATTTATGAAGATGTATCCTTTCCCGAAACTTTTAATCCTACTGACGCTTAATTTATTTAACTAAATAAATAGACTCAGGCAATGTCTGACAACAAGCTGCTACGCGTAAATTTGTCTATTGAGATACTAAAATATATGGGTTTGGCAATTTTTCGTATGATGATAAAATCATACTAAATAGTGATATTAAAAATTAGTATAGATGCTAAAAGTCACAATTACCTTAGAAGAAGACATTCTGCAATTTGTAGATCGGTATGCACAGGGAAAGCGTAGTGCATATATCAATACACTGCTGGCAGAACACCGCCGACAAATTTTGGCAGCAGAAATGATTGCAGCCCTCAAGCAGGATGCTGAAAATCCAGAGTATCAAGCTGAAATTGCTGCTTGGGATAGCGTTGTTGGAGATGGCATAAATATTTTTAATATCGCTTCCTGAGCCACAGCTTTCACTACATTAATACTCACAGAATTTCCCAGTTGATAATAAGCCTTGTCATCATTAGTATGAAGTATAAAACTATCTGGAAAACCTTGCAGCCTTGCCGCTTCTCGCGGAGTTAATCGGCGTACTCTGTGATTGTGATAAACTCCCAATCTATTGGCATCACTAGCAACCAACGTTACCGAAATTTTATTTGGATCGACAAATTTATAAACTTCAAATGAAAAGTTACCAGATAGAGGTTTATATTTATCATTAATAAGTTTTAGATATTTTTTCTTAACCAGTGAATTCAAAATTCCTCCAAGATTGGGATGTTCAAAAAAACTAGCTATTTGTTCCTGAGTTAATAATTTACCATCTTGCTCTTGTCCAAATTCTTTATTCCGTCTTTTTAAAATGAAACGGTTCATCAGTTCAATTTCTTCGGCACTACACTCGCCACGCAATCCTAAATCCCACGAATGTATAGAGTTTCCGCCCCGATAATCAATCAACCTGACTCCGTGCAAGCGATTTAGATCGTTATTAAATATTCGTTTTAAGGCATTGATAAACTCTGGCGAACAATCATACTTTTCATCTGGATTATATTCTAAAATATCGCCAACAGTCACAGATTTTTTTGGTGGATAAAACAGAGATAACTGCTGAGGGTTATATGAATGAGAATCTTTTGGTCCCACATCAGAAATCAATTCAAAAGTAGGAGAAGCATTTAAAATGCCTACTAAATAAATACGGACACGATTTTGTGGTAAGCCAAAGTTTGCACTGTTGAGTAAAAAGGCATCAAAGCTATAACCTCGTTTTTGAATTTCATGCTTAATTGTTGCTAGAGTTCGGCCTCCGTCGTGACTATAAAGCCCCCGGACATTTTCAAAAATAAAAGCTTGTGGTTTATGAGTATCAAGTAATCTGGTTATTTCAAAAAATAGTGTACCTCGCGTATCACCAAAGCCTTCTTTTTTGCCAGCATGAGAAAAAGACTGACAAGGAAACCCAGCTAATAAAAATTCATGTTCTGGTAGTTCATCAATTAATCGAATATCACCTAAAGGCGTTTGACCAAAGTTTTTTTCATAAACTAATCGAGCATCTAAATTAATTTCGCTACTGAAAACACATTCACTTTCTATATTTAAAGAATCAGCCGCTTGTTCAAAAGCTAATCTAATTCCCCCTATTCCTGAAAATAAATCAACAAACCTAATTTTTTGCATGTGCCTAAAATACAAATTATTATAGGGACACAATATATTGTGTCCCTACACGTGTAATATTCAATTTCAAATCACTGTAAATTACTTTGTTATTTTCTACTTTGCCTGCACCCGTGCTTGCTTCACCATTGCAATCAAAGTTTGATGAGCATCTTCTGAATCCGCTAAAACATGATCGAATTGAATACGAATTGGCACATCTTCCCCATTGACTTGCGCTGTTAAATCCATGCCTTGTGCATCAATTGACAGCATTTGCGCTGCTTTTGCATCTGCGACACCACCAAAAGCTTTAGCATAAAGAGCTACAGCATCAGCATGATCCTCATTCATGTGGTTGCAGATGCGTGAACTAATTTCAGTAGAAAAATCGTTAGACATTGTGAGATTGAAAGTCAGGTATACAGCAACGCCTTAAATTCTAGGCTAACAACTTAGATAAAATCTACTGGTTTTTAAATTGTCACAAAAATCATAGACTATACTATATAGCGATCGCCAATCAATCTTATCCCTAGCTGGAATAATAATTAAATTTAAATAAAACTTTAAATTAAAATAAAGCTTATCCAGTGTTTTTACCTGTCATTGCGGAAACCAGACAGCTTAAACTGTAGCAGAAGTATTAGCCAAAATTCCAAATTATTGCAGCCAAGAGACAATGAGCGAAACTAACCCCAGACGAATTGTAATTGGGGATGTACATGGTCACTATGAAGGTTTGATGACATTGTTGGAGGCGATCGCCCCCACATCAGACGATCAAGTTTATTTTTTGGGAGACTTAATCGATCGCGGACCTCATAGCGCACAAGTAGTTAATTTTGTCAAGCGAAATAACTACCCGTGTTTGCTGGGAAATCATGAGCAGATGTTATTAAGCATTCTCACTGATGAAAAGACTTCCTCCCCAAGGATGCAAGCATGGCTGTACAGTGGGGGGCAAGCGACTGTAGCCAGTTACCACGAGGCTCCAATTCCAGATGACCATTTAGATTGGTTCAAGGCTTTACCTACATATATTGACTTGGGCGATATTTGGTTAACTCATGCTGGTGTTGACCCTTCTAAGCCAGTGATAGAACAAACAGCCGATCAACTGTGCTGGATACGAGAAGAATTTCACAGCATTTCCAAGCCTTACTTTCCTGATAAGCAAATTATCATCGGTCACACCATTACCTTTACTTTACCAGGTGTTTCTCCTGGTCAACTGGCACAAGGACAGGGATGGCTAGGCATAGATACTGGTGCTTATCATCCCCGGAGTGGCTGGTTGACTGGACTAGATATTACAAATAATTTAGTATATCAAGTTAACATTTTTAGAAATTGTCTCCGTGCCCTGCCCTTAAAAGATGCAGCGATCGCAGTTGACCCGGCCAAAATTAAAGTTGATCGCCGCGATTATAAATGAGCATTATTCGAGATGAAGGAAGTGCCAGGGCTGTTTCTTGAAAGAGGGGTATAGTTGTAGTCATATAGGTTAGGACAGTGTTGATTACTCAAAGCTTTAAAGTAACTGGGTTTCTACTCAGCACTCAGCGAGAAGTTTGAGCCGCGGCTTGGGTCGTAGACGCCGAAAGGGTGGCTTGTCAAAGACGACGCCATTGCTTGTGACAGTTGTATAAGTTTTGTTGATATCATGCAACAACGGTACTTGTTGTGGTAGTATATCTCTTGCTGAGTGATTCTTCAGAAGACAAGGGTAAATTCGCTTCTCCGATAGGAGAAGGCAAACGGTATCTATGTTTACCACGTTTTTCAACGTGGGATAAAAAAAAAGACGCTTTCTATTTTACCTCGCACCTCTGATACCTGTCTTAGTTTTTAGACTGGGCAATCACTCAAAAGTAAAGTTTTTTTCAAACGTATCACATATGAAGGAAAAAGCTTCTGCTCTGTGGCTTTCATTAGTATAGATAGTTTGAAAAAACAAACTAGTTTATGCCTTGATTAATTGATGTTAGCAAGCAATATTTTGGTAAATCTTATCTAGGTGAATCACAATGAAACTTCTAGTTCTAGGTATCCTCAGTTCACTTATAGGTTATGAAAATATACCTTATGTAAAAGTGCTAGCAGCAAAATTCGGTTCTCCACAAAAGCGTAAATCTGCTCGGTATGACTATTTAACTGCAAAAGTCATTCAAAAAGCCGTACAGCCCACCTCAGTTTGTGTAGATGTAGGTTGTCATCACGGAATTATATTGGGTATCATGATGAAATATTGTACCCAAGGTAGACTTTTTGCATTTGAACCATTACCCGTATCATACGAGTATTTAGTTAAAAAATTTGATGTGCCAAATGTTAAAATACATAATTTAGCATTAAGTGATAAAAAGGGAACTGCAAAGTTTAACTATGTGCTTAAGCATCCAGCTTACAGTGGCTTACAAAAACGTGAGTATCCTACATCGAATGAAGAGGTAGTTGAAATAACTGTAGAAACAGATATGTTAGATAATATCTTATTAGATATTAATCAAAAAGTATCACTTATAAAAATAGATGTTGAAGGGGCAGAACTGCAAGTTTTAGTTGGCGCAAAAAATATTATTAAAAGAGACAAGCCTATTATAATCTTTGAATACGCTTCAGGAGGGGGAGGTTACTACGGAACGAAACCTGAAGACATTTATAACCTACTTTGTTTAGAATCTGGACTGAAAATTTCTTTGCTTGATTCATGGCTCAACGGCGACAAGCCTCTTAGTGAAGAGGAGTTTAAAGAACAATATTACGAAGGTATTAACATTAATTTTATAGCTTATCCTTAATCTAAAGTGGTAGTTCTTCACTCTCTCAAGTACAAAAGGATTAAGGGTACTTCCAATAAAAAAACGTCCCATCGTAGGGGCGCAGATCTGTGCGCTCCTACAAATGTATAAATAATTTGGAACAATTTATTTTTTAGAAGTCCCTAAGAAGCAACAGGGATAAGAGGACGTTTTATACTCTACGAGCCTGGGCATCGTTGTTTTAACCATGCTCTGTGACTACCATAATTTTCGCAGTTGTGGGGAGCATCTGTATAGCCCCTCTGATTCGGGATGCTCCCTTCAACCTTGACTGTTGAACTCAAGACCGCGCTAATGGGCGAATATTGGCTCTATAACTAGCAGTATCTAAACCATAGCTTCCATTACTGGGTTGGGACTCAATTGCACGTTTGAGGCCAGCAATGCGATCGCTGGTTCCGGGGTGCGTACTCAAAAATGTCGGGACAGAACCACCCTTTTTCAGCAGCTTTTGCATAAAAGAAACCATTGCAGACTGGGCATAACCAGCCCGTGTCAAAGTTTTTAATCCTCTTTTGTCAGCATCATATTCATCTTGACGACTGCGGGGACGATTCAAGGCAAGTTCTACACCAATATTTACGGCTGTGTTGCGATCTAAGCCAGTTGCAGTTGCTAAACCACTAGCGATCGCTTTTTGGCGCATCTGTTTAACCAAGTGTCTTCCGCCAATGTGACCAATTTCATGGGCCATAACACTTGCCAGTTCCGCTTCATTATCTGCGGTTTTCAGCAAACCTGTGTGGACATATACATAGCCTCCTAGCGTGGCAAAGGCATTAATGGCATCATCTTCAACTACTTGGAAAGTATAGGGAAGATTGGGGCGATCGCTATTAGCTGCTAAGCGCCGGCCAATTTGTTCTACATAGCTATTAACTTCAGCATTCCGGTAAAGTTTGACTTGACTGCCCAGTATTTCCTGATTAATCTGCTTGCCAATATCAGTTTCCTGGCGATCGGATATATTAGAAAGCTGAAGTACCTGAACTCCCTGCAATATCAGAGGCAAGAATTCTAAAGTTCTTCCAGGTAAGGCTGTACTCAGGCACAGACTCAAAGCAACTACCAGCGAAATTAGTGGATAAAACCAGCGGCGCCGCCACATCCGGTAATTTACAACAAAACCTTTCCAATTAAACTTAAACATAATCTGCACTGAAGATAATTTCGGGAGAACGTAACATGATAAGACAAATTATGAGACGGATTTAGAGTATTCCAAGTTGCATTGTTAGCTCAAAACGAAAGGGGCTGTTATACAGCCAATACTTACGCAAATATACCGAAGTTTAGATGGCTAACGATTCCTTCTAGAGATAGGCTTAAACATTAGATTTTACCTTTTAGGTACATCAGTTCTAATAGGCAAAAATTTGAGGGTTAGCTGCCACCGCTCGAAACTTACGAACTCGTGATAAACTGTCGCATAAACACAACCCCCAGTCGGTTTGAGTTATTAGCAAATACGGAAAACAGCCGTTCCCATCGATAACCTTCTTGCTACAATCAATTACTTCGCTATTACCTTGGAAAATTTTTTATGGCTATTTTAGATTCAAAAGGTCGTTTGTTCGGCAAAATCAATCTCCTAGATTTAGGTGCTGCCCTGGTAACTCTATTAGTTATATTTGTCATCTTTTCTAGCATCTTGTCTAGCTTGGGTCTTGCCCAAATCGGTGAAAAAATAGCACCCATAGAGGTAGATTTAGTAGTCCGTGGTTTGAATGTGCGTGACCCTGAACAATTATTCGATAACGGATTCAAAAAAGGTGGTAAAACTAATGTAATTATCCGGAATCAACCCTATGGGCAGATTGAGATTAAATCCATTCAACAGCTACCCAGAACAGTCAATGTTTTCCAACCTGATGGCACTGTTAAAGAATTGCCAGATCCAAAAAGCAATAATTTTAGTACAGATTTCCTTTTAACTTTAGATGGCAAAGCCAAAGTCACCGACAGTGGGCCAGTTCTTGGTAACAGTAAAGTCAAAATTGGGATGCCATTTGAGTTAGAAGGTTTTAATTACAACTTCAATGCGACTGTCATTGATGTCAGATTAAAAGATAAATAATATTTGTCAGAATTCAGAATTCTGAATTCTGAATTCTGAAGGCTTTGATATTCAAGCTTAATCAGCTAAAAAAATCAATAATTCATAGGGCGTTTCATTTTCTAATTCAAGCTTGATTCTGAATTCTGACTCCTGAATTCTGAATTCTGAATTCTTACATTAATTAAGCAAAGGCAAAAATCGCCGAATTAACCCAATTGTGACTGCTGGTAATTCCAACTGCGGTGTTAACCCCACATCTTCCAATTGTTGAAAAAACCGGATTGCTTGGGGATTGATTTCGGCGAGGCGGCGACCAATTGAAGGGCCTGTAAATTGCGATTTTTGTCCCCAGATTATGGCAGTGGGAGTAGTCAATTGTTGAATATAAAGGGATAAATCAAAGCACAAATCGCCACGTACAAAAGACAGTGCTGCATACTCAGCATTGGGCTGTTGGGCGGATTCTAGATAAGCATCTACAATTTCTTGGTAGACTCGATTAGACTGAGCAAATTGTCGTTGCTCTAAGAAGCCGCGAATACCTCCACTGGTAGCAACTCCAGTACTGTATAGCACGCGGTCAATAATAGGAACACTGACTAACTGAGCAAAAAAGCTGCGGGAGTAGTCTTCGCCAAAGTCAGAAAGTCCGGCGGGAGTAGTGAGAATTAAAGACTTAAATAAATCCGGATGAGCGATCGCTACTCTAATTGTAAATGCTGCGGTCAAAGAAGAAGCGATCGTTGTTACTGGCCCAGTACAAGTCTGTTGTAAAAATTCCCGAATCGTTGTCAAATAATCGTCAATTTTATAACTACGTGCTGGATGCTCCGATCTACCCCAGCCGATTAAATCTGGCGCAATAACCCGATATTCAGCAGCAAAAGCCGGATACACTTTCGACCACTCATAAGCAGAAGACCCACCACCAAAGCCGTGCAGAAACACCAAAGTTTCTCGGTCATCTTTGGCAGTTACATCGTTTTGCCAAGGCGATCCAGCAGCAGTATAATAAACAAGTTTACCTAATGAGGTAATTACGGAGCGTTGTTCAAATCCTATGGGCTGAAACATAAATATTTTTCTTCACTCTAATGATTAACTAACACTGGTAACAGGAAGGACGCGGGGACGGGGTGACGCGGGGATACGGAAAAATTACTCTCCGCGTCTCTTAGTTCCTGCGTCTCCTACAGAGCATCTTTATTTTTATTATCGGTGAACCACCTACTTCAGGACTTCTGGCCAGCGTCAGATTAAGTAGATGTAAAACTACTGAATTAGTTGTAAAGATTTGGTGTTTATTTTTTCATAGTCAACAATAAACTAACGTTGTAATTACTGTGCTTCAAGGATTCTAAGTGGTAGCGAGTATCACTATAGACATAAATACAGATGAGTTGTTTATGGTACTCTATGAAGAAACTGATAAATAATTTTGAGCGTCAAGAATAGTCAAAACGCTAATTTTAATAAGCTATTCATTCTAGTTCTACATCTAAAAAGCATAGCTTTTGATATATTACTAATCTAATTATTCTCTAGGTAATGGTAAGGCGGAATGTCATGGTAAAGCAGGCTACTCTTCAATCAAATAAAGCACCAAGGATTGAAGACCCTAAATTTGCGCTTGACAATTTTAATATACAAAACCAAATTACAGCTTCATCTCGCCGCGATCGCCTCGAGCCAGCCATTGACCTTGCCAAGCTGAGTATACCTACTTGTATTTGTTTAGACTTGGAAGAGTTGAAGTGTTTTGAAGTAGTAGAGCGCCAGTACGAACAATGGGGAGTCATTTTTCATAATTCTCTAGCAATACAGCCATCAAATCCAGCATTTCCAAGCCATTCAGGGCTGACAGTCTTAATGGGAGCGCCCAAAAGCGGATTTTTAGAAGCTACTTTCTTGCGTCCTGTGAACTCAGTTAGTGCCTATGTCACTAGTTCCCAGCGACTGGTGCTTTCCGCTTACGATGGCGATCGCCAACTCCTTGGACAAACTGTACTACCAGGCGCTAATCTTGCCAATTCTGACTCCGCAATTTCCCCCAATACGTTATTATCTATAACTGGGAATAACATCTACAGCGTTACCTTCTGTGCTTTTGACGGTCAATTCATCCTTGACGACTTTCGTTTTTGTCTCTAAAACGGAAACGTTAAAAACTCAGTAGCAAAATTAAGCTTACTCGTCCGAGTCCGCGTATTCTTTTAGATAATCGCAACAATTCGCCGATAATATAATATTATTCATGGATCTCCCCAAGGGTAGAAACTAGGGTGCCATTTCTAATATCCTGGTATTTTTACCAATTCGGGATGCTTCCTGCTTTCTTCGTCTCTAATAAAACTTCTACAATAGGTAATTTCGTAATCAAGTAGGTAAACACTGTGGCACAGGCTTCGTCTTCTTGGCAGCAATTGATCAACCAGATACCCAACTGGTCGCTTCCAAAGTTCAAGATAGGAGGAAGCTCAAAACAACAAACTTTTAAACGCTTCTGTGGACCTGGAGGCTTTCTTGGGTTCCTGACAATCGTCGTTGCTATGTTGTTGTGGAACTGGAAACTCCTATTAGCTCTGTTAATTGGCGTTGGAGTAATGGTATTAGTTTACTCAATGCAGGCGTGGGACTGGCAATTGCGCTGGTCTAAAATACGTGAGTTTTTAGATAGTTCAAACCGTCGGCTAGTTTTAGCAGTCCTCAGTGGTGGTGTTGCTACTGTCAGCACTTACATGGCGGCTGCAATTTGGGTTGACTCTCACAGCCAATGGATTGCTGCTGGTGCGATCGCCCAAGGCATGGCAACCCTATTAACTTTAATTTTATTGGTATGGCAACTTGTCAACTTTTACGGCAATCGAGAAGAAGACCACCTCGATCAGTTGTTAGTCAATTTAACAGAAAAAGATCCATTAAAGCGGTTAATTGCCCTGCGTCAACTCACTAAATTAATCGCCCGTAAGCGAGTTGATTCTTCAGTGCAGCAAGATGTAGTCGAATGCTTGCAACTCCTACTGAGTCGAGAGGAGGAAGTTGTGATTCGAGAAGCAGCTTTTAAGAGCTTGCAAGCCTGCGATCGCCTACAAATACTACCACCCAAAACAGCCAAAACTTTCATCCCCATATCAGCAAAACTCAAACACCGCGTTTATTAGTCATTAGTCCTTGATCGTTACCAAATGACAAATCACAAATGACTATTTTCGAGACAGCCTTCCATTGCGAACTTGCACTACCGGATGATTGCACCGCCTGACCAATTGTTCATCGTGGGTGGTAACAATCACCGTAGCGCCAAAGGAATTTAGCTTCTGGAGAATTTGTATAACTTGCCAAGAATTATCTGGATCGAGATTTCCCGTTGGTTCATCGGCTAACAGCAGTGGTGGTGTGCTAACGATCGCCCTAGCAATACTCACCCGCTGTTGCTCTCCTCCAGACAGTTGATCTGGAAAGCAGTCAGCTTTACTCAGTAAACCTACCAACTTCAACGTTGGTTCTAAGCGGCGTTGAATTTCTTTACGGGTATACCCTTGAGCTTGGAGTACAAAAGTTACATTTTCTGCTACTGTCCGTTGGGTAATTAGTTTGTAGTCTTGAAATACAATGCCAATACGTCGGCGCAATAGTGACAAGCGATCGCCCCTTAAACCCGCTACATTACATTCATCAACAATTACTTCACCCTGTGTGGGTAACTCCTGTCCATACAGCAGTTTCAAAAGCGTTGATTTACCAGAACCGCTTGGTCCTGTGATAAACAGGAATTCCCCCTTTTTAACCTCAAGGTTCGCATTCAACAAAGCATGACAGCCATTAGCATAGGTTTTGGTTACAGATTGCAATTGCACCTTTGCAGCAGTGTTGCTAATGTGCTGTTGAGTTTCACTATTCTGTTGATCGACGGATTTCTCTGTCTTAACTTCAGTTGTTAATACTGGCATTCTTAAATTCTCCTCATACCCACAACCAAACACTTTGCCAACGTAGATTTGACATTCCCCCCAAAATCAGAATTCCCAGGTTTTGCCTGGGAATTTCAAATCCAACAGAGAAATTTAAAATTTGTTGAAGACTTCAGTATCGGCTAAGTATAGCAAGGGACTGGGGACTGGGGACTGGGGACTGGGGACTGGGGACTGGTTATTAATTCTTATCCCTCATCTCCCTCATCTGCCTCATCTCCCTCATCTTCCCTACTCCCCACTCCCCACTCCCCACTCAGCACTTAATTGGACTCCTTGCAGTCCAGCGATAAACAAAGGCTTTCATTGCAAACTCTGGCAAAGCTAACATCCGCCGCCAGCGCCAAGGTTCTTGATACAGCCGATATAGCCATTCCAAGTTGTTATTTCCTAACCAAGCGGGAGCGCGAGTTTTAGTTCCAGACCAAATATCAAAACTGCCACCGACGCCAATCCAAATTGCTTGGGGGCACAAATGGCGGTTTTGGGCAATCCATAATTCTTGACGTGGCACTCCTAAACCTACAAAAATCACTTGTGGCTGCAATTGGGCAAGTGTTTGTTGCAATTGTGCTTCTTCTTCAGGGGAGTGGTAACCTGAGTAAGTGCCTACCATATTCAAATCTGGAATTTGCTGCTGCCAGAACTCTGCTGCTTTTGCAGCTACTCCAGGCGCGGCACCATAGAAAAATATTTTTGCTCCTGTCTTGTGCTGTCCAAGTTCTTGCAAAAGCTTTTCTGCTAATTCAATTCCCGGAAAACGCTGCACTTTTTGCCATAACAGCCAGCGTAAATACAGAACAACCCCAGCTCCATCTGGAATAACTAGTTCAGCATTTTTAATGGTCTGAGCTAGGAATTTGTTACGCTCTGCCTGCATAGTCATTTCTGCATTGAGCGTTACCACATGAGTTCCTCTGCCTTGTTGCAAGCACTCTAACAACCAGCCTGGATAGTTAGTCATCACATGAACTGGTATCCCCAACACTGAAAATGCTTCAGGCGATTTAGACATAGCCTATTTTTGATTGATTTTACACCACACTTCCTTGAATGTTAAGTTTATCAAATGTTTTTATCAAGGAAAAATTTAAGAGGAGCCACTCTGGTTTCTGTCATGAGGGTAGGGGTGAGGCATGGAAGCCACTTCCTACCCTATTGTACGCCCGTCTGCTATCTGAGACAGCAACAGTTGTAACAATAGAAAGCATAATTTAACCTCTTTCGCGGAATTCCCCACCCGTCTATACGGTGGGCAACAATCAATGATGCGTTTAAATATGACGCGTAAGCTAGCCTAAAAATTGTGTTTTCTCCCTCGATACAGCGTTTCCTGCTGTTATGAAGTACACTTTCTCCACTCTCCGCTATCTTCTGTATCCTTTCAGGACTGAGAACGTACCTCACGATAGCGGGAACTGCTGTATACAGATGTCTTTAATCTGGGTCTCTTAAGACTTTTTAGTAAACTCGACTTTACAGTTAAGGTAGTGTAACGGGCTGAAGTTGGCTATGAGTAAAATTCGTATCGCTCTGATTGAAGATCATGACCTGACTCGTGTGGGTATTCGGACAGCACTACTACAAAAGGATGAAATTGAAATTGTAGGGGAAGCTGCCAATGCCGCCGAGGGACTAAAAATGTTAAAAGTGCTACAACCAGATATTGCCATAGTAGATATTGGTTTACCAGATAAGGATGGCATTGAGTTGACACGGGAGGTAAAATCTACTACTAATAGCGAAGAGTTAAGCACAAAGGTGTTAATTTTGACACTGCGGGATAACAAGGAAGCGGTATTGGCGGCTTTTGCCGCTGGGGCGGACTCTTACTGTATGAAGGATATTAAATTTGATAATTTGCTGGAAGCAGTGCGAGTCACTTACAATGGCAACGCCTGGATCGATCCGGCGATCGCTCGAATTGTATTACAACAAGCGCAACAAAATCCCCAAAAGTCCGAATCGGCTTTTGTAGATACCAAGACCGTTGCCCCTAATCCTGATTTTGCGGAGAATCTGGAAGGAATTGAACCCTACACCCTGACAGAAAGGGAGTTAGAAGTGTTACAGTTGATTGTCGAAGGTTGTAGCAATGCAGTAATTGCGGAAAGGCTTTACATCACTGTCGGAACTGTTAAAACTCACGTCCGCAATATTTTGAATAAGCTATGTGCCGATGACCGTACCCAAGCAGCAGTCCGCGCCTTGCGTTCTGGGTTAGTGGGATAAAAGTTAAATTCAGCTAACAGTCAGCAGTTATCAAGGTTTCAAACACTGATAACTGATAACTGTTGAAAATGATTAGGTCTAAATTTTCGTTGGTTGTCAGGTGGGATAAACATCATATTATCTCGCCACTAAACATAGTTGAAAAATTAAAGTCAAATATGGCTGAGACAGGGGTGGACAAACTCAAGCTCATGGTGGTAGACGATGAGCCGGATAACTTAGATTTACTCTACCGCACTTTTAGACGGGATTTTCAAGTATACAAAGCTAATCATGCTCTTGGTGCTTTGGAAATGTTGGAGAAAGTTGGCGAGATGGCTGTGATTATTTCTGACCAAAGAATGCCAGAAATGAGTGGGAGCGAATTTTTTAGTCGCACGGTGGAACGGTTTCCGGACACAATTCGGATTTTGTTGACTGGTTTTACTGATGTGGAAGATTTGGTAGATGCGATTAACTCTGGTCAAGTATTCAAGTACATCACCAAACCCTGGAATCCGGAGCGACTCAGAGCGCTAGTTGAGCAAGCCACGGATACATACCGCGTAGTCAAGAAACGCACCCAAGAGTTACGTCGGGCTTTACGGCGAGAATCTTTGTTTAATGCGGTAACAACGGCAATTCGAGAGTCTTTAGACTACGACAGTATGCTGGAAAAGACTGTAGCAACTATTGGACAAACATTTGAAGCTACCAGTTGCTTGCTCAGACCTGTAGAAGGTGATCGCCTAACATCAGACCTGTTCTCATACTACGATCCTCAATCCGATGTATTGGATTGTGCCTTCGACCCCAATGCTTTAATTGAAAAAGCCCTGGAAACCCGTCATTATCAACTTGCCCAGGAAATATACGACGGTAACCCCTGTCATCATCTGGTTGTGCCACTTAGCTACCAGCAACATCTGGTGGCTGTGTTGGCTCTCCATCAATGGGGACGCGATCGCCCCTGGGAAGACGAAGACATCCAACTGATTGCAGGTGTAACTGAACAAGCAGCCTTAGCTCTCTCTCAAGCAAAACTCTACCAGCGCCTCCAGGAAAAACAACAGCAGATTCACAATGAGTTAGAGGTGGCTCGCCAAATTCAATATAATCTGCTACGCCAAAGTTTACCTGATATCAAAGGTGTGAAGGTACAAGCCTGCTGCTATCCGGCACGGGAAGTAGGAGGAGATTTTTTTGAAGTGTTTGTCCATCCCAAAGGCGATTTGTGGTTGGCTGTAGGTGATGTTTCTGGCAAGGGTGTTCCAGCTGCTTTATTTATGGCTAGTGTTATTTCCGTCTTGCGCCGCGAATTATCTCAAGAAGCGCCAGCCCAGCCAAATATCGTTATGCAGAACCTTAACCATGCTCTGAGTGAAGATTTGATTAGTAATAATTATTTCATCACTCTTGTGTTAGCCTGTTATACCCCCAGCACTAGGGAACTCGTTTACACTAATGCTGGTCATATTTATCCACTATTATGGTCACACAAAGCGGCATCAGCCGACAGTCCCAACTACCTCAAAGTCCGCAGCGTTCCTTTAGGGATATTGCCCAAATGGCAAGCACAGTCTTGTAGCTTGGTTCTCGATCCTGGAGACACATTATTACTAGCTAGTGATGGCATTACAGAAGCAATGGTATCAAATCACTCAAATGGTTCAGCAAAAGCCCTATCTGGCATTGAGCCAAGCGATCGCTCTATGCTAAACCAAGATGGTCTTTGGCAACTCTTACAACAAGAGCAAAAACCGCTTTCTCTGAACCATTTAGTAGCTCGCATCCAGGCAGATAACCACGTCCAAGAAGATGATCAAACTATACTCTCGCTGGAGATTTTGTAAGTAATGAAAAGTGAGCTTCATGTACCAAGTGATTTGAATTTTCTCAATATTGTCGAGAACTGGTTGCTGGGATGTTTGAAAATCCAGCTAGGTGACTCAGTGGATTGGTCGCGCCAATCGAGTCGTTTGAGATTAGCTTTGGTGGAAGCTTACTCAAATGCAGTACGCCACGCCCATAGGGATAAACCAAACTTGCCCATTCTACTACGTTTGGAACTCCAAGACCGAGATCTTGCCCTAGAAGTTTGGGACTACGGCGAAGGCTTTGATATGTCTACATACTATGCTCCCGACCCTGTTGAAAAACAAGAAGGTGGTTATGGTTGGCTGATTATGAATCGTCTTATGGATAAAGTAGACTACAAGTTGCAGATTAATGGCGCTAACTGTCTCAAGTTAGAAGCTACTTTACCCGAATTAGTCAAATGAGTAGGTCTTAAGCCATGATTAGTTACTTGCTATTTTTGAGGGCGTAAAGATAGTAACTCTTGAGGTGAGGCTAAAAGTTTGATTCTAGTATATAAAATTTGCCGTTGTTGGTTGAGGATAAATATCCACAAGACATTTACGCCGCACCAAGAAGTTTGTGCCTTGCCTGTGACTTGGACTTGGATGTTACCGTTTTCCAAAGTGTCGCTTATTCCTCTATTGGGGTAAGCTTTAATGTTTTGGGCTTCTTGTTTTAAGTAAGCTGCGATCGCATCACATCCAACAATATCAGATTCCAATGGTGGATGCATCACACCATCCTTGGCAAATAAAGCCGCAGTTCTATCAAATTCTCCTGCATTTAATGTTTCAAAATACCGCAGTACCCTTGTTTCTGTAATTCCCTCAATCTTGAATTCTGATGAAGGCTGTACTGGGGATATTTCAGCAGAGGTCATAAAATTACCTATGTGTAGGTTAGCTAAATATTAATTTCATTACAAAAATCAGTAAAAAAAAAGCCGCTATTGAGATAGATCTGATACATCTATAAATATTTCTCACGGTGGAAGTAGGGACGTTGCATTGCAATGTCCCTATTTCTGTGGGAATAGCAATAAATGTTAATCAACAAGAATAACTAGATGATGTATAGTTTGTGTGCCTGTAGATAGGCAAAATCAAAATATAAAACAGGAGTCAGAATTCAGAATTCAGAATTCAGAATACTCTACCCACAAGGGGATAGAGTTTTGATTACGAAAAATATTTATTTTAGTTTCGCCCACCAGGGGCGAGGTTTTAACCAATATTCATCACCCACTCGTACAGAATTCATGCTGAATTCTGACTCCTGAGTTCTGAATTCTTGTCATAAAACAATGAATCAGTGTTCCGTAACCAGCAGCGTAGTGAAAGAAAAAGCCAGCGAGTTGGGCTTTCATAAAATTGGGATTGTTGCTGTAGACAGGGTAGATGTTACAGAAGCACAGAGGTTGAAAGCATGGCTAGCGCTGGGTTATCAAGCCGATATGGAATGGATGGGAAACCCAAAACGTCAGGATATTCGGTTAGTAATGCCAGAAGTGCGATCGCTTGTGTGTGTAGCACTGAATTACTACACACCACATCAACGTCCCCAAGGCAAAGAATACGGCAAAATTTCTCGTTATGGCTGGGGAAGGGATTATCACAAGGTGATGCATAAAAAACTCAAGCAGCTAACCACATGGCTAAAATCACTAGATGAAAGCGTGCAAGCCAATTATTATGCAGACACTGGACCGGTGCAAGATAAAGTCTGGGCACAACAAGCGGGAATTGGTTGGATTGCCAAAAATGGTAATGTAATTACACGCGAGTATGGTTCTTGGGTGTTTTTGGGAGAAGTGTTGACAAATTTGGAACTAGAAAGCGATCGCCCCCATACAGAACACTGCGGTAGCTGTACTCGTTGTCTTGAGGCTTGTCCTACCGGTGCAATTACTCAGCCTTTTGTCGTGGATGCGAATCGCTGCATTGCTTATCATACAATTGAAAATCGGGCAGAAGAATTGCCACAAACACTCACACCCCATTTGCAAGGCTGGGTTGCTGGTTGCGATATCTGCCAAGATGTTTGTCCTTGGAATCAACGTTTTGCCAAGACAACTGATATTGCAGAGTTTGCGCCTTATCCTGGGAATCTTGCTCCACAACTGCTAGAATTAGCGCAAATCTCAGATAGGGAGTGGGATGAACGATTTACAGCATCTGCCTTGCGGCGGATTAAACCAGAAATGTTACGACGCAACGCTCGTGCTAATCTTGACGCATCCAGGCGAGAGATGACCCAAAAAGTAATTATTTTTGATTTTGATGGCACAATTGCCGATACAGTAGATGCCCTTGTTAGTATTGCTAATCGTCTAGCTGTAGACTTTGGTTATATCCAAATCACTCCAGACCAATTAGCTCTATTCAAAAACTTAACATCTAGGGAAATTATTAAGTATTCCGGAGTTTCACTGTTTAAAATACCTTTTCTAGTTAAAAAGGTTAAAGGAGAATTAAAAAGCAAAATCCCCGAATTAAAGCCCATTCCTGGAATTCAAGAAGCATTAATAGAACTCCAAGCTCAAGGCTATAAGCTGGGAATTATCACTTCTAATTCCAAAGAAAATGTGACGCAATTCCTCGAAATCAATGATTTAAATCACTTATTTGATTTTATATATTCAGGAATTACAATTTTTGGTAAAACAACGATTATTAATAATGTATTGAGGCAAAAACAACTCAAGCCTCAAGATGTAATTTATGTCGGAGATGAAACTAGAGATATAGAAGCTTCAAAAAAAGCAAATATTCAAGTAATTGCAGTGACTTGGGGCTTTAATTCACCGGAAGTACTAGCTAAGCAAAATCCAGATTATTTAATTCACGAACCTAGCGAATTACTGGAAGTTATGAAGTGAGAATTCAGAATTCAGAATTCAGAATTCAGAATTCAGTTATACCAATAGAAAGAACCCCACCGCCTGCGGGAACCCCCCTGTGTCCCCCCTTAGCAAGGGGGGTAGGAGGTTGGAAGGGGTGAAAATAATGTGCAACTTCACAGAGAATTAGCATTACTTACAGCAGTTTTCATGTATTTGAACCACATCTGTTGTAGGGGCACAGCAATGCTGTGCCCCTACCGCGTGGTCTATTTACCTGAAAATAGCTGTAAACTTATTTTTTCGGTTGACCTTTTTCTAAAGCTTTTTCTACTAAATCGTCGTTGACAGTAGTTACACCCTCGGTTTTGGAATTTCCAACTTCCTTTGCCAACTCTGCATAATCATCGGGATTACCAGTTGACTGGGGTTGAGTTTTTATCTCTTTTGTCTGAGGGACTTTTTGTTTGGGAGCGGTTGCGGCTTCGGCTGCGGCTGCTCCTTCACCTGTGCGGTCAACTTCACTAACGCTGAATTGTTGTGCAGCTGCATAATCAGCTTCAAAATCTACCTTTGGTGCTTTTTCTTCACCACTAGCTATGTTTTCGGCAGCTAATTGAGCATCATGGGTGGGAGCTTGATTAACATTGGGTTTTACTTCATCTGGCATAATTAAAACCTTAGGTAAATTTTTATTGCTGGGGCAATCATAGCAAAGGAATTCGCTAATTTCTTGCTTCCTTGCGAGAGATTTTTACCTCTATTAAAAGGTAGATTAATGCTGCATTTACCAATTAATTTAACTCTTTCTATTGATAGTAGAATCTGATTATCGAACTCTGGTAACTCTTAGTTTGGCCTGTTAAATTACCTTGGAGACAAATTATGACTGCTAGTTACGATAAAACTATTTCTCAAGCTCAAAGCAATGAAACTCAAAAACTGGTAGATGCATTTAACAAATTAGATACTGATGCAAAATTAGCTTGGTTCTATTTTGTTTATAAAAAAATGGGTGATTCCATTACTCCCGCTGCTCCCGCTGCGACCGATCCAGAATTAGCACCACTTCTGCTAGGAGATTATTTTGATTTATCAGATGACGAGCAATTGGCAATTATGCGGGATATAGTTAACCGCAAAGATACAGAATATTCCCGCGCTTATGGGGCGATTAAAGAAAACAATCAGCTGTTAGTTTGGTATGCTTGGGCAGTAGCTATGGGGAATCAAGTGGTTGGGTTACCAGGTAGCTACAAGCCAAGTAAGGCGATTAATGATTTGCTTTCTGAAATTGAAGGACTGGATTTTGATGAGCAAATTTCGGTGTTCCGGACAATAGCTGGTGAAATGGGTTACACCGATGTCAAGCCGATTGAGACACAAGCACAAACTGGTAAAACGGCGAGTTTATAATTAGCTGTGGCGACTAGAAGTCGCGGTTCATATCCCATCGTAGGCCACCACAGCTGTGCAGTGGTGTCAACTTAAGCTTTAACGCTTGTCCCACATACGCTTTACCCTACCCCCAACCCCAATACTGTTCGGTTAAGACAAGAGACGCGATGAATCGCCGTCTCTACAATAATCAGTCTTTTGTAGAGACGGCGATTTACCCTTGTCTTTGGAATTTAGAATTTTAATCAAAAAACCTTAACCGAACCATATTGCCTAATAACCTATGAGACAGCTAACTGATGCAAGTCAGATGGTGTCAGGTTCGAGTGTACCACTTGACCATCACGGAACCAAACGATGCGCTGGGTTTGACGGGCTACTTCTGGTTCATGGGTTACCATGACAACGGTGATTCCACTGGCGTTGAGTTCGCCAAAGATGTCTAAGACTTCTTGGGTTGTGCGCGAATCAAGTGCGCCAGTGGGTTCATCGGCTAGGAGGACTACGGGACGATTGACAATGGCACGGGCGATCGCTACTCTTTGTTGTTGTCCCCCAGATAGCTGAGTTGGTTTGTTGTTGAGGCGATTTGCTAAACCGACTCGTGTCAGTGCAACTGTAGCGCGATCGCTTCTTTCTTTGGGATTTATACTAGCGTACACCATCGGCAGCATGACATTTTCTAATGCTGTGAGTTGGGGCAATAGGTGGAATTGTTGGAACACGAACCCCAGCTTTTTGTTACGAATGTGTGCTAAGGATTTATCATCCATTTGCGCCACATCAATATTATCTAAGTAATAATGTCCGCCTGTGGGTCGGTCTAGACAGCCGATAATATTCATAGCTGTAGATTTACCTGAACCAGAAGGCCCCATAATTGAACAATATTCGCCTTCGTGGATAGTCAAATTTACATCGTTGAGGGCTTTGACTTCGGTTTCGCCACTGCCGTAGATTTTATATATATTTTCTAGGCGAATGATTGTTGATTTTGGTACAGGATTGGGAACCAGAGAATCCGTAATTGAAATAGTGTTTGCCATAAGGATTTTTGTTATCAATTGTAGAGACGCGATTCATCGCGTCTTTATCCAGTCAAAGACGCGATGAATCGCGTCTCTACAAGAGTTGTATCATTTCTGTATTTACTTCTTATCTCTAGGATAATATTGGCGCTTAGTTATCAGCAAACCCATGCCAATAAAAAACAATGTAGCTAAAACACTCAAGAATAAAGATGCGTAAAACGGATGGGGTGGATTGTTGGGAGATATCGCGGTTAGGGGTTGGTTGATTTTGTCGATGTGTTGGACGATGACGCCGGAGATAATCGCACCACCGCCAGGGTAATTCAAGTTGTGTATACACCGTAGCCTTGGAAAGGGGAGGGAACCGGATTTTTCTTGTTTCCCCCCTTTCTAATATTATTTTGGAGTTCGCATTTGTAGATTCGGCGTTCGCATTTGTTGATTCGGAGTTCGCATTTGTTGATATGGCGTTCGCATTTGCTAATTGCACTTATTCTCAAACAACAAATAGATATGAAAAATAAGTAAAAATACAGACAAACTCGTAATTATTGTCTGAACGAATGCTAAGTGGAGTTGCAACTGTCTACGGCAGAAACAGTATAGAGTATTCCAAAGCTGGCGGCTCTAATGGAAAAAGAAATAAACAATCTAGTTCAAAAGTTGCTCCAGTTGTACCGGTTCTTCCCACTCAACCTGCTCAAGCTGCAATTGCGAATGCTTCAACTAACGGTAACGGCACAAGTCCTTTTTTAGCTTCATAACTTGAAACAAGAACCCCGACTTTGCTAAAAAATCGGGGTTCTATTTCAGAGACAATCTGGCGTGAAGCTTTCCAGATTTCGTGAAATTCATAAATATAGTTACTTAATCAGCGATCGCCTTGGCCTACGATTTTAGTACTTAAGATTCAATACGGTTCAGTTAAGACTAACAACTGAACTCCTGTAGGTTGGGTTGAGGAACGAAACCCAACACATTGGGTGGTTTGTTGGGTAACACTAAAGTTCAACCCAACCTACAATTTTCCTTAACTGAACCGTATTGACTTAAGATTTAGTTTTAGGACTTACGCAAAAAACCTCTCTAACTCTTATTCCTCCGTGTTCTCTGCGTCCTCTGTGGTTAGTTTTGCGTTAACTGTGCCTAAGTCCTAAGTTTATAAATACCCTCTAAGCGCTTCTTAATGCAACGATAGGGTCAAGTTTAGCAGCGCGGCGTGCGGGAACGACGCCAAAGAATAAACCAATACCGCCAGAAACACCCACAGCCATAGCGATCGCCATCGTGGAAATTCCTGCATCTAAAGGTGTTAAAGCTCCCACTAACAGAATACCACTGACACCAACGGCAGTTCCAACTAAACCGCCAGCTGCGGAAACTATCACTGCTTCAATGATGAACTGTAGCAAAATATCTTGCTCTGTTGCACCGATCGCTTTTCGCAATCCAATTTCTTGGGTGCGTTCGGTGACGGAGACTAGCATAATATTCATAATACCAATGCCACCGACAAATAACGATATGCCGGCGATCGCTGCTAGCATAATTGTCAATGCACTTGTAATTTGACCAACAGTTTGCAAAGCGTCTTTCTGGGTGCGGAGAGTAAAGTCATCTTCACCATTAATTTTGTGTCGTAGACGCAGCAAATTCGTAATTTGAAACTCTGCTGCATCGACGCTATCACTATCACGAGCAGCGGCGACGAGGTAATCTAAGGCGATACCATAGGGAGAATTCTTTCCCACAAGGCGGTTTGCAGAGGTTGTAATCGGTATTAAAGCAGCTTCATCATAATCTGCTCCCACGCTGGAACCTTTGGCTGTTAATGTCCCAATGACTTGAAAGCTGGTATTGCCAATTCGCAATTGCTGACCGATGGCGTTATTATTACCAAATAGTTTTTCTGCTAAGTCTGCACCTAATACAACTACTTGGTTGCTTCGCTTGATGTCTACTTCGCTGAAAAACCTGCCTTTCTCAGTTTCAAAATCCCGCACCGATAAAAAGCTGGGAGTTGTGCCAATGATATTAACATCAGTATTTCTGTTACGATAAGTCACCACTTGTCTTCTATTTAACTCTGGTGCAACTCCTATGACTGTTGGCACCTGAGAGGCGATGGCATCGGCATCTTGCAACACCAGAGTTTTTGGCACTTCAAAGGAAATGCGTTGAGTTTCTTGATTTCCTGGAATCACAAACAGCACATTTGGCCCTAGTGATTCCAGTTGTTTATTAACAAACTTTTGCCCACCTTCACCAATACCAATCATGGCAATCACTGAGGCGTTGCCAATAACTATACCCAACATTGTAAGGGCGCTACGCAGCTTATTTGATAACAGGGTTTTCCCCGCCATTTGGACACTTTCTAAAAAATTCATCTCTTAAAAATTACGAATTACGAATTACGAATTACGTTAGCGTAGCGGGGCGTAGCCCATTACGAATTATTCTGTTCTTTAGCCTTTTCGATTTTGTAGTCTTTGGGTGGGTTAACAAAAATGCGATCGCCTTCTTTAACTCCTTCTAAAATCTGCGTTTGATCTTTGATTTGCGCCCCCACTGTGACTTCGCGGAATTGGGGTTTATTGTCTGCATCTGGTACGAGTACGCCAGTTCTACCTTTTTCGGTGACGATGGAAACTGTTGGTAATACTAAGGCATTATTAACGCGATCGCCTAAAAACGTCAGATCCACATTTAAGCCAGAACGCAGTTTATCTGTGCCACTATCCAGAGCAACTCGCACCTGGAAGGATGTCACACCTTGTTCAACCACTGCTTCGGGAGCAATCAACCGCACGCGTCCTTTAAAAATTTGATCGGGATAAGCATCGGCGACAATTTCCACTTGTTGTCCCGGTTTGATTCTGCCAATATCGGCTTCGGGAACTTGAGCTAATATTTCTAAACCCCGTGCTACGGCGACAATTGAACTGGAAGTTGCTGATGCACTGGTAGAAGCAGAAGTTGTGGGCGTGACAAATGCACCAGGATCGGCATACTTTTGGGTGACAATTCCGGAAAGGGGAGCGCGAATAATTGTATCTTCTAACTGCACTTGCACACCTTTCAACTGAGCCTCAGCGGATGCGACAGCTGCTTGACGTGCAGCAATTTCCTCGGAACGGGTGCCATCTTCCAACAGTACTAATGCTGCGCGTGCTTCATTCACAGCTGCTTGACGTTGGGCGATTTCTTCACTGCGAGTCCCACTTTTGACTAACGACAATCGTTTTTTCGCTTCTTCTAAATTGGCTCTGGCGCTTTTGTCTTCGCTGATGGCTTGATCGAGTAGTTGTTTATTTTCTGCGCCTTCTTTATATAGATATTGATAACGCTTGACTTGCTCGGCAGTGTAATTCACCTTTGCCTGAGCTGCATCTACTTGGGACTGAGATTGGGCAATTTCTTGGGGACGATTACCTGCACGAGCTTGGGCTAGCTGGGCTTGGGCTTGGGCTAATCGCGCTCTAGCTTGAGCAATTTCTTGAGGACGACTACCAGCAAGGGCTTCGGCTAACTGTGCCTGACTTTGCGCTAAGTTGGCAAGATACTGGCTTTTTTGGGCATCAATGCTGGCGCTATCCATGCGGGCGAGTATTTGCCCTTTTTGAATGCGATCGCCTTGTTCAACGTACAATTGCGACAGCACACCAGGATTCTTGGGACTAATATTCACACTCTGCACTGGTACGACTTTACCACTAGCCGTTATCCGCAACGTAACGTTTTGGGCTGCAACTGGGACAGTTAGGCGATCGATGTCTTGTTCCTTTGTCCCTTGAGTGATCAAAGTATAATTTAGGACTGTACCAACAACCAAGGCACCCCCTGCCATCAGCCCAATCAGCCAGCGTAATGGATACTTAACTTTGCCGATAACTGGAATTTCTATGTGCGTAACCATATTATAGAAACCTGTAAATATTGCTGTATGGGAGTAGCCTTTAGTTAGAGGACAAGTGCAGAATACCGAGTTTTTAAAGTTTTGGGATTAAATTTTTATAAATCAACTGAACAACCAGACGCATGATTAGCTTCATAGTTGCTTAATCTTCCTTCATACTAGGCATTAGTATATCTGTATGCCTTCACCTGAATGGGTGACTTTAGCCACATTGGCAGATATTATTTCGCCAGATGATACACATTTGATTTTCAAGAGGATTATTTTTGAAACTCAGTTAATAACCAAGCACCAACTTGACTTTGATTCATTTGACGAGTTCGCCGTAATGCTTCGTTTAATAAAGAAATAGCTAATCCTGGTAATACCTGAGATTCAGTAATTCGCCGACTACCTTGGTTTTCAATTGCAAAGGCCATAATTTGCACATTCTGAACATCTAAAATCCAGTATTCTTTCACTCCTAAATCTTCGTACAACAGCCGTTTTTCGCCGCGATCGTCAGCAAGTGAAGTATTGGCAACTTCAATGACTAAATCTGGTGCTGGATAGATATCTAAGTTAATAATAGAAGTGCCGTAGGGAATAACATCAGCGTTCTCCCCAATGTAGTAAGATACATCAGGTTGAGCTTCATTAAAGCCTGTTTTCCGGTAGGTGCAGTTAGTTAAGCCTTTGGCAAGGATGCCTTTGATTGTGCAAAAAAGGTTAACAGCAAAAGCAATAATTGTGTTATCGCAGGCGTGGTCATGACCGAGTGGTGGCATTTCAATCCTCATGTATCCATTGTGGTAGTAGCCCTTAGCTTTTTCGTAGGCAGGATTTTCAATTATTTGGATATATTCATTCCAAGTTACTGCTATCCAGGTATCAGTTACTAGTTGGGTTTGTAATTCGCTCATAATATTGCTAAAGGAGAACTTTAACAACAATCATACAAGTTTTATTTTCCAGCACTAAGCTGACACTAAAGCTTTAAGGGACTTCCAAAAAATAAACTATCCCAAATTATTTGTACATTTGTAGGGGCGCATAGCTATGCGCCCCTACGACGGGATATTTTTTTAACTGGAAGTCCCTAACCTGAAGGATTTGAAACCCAGGTCGGTGGGTAAAGTTTCGTGTAGACGCGGTTTCTAACCGCCCGTTTCGCGTTAAGTTGACACCAATGCACGGCTGTGCTGCCCCACAATGTGGTCTATTTACCTGAAAATTGCTGTAACTTATACATTTACCCGATCGCTGATGAGTGTCAACCCTCAACGGATATCAATTTTTGCAGATGTCTACTGTCAAACTACTACACCGTGGCGAAGATTTTGCGCTACTTCACCCTGTATGAGATTTTTAATCATGGAAACCAATTCGTCAAGGTCGAATGGTTTAAGTAAATATTCTTCAAAGTCTACATCTGGGATTTGATCGTGAGTACCTGTGGTACATGTTGAAGTCACAATGATTGGGATATGATTACCATTGTCTGCTTCCATAGCACTCAATATATCTAGCAGTGTATAAACGCTTTCACCTAAGAATCTAATTTCACACACCAGAATGTTGGGCTTAAACCAACTGAGAATTTCTAAAGCTTCCTTTACCGAGCTAGCGGTAATCACGTTTGCGCTCAGGTCTTTGAGCAAAAAAGTGTACAAATCTCTACTATCGCGATCGTTGTCTACAACAAGTACTCGTACACCTTTGAGTATCCCAAGTGTTAAGCAATAGCTATTGATAAAATTCATAATTAAGACCTGCAATTAGGATTTTAAATGCAAAGTGGGCTGAAAAATCCGTAGCCTTAAAAAGGTGAGACAACCGGATAGGTCAAATAAAAAGTACAGAGAACTACTAGATGCCTACAATTACTTGGTTCTGTTCCTTTACTATCAGCGGGTGTTGTTTGATTTACTAAATGAGTTGATTAATTACGACACAAAACGTAATAAAACTTTTCAAATAAGGGTATACACAACAGTTTTCTGGATCTATTTGATCAATTTCTACTACCTGAAAGCTCTGTTATGGGGGTTCCCGTTCAGATGCGGTACAACATGATATCGGGAGGTGTAAGGGCACGGCAGTGCCGTGCCCCTACAGGTGTACCTTATTAGGCCAGGAAACGCTATATATAAACTTGGTGTTCTTTGATTTTGTGAATGAGTTGATTAACTACGATATAAAATGTAGTCACAATCATTTTTGCAATACAAACCTCTTTGGGGACTTAAGCAAGAAAACTATTGCCATTCCCTGTCTTCAATTTCCTTTTGAGGCAACAATAAGGTGGCTTCAATTTCCTCTCTGATCGCAGGCGTCACTTCACAATTGCTATGCAAGCAATCAAGTAATAATTGATTGGCATCATAGTAGCGTTGCAAAACTTGCTGTTGTTCAGCGCTAAACTGCCACTGATGGTTGATGTTGCGATAATTAACGATCGTCATCTTTAACTGTTCAGCCCAAGCTGAATAGTTTGTCTGCCACCATAGCTGAAACCGTTCTTGACTTTGACGAGAATTTGGAAATTGGTCGGAGAGTTGTTGCAGAGATTTATAAAGTCCAACATCCAAAACAATGCCTAAAATATTCGAGAGAGCATCTCCGCAGGCGTGGATGTGGGCAAAGTCCTGGCTGCCATCAATTGCACACTCCAGTAGTAGGTTATCTAATGCCGCATCTAGAAACATCCCCTGGTCGAGGCTGCTGGCTAGGGCAAAGTGAGAAGCTATGTGAGGAGTCCGAGTCAAGGCAAGGTAAAATGCTCGAACTGTCGCATCTTTTGGTTGGGTTGGAATAGTGCGGGACTTTTGGCTAGCCCAGGTCAAAAACTCTTGTAAATAAGGATCTTCGCCAACTAGGGCATCAATCTGTTGCTTCATCAACTGTACCAGAGAATCTGCACTCCGGAGCATGGTAGCGGTTAACAAGAAGATTTCCCGCCAATGCGGGTCAGTGATATGACTGACCAAACCTCCCAGGGCTTGCTCTAATGCCTGTAGGTTATGGCTGGCAACTATTTTCCTCGCTGTGAAGTATTCTTGAAAAGCCAGATAGGAGAAGGAAAAAATTCCCCGCGCCCGTTCTGCTAGTAAGCCATGTTGAGCTTCGATCGCTTTGAGTGCTGCTTCGCTTTCTATTTGCAGTTCTTCTGCATCCATCGGCACTTTAGTCAAATTCTGAATATAGTCACCGATGTATTGCTCAACGACGCGTTGCTCAAAAAAGTACTGACCTTGCTCAAATGTCGCTGCTGCAATCTGACTTAACAATTTGAGCTTTTGTGGTAATAAAAACCCCCGGTAAACGTCATCCCGTTCAATACCTCTGGCTTCATCCCATTTACCCAACAGCAGGTCTAAACCTTGTTTATAAAAGTCAGTGCGCTTAGTGGGAAATTTTTCTTGACCGTGGAACACCCAGCAGGCAAGATGCAGAAATAGGGGTGTGATGACTAGTTGGCGAAATTGCCAGTTTTCAGCTAAGTCCAGCTTTTGAATAAACTCAACAGACTGCGCCTGACCATCTTCAGTGTTAGTTTTGCTAAAGGCCACAAACCATTTTTGAGCAAAGGCGATGATTTGTTCTGAGGTAAATGGGGCAATTTCAACATCGGTAAAGCCCCGGAGTCTGAGTCTTTGAGCTGCTGTTCGACAGGTAGCCACCAACTGATTTTTGTGATACTTCTCTGAAAATCTGCGAATTTCGCCTAAGACAGCATTGCTTTGTTGGTTAACAACTTCATCCATGCCATCAAGCAATAGTAATACTCTGCCTGCGTTTAGCAAGGTTTCTATGACTGAGGGATCGTAAATTCCAGATGTGAGAAACTCCTGGCGGATGTAGTTTAATAGGCTGAACTCGTTGGTAATCTTAAATTCTTGGGCAAAATTCCTCAGTGTGATGAAGATTGGCACTTGATTCCCGGCAAATGCGCCTTGGTTACACTGAATGGCAAGATGTTGCAAAAAGGTGGTTTTACCTACTCCTGGTTTACCTAGCACCCTGAGTTTGGAATGTGTTTCAACTGCCTGTGTGCCAGGTATCTGATTCTGGTTAGCTTCACCTAAGCCAAAACGGTCAAATTCTTTGGGATCGAGGTTTTGCAGTTCAGTGATTTCTAAGTATTGTTGACTGGCTATTTCCTCCAAAATATTCACATCTATATATATGTCATCGATCGCAACAGGACGGCTGATATCCAATAACTGCAAGATACCACACTGGTCTTGAATTTTCTCGAAGCGTTGCGATCGCACTTGTCGCACTAATGCATCAATGTCTAAAACAGGGGGCTGGATATATTCTTCCAGCTCTAAGAATTCTGCCGGAGGATTAATCGCAATCTGCCGCCAATTCAGTTCCAACACCATACAAATTTCAATAAAGGTATGACGCTCAACGGGACGACCACTGAAAAACCGCCAAATTGGTTGTCTAGTTTTGAGGTTGACTTCTGCTGCTAGATTGTCTTGTGTCCATCCCTTGCGAGCAAATGCTGTTCTAGCCTGTTGAATTCCAGTGAGTGATGCTTGGAGCGATCGCTTGACCATAGGACAAAAACCCTGCTCCTCAAATCATGAACTTAAACTTTAAACTTTTATTAATATCTCGAATCTTATAGTTTTTACTCTGCTGTCACAATTCTAATCTTTTAAACTTATACAAAACCTAACACATACTCTGATTTTTTTTAACTTTTGTGACAAAATCAAACGTTATACATTGATCTTATATATTTCAGTCCTTTCGCAATACGTGAATTCAAACACTTATCTGTAATGCTTAAGTACAGAGTGCAGGGTTACTTACTAACTACTTGCTTGATTATTAATCATAGTTGCATTACATAGATATTATCTGAGTATATCTTTCTATTCAGAAAGTTTTGGTCACAGAAATTGTTAATTTATCTCTAGTGATAAATTTCTGCTGATTGACTCAAACCCTAACATAAAAATATGATCTTATTGTCAATTAACAAAATATCGAAAGTTATTGAAACTGCTGAATTAATCTATGGAACAAGGGGAACTGCGATCGTAAATCAACCAGAAACATTTATAGATAAATTGTCTAATTATTTAGAGGATTTCAACATGACAGGAAGATGTTCAGTCAACATACTACATAAATATATTGACGAATTATCCCAGGAAGAAAAAGCAGAGATAATAGCCTTAATGTGGCTTGGTCGGTCTCTATCAGATCAAGCACCAGAAGACTTCCCCAATTTGGTGAAACAAGTAGTAGAGCTTATCCCTAAAAATTATGCAACAAATTACATTATTGAAAAACCGCTTTTAGCCAAATATCTGCGAATTGGACTGCAAAAACTAAATATTTGTCCTTCTGTTTCATCCTGAAATTAAAATCTGCTGTATCAGATTTCAAGTTTGTGAAGTACAAAAATACCCCACCCGCGCTGTCGCGCACCCTCCCCTTGCCAAGGGGAGGGTTGGGGAGGGGTGTACTTGATTTACTTGCAAAGCGCTGTATATAGCTAGTTTTTATGTTAAGTATTAAATGAGTAAATTTATTCAGATAATCAAATGCGATCGCCAATAATTTTATAATTTTATCTACTCAAACTACAGTGCTTAGCATTCTTTGATGATTTTATCATCACACTTGAGATAATAGTTTTTACCTAAAGAAACAACACACTCAAAGTACAAATTTTTAATATTCGTAATCCGAACAATCTCAACCTAGCGAGTGTAATTGAGGCAGCAACAGAGAATTCGATTAGCACAATGAGCAGGCAAATCCAGCATTTGAGGCCAGAGAATGAATTTTGAATCACAGATTAAAGGGTAGTCCCATATAGAGACATTCTTCATTTTTTTGGTCTCGTTTTCTAAACAGGTATTTCCTGATAAGTCAAACAATAGGCCTAAGACTACAGTCCCCTTAGCCCAGTGTTAAGGGAAAGTGAGCAATGTTTCCTAACGTGTATCGTGGTGTATTGCATGGAAACAAGAAGTGATAAACGCTATAATTTTTAGCCCACAGACATTATTTGCTATCTATATGTTTATTTACCGAGGAATCAACAATGATGTGGATGATACCGTTATCATCAACAACATTGGGTCTTGCAACTGTGGGACATAATCTACCTTGAGATTATAGAAAGGGTCAATTTTCAAGCTTGGACTTTCAAAGGTATTTATTGGCATCACCTTGCCAGAAACAATGTGATATGTCAAAAGTTCCTGGAGCTTGTTAATATTCTTCAGCAATGTCTCTACAGTACCTGCTGGCAGTTTTGCAAAAGCTTGATCTGTAGGTGCAGATATGATAAACGAGTCAATATCTGTGAGAGTATCTATCAGATTTGCTGCCTTGATTGCATCAACTAAGGCGCTAAAAGAACCAGCGTTAACGGCAGGATCAATAATATCAGCCATTTATTTCACTTGGTTTTATGTAATTTGGTAATTCTTGTTAGCATGACATCCTAGTGTTATAAATCATGTTTCATAAAGCGGTTGAATAGCGTATAATTTGTATAATATCAGCTAAAAAAAGTTAAATAAATAATCTAGCCAATGTGATTGTCGCTCAGCAGCCAAAGATTCCCCTAGCCCCTCCCCCCTGGAAGTGGGAAATAAGGCAAACGGATCAATTTTTTCTGAAGCTAGAGATGATTTTTATCACAAGGGCGATCGCTCATAATACCAATTCAATTAATGATTGCAACACATCCTTGGGTGAAGTGAAGACGCGATGAATCGCGTCTCTACAACAAACAATCAATTATTTGTAGAGACGGCGATTTATCGCGTCTCTTGCCTTTTGGGAAAAGGTTTCAAAATTTTGGTGGTGGGTTTTATCCACCACCAGAATTTTTTGATTTAGCACCCAGTACCCACTCCCCTTGACTTCACTTTTTCAAAACTATCTGAAAGGAATTTAAATATCCCGTAATAGTTTTAGCTAATGTCTTTTGCTGCTTTTTCGTCGTTATTGCCATTACTTGATATAATCTGCCTTGGGCGACATACATTCTACTTTTAGTGATTTTTCCTCCAGAATTGATGTACTCAATTTCTTTGCCGGGATGATTATTTGAACTCCGAATGTTTCGTTGACTAATTAAATTACTTTGCGTAGTTTTCAGAGCCATATCCCGTGCATTATTAAGTACAGCTTGGGGGTCTGTCATTTCTCCATAGCTGTAAGGAAAATCATTGTAAGTAACGATATATGCTACTTCTTGTTTTGGTGGTTGAGTGACAAAGATTTCTAAGTTAATTTCCCCCATGTAAGTTTTTTGGTATTGGGTTTCTCTGTTGGGTCTTCCTGGCATCAAAATACTAAAGCGCCCATCTGGAGGAGTGAATAATTTCCATTTTGGTTGCACAGGTTGAGAAACAGTTGGTTTGATAACAGCCGCCTGAGGTTTGGGTTGACGCGCTTCCACTAAAACAGATCCACCACAGACAAAAGTAAGGGCTATTAATGGCAACAGACTTTTAACTGTCATATTTTTTGCCTTTTGAGATGCTAATCTCACTGATGATGCCAGCTGTTATAACCTAGCAGCACATAAAGCAGCACCTATTAGCCCGACTTGGGAGTTGAGAATAATATACACGGGTATTTCTTCGAGGAGCGATCGCATCCTACCCTTTTGGGTGAAGTTCAATAAGAAATCACTGTTTTGAATTAACGGCAGAATTTTGGGCGCAATTCCACCAGCGATGTACAAGCCACCGTAAGGTAGAAGTTTCAGGGCGAGATTCCCGGCTTCTGCACCATAAGCGTCTATGAATAATTGCAAGGTTTGTTCGGAAAGGCGATCGCGTTTTTGGACTGCGGCTGTACCAATGGCAGCACCAGGATCGACGCTTTTCTCTTCTTGTCCGGCTTCTTGTTCCCAAGTTCTGACGATTTGGGCGATGTCTGGTGATTCAGCGGCAAATTTGCGATCGCGCAAAAATTGGTAAATTGCTACAATTCCCATTCCCGAAACCACGCGTTCCACAGAAATGCGCTGGATATCATGTTTATCCAACAGGTATTTCAACAATTGAAACTCGATTTCGTTTCGGGGAGCAAAATCAGCGTGTCCGCCTTCTGAGGGAAAAATTTGATAGTAATTTCCCGTTTTAATTAAAAATCCTTGCCCTAAGCCCGTACCAGCGCCAATAATGGCAATGGGGGCTTCTGGTTGAGATTTGCCTGCTTGCAAGGTGAGCAAGTCCTGTTTTTGTAAACCTAAAATGCCGTAGCCGATGGCGGCGAAGTCGTTAATCAAAGAAATGTACGGGATACCCAACTCAAGTTGTAGACGTTCGGTATCCAGGAACCAGACTAAATTTGTCAGCTTGGCAGTATTTTTGACAATGGGGCCGGCGATCGCAAAACAAGCTTTATCTGGTAACGATGTGTTAGCTTTAGCCAAAAACCGCTGCACTATCGGCACTAAATCAGGAAAATCTGCACTGTGGTAACTTTCCTGATAAATAGTGTGTAAGCTTTGCGAATCGGATGTTTCAACCAATCGCAGAATAGTTTTCGTACCGCCGATATCTCCCGCAAGTAACAAAGTCATAGAATTTATTGGGGAATTAATTCTTTTTTTTGGAGGATATACCCAACATAGCGAAAGGTGCGATCGTAAATCCTGATGAAGGATTTAAGCGAATCGAATAACTTCTTCTATGTGAGTTAAATGGGAAGTATCTCCCTTTAGTTCTAATAACCATTCTGGTTCCTGACGCACCACTTTTACCAAAGAACATAAAGAAGCTTTGACTTCGGTTTTGGCAATTTCCCCCACCAACCCCATTGCTGCGCCCAACACAGATGCACCATGCGCTACTAGCAGAATATCTTGTGGGAAGAATTCATTGGCTAGACATCTAGCAGTTTGTCCAGAACGTTCTCGTACTTTTTCGTGAGTTTCAGGATAATTGACGCCGATGCGAGGAGTGTAGCCAATATCAATTCTCTGGAATAATTCTGCTAAGGCTGGAGTTGAGAGTCTTTCAGGTTCTTCTGTCATCCAAGCTGGATTTAGCCATTCACTCAAACCTGTTTCGAGTTTGATTGGTAAGTTGAGAACTTCTGCAACTGCGTTTGCTGTTTGTACGGTTCGCAAGAAGGGAGAAGCAAAAATATGGGCAATCTTTTCTCCTTTTAAGCGCTTTGCTAACTGTTGGGCTTGAACCATACCATCATCAGACAAAGGTGGATCGTAGCGTCTTTCGGCGGTGAGAAACCAATCAGGGTTTACGAAGTCGAGGCGGTTGGCGTGTCTTGCAATCCAGACTATTTGACTCATGGGTTTAAATATTTTGCCGAATGGAATTCGCCGCTAAACAAATATAGATATCTGCAAGCAGGGCTGCAAATATTAATATATGACAAAACTTGTAATAATTTGTAATAATATTACCTATTTGGAAAAGTTATCGGTGCTGTCAGTGTAGCTTTGCTTAAAGCCTTTTTAGCCAGGTTTCTAAAGCGAGATCGACTAAAAACTCTAGAGAGTTGGTTCCACTGACAATAAGTTTTTCGTAATTTTGATAGCAGATGAGCGATCGCTCATCTCTTAATTCACTCTCTGCACATCTTTTTATTGTTTCTATAAAAGATGGATATTCACACATATTACGACTTCTAATTTTATTACTGATAAAGGCTCTAGGGTAGTGAACCATTCTATAAAAATTAGTCCAATCTCTATCAGTTAAAATATGCATTCTCAAAGTATTTTGCTTTAAGTATGGTTCTGGCTCAGGCAATCTTAGAAATAAATTAGGTCTGTTTTGGAACCCATAAAAACTACTACCAAAGTAAAACTCAGCACAAAGCTTATTTTTTCCTTTACCATATTCAATAGAATTAGTTTTAACAATTTCTTGAATGCGTTTGTCAAAGGCAAGAATTTTTTTACGAATTCTGATTTTATTAAATTAACAAAATCCATTATCTTGCTCTAACTTCAGTAAATCACTATTTTTAGTATTCCCAAAGCTAGATATGCTTTATACAACTGCTTATAACTTCAGCCAGCCAAATACCCAAGTTTTAATTTAATTATCCTAAATAAGCTTTTTTCACTCGCTCATCACTAATCAATTCTGATGCTGCACCTGTTAAAGTGATAGAACCGGCTTCTAGAACATAACCCCTATCTGCAATTTGTAAAGCAAGATTGGCGTTTTGTTCAACTAACAAAATGGTAACGCCAGTAGCCCGCAGATTTTCAATAATCGAGAAAATTTCCCGGACGATCGCAGGTGCTAAACCTAAGCTAGGTTCATCTAAAAGTAATAGTTTTGGTCTACTCATTAAAGCACGAGCGATCGCTAACATTTGTTGTTCACCACCGCTCAAGGTTCCTGCTAGTTGATTGCGTCTTTGCGACAAACGTGGAAATAGCTCAAATTGACGGTCAATATCTGCTTTTATTTCTGATTTGTTTGAGCGAATATAAGCACCCAAAAGTAAATTATCCAATACTGTTTGCCGCGCTAATACTCTTCGTCCTTCTGGACAATGAGCAATGCCAAGTTGTACAACCTCATGAGCTTGGCGGCGCGTAATATTTCGTCCATCATAAATAATTACACCACTTTTAGGATTAACTATTTTAGATATAGCCCGGAGTGTAGTAGTTTTCCCAGCACCATTAGCACCAATTAAAGTAACTACTTCACCTTTTTTAATAATTAAATTAATTTTCTTCAGAGCTTGAATACCGCCATAATTTACATCCAGTTCTTGAATTTCTAAAATAGTGTAATTTGGTCTACTATCAGCGTTCATCGGCAGTTGATATCTATAAATATTCAATGTTGGCACAACACCTAACATACATCAATAATACGTTTCCTAAAACAGTAGGATTGCTTCAACCTAAAAATCAACGCGGAAATACTGCTATCTTTGTGCTGTACCATTAATTATTGATAACGATATCAAGCGTCCTGTGGCAAAAGCAGCAGATATTGGTGGCAAGCGACTAATTAATTTAGCTCCCGATGCATGGGTGCAGTGGGTGACACAGCGTCCTGAAGTCGTGGCAAAAGAAATTCTTGGTTCGGAGTTTCAATGGATTAGCCGCGAAACAGATGTTTTGGTGAAAGCATACAGTCCTACTCACGGAGATTTTCTGGTATTAAATGAACTACAGTTGCGTTATACAGCACATATGCCATTACGTATGAGAGCCTATACTGCCTTGGCACATGAACGCTACCGACTGCCAATTTACCCAGTACTCGTCAACATCTTACCGCCTCCATCCAGCTTAACTATTGTCAGTAGTTACGAGCAGGAATTTTTGGGATTACGTGCTATTCAAGATTATCGCGTAATTAATTTGTGGGAAGTGGACGCAGAAATAGTCTTTGGGCAACCACTACCGTCGTTGTTACCGTTTGTGCCCATTCTGCGAGGAGGCGCAGAAGCATCAGTAGTGCAACGGGCATTACAGGTACTACGAGCAGATGCACAGTTAGATCAATTAGAATCGTTGCTGGCATTTTTTGCTAGCTTTGTGTTAGACACACCTTTAGTGCAACAAATCATGAGGTGGGATATGGCAGTATTGCGAGAATCGCCTTGGTATCAAGAAATTTTAACTGAAGGACTCCAGCAAGGACTCCAGCAAGGACTCCAGCAAGGACTTCAACAAGGTGTAAAACGGCAGTTAATCCGAGTATTGCAACAACGCTTTGGCGAAATTCCCCGTGAGGTGGAAGTCAGGCTTGAGGGCGAAAGTGTGGAAAAATTAGAAAGTTTAATGGATAGTGCGATCGCAGTAAATTCTTTAGAAGAATTTATCACAGCTTTCTCTGCTTAAATTTCCCAGTTACTCATTACCCAAATAAGCTTCAATCACAGCCGGATCATTTCTAACTACAGCTGGTTCACCCAAAGCAATCAACTGTCCAAAATCTAACACCGCAATGCGATCGCACAAACCCATCACTAATGGTACGTGATGTTCAATCAGCACAATTGTTAAACTAAACTGTTCTCGCAGACTACGGATAAACTCACTCAGTTGCTGCTTTTCACTGGGGTTCATTCCCGCAGCCGGTTCATCGAGAAGTAAAATTTGCGGTTCCAAAGCTAATGCGCGGGCAATTTCTAGGCGGCGTTGGTCACCATAGGCGAAGTTTTTAGCTTTTTCACCAGCGCGATCGCTCAAGCCGACCATCTCCAATAATTGTAAAGCTTTTCGCCTGCTTTTTTTCTCTTCTCGACGCGCTGGTGGTAATCCCAAAACTCCTGTTAATACATTACTTTTATTATGCAAATGTCGGGCAGTTATTACATTTTCCAACGCTGATAATTCACCAAATAAGCGAATATTTTGAAAAGTTCGAGCGATACCTAAACCTGCAATTTGATGCGGCCGTAGTTGGGAAATATTTCCACCTTGATAGCGTAATTCTCCACTAGAAAGGGGAATAAAAGCTGTAATCAAATTAAACAGTGTTGTTTTCCCAGCGCCGTTAGGCCCAATCAGTCCAAAAATCTCATATTGATTGACTGTAAAAGATACATTATTCACCGCCACTAAACCTCCAAAGCGGCGAGTCAGTGATTTGGCTTCTAAAATAATGTTATTTGTCATTTGTTTATCAATTTGTCTGTCTTGATGTTTTTAAAATTAATTTTCTTAATTGACTTTTAAGCTTTTTCAAAATATCTGGAGTTACAAATCCTTGGGGAAAGAATATAGTTCCTAAGACTATTAATAAACCATAAATAATTAATCTACCATCGCGTAAGAATTGGGCTAACCAAGTGGGTAAACCCGCTATATCAGCAACTCTTCGCAAAATAATTTCTAATAATACTTTCAGGACAATCGCACCTACCACCGAACCTAAAAAAGTTCTAGAACCACCAATTAATACAATCGTTAGATAGGTAATACTGGCATCAAAAGTACCTTGTCGAGCATTCCATGTATTGAGAAAATGAGCGCTAATTACACCTACAATGCCGGCAAGAATGGCTCCGAGAGTAAAAGCTAAAACTTTGTAATAAGTGGGGTTAATTCCCATTGCACTGGCAGCTAATTCATCTTCGCGGATGGCGATGAATGCCCTACCTGTGCGAATGCGTTCTAAACGATAAAATAACACCATACTAATTAATAGTAATGGTAAAGCAATCCACAAATATTCAAGTTGGCTTTGGAATGGTTGAGGAATACCAAAAATCCCTACAGCACCGCCTGTAATATCTAGATTTAAGGATACAACTCGCAATACTTCTACAAAAGCAATAGTGGCGATCGCTAAATAAATTCCCCGCAACCGCAATGCCGGAATTCCCACTAATACAGCCAATATACCGGAAATTAACCCAGCAATCAACATCTCCAATAAAAGTAATGGAATCGGAAATAAATTATTACTAGATGGGAAAACTTTTGTCGATAAAATTGCTGCAATATATCCGCCTAAAGCATAAAATCCAGGACTAGCCAAAGACAATTGTCCAGCCATCAGTGGTAAATAAAGCGATAATCCTAATAAAGCCTCCAATACCATGTAGACTATCGGTGATTCATAAGTGGAAAAAAATTCAGCCATTGTAAAATATTTTGATTAAGGAGTCAGAAGTCAGGAGTCAGAAGTCAGAAGTAAAAGGCTTTAAGTTTCACAGGAAATTTTCAATTTTGTGGTCTACAATGATTGGTGGGTCTGAATTCTCGACTAATTAATTCTGAATTCTGAATTCTGTATTCTTTTTCAAGCTGTTAATATTTGCTCTGCTGTCAGCGCCAGTTCAGGAAAAGTTCGTGACACGATTCGTTCGGAACCTCTAAAGTGTGTGCGTTGGTATTTCCCCTCAGCATCTAGGAGAAAAACAAACACAGTCGCAACTTTGGGATTTCCCAAATACTCTCTTGAACCAATTGCCAAATAATCTATAATCCAATATTCTGTAATACCTAAGCGTTGATATTCATCTAATTTATCAATGTAGTCGTCTTCCCAATTAGTTGATGTTACTTCTATAGCTAACTGAATGGATTCTTCAAGTGCAGAATAAGCAGAACGATTTGAGCGCCATACATCTTTATCTATCACACTAACATCAGGCTTGCGTCCTTGTTCTATTCCATTGGCAGTTATAGTTTTCAAAACTGCTGTGTTTTTTACTACGTAATTCAGATTTAGACGTTTAATTTCATCTTTGAAAGAATCAGCCGCAAAGTCAGCGACATCATCATGATTTCTAGTTGCACGCACTTCTACAATTTCTCCATCCACAAGTTCATACAAACCTGACTCTGGACACTGTTCCAAAAAATCATCGAAAGTTAATTTTTGTTTGGTGTATGTTTTCATAGCGCTATGTCTCTTTAAACTTTCTGAATAAATCGCCGTCCTAGCAAACCTTGGGGTCTAACTAACAACATGATAAATAATATTCCATAGGCTACAGCGTCTTTGTAACCGGAATATTCGGCCGGCACAAAAGCTTCAACTAATCCAATGAGTAATCCTCCTAAAACTGCGCCGGGAATACTACCCAAACCACCCAAGACAATTACCGCTAAACCTCTCAAACCAAAGGCAATGCCGAAATAAGGGCCGGCAATACTAACACTAGAAGCAACTAAAGTTCCCGCTAATCCTGCTAAGAAACTGCTGATGAAGAATGTTAAAATGATAAAGCGATCGCTATTAATTCCTAACAAACTAGCAGTGGTTGGATCTTCCGCGATCGCCTGCATTGCTTTACCATATTTAGTGCGATTGATAAAGTAGCTGAGAATTGCCACAATCACCACTGATACAGCAAAAATGATGATTTGAACGGTGCGAATGGGAATTTCCTGTTCTTGAGTACCAAAGTTAATAGAAGGTGGTAAATTTCCATAAGTATTTGCTGGGTAAGTGTAACTTTCTGCGCCTACTAAATATTGGATTAAATTCACAATTACCACTGCTACGCCCAAGCTGGAAACAACAGTTAGCAAAGGATCAGATCCTTGACGCCGCAGAGGTTGAAAAGCAACTCGTTCCATCACCACCCCTACCAATCCTGCCAAGCTACTTCCTAAAATCAAGGCTATAGCAAATGGTAATTTTATCGGCAAGGCTGCATTAGCTAATAAGCCGTTAAATCCAAAGCTACCACCCATAAGTGTATAGGTGAAATATGCACCCAAGGTGAAAATCGCCCCATGAGCTAGATTAATGATGCCCAAAATAGAATAAACCAAGGTATATCCTAAAGCAAAAATTGCATATACACTGCCAATGGATAAGCCATTTAATAATTGCTGCAACAATAGACTGATATTCATGTAGCAATTATTTTAAAAATGTAAATTTACCTTGACTTCCATCTTTTTCCATTTTGATTTGGGCTACATAGAAATCTTTTTGCACAACCTCACCCACCGGAGTGAAACCAATTTCACCCAGCGGCGTATTGTATGTTCCGCTAAGTATCTGTTGATTTAATTGCGTCCGTAATTCTGGTATTTGTAATTTATTAACTTTGCTCTTTTTATCTAAAGCTTGAAGTGCTTCAACATAAACCTGCACTGCTGCAAAAGCTTGGGCACTAAATTGGGGTGGTTCTTTCTTATATTCCTGAGTATAAGCTTTGCGAAATGCCGCGTTAATTTCTCCTGGATGTTCTGGACTATAAGCTTGGGCAATCAATACGCCGTCACAAAGTGCCTTACAAACTGGCAATATATTCGATGTATTTAGACCATTACCACCAACAATTAAACCTTTATAACCCAGTTCCCGCAATTGTCGCACCAAATTACCACCATCAGCAGCCAAGCCAGAAATAATCACTAAATCTGGTTTAAGATTAATCGCATTGGTAGCTTGGCTTTGAAAATCTGTATCACTGGTTTGGAACTTTTGGACTGTTACTAATTCCAGTCCTTGATCCTTAACTGTTTCCTGGAAAATCTCCGTTTCTGACTTGCTAAATGCATCATTTTGAGCATAGAAAACTGCGACTTTTTTAATTTGGGGGTTTTGTTTGAGTGCAGCTTTCACCGAATTAGGAGCGACAACAGAAACTGGTGCGGAAACACGAGCAACATAATCACCAATTTCAGGAACATTTTTCGCAGTATTTGATGGGCCAATTATTGGTACTTTCGCACGTTCGGCAACCGGATCAGCACTAAAGGCTTGCTGTGATAAAGTTGGGCCAACAATACCAATGACTTTATCTTTATTAATTAAAGTTTGAACAGCGTTAATTGCTCCTGCTTCATCACCGCTAGTATCTTGAAACACCAATTTAATTGGAGTGCCGTTGACACCACCTTTAGCATTGAAATACTTCTCGGCAATTTTGACTCCAGCCACTTGTTCTTGACCCAATAATGCCACATTGCTAGTTTGGGCAACGGCAATACCGATGGGAATCGCACCCGATAATGTACCCGTGGTTGCTGCGGCCTCAGTTGCAGTAGTCGGTGGACTACTACTTGGAGAACTTTTCACAGTGGAACTATCACCACCACAGCCCGTCAGTAGCAAAGTGCAACTTGATAAGAATGCTGTTATCCCAGAGAAAGTTTTTTTCATCGTTAAATAATCATGTAGTTATTAGATAGTTCGCAAAATTGTAAAGATTAAAATCTGCAAACAATATGAGGCAAATTTACACTTTTGCAAGAATTAAAGCAGAATTCAGAAGTAAAACAGGCTTGATGTCTAGCTACTAAACCAAGTTGTGTACCTCACAAAGTTGAAATCTGCTGTATATTAAATCATTTTTATTTGACCATACAAAGACAAATATTCAAAGTGTTTGTAAATACAAATATTATAGTAGGCAATGATTTTATCATTCCCAGGTTCAATTTGGGAATGTGGTATTAATGTTGAAAATGAGGTAAAGGCGAACGGCGGTAACCTTCTCCTGACGGAGACGCTACGCCAACGGTAACGCTAAGAGCGAACGCGCCCAATACGGTTCGGTTAAGGCACCAGACGCGATAAATCGCCGTCTCTACAAGGATCAATCTTTCGTCTTGACGGCGATTTATCGCGTCTTTGGATCTAGAATTTTCATCAAAAAATCTTAACCGAACCGTATTGCGAACCCCCCTATCAAGGCTTTTGGGCAACGCATATTTAATTTCACCAGATGTCTGTTCTGAATTCCTACACCTTTTTTTCACCAGCTAATTCTTTTGGCTCGTAGTGACGACAACCGTTACATGGCCCGTCAGGATTTACAGCACAGCGGATATAGCCAGATCGCGCATTAAACTTGCAGCTGATGTCGCCAATCAGGTAACCCACCCCTTCTAAATAATAGCGATCGCCTTCAGGAGATGTGAGGTTTTGTCCTTGCCGCATCCGGGGAAAATTCATGGCTGCTTGTCTCATCCGTAAGCGCGATCGCGATCGCGTTTTGCGGATCACCCACAACGAAAACAGGGACGGTAAAAAACCAACGGCAATCACTAAAAGTGTCTTTAACACCTTCTTTTTACCCCTTTTGAGCGCTGATCGATCGTCCCTGATGTTGCACTCTGGTTTTACATAAGTGCAAATCTGAGGGCAAATGTGCCAATTACTACCAATTTTGGTGGCAATTAGCAATTGTCTTGTGGTAGCTGGCAATGAAAGAGAATATGCTCCTTCTACCACTTCAATCAGCATAACTGTTACAACCACAGAGGTGGGTTACCTTTAAATGGCGATCGCTTTAAGATTTGTTGACTAATGGCTTTTTGAAGAATCGTTTTGTATCAGCCTCAGTCCCATCCTTGTTTTTTCTATGTCGCTGGGACGCTAATCTTTTTTTGTTGGTTTGCTGACGCAGTTGCTGTGCTAGCAGTGCTGCTTCCCTTTCTGCTCGAAATAAATCAACTCTTCGCGTTGTCAAAATAAAAGACTGGTCTGATTTTTGTCTTACCCAAGGGACGCTAACTGCCAAATACTGACAAATATTTTTGCATGGCTTGGGCTTGATCAGTGCGTTAGTTATTGCCTTCAACTCCAGTATCGCTGCTTCTAGCTCCCCTGCCATTCGGTTGACGCGTTCGACTTGTGCAATTAAACGCTCCTCCTCACCGATGATTTTTTCCTCTTGTGGTTGCAATGGCACTATGGCAGTAGTCACAGGTGTCGGTTGCAACAGTGAAACTTTGACTGAAATACGCTGTTTGTAGCTGTCTGGGATTTTTTTCATACTACCTCAAGCAACGCTAGCTGACTTGTAAGGCATTTTAGCAGCAAAATAGTATATATGTACTATAAATGTTTTGTATATGATAGGACTTACGCATTGACAAGAAATGCCAAATATGGGCAAGGTTAAAAACCACATCTTTCGTAAGGGCACAGCATTGCTGTGCCCCTACAACATGGTCTATTTACGTAGTTTACCGCCGTAGGCATCGCAGGATAATTAACAAAAGCCTGAAACAACCGGGAGCATAGTTAATTCACATCACGATGCATTTGTACAGTGCGTAAGTCCTATATGAAGTTTAATACGTGAAAATTCAGATCCCCGACTTCTTCAAGAAGTCGGGGATCTGAGCAGCAACTTTTGTTTAAGGTTCTTTTCTATTATCTTCCGTTAATTACATCCAACAAAAACACGGATTTTTGATGTTGGGTTATACCATTTTGGATTTTGGATTTTAGCTACAGATGTAGGTTGGATTCAGGTACGAAAGCTAACATCTTACAATCGTGTATATGTTGCATTTCACTCCGTTCTAACCTACTCATCTGTCGCTATTTTACTCTTGAATTCAGAATAGCTGAATTCTACTGTAATTAAGCATTGGCAGTTCGGTAATGGGCATCTAACCAACAGCGTGGTAAATCTTCACCAGAAGGAAAAACGAGATTTTCTTTTTTAAAAGAATCAGGTTCCTGTTCTTCTTCACCTTCTTGCTCTTGTGCGTGAACAACATCATTATTAGGGTCGAGTAATTCCTGAATTTCTAGAATTTTCACCAACTCACCAGTATCTTTAAGTTGTAAAAACATATAACTAAACCTCAATAATTTTCCATCAAAATTGACAGCGAGTCTTAATACCAACTCGCCAAAGCTAGAGAATTTATTCTGAATTCTGTTAGCGCAGCGGGGCGTAGCCCATTCTGACTCCTGAATTCTTTTTTGTTAAATTTCGCGTTGATATTTTTCCAAAATATCAACTAAGTTGACCTGGCATTGCAACGGCAGGAAATCGATTAAAGGCAGTTCACGTTTGCCGCCACCAATTTTTACTGTAATTGATTGCAAGACTTGTGTAACTCGGTCTTCACTTACAGTGTTGGAAGTAATTAAAGGATATAGTTGTTCGGCAACAAGTGTATGCAGTTTGGCATTAGATAAATAAAGATGCCATTTGGCAACGTCTATATAGACGTTTTCACCAATTTCAGCTGCTAGGGCTTCAAGTAGTTCTGCGGTGTTAGTCTTAGCCATAAAAATAACCCTATATTGAGAAAGAGCGCGAAATTTCAGGCTTATTTACATTATTGCTCAATTAACGAGGCTGATTCCACTGCCACAGGTTACAATCGCCCTAGCATCAGTAGTCCATCTTCAGGTGGATTTGGGTGGAGTTTCGGTGTAGTTGGCGATCGCACTAATATAAATTAGATGCACCAACAATATCACTAACCAACTGACAGTCAACCAGGGCAGCCACTCCCAGCTAGTGCCTTTCAAGATGTGGAAGAACCACAATCCAGAATTGATAGTAGCAGCGATCGCCACATGCACGGCAAAATTCATCCGGTCATCGATTTTGCGATACTCTGGGTCATTGCGATCGGGTTTGCGAGGCCAACGAGGAGGCATAAATATTTGTTACAGATTTAAATACACCCTACTCATTCTAAGGTTTTTGGGTATGTCGTTGCTATCCTTCCTCAGAAAGCAGTCATAATCGAAATTGAAGGTTAAGATTAGCTCTTTTAAATCCTATGACTATGTTTGGGCAAATAGACTCTGACCTCCTCTATCCAGACAGCGATGGCAAACCAATGGCAGAAAACACAGAACAGTATCGTTGGATTGTCTTGATCAAGGAGAATTTGGAGATTCTATTTGCGAATAATAATAATGTTTTGATTGTAGGAGATTTGCTTTGGTATCCCGTCCGTTCCCAGTTGATTACGCCAACTGCACCTGATGTCATGGTTATCTTCGGCAGACCAAAAGGCAAACGTCGTTCCTATCGTCAGTGGCAAGAAGACAATATTTCACCCCAAGTAGTCTTTGAGATTCTTTCCCATAGCAACGATACCAAGGAAATGGATCGCAAGCTAGAGTTTTACGATACTTATGGTGTTGAGGAATATTACTTATACGACCCTGAAAGTTTTCAATTAGATGGTTGGTTGCGGCAAAATAACCATTTAAATAAACTATGGCAAATGGATGGTTGGATCAGTCCCCGCTTGGGAATTAAATTTGAAACTGGGCAGGGAGAGTTAGTAATTTACCATCCAGATGGACGAAAATTTTTGAACACCCTGGAACTCAATGAACGCGCAGAACAGGCTGAGTTCTTATTGGAACAAGAACGCCTACGCACCGAACAATTGGCAGCACACTTACGTAGTCTTGGCATCGACCCTGACAACCTTCCATGAATCGGCTGGGTTGGGGGAGATGAGGGAGATGAGGGGGATGAGGGAGGAGATGAGGAGATTGGGACAGAGGAGGTAATTCCAAACTCCTAACTCCAAACTCCAAACTCCTAACTCCTAACTCCAAACTCCAAACTCCAAACTCCTAACTCCTAACTCCAAACTCCTAACTCCAAACTCCTAACTCCTAACTCCTAACTCCTAACTCCCCATGCCCCATAAATGATTCATCAACCCAGTGGATGACCTTTGCATTTTTTAAGTTACAAATGATTCATCTGTTTGATAGAGGGAGCAAATATATCCACTTGTGAAGATGGGAATAATCTTTAGAGGTGGACAAAAATGGCTAAGGCAAACCCAGTTGAAATCCAAAAACACTTGAAAGGTGTTGACTATCCTGCTAAAAGGCAAGATTTGATTCAACACGCTAAAAAGCACGGAGCAGATAAGGAGATTATCTCTTTGTTAGAGAAAGTGCCAGGAGACAAAGAGTTTGAAAGCCCCACGGATCTGAATAAAGCTTTAGGTGAAATAGCGTAGGTTATTGCCCTGGCGGGGAATAATCTCCTGATTTCCCGCCACTTTTACTGATTAACCGAATTGATTCAATTTGAATCGACTTTTCCAAAGCTTTGGCCATATCGTATAAAGTTAAAGCCGCAACAGAAACGGCAGTTAAAGCTTCCATCTCTACCCCGGTTTCAGCTTTGGTTTTGACTGTGGCTTGAATTTCATAACCAGGTAGTTCGGGATCGGGTGTAACCTCGATCGCAATTTTTTGCAAAGGTAACGGATGACACAAGGGAATTAAGGCAGCTGTTTGCTTGGCTGCCATAATCCCAGCCAACCTCACAGTCCCCAACACATCG
>NZ_JACJSJ010000180.1 GCF_014698115.1 Nostoc sp. FACHB-973
CGTGACTACCAGATTAATCTCCAGCAGGCACAGACACAACTAGAAGCAGCTGGTTGTCAAGCAAATACAGCTAAAATCAATATTGCTTTATCTTCTCAGACGGCGATCGCTAGCAATACCCAAGCTCAAGGAAATATTAGCAATGCTAAAGCAGCGATCGCCAGCGCTCAAGCACAAGTGATTCAAGCCCAAGAAGCTATTCCTCAAGCACAGGCACAACTGGCGCAAGCTGATGCTAATCTGCAAAAAGCCCAATTAGATTACAACCGTTTCAGGCAACTATATCAGCAAGGAGCGATCGCCAAAAGAGATTTTGATGCATTTCGTCAAACCTATAATGTTGCTGTAGCCCAAAAACAAGCAGCAATACAAGGAGTTCAAGAAGCACAAGCGAAGCTCTTGCAAGTGCAACAGGCGGTAATTAGCGCTCAAGCTGGATTGAAATCGTCTGAAGGTCAATTGCAAGGCGCAAAGGCAAAAGACATTGCAACACAAGTAAGTCATAGTAACTATGCTACAACTGAGGCAAAAATTGCTCAGGCAAAAGTTGCCCTGAATAATGCCCAATTACAACTTTCTTACACCAATATTACTGCTCCAACTGATGGCAGAATAGGTAACAAAAGTGTGGAAATAGGACAACAAGTACAACCAGGACAAAATCTCATTTCACTAGTGAGTACACAAAATTGGGTTGTGGGTAATTTCAAAGAAACGCAACTTAATCATATACATCCAGGGGAACGAGTAGAAATCAAGTTGGATGCTTTTGGCAATAAAACTTTTACAGGTAAAATTGATAGCATTTCGCCTGCTTCTGGCGCAGATTTCGCCTTACTACCGTCTGATAATTCCACAGGCAACTTCACTAAGATTGTGCAGCGTATTCCTGTAAAAATCATCTTCGATCAAGAGAGTATCAAAGGCTATGAGTCTCTAATTACACCAGGAATGTCTGCTACAGTGATAGTAGATTTGCCACATAGCAATTAGTTTGATGCACAACAGATGCTCATAAAGGCGCACAAATGTGCGCCTTTAGCCGTATTCTTATTTATACCAATTTTAGAAAAGAATACGACACATACACAGGACTAAATCCTTGTAATATCTGACTTTCTTAATTTTTAATTTTGAATTGGTAAGTAAGTCGGCACAATAAAAGCAAACCATGTGAAGAAAAGTAAACAAGGCTCAAACCCTCTTTCCCCCTGCTCCCTGCTCCCTGCCTTATCCCAACGATAATTATTTACGCCGACCTACTTATTACTCGCGCTCCCCTATAACTTTTTCTTTAACTTCTTCCTAACTTATCCATCTTCGCCCATTCAGACTATACATCGAGAGAAGATTAAATTAACAACAGGAACGAACAAATAAACCACTTTATAACTGGTTAGATTCATTCAAGGAAAATTACCATGAACATACATAAATTAGATGTACTAAATCCAATCCGAAAAAAATTAGACACCATCATAATTTCTCATCCCAAACAAGCCCAACTTATATGCCAACTCATTCCAGCTAGTTGTCCCTTTGCTAGAAATATCAAATTTTTTAATCATACAATAGCTCACATTCCACCTTTATGTAAGCTCAATCCTTTATATGAGCAGTTGATGGAATTGCGATTTCGCGCTCTATGTTATCTTGCCCAGTGCGAACAGCAAACATCTAATGGCTTTGCAAATAATGCACTTGCTTTCATCCGAATCAAGTAGGGGTATATATCTGTACGCCCCTACCCAATCCTTTGTTTCTAACAGCTTTATTTATCAACGACAAAACTTTCACAACCAAGGAAAATATCATGAAAGGTACACTTAACAGTCTGATTTATTCCAGCATCATTGGTTTAGGAATTGCAGGTGCAATGGTATTACCCAGTCGCCCTGCTGCTGCTCGCACCGTACCTGCGGGATATCAAACAGAACGCATTGAGTTTAACTCTGGTGCTACTTCAACAGTGGTATATCACAACAAAAACTATTATCCAGTTCGCTATGTAATTAGAGCAAATGCCAATCAATTGATGACTATCGAAGCAGATTCTTCCAAATCTCCTGTCTATCTTACGATGTCTGGTGCTGATGGAACACGCTTAATTCTTGCACCTCAGAATCTCACACATTGGCGCGGACGTTTACCGAAAACTCAAGATTATTATATTGAGGCGTTAAAACCAGCTAACGTTGACTATAACTTGAGAATAGCGATCGCTCCTAACACGCCACAAGTAAATGGACAACGCATTGAATTCGCCCCAGGAGCTACTTCCGAGGTAATTAGTGGTAGTCTTGCTCCTCACACTTCCCGCTCCTATTTTGCGAATGCTAGGGTTGGACAGCTAATGTCGGTAAATGTCAATTCACCAGGAGCAAATACTTCTTGGCTGACTCTTTATGGAGTTGATGGCACTGTACTCGAAAACGGCAATATGTCTGGCGCTCAATCTTGGTATGGACGCTTACCAAGGACAGAAGATTATCATATTCAAGTAGATAATCCAAAACCTTATCCTATCAACTACACCTTGACTGTAGCCATTCAGTAAGGGCGTATAGATGTACGCGCCTAACAGTATAAATGCAGCGCCCACCGGAGGTGATCGCTTTTCATCTACCAACTAAAACTTCAGGCATACAGCTATTTGTACGCCCCTACTCACAAAGCTTCAATCACCAAAAATATTCTTGAAGGAGACACTTATGCAATTCAAATTCATTGCTGTTATGCTAGGAACTATTACTGCTACTAGCCTAGCTATTCCTATGCAAGCTCGCGCTGCTGAATTCAAAGTAGCAAGAACATTTCACGCTGGCTTCTGGCAACCTGTAGCACGAGTCAATCCCCATCAACCGCTACAAGTAGAGGTTATTAACCAGACTAATATTCCTTTGCAATATGGTTTGACGACTGATTCAGCTAAGACATTACTTCCAGGGAATGTTAGCGACATAAGTTATATTTCTGTTCCAACTGATGTTTTGATATATCCCTCTCAGCAAGAGGCTTCTCTAAAATACAAGGTGAATAAAGTTGGCAACACGACTATTGTAAAAGTTCGGCAAGTTGCCAGTGATACACCTGGAGATGGGTCACTTGCTATCAATCGTACTGGAGCAGTTTACGTTTACTAAGGGTTTTACTTACTCACACAACACTAAAATATTCATTATGGGGAGAACACTAACATAGAAGTGTTTTCCCTTTTTCATTAATTAAGTAAAGGCACACAGATGTGCGCCCCTAAGAGTATCTATGTTTATTTGTAGTTAATTATTTCTTTTTGTACCTTACCTATATGGGAATCTCTTATCTTTACACTTAAGTTATCTATCTCCACCCACAAACATCTGATTAAAAGGGAAACTTGAAATATCAACTTCATGATTTCGAGGTTTTCCAACCATGATTAATTATACAAACTCTGAAATTCGCAGTATTTTGAACGGCTTAGGTTACAGAAGCCGTATCAACAGTAGCGATCCTAACTTTCCTATCTCTCAAGATGAGTCCGACTTAACTGATTTGACAACGCAAAAAGCAATTAAGAAATTTCAAGTGGATTATGATCTCACAGTAGATGGCATTGTTGGTTCAGAAACAAACGCCAAAATGCAAGATGAGATGAATAGCCTTCATGAGGAATTAAATCAATTATTGGGAGCCAATATTTCTCTAGATCAACCTTTTTATGGACAGATAACTATCAATACAGTTCAGCAATTCCAAAGAAGTTACACTAATCCAATTGATGGTCTTGCTAGTTTGACAGTTCGTGAGGAGCTATACACGATCGCACAAAATAACCCAGCACAAACTACGCAACTAAATCACACAGCAACCTCTACTGCTTTACAACATAGCTAATGCAAACAGCTAGGTAGGGGCGTACATCTGTACGCTCTTACCTACTGAAGGGAACCATGAAAAAAGAAGCCCAAATAAATGATTTTGATCGCATTATTTTTTCTTCTTTTTGTAAAGAAGATAAACCTAGATTTATCATTGGCAATGGCGGGGCTGGAATCACTCGCTTTGTAGACTATATGGCTGAGTCTTTCTTGGCACAAACAAAGGCAGAATATTGTATTGCTTGGAAAAAATCAGATACAGAGGAGACACTACAAGGTTTAGCTAATGGTTCAATTGATGTCGGCTGGCCTTATGGAATCGAACGGGTATATAAAGAGTACAAAGAACGTAATTTTAGCTTTGCACCTGTCTATATTTTTCGCGATCATTTCACCCTCATAGGCTCTCTTACCAATCCGGCAGCTTTACCTATATCTGAAGAACCTACACCGCACTACTCTAATCATCAAGTACTAGAGCTTTTTAAAAAGATTACTTCAGGTCAATCTGGTGTTTATTTTTTAACACGCAATGACAAATCTGCTACTAATTTTATAGAACGGCAAATATTTAAAAAAATCCTTGGTCGTTTACCTGAAGTTGGAACAGATTCGTGGTATCTTCCGCTTAAAAGCAAAGAACATTATCCTGATACTGCTCTCCAAGAAGCTAACGATCGAGGTTACTATACTCTGACTGACCGTGGTATTTGGAACTGGGCAGATCCTGACAAACGTAAAAATCTTCGTGTCTTCTGTGAAGCTGGAGACACTAATCCCAATGATATTTTGCTCAATCCTTGCCTAGCAATGTTAAAGAACACTAGTCCACCTATTGAAGCGATTCAGTTTGTAGAGTGGTTAGCTAATTCAGGTCAAGCATTTATTGAAGAATACAAATTACATAGAGTAAGGCTTTATAGCAAAGCTCCTATAGCAGTATTAAATCATTTTTGATAAGTTATAAAACCCCAATTTATTATAATAAATTGGGGTTTTATAACTTATCATATAAGATTACTATAGATAGGGGTAAATACATGACTATGAGTGTACAGATGATATGTACGCCCCTAGTACGCCACGGCGGAAATAGAGCAACCATTTAAAATCCCTAAAGAGCTTATCCCATAATACTTTTGATTCTTGAACGCCTCCGATTAAAAATTAAAAATGTCAAATTAAAAAGTGAGAAAAATTCCTAATTTTTTGGTTTTTAATTCTTCATTTTTAATTCCCAGAAGAGGTTGACTTCCGCCTTACGGTACGAGTCATGTATTTTTATCAGGTATTGCGTGAATTGATATAGTGGTTCCCGCATGGGTGAGGTGCAGAAAAAATAGATCCTCGTAGGGACGCATATATGTGCGCCCCTACTCATGTACCCATTCAAATGAGAATCGGTATATTACATCTCAATCCAAAACTTTTTGGGTTGAGTTTGTGTAGTTGTCGTTGTTTGGGCGCTGTGAGTGGAAGTAGCTTTTACACTTCCAGCCAAAGCATTGTTGCAAACTCCTAAAATAGTTGAAATGCCAACAATCAGTGAGCCAATAAATAAGACTGATTTTTTGCTGATCGATGTTTTAGTCATAGTAGACATGGTTTTCTCCTTTGAATTTTTAATCAAGTTGACTTAAAATGCCCTTGAAAGATTAGTCTCAAGTGCAAATGATAACTTTTCTGACAATCAAAAACTGATTTGTCATCAAGGTTGCTAGCCGATTAGTTACTACCATTGAGCTAACAATTTAAGTTTCCCTGTTAGTAAGATATTTGTGGGTGAAGATAGATAACTTAAACGATAAGATAAGGGAAAGTCTAAATATTCAATTGATAAATGTCATTTAGAGCTTATTTATAAAGTATTACAGCCTCAGCCTAATTTAAATTTTTCTTAACTTATCCATCTTCACCCAACCGAACTCCATATATAGCAAAGATTGGAAATAAGAAATAATTTTCAGGAAGAACTTTTATGAATAAAGCAATTACATTATACAAGCACCCACCACAGCCAACTTCTACATCTATTCCCCTGAAAACTTGGATAGGAGTATTCGGTACAATTCTGGGTGCATTCATGGCAGTGCTGGATATTCAAATTACAAATGCTTCTCTCAAAGATATTCAGGCGGCTTTGGGTGCTTCTTTAGATGAAGGCTCCTGGATTTCTAGCTCATATTTGGTTGCAGAGATGATTGTGATTCCTCTCACTAGTTGGCTCCCGCAAATATTTTCTACCCGCCGTTATCTAATGGTGAATGTCGTTTTATTCATCTTGTTCTCAATTTGTTGCGCTCACGCTTGGGATTTAGCTTCAATGATTGTATTCCGAGCGGGACAGGGATTCACTGGGGGAATTTTGATACCGATGGCGTTTACTGTTTTGCTCACTTCCTTACCATCCCCAATGCTACCAATGGGAATGGCATTGTATTCTGTCACTGCAACCTTTGCACCGTCTATCGGCCCTACCCTTGGTGGTTGGTTGACAGATAACTTTAGTTGGCAATACATATTTTATCTGAACATAGTACCGGGAATCATTGTGCTAGCAGCAGTCTGGTATGCTATTGATCGCCAACCAATGCGGCTGAACTTGCTCAAACACGGAGATTGGTGGGGAATTGGTGCAATGGCTATTGGGTTTGGCTCGTTGCAAATAGTTTTAGAAGAAGGCAGCCGTAAAGATTGGTTTGATTCTAGCTTGATTGTTTGCTTAACTGCGATCGCTACTTCTTTTATCATCCTATTTTTATTAGTTGAACTCATCCGCAAACAGCCTTTTATCAATCTGCGTTTGTTTAGCAGACGTAATTTTACTTTCGCCAGTATCGTCAATGTCTGCCTGGGATTGGGGATGTTTGGCTCTCTGTACATTTTGCCCCTCTACCTAAGTGAAATTCAAGGATACGATGCCATGCAAATTGGAGAAGTAATGATGTGGGCAGGTTTGCCCCAATTATTTCTCATTCCCTTTGTACCTAAATTAATGCAGATATTTGATACACGATTAATGATTGCGGTAGGAGTCAGTTTATTTGCGATGAGTTGTTTCATGAATTCCCACATGACTCATGATACAGGTATAGCTCAATTGCGTGTATCCCAATTTGTGCGCGCAATGGGACAACCTTTGATTATGATACCCCTTTCTACTACTGCTACTGGTGGTATACCCAAAGAACAGGCGGGTTCTGCCTCTAGTTTATATAACATGATGCGTAACCTGGGTGGTTCCATTGGAACTGCAATATTAGCGACATTGATAACAAACAGAGAACAATTTCACTCTGAACGTTTGGGAGAAAACATTTCACTCTACAGTTTAGAAACACAACAGCGCCTTAATCAAATGATGCAGTATTTCATGAGTAGTGGATCTGATTTGTCAGCAGCACAAGAGCAGGCTTTGGCAACCATTGATAATATTGTTCGCCGTGAAGCCTACGTGATGGCATTTAACGACTGCTTTTATTTCCTGGCTTGTGCATTACTTATGAGTGGACTGGCTGTGATGTTTTTAAGGAAAGTGAAAGCTTCCGGGAATATAGCTGTACATTAAAATTCATGTCTTCGCCCATTAAGGTAGCACAGATGTGCTGCCCTACCCGATTATGTTTTTTATGCAAATGAAAATGTCTATAAAATTAAAATGAGGAGATAATGAAGAGAAAACCATCAGATTCCTCTGTCAAACAAACAAGTATTGAAACTCACAAAACCACTTTTAGCCGACTGCTACTGTATGCAGCTTGTCTTGGTGTTAGTATTGGTTGTCTCTCTTCTGTTTACTACTTCGCTTTGCAACTAGGCACTCAGGCGGTTTGGACTGTGTTGCCAAATGCTCTAGGTGTTAAAGATTTTCGCTCCTATGCTTGGATAATAACAGCGATCGCAGGTCTGTTGGTTGGGTTGGTTGTATATTACCTGGGTGCGCCCACTGGACTCAATGCTGCCGTTGATGAGATTCACCGCGAGGGACGAATTGATTATCGCCAAACACCGGGTATGGTTATAGCATCTTGGTTATCGCTAGTATTTGGTAGCAGTGCTGGGCCAGAAGCTCCCCTTGTAGATATCAATGGCGGTATAGGAAGTTGGATGGCCGAAAAGCTTAAGTTGAGTAGAGACGAAACCAGAATTTTAACATTTTGTGGGATGAGTGCAGCATTAGGGGCTTTCTTTGGTTCACCCTTGGGTAGTGCGCTGTTGGCTTTGGAGTTACCTCATCGTTTAGGAATGGAATACTATGAAGCACTGATTCCAGTTATTGTATCTGCCATTGCTGGCTTTGTTATCTTTCGGTTGGCGACAGGATTAACTATTGGTGGTTTTTACGAGTTTCCTACTTACGAAAAGTTGCATCCTGACCATTTAATTTATGCTGTGTTGCTGGGAATAATTGGGGCTGGGGTAGCTGCACTGTTTATTTTGATTTTCCGTTTTACTCAACATTTTATCAACAGCTTTTCTATTCGTCCCATGCTGCTGACAACATTGGGAGGTTTGGGGATAGGATTAATAGCAATGGTGTTGCCGTTAACACTTTTCTACGGTGAACGACAAATTCAAACCATTATTGACCAAGGTTCGCATCTGGGGGCGGGTTTACTCTTGCTAACTGCTTTGGGAAAAATGTTCACGGTAAGTTTGAGTTTACATACTGGCTTTCGGGGAGGCGTGCTGTTTCCTTTATTTTTCATTGGTGCAACAGTAGGCATGGCCATAAGTTTGATTCTTCCTACAATTCCTCCTACTGTTGCTATGATTTGTATGATGGCTGCCTTGACAGTTGCAGTAATGAAAACACCAGTTAGTATTGCATTAATTTTGGCAGTTATATCAGACACAGACTTAATTCCTGTAACAACGATCGCGGGAATTACTAGCTTTTTGCTAACCACGCATATTTCATTAATTTCAACGCAGCGATCGCGCCAATAAATGCTACAAGATTAATATAGTAACACTAACAACTATTTCTCAAACAGAAGTTCATGATTATATTAAAAGACTTTCACCCTTGGATTGGTTGAGTAAATGAGTTTCTCGTCTAAAAATCTGCATGAAATCTAAATAGTTTTATGGTTACGGTAAAAATGTTATTTATTTTCCAGCATCGAGTATCAGTTATTGCCTGTGCTATATAGATACTGTAAACCTTGCAACTTCTTAAATACTAACAATCTTCCCATTCTAATATGACTTTATAGGGTTACAAAAGGGGTAATACTCTACCTGAATGGGCTTGTGAACTATACCCTTTTCAACAAACTCCGCTCTTGCTGGGGGCAATGCTCCACTGTTTAGAAAGTCAAGTTTCAAACCGTCCGTTTTTAGTATATTACTCTTGTTTATACTGTACTTTATACGAACTAGATATTACACCTGAAAGTCTCATTACGAAAGGTTTTCAAAAATAAACTTCCTCTTTAACCCCGACATTCATAAGGACACTTGCACAAGAAGGCTCTGCCGACTTGAGCAAAGTGTCCGTCCCACACTGCACTTCGTGTCAGATGTGGGGCTTGTGTCGGTTCAAGCTAAAGCTCAAAGGTAGTTACTTTAAAGAGTCTTCCGAGAGTACACCGAGGACTCTAAACCCTTCTACCCCCGCCTGCTTGCTCTCATCCAAAGTTGTGTTGAGCGCGAGGCTATCTGCGAGAAACTTTTCAAAGTCTTCTCTCTCGCCTACGATCCTGTGCTGGTTTAATTGCAGACGATGAATAACATATATCTGCCCTTCATCATCAGATAATACGACAAAGTTGTTGCTTTTTGCTGTTGTAGACATGCTTTTCTCCTTCATGATGTCTTACTTGGGTAAGTTTTGACAGACTTTTAGCTGTGCAAAGTAGATGGCGTATGCTGCCGCTGACGCGGCTGCACTGGCAACCGAATTTGGAATATTGTTTGCAGCCCTGAGACTAATGTTGAGCGTCTTTGCTGCATTTACCTGGCAAGTATTTTGTGGGTTCTGCATGATTTCTTCTAATTGTCATCAGAGATGGTAATTTAGTCTTTTTGCCAAATGAATGTGTAGACCTTGCCACCATTCGCCCATGTACGTGGATTCTCGATGTTGTACATTTGGGTATGGACACCAAAAGTCTTCGCTTTCCACAACTGAAGTCCATCCGATTGCACTTGGCTTGCCGGCAGTGTCGCCGAAGAAGTACTTTGACTGTCCTGAGACTGGCACAGCACCGTTGTATTTGACTGAATGCCTTTCCACCATGTGACACCTTGGAGTACCAGGGCCACAGAAATCATATTGGGATCTCCGCCATCTGCGACTACGAGAGATACTATGTCGCCATCACTCAACTGTTGACCATTGATCAACTGTTCATAACTTACATTAATCATAACTTACACTCCTGTTAATTAAGTTTGAGAAATGCCGTTTGTTTCGGCTTACATATTCAATATTGAACTTTATTAGTTTTTTAAAGTATCAAGATAGATAAGTTAAGAAAAACTTAAGTGCGAAGTTAAAGTTTTGTAGTGAAAGGTTGTGTTTGAAGGGCTTTGTAATAGGATTACAAAAAATAAATTATCCAAAATTACTTTTACATTTGTAGAAACGCACATCTGTGCATCTTTACTATCTTAGCGGCTAAATTGCCTTTCTTCACCCTCAAATATTCTGATATATATAAGACTCAATATTATTGGAGAGCAATTTTTTAGAAACAATCGGAGAAGGACATGAGAGAGCAAAATCAAGAAAATTTACTCAGTAATAGATATTTTCAAAAAGTAGATATAGTTCTAAACCGGATGAATATTGTAAACTCATTATCGGAAATGCCGAATAGTTTTCAGGATATAATCTCTCCATTGCATAATTATTTAATGGCTCTGCATCAAAAATATCAATCACTTAAAGAGGGCAAAGTTGCAGACTATATTCCAGAATTGGGAAGGGCTGATACAGATTGGTTTGGTATTTCTATAGTCAATACAGATGGACAAATTTATCAGGTAGGAGACTACCAACAGTCATTTACTATTCAATCTATTTCTAAACCATTTGTCTACGGTCTAGCATTGGAGAATTATGGACGGGAGACTGTGCTGAATAGAGTGGGATTAGAACCGACAGGGGAGGCTTTTAACTCAATTGTTCTAGATGCAAAAAATAACCGCCCCTGTAATCCTATGGTAAACGCAGGAGCGATCGCTACTACTGATCTATTAATAAGTGAGGATAGTGGCGCACGGCTTCAACAAATACTGGAAATGTTCCATCTCTACACAGGTCGGCGGCTTGATGTAGATATTCCAGTATTTTTGTCAGAAAAAGCTACTGGGAGTAGAAATAGAGCGATCGCATACCTGATGCATAATTCTGGGATGATTAGTGACAGGGTTGAGGAAACTCTCAATATATACTTTCAGCAATGTTCCATTTCTGTTACCTGCAATGATTTAGCAATGATGGGAGCAACTTTGGCTAATAAAGGAAAGAATCCCATCACAGGAGAACAAGCAATCAAAAGCCATTACGTGCAAGATGTTCTGAGCCTGATGCATACCTGTGGAATGTATGATTTTGCAGGAGAATGGGCTTATCGAGTTGGACTTCCTGCCAAAAGTGGCGTTAGTGGCGGTATAGTTGCAGTCGTACCTGGAAAGTGTGGAATTGGTATTTTTTCGCCCCTTCTTGATGCTAAAGGTAATAGTATACGTGCAGTCAAAGTTTGTGAAGAACTTGCCAAAGATTTTGGGCTACATTTATATGGTGCTGTGGAACCTACTTATGATCTCGCATTTTCGATGCAGCAGCCTTATCCATTCCTCACAGCTACGTCTAGCGGTTGAAGGTTGAGAGGTAGCCACAGTTCCTCGCAGCAGGACAAAAGTGTAATGCTGGAGTAGTAGAGTTAAGAGGTTCATCCACAAGTCCAGATGAAGTGATTGGTGATTTGCTGAATGATTTGAGAGATGTGCGTGGTGGTGGTATTGTAGCCACACCAGTGAGTAATTCTGATATGCCTACTTTGTCGATCGCTTTCGAGGTTAATTGATTCCTGCATCCTATATATCTTTTTCTTCCACACTACCGGAGCTTTCCCTAAAAAGCCAGTCGATATCATTTTCAGAATTTTCTTCGCCATCGACTTGAAGATTTAAAGAAAGCACCAACTGCTCAATGTGGCTTTCAAGGCGGGAGATTGCCAAGACCAAAGAAGCAAGTTGTTTCCTTCCTATCCTTCTCAATTTCATTTCAAATCCCTATGCACAACAAACAGACACACTGCTGATGTGCTGAGGTTTTAACACAGTGGAAATTGCGGAGACTTGCTCATCCAGCAACGGGTGAGAGAAAGTAGCCCAACAAAACAAGCAACAAGCAACACTATCGACTAGTGGTCTGTCCCATAAGTTCTGATTGATTAGTTTGTTACCAAAACCCCGTAGAGACGCGAAATTTCGCGTCTCTAAAACCCCACAAAATTAATGGGACAGACCACTAGCGGCTGGGTCGTCATTTACTTGGAAGTCCCTAACTGTCCGTTAATGGCGGCTTTTTAAGGACAGTTCGTTCACTTACCTAAGATTTGTAAACATTTCCAACAATTCACCTCAGTACCAAGATTGAGAAACATTCTAGTGACACGCTAAGTAAGTCGTGGAGAAAATTTATAACTATGTAACAAACAATTAAGGAGAAGAGTTAGAGTTAAATCTTATACGTTGTGTACTGTAATTTCCCTTCTCTGCTCTAGCTTGAA
>NZ_JACJSJ010000181.1 GCF_014698115.1 Nostoc sp. FACHB-973
GTTCATTAGCAACGAAAGAACGTCGCAAGGTTACACCACCTGGCAACTGCTGTGTATATCTCTCGTTGAGTACCAGCGGAACCAGTTCTTCTGGAGAAAGCAGCTGGTTCCTGAGTCCAAGTTGTTCGCGCACAGTTTGGATGTCGGAAGCATTCACCACCCGACCGAGAATCTTTTGTCCATCGCTGGTTTGCAACCGGAAGACTCGACTATTTTGCTGTGGTAGGATTTTCCAGATGGGCAACAAAATACCAGTTACCAAATGCAGGTAATCGGTAGTGAACTTGGGTAATTCGTTTACTTCAGTAGACCAAGCAGCAGTAAACGCATCAATAGAAACTTGGCCCCATGTGGAAGATTCCAAGTCTTGGACTGGTACGCGAGTTTCTTTCTGTGGACGAATCAGCAAAACTCTTGGGACAACTCCACCATCAGCGTCGTAGATGCTATGCGTCGGAATTGACACAGCAGCATTACCCGACTTGAAGTTGATCATGAGCATTCCTTGATATTGAGTGGCGAACTCTAACATCTCGTCAGCAGTTCTGATGTTATTGTTCTGAGTGCGTTCTATCTTGAGATAGTTCGTTACGCTACCTGTGGCAGGGTGGGTGTACACAGCTTCCTGGCTCTCAACAGTAAACCGTTCAGCCCGTAAAGTCTCCACACCCATCTCATAGACCCCAGCTGCTCGCGCTGCTTCAATCTGTTGACTTAGCAACAACTCAAAACGCTCGAAAATGGTGTTTTGCATATCGATGCGTAAAGCCAACAGGCGATTGAGAAATTGCCGCAAGGGGGGCAAGTCGATTTTCATCCCGCCTTCGTGAGAGGTTAAGCACAGTCCAGTCATTTGCTCGAACTTTCCTAAAGGCACTTCATAAAATCGACCTTGGTATATTTGTCTGAATAACTCATACAGGGCGTGTTCTGCATAGTTAGACTCCAAATTATCCTTAGCCTCAAATATCCCATTGCCACCGGTCTGCCGTTGACCGCGAGTAAGAGCGCCCAAGCTATCCAGTCGTCGGGCAATGGTTGAGATAAAGCGGCGTTCACCTATAACGTTAGTGGTAACAGGTCTGAACACGGGTGCTGATGCTTGGTTTGTGCGGTGCGATCGTCCCAACCCCTGGATTGCGTTGTCTGCTCTCCATCCGGCTTCAAGCAGGTAGTGCGATCGCCTTTTACGATTCGCAGCGTTTAAATCGGCATGATAACTTCTGCCTGTCCCGCCAGCGTCACTGAAGATGAGGATTTGTTTGTCTCCTTGCATAAACGCAGCAGTTTCAGCAATATTCGCCCCACCACCGCGTGAATCCACAAACAAACGCCCTGAATCATCTTTCAAAACTCGCTTGCTGCGACCAGTTACTTCGGCAATTTGCTTGTGACCAAAATGCCACAGCAATTGTTCTAATGCGCCAGGGATTGGATCAAGACTTGCTAACTTATCTACTAAGGCATCTCTCAAGGCTACAGCTTCTTGGGAGATAACTGGAGAACCATCGGCATCAAAGACTGGCTCGGATCTTTCTTCTCCATCAACGCCAGAATGGATGGAATGAAGATGAACAGGGAAAGCACTCATCAAGTAGTCCATCACATATTCTCGTGGGGTCAAGTCAAGATTGAGATCCTTCCATTCCGAAGCCGGAACTTCATCAAGTCGTCGTTTCAAAAGTTCTTCATTAGTCGAAACTATTTGAATGACAATTGCAAGACCTTGGGCTAGATCCTGCTCAATCGCTTTGATCAGGGTAGGGCATTTCATCCCGGTCAGCAGATGATTGAAGAATCTTTGCTTGTGTGACTCAAACTGCGAGTTGGCAGACATCTTAGCAGCACGATTGTACGTTTTTGCGCCAGAGATATTACAAGCTTCTAACGCTTTTTCTAAATTATTATGAATAACCTGAAAAGCATCGGAGTAGCTGTTATAACTCCGTTCCTGCGTGGGCGTTAACTCAATTTCTAGAGTCTGATACTCCACTCCCTCAAACGAGAGACTCCGCGCCAGATAGAGTCCCAAAGCCTTGAGATCCCTGGCTACTATCTCCATCGCGGCGATACCACCGCCCTCAATGGATTCTACAAAATCCTCACGGGAGGTAAACGGGAAATCTCCAGTCTGCCAAAGCCCCAGACGATTTGCATAAGATAGGTTGGAAACCTTCGTCGCTCCAGTCGCAGAGACATAGACAACCCGTGCTGAGGGCAGTGCGTTTTGCAACCTCAGCCCAACAATGCCTTGCTGGGATGCTGCAACCATACCGAGTTTGCCCTCTTGAGCCATTGCGTTACCCATGCTGTGGCACTCGTCATAAACGATCGCTCCCTCAAAGCCAATGCCAGCCCACTCAACGATTTGCTTAAGCCGACTTTTGCCGTTCTTTTGAGAGCGCAGAGTTGAGTAGGTGCAGAACAGAATACCTTGGGTGAAAGGGATGGGGTCGCCAAGTTTGATATTTGAGAGGTCGATAATGTCTTTTGCATCACCTCCTAAAGCACACCAGTCCCTACGTGCGTCCTCAATAAGAGCAGCACTCTTTGATACCCAGATTGCTTTTCTTCGTTCCTGACACCAGTTGTCGAGGATGATTCCTGCACACTGTCTTCCTTTCCCCGCACCCGTCTCATCGCCTAAAAACCAGCCACGACGAAATTTAACAGCATTTTCTTCGCCTTGAGCCGCTACAGTCACATTATCCCATGAATCATCGACAATATAAGACTCAGACAGAAATTCACAGTGCGCTTGACCTGCGTAAATAACGCTTTCAAGTTGTGCCTCTGACAATAAGCCTTGTGTGATGATGTTGCGTGGGAGATGTGGTTTGTAAGTTGGAGCCGGTGGCGAGACAAGTGCTAGGGCTGCACTCTCACAAAGCAGTGAGGGATGAGGTAAAGCATCTTTAATTCTGATTCGTTGTGGGCGATAGGTTTCATATAAAGTATCTTTGAGTCCTTCTGTAGCAGACCATTCGACGACTTCGTATTCCAGAATAACCACATCTGGAATTGAAGAAAGTGTTTCTGCTTGAGCTACCACAGAGCGTTTTGGCAATTGAACAACTTTTGCCTTCGCAGTAGCTTTGATATCTGAGCGTTCCCACGAAGATCGCTGTGGCAACTGCTCAATCAACGCCAGCAGTTCGGGCAAGTCCAAGGTTTCGGGAATACAGGGGATTTGCCTGTGATTATCAGCCGGGACTTTATCAATTACCGTAATTCTGGTGTCGATTTGTGTACCATGTTTTGAGTAAACCTTGCCGTTAACCCCGACTGACATTAAAACTCGTGCTTCTGAGTGCCACCTAACGAAAGTCTCGCGCCAAGTGGGATTATTGGGAGAGAACCAATTGGCTGTGATTGTTACCAGCCGTCCACCGTCAGCCAGTCTTTGCAATGCCGAGTTGATGTGGCGAGGAGTTGCGTCGGGATTGCGACTGTTGATTTTGGGAGATGCGGAGAAAGGCGGATTCATCAGAACAACTGAGGGCTGAGTCTTGCCAACCAGATAGTCGTTAATCTGTTCCGCGTTTACTGAGAATAGTGGTGTGCCAGGGAATAATCGCCGCAGAATCTTACTTCTATCGGGTGCAAGCTCGTTGAGCATCAGACTTGCACTGTGCAATTTAGCCATTTGTGCCAATAGGCCAGTTCCGGCGGAAGGCTCTAGAATCAAGTCAGTACCTTGTATAAATCCTGCTTTGGCTACCAGATAAGCAAGCGGCAGAGGGGTGGAGAATTGCTGAAGCTGTACTGATTCTTCACTACGGCGAGTATGCGTTGGGCAGAGGGCTGTTAATTCTTCTAATTGTTGCACAACCACTTGAGGTTGTTGTGATAAAATCTTAATTCCTAGATGACGCAGATATAAGATTTGCGCTACTTCCACTGCTTCGTAAGCGTCTTTCCACTGCCACGCACCGGACGCAGCACTGCCTAGAAAATAGCGATTCATCTGAGCTTGAACAGTTTTCGTAGAGAGAGGGCGATTATCTGTTAAAACTTTTGCAAGCTCTTGGGCAACACTAATAACTGACTGCCCATAATCGATTACTGTTTGCAAATCGAATAAAGAACCTTGAGTGAAAAGTTGCTGTACCATTGCATCACTCACAATATTATTTTTTCACTTTTGCTATGGCGAAGCCTTCCTCTTACTAATAAATGAGGCAAGTAATTGCCTCATTTAAACCTTTGAACGTTCAGATATTTATTCTTCGGTGATCAGCCGAGGCTTAAAAAGCGAATTAGCCAGCTTTACGCGGTCTGCCTGGCTTGCGCTTGCCTGAAGAATTTACATCAACCTTTTTAGTTTTCGGTAATTTGTTGGCAGCATTGTTAGCTTTATTTGAACGAGTAGTACGTTTTGGTTGCGGTGAAATCTCTTTAACTGGAGGCAGTAATCTCAATGGACTTCTTTCAGAAGTAGGGGAAAGGGGAAGGGGTAAAGGGGAAAGGATGGAATTTTCTCTTTCCCTTTCCCTTTCCCCTTTTCCCTTTAACCTTTCGCCTTCATTACTGGTACGATGAATAGCTTCATCCTCTAGTGTCCAAGGATCTGGCAACTTTTCAAAAGTCATCGCATGTGGTGTGATTACTTCTGATACTGATGGGATTGTAGAAGCTGCTATATTTCCATTGCTAACCGAAACCACATTACTAGCGTAAGCAGTCGATACAAATAGTCCGTTAATGAACTCGAATATAACGAGAGTAACGAATGCCCAAAAGATAGCTACGATTGTCAAAGTGAGTAGAGATTGTATATCCATGATTATTTCTTAACTAAGTATTTGTAATTTTCATCTAATCTACGCAAAGCGTTCTTAAGCCTTGTTCAAATATGAAGCGAGTTTGAACATATCCTCTCTTCAAGAGAGGACTTCACTTTAAAATTAGCGTAGCGTCTCTCTAATTTAATTTAGCCAAATTTCTTTGTTGTTTTAAAGCTTAATATCAAATAAAAGAGCTTTTAGTATTTACCTATTTTTAAATCTCAAGTATTATATTTATAAACTTGTTTTCCAAAGATAAATATTGGGTTAAATCTATGGTTAAGATTTGATTTACTAGTTAATTCTTGAGATAAAACATTCTATTCAAACGAAAAAGAAAAGTAGTCGTCACAATTAATTGAAAGTATGCCCAGTCCAACTACCGACTTAGTTCGTTCCTACTTAAAAGAAATCGGACGCTACCCTCTGCTAACTCCTGAGCAAGAAATTACAAATGCAAGGGCGTTGCAGCAGATGATGGCGATTGAAGAACAGCGCTCAAGCCTTGCACTTCAATTAAACCGAGAACCAACCACAAGAGAATTAGCTACCTCGCTTAGACAAACCGAAGCTGAAGTACAGTCAATCGTTCAACAAGGTCAAAAAGCTAAAGAGAAAATGGTAACAGCTAATCTGCGGCTGGTGGTTTCTGTTGCCAAAAAGTACCAGAACCACAATTTAGATTTTCTCGACTTGCTCCAAGAAGGGGCACTGGGACTGCAACGAGGAATCGAAAAGTTTGACCCTAACAAAGGCTACAAACTATCAACCTATACTTATTGGTGGATTACCCAGTCAATAACACGTGCTATAGCAGATAAGTCTCGCACTATTCGTTTACCAATTCATATCAACGAAAAGTTAAACAAAATCAGGAGAATACAGCAGCAACTGTCTCAATCTTTGGGTCGTCCTCCGGTTGTAGCAGAAATTGCCGAATCGTTGAATCTATTGCCAAGCCAAATAAGAGATTACCTTCAGGTTTCCAAGTCTCCAGTTTCATTAGAAATGCGAGTGGGAGATGAGGGTGAAAGTGAACTAGTCGATATTTTGCCGATGGATAGCATTTCCCTAGATGAGCAAATTACTCTTGAGCTTTTACACCAGGACTTGAGCGAGTTGCTGGCATTGCTTAAGCCAAGGCAACGAGAAGTATTGACTCTACGTTTTGGATTGTCAGATAATCAGGAATTGACTTTGAGTCAAGTTGCAAAGCGCCTAAATCAAAGCCCGGAGACAATTCGTAAAACTGAACATCAAGGTTTAAAAATTTTGCGCTCTCATCAAAACAAGATTAAAGACTATCTTCTTAATTAAGACTAACTAAGGGTTATTGGACTCTAGTTTCATTTATATAAGTCGAACTCGCTAATTCAAAGGCTGGAAACAAATCGCCACTACCTTTTTAGATGCCTCCAATTGCGGCTGTCAGGAGTGCGATCGCGTATTCGCACTTTCCGGCGGCATCGCCTCTGCTTAATTCCCGGCGAAAAACCATCAGATTATCAGACCAAGTAGCAAGTTACAAGTCGCAAGTATACCGATAACTGAAATCATGGGCTTGAAACAAGGACACTTTATGTCTGGCACTACATGTATTGACATAATTCTTTTTTTGAAGTGGGCTTGTATTCCACAACTGAAGTTTTTTATCTTACTTGCGACTTGCGACTTGCGACTTGCGACTTATTTTTGTCACTGTTTCACTCAAATGGTGCATGAATATATTGATGCCAGAAACTATTCTTATAAATAGAACACCGATTACAGAACCGATGCCCAGCAAAACTATTGAAGTCCGAGAGTACACCGTCAGAGCGCACAAGCGGGAAATTCATACTCGCGTTTTTAACTTTGTGTGTAAGCAGTGTGAACAACCCACACAACGAGAAACGTTTGGTGTCCGACCTCTATATTGCGAGAAATGCCGCCCTCCTCAACCTCCCAAGCAATCGAAAGTAGTCCCTATAGGCAAGAGGAAACCCAGAGCGATGAACTATAAGAGTGGTAAAGACATAGCTGGATGATTTGTTGTCTCTTGGGTGAGTGAAGCAGTGCGCTCATTCGCCCAACCTAATTCAAACTGGTAAAAGGTAACTCTAATGAATTCACATTAAACATATTTTCTTCTTCGATTTATCTTTGGGATTAAGAAAACTTTCCAGATTAAGATTAATTGGTAAGCAACTTCAACACAATTCTCAAATCATACACTGGCTCACAAGTAGTAATACAATCAGGGGCGTGAGTTCGTTCTGGAACGAGTATGACCAATACCAACCCTCAAACCGAATATGATTCGCCGTGGAAACAGATACTACAACTTTATGAAAGAAGATTTTATGCTGTTTTTCTTCCCCCAAGCACATGGGGAAATAGATTGGACACGACAGCCTGAGTTTTTGGACAAAGAATTAGAGCAGGTAGTGCGTGATGCCGAACTAGGGAAAAGACTGGCGGATAAGCTGGTAAAAATATACCGCATTGGTGGTGAAGAAACTTGGATACTGATACACTTAGAAATCCAATCCCAGTCAGAGTCAGACTTTAGCGAAAGGATGTTTACCTATAACTACCGCATCTACGATAGATATAAGCGATCGGTGGCATCCTTGGCAATTTTAGGTGATGAGCAGGTAAACTGGCGACCAAATCGGTTTGGTTACGAGTTGTTTGGCACTAAAGTAGAGTTTCAGTTTCCAATTGTCAAATTGTTAGACTATCAACAACGTCAGTCTGAATTGGAAGCCAGCCGTAACCCTTTGGCGACTGTGGTGATGGCACATTTAGCAGCAGTACAAACTAAGAGCGACAGGTTACAACGTAAGCAGCAGAAACTAAGTTTAGTGCGGAGACTGTACCAGCAGGGGTTTGAACGTGAGGATGTTCTAAACTTGTTGGCTTTTGTAGACTGGGTGTTGACACTCCCCCAAGATTTAGAGCGAGAGTTTCTTTTTGAAGTAGAACAATTGGAGGCAGAGCAACGTATGCAGTATGTTACTTCTTTTGAACGCAGTGGCATTGAAAAAGGTAAGCTTGAAGCTTTGTTGAAAGGTATAGCCTTGGGATTAAAGCTCAAATTTGGAGAAACTGGTCAAAATTTATTACCTGAAATCGAATCTATCCAAGATGTAAATCTGCTAGAAGCCATCTTGTCAGGGATAGATACGGCTAGTACTGTTTCACAATTGCGTCAAATTTACCAGTCGTCCACAACAGACACTCAGCAATGAGATTGGGCATCGCCTAATTTCCCCATCCCCGAATCAACAAGCCCAAGACGAATTTAACTAAAATAAAGTATGCCCAAGACTTGGAACATCAAGATAGATAACTATATTCAAGCCAACCCCAATTGCATCATCGCCACCGCCCATGTAGACTCATTCCCTATAGACCTGCCGCTAGAACCGAACATCCGCGAACCGAACCGTAAAAGCGCGACCTACAGACAAATCTTCGACTCACTAACGACCGAACCTGGAAAATTCTTCTCTCGCCACAGTGGAATCGTTCTGTCAGCCAATAAAACTAAACCTGTCAAGAACAAAACTGAACTGGAGCTAGAAGTCTTAGAAGCTAACGAGGGTGGCAGCGACGGTATTATCAACGGTGGTCACACAGTTTTAGCATTTGAGCAAGCGAAAAATTACAAATATGATTTAACCGAAGCCAGAGTAAAAGTTACGATTCACATCGGGCTGACTGAAGAATCAGCCAAAGACATAGCCCTAGCTTCAAATACTACAACGCCAGTAGATTCTCGCTCCAAAGTCAACGCCAGAGGTGATTACAAATTCATCAAGCAGTACTTAGCTCAGTTAGAACAGAAAGAAGATAGAAAATTCCGCATTGCTTATTACCAAAACCAAAGCGGCGCTCCCAGAAACGCTCAGTGCAATGTTACCCATTTGCTCAAGCTCCTTTACTGCCTCGACAGAAATAAATACAATCCCGACAGCAATAAACGAGCCAAGCATCCAGCAGGTATGAGTATTCCCTCTAACATCACAGACACAGAAAGGGAAAGATTAACCGCCTTACTGCCTCTGCTATCTCAATCTCTGTGGATAGAGCAAAGACTTTACGAAATAATCCAAGAACATATCAGCAACCCCAGAAGAAAGGGTGTGAACGATTTAGCATCAATAGATATACGTAAAACAACGTTGTTGCCGGACAGCAAGTATTCATTTGGGTTTGGTGCGCCAACCGACTTGGCACTACCGATAATTGCGTCCTATCGGGTATTTCTGGATAAAGACTATAAATGGATTCTGCCGTTTAACGAATTCGCCGAAGATTTTCTCCAACACCTGTGGACTAACTACTTCCGCAAATACTTAGTATCGGAGAAAACAGCAGGAAATACAGTCGGCACAAAAATCAGCCGCAATCAAGAGATTTGGGAAAGTCTTTATATCTCAGCGCAAAGTTATCTGAATCAGCACTTGGTGAAAATAGTCAATTCCAGTAAATCTAAAGAATTAAAGCTAACACCAGGCTAAAAGTTAATAGGAGCAAAGGAGCGGTAAATAATCGCTCTTACATTACTCTGGTCAAAAAAATCTGAGCCAAGTTTTAAAAAACAGACAGAAAATGGGTTTTGAGCTTCATACGTTGAGTTAGTGTATGCTTGTTAATGTATAAATCTAATCTTATTTTACGTTCAAATGTCTATTCCTGAAATTACCCAAAAACTTTTAACAGCCAAAGAAAACAAGGGGCTGACTTTTGCAGAATTAGCAGAAGTTTTGCAATGTAATGAAGTATGGATTGCCTCTGTAATTTATCGGCAAGCGAGTGCTTCACCTGAAGAAGCAAAGTTATTAGTTGATACATTAGGGCTTGATATAGACGATGCTAAAGAACTGAGTAAATATCCGATAAAAGGTAGTGATGCTGTTGTTCCAACTGACCCTTTTATTTATCGGTTCTATGAAATTATGCAGGTGTATGGACTTCCACTAAAAGATGTAGTTCAAGAAAAGTTTGGTGATGGAATTATGAGTGCTATTGATTTTACTTTGAATGTAGACAAGGAAGAAAACCCAAAAGGCGAACGCGTGAAAATTGTTATGTCAGGTAAATTCCTGCCTTACAAAAAATGGTAATTTTCTTGGGCGTAGATACTTTCAATTGAATTGCAAAGTGCCTGCAAGTGTTTGTTAATATACAGGTAAAATCGTTAGGATTTTAGCAGTCTGCTCCTCTCCATTCCATCTCCCGGAAACACCTATTGAGCCAAAATGACTATTACCTGCAAACTTCTTTTAGAAAATCACGCTCAAGATTGGCAAGAAGCAACTGTGCATCCCTTTCTAGAACAGTGTCAATTAGGTATAATTCAACCCCAGCAATTCAATACATGGTTGATGCAAGATTATCTGTTTGTTGTGGAATTTACGCGGATGGTAGGGCGAGTATTAGCCAGCGCACCTCCAGAACATTTTGATGTGATACTTGGAGGACTGGCAGCTCTTAAAGACGAACTGAATTGGTTTAAAGAAAAAGCTACCCAACGACAACTGGATCTTAATATAAAAAAACAACCAACCTGTAGAGAATATTGTGAATATATGCATAGTTTTGCAGACAAGCCTTATCCTGTGCAAGCAACTGCATTTTGGGCTATTGAATTAGCCTATAATCAAGGTTGGCAACTACCAGGTAAGATGCCTGCACCTTACGATGAATTTGCACAAAGATGGGGAAATATACTTCTTGGAAAATCAGAAAATTTGGCATCGAACTAACAAATTAAATTCGCAATCTCAAATGCCGGCGATATTTCTAGATAAAGATGGCACTTTAATTGAAAATGTACCAAACAATGTTGATCCGCAATTAATCGAAATGAAAATCGGTGCTATTGAAGGATTACAAATACTTAGCAAAGCTGGATATAAATTAATTGTGATTACTAACCAGTCGGGAGTAGCACGGGATTATTTTCCAGAATCTGCCTTGGCGGGAGTGGAAGCGCGATTGAATGAAATATTAGAAAAAGCGGATCTATCGCTAGATGGGTTCTACTACTGTCCCCATCATCCAAATGGTGTAATATCTGAGTATGCAATTGCTTGCGAATGCCGTAAACCAAAACCAGGCTTGATTTTACGTGCAGCTAGCGAACAAAATATAGATTTAGCAAATTCTTGGTTTATTGGTGATAATCTCAGTGATGTAGAAGCTGGACATAGTGCAGGGTGTAAAACGATTTTGATAGATCAGGGTAATCAATATCAGCCCCAAATGTCTCGTTTAGGAATTGCTGACTATATTTTGGTTAACCTTTCAATAGCAGCACAGGTGATATGTAAGCATTCAATATCTAATTTTAGGGTTTCTGGCATGGAGTTATAGAAATTGCTGGAAACCTAGAAAAATTTAGATTTATGGCACACAATCTACTACTTTAGTCAAATAATTTGTCCTTCTACAATAGACTTCTCAAATATGCCGCACCAGTATAATAAATAGTTCCTTATCGTCTAGTGCTTGAAATGACTGTACCTGTTTAAATTCGGCTTTTTTCCATGCTTTGAGCGCACGTTCATTAAATGCTGCCACTGTAATGCGAAATAGGGTGGGATTAAACTTTGAACTTTTGGATGATGTGTTACTTGAGTTACGTGATAGCCATGAACAACATCAGCGTAATGCGTGAAGAACATCAACGTACCACAAACGCAGCATTACAAAGTCTTGAGTCTATCTTGTTACAGTTGATTAGAAGTAATTCTTGAGATGCGATTATAGGAGGTAACGACCGCAGGTAGCGTGTAAGAGTACCTACGGTCAAACTTGAGTTATTGAGTATCGTCTTTATCTTTAGAGGTTTCCAGCGAATAGCGTACACCCATAGGTATAAAATCCAGGTGTAAAAGCGCCCATAAGGGGATTATGACCGTTAGGACAGCAATAATTTCAATCCCCCTTTTGAACCAACGATTTCCCAGACACCCCAGCCGTAAAACCCAACCCAATCGCCGCCATAGTCACACTGGGCTTAATAAACAACGTCGCAATTCCAATAATTGCACCCCAAAGACAGCCATAACAGCAAAGGATAATCAACTGATTTTTGGGTTTAGCCCTTTCGTCTGATATTGTATGAACGAGCAGGATTTAGCCGTTCAGCAGGAATATAGCTTAGGAAATACTAATGAACTTAAGCATTCAACAGATTGTGCCGGAGGACGTTGCATTAATGGAAGCTCTATTAGCGACCTTTGGTGAGGCGTTCGATGAGCTTGAGACATATAGAAATCCGCCTAGTGCAGACTATCTGCGGCAACTGCTCGATAGTGACTACTTCATTGCGATCGCCGCATTGAAAGAAGGTGAGGTCGTTGGCGGTCTTACTGCATACGAGCTTAAAAAGTTCGAGCAGGAGCGCAGCGAGATTTACATCTACGATCTAGCTGTTGCCGCCGCACACCGACGGCAAGGGATCGCAACGGCATTAATTCAAAAGCTTCAGGAAGTAGCAGCAGCATGTGGAGCTTATGTCATTTTCGTCCAGGCGGATATTGGTGACGATCCAGCCATTAAACTTTATACAAAGCTGGGCGATCGCGAAGACGTATTGCATTTCGACATACCAGTTAATGGCGGCAATAACAATGCCTAATGCTTATCCGAGTAGTGGCTTTTATGCTTTGAATGATAATGTGAGAAAAATTTTGATCCATAAATTAGAAAAGAGTTAACGAAAATTCAGGCTTTCGCGCTAATCACAAATTAAAACTTTGCATTCATACATGAG
>NZ_JACJSJ010000182.1 GCF_014698115.1 Nostoc sp. FACHB-973
AACCCCACCCCGCCTTTGACTTACGTCAAAGTCTCCCCTCCCCGCAGGCGGGGAGGGGCTGGGGGTGGGGTATTAGGGGACTTTTGCAAGAGGTCTATTGCCTATTTCCGAGTTTAAAACTAAGTTCCCAAATCCAATAAGAGTCCTATATCTCAATTCCCTCTCTGTTCTTAGGAGTAAAAATCATGACTTCATTAAACCAAAGAAAAAGTCAAATATTAACACAAGGCAAAGATATTCAATTGTCTGGGAATACTATCAAAACGGAAAAATTTGCTATTCAAAAAACCCTACGGAATGGAGGTAAAATCAGATTCAAAATTCGTTATTCTGCTGAATTAAAAGGTTTCTGTCTGCTGGAAGTTTTTTTAATGAAAGCGGAGGGTGAAACACAGGTTGCTAGCATGACTATTCCTAACGGTGGCTCTACGGCTAAGGCTCAAGAACAGGAGCAAGAATTTAGTATTTGGGAGCCAGGAGATTATTACTTCTTTTTTAAAATGTCTTCTAATAATGGAACATTTTTAATTGAGGAATATCAGCTTTATTGGTTAGCTACTTAATTATAACTTGGTGTCAAGAATTGTCATTTGAATCAGGTAACAGGCAATATATATCAGGGTTTCAGTCTACTGCATTTTTATTCAGATAGTTTTATTTGATTGTGCTAACTTGTTTAGTTGCGCTGCGATCGCTTTGTTAACTCAAGCTGAAACTACTCAAAATGTCAATCAAAATTTATCATTTGTATAGTTAAATTCGCTGAATTAATAACGAGCGATCGCTCCTTAAATGTAATAACCAGAATGCGGATGATCTGACCCTTTCATTACAGTAGTTAAAATGGATGTAACTGGAATTAAAGAAATGTAAACAGAATATAACAAGGCTATTGCTAAGTTAGATTGATCAGCGTGATATGATCCGATAGCCATTATTGCTTAAATTGTCATAGCGATCGGGTTAATTCTTTGAGGTAAAAAACGATGACAACGACTACAGAGCGGTTCAAAAAGTTTACGATTTTACATTCCAATGATATGCATGGAGACTTTCTGGCAGAAGCTAAGGGTGCCGAGGGTCATCTAATTGGTGGGCTGTCGCTGCTGTCAGGATATCTGAATAAGGTGCGTCAAGAAGAGAAAAATACACTTTTTGTCATTTCTGGTGATATGGTTCAGGGATCTATGATTGATACTGAATACAAAGGTATTTCAACTATAGAAATCATGAATTACCTAGCTCCTGACGTAGTAACTTTAGGAAACCACGAATTAGATTACGGTTTTCCTCACTTACTTTTCTTGGAAAAGATGGCGAATTTTCCCATCGTCAATGCCAACTTATATATTAAAAAGTACAATAAACGATTGATGAATCCTTATCTAATCCTAAATGTAGATGGATTTGATATTATGTTCATCGGAATTGTAACTGAAGAAGTGCTTAACTCCTTAAGACTTGACACGAGTATTGGTACATTTGTCAGTTTGGAAGATGCCGCAGCAGAAGTAGGTAAGATTTGCGATGCATACAAAAATGATGATATTGATCTAACAATTCTGCTGACACATATCGGTTTTGAACAAGATCAAAAACTAGCTGCAATGCTAGATCCGGTCTGGGGTGTAGATATGATAATTGGTGGGCACTCTCATACATTTTTAGAACAACCAGCCGAAGTCAATAACATTTTGATTACACAAGCAGGAGTTGGTACAGACCAAATTGGACGTTTCGATATTACGGTGGACGATGATACTAACAGTATTGTTGAATGGAAGTGGCAACTCATCCCTGTGGATAAAAATCTTGCAGAGCCAGATGCCGAACTAGAAAAGTTTATTAATATTTTCAAAGAAGAGGTAGACCGCAAATATAATCGATTGATTTGCCGATTAACACGTCAATTGACCCATCCTCGGCGTGAAGTAGAAACTGAATTGGGTAACTTAATTACTGATAGTTTGGCTGAATCAGTTATGTCTGATGTAGTGTTGGTAGCAAGTGGTTCAATACGTGTAAAGCAGTTAGGTCCTTTAGTTACATTGAGCGATCTTAAAGGAGCTTACCCTTATGACGGTCCACTTTTTAGACTTAAAGTTACTGGTCAACAACTCACTCAGATATTTACACATATCATGAGAGCAGAAAACAGAAAACCAGGTGAAAGTCAATGTTTTCAGGTAAATAAAGGTATTAAGGCAGTTTACAATGATGCAGAAAAAAGGCTTGAGTCTTTAAGTATTAATGAAACTCCTGTGCAGTCAGATAAGCAATACACCATCTGTCTACAGGAATATTTTTACAAAAGCTCAACTTTATGTCTAGGCATAACCCCTGAAGAATTGACAAAATTAGGCGATGCAAAAGTAGTCACAACATCAGCCCAGAATGTTCTTGAGGAATACTTTAGCTCTCACCAACTTCTTAATAGTGATGTCGAAGGCCGATTGATATATAAATAGGTAGTACCCCAAGGCAGAAGTAAAAAATAAAAAGTAAAAAGTTTATAGGGTAGCTTTTTCAAGGATTTTAAATGGTTCGTCTATTTTGGCGAACCAGTAATCTGACATCAGGGCGCAAATAAACTTAGCATGTGAGATAGCTAAAAAGCCTACAAAATCAGACTTCTTTGTTTTCACTTTTCTATTTTTACTTTTGCCTTCCAGCCTCATCATTCAAAAAATGTGGATAGTTGTTTTTCAAAGTAAGCACGGTAGAGTTCGCAACGCGGTAAGATGCGATCGCTCTGATAGCGAATCAACCCCAAACTTTCGAGTTTATGAGCATCAACGGGATTGAGAGAAAGGTTTTGCGTTCTGGTGACAACTTCAGCATATGCCTTTGCTAAATTGGGTTTTTCTTGCAGTATTGCCCAGTGTCGCCATAAATGATAGCGGTAGATGCCACCATTAGCGATCGCCTCTTCTATGAGATTTTCTAAGGTGATTCCTTGACAGCATAGATAATAAAGACCAATCCGAATCAGTGCTGGATGTCCCCCCACCAACGACATCAGTCGGGTAATCTCGTTTCCAGAAGACCAATTTAACCCATGTCGTCTGGCTAAATACTCTACTTGTTCTTTAGTAAATTCATTTAGGCGGATAGGTAGCCCGATATTCAATGACGAGTGGTTGATATCTTGCCAGACATAGACATCCGTGGAGTAAACCACCACTAGCCTCAACTTTTGCAAGTTGATGTCTTGTTGTGCTGCTTCATACCAAGAGCGCAAGCAAGCAAACAACTCCTGAGCAATTTGAGGATGTTCAAAAAAGCTGTCAATTTCATTCAATACAAAAACCACTGGGCTTTCGCTCTGCTTGAGTAAATAAGATTGTAAGTATAAAGTGCAACTCAATTTAGAACCTATGTCATCATTCCAGCTATCATCGAGCTTCGGATCAATGCCTAATTCTGTTGCAGCTCGCCAGAAAAGAGAACGCAAAAGCTTATTTAAGTCTGTCAGACAGCTGGCATCGATTTGGTTACAATTCAAGTTCACCGTGCGATAACCTTGCATCTGTGCAAAAGCTAATAACCGCAGCACCAGAGAGCTTTTACCCATCTCTCTTGGCGCTCGAATCCAGATCAAAGAACCTGGTTGAGTCACTTCTCGATAAACCAGTTCTTCAATGGGGGGGCGATCGACATAAAAGGGCGAATCTAGAGGCACCGGGCCATCTGGATACGACCAAAGATTTTCAAATTGCTCGCGGTCTTGGGTAATAAATGATTCCAAGTATAAAGACTGCGATAAATTTACTTCTTCTGTATCTAGACTCAGTGACAGACTCTTAGTATTTTCAGTATTATTCGGTTCACTTAGGATTGTATAGTCTTCACTGCGTAATTCTAGGTTAAAGGCACTAAAGCACAATTTTAGGGTTTTTTGATCTACACCTCTATTCAACGACCATAATCGGCTGAGAGTTTTAGTAGAAACATTCATCCGAACCCGTAGATCTTGTAGAGTAAAGCGATCGCCTCTATTTTGTGCCTTTTCCACAGCTAAAATCGCCGCTTGCAATCGCTGTAACCCAGTAGAAGTTAGCACAAGTCCCCGCTTTCGCGTGCCCTTAAGTTGTTTCATATCGCTAATTATTAATCTACTTTTTTTGTTAACTACCTTCAGTGTGTCTTTATTGTTCCATGTTTTCAAACGCTTACTCAACTGTTATTTGAATGTTATTTTTTACTTATTTTATAGTAGCAAAGATTACCCTAATTTTTACTGAGGCTGCCAAGTAAGTGGGTGCAAATAAACATAACTATTAATTATATTTACAGTAATTTGCGATCCCCTATAAGTACTCATTGTCTACTTAAGTTTTCACTTCATCTGGAAAAACCAATGGCAAAAGATTCCTTACCTACTAAGGAAAAATCAAAACTCAAAGTCTCTTACTTTTAGAAAAGACGTTTTCTAGATGCAAGTAAAAAGTTAACCTATTCTACAAAAACTGTGGGTAGCAATTTTTCTAATTAAATGTACGGTTAACTCGTAGATTAATTACTGGTACGTTTGTAATAAGTGTCCTTTGCTACTTTATAATAACGAATAATAACCTTGATATAAATAAGTTTATTTATGCTCAACTTGCTAGGATATTATCTAAATTTATTTAACTAACTTATTTGGTATTAATCTAGATTTTGGAGTGCAGATCCATCCAACAAAATTGAGAAAAATCAATGCCAGATTTTACTTCCTCGCTGCTTCCGTAGTCAGGTATCTTTTACCTAAACTTTAGTTATAAATAAAACAGGTATCGAGGCACAGCAATGCTGTACCTCGACACACACAATGTATTTTATCGAACTAAAAAGCTGTAAGTATAGCAGCTTTTACACAACATTTAGCGTTTAAGTTGCTTAGAGACATCTTTGCCAGCCTGTGCTGCATTATCTTGTACATCACGAGCAGTTTTCTGGGCACCCTCTACGTACCCTGAGCCAAATTGTTTAAAGGCTTCTGCTGACTCTTCTCCAATTTTCTGAAGTCGTTTACCAGGAGAGCCTTCTGTTTCACGAGCTTCTTTATTCCACTCCCCTGTTGTTTTCGGTCTTCGAGAATCATCTTGTTGTACCTGTTGACGAACTCTCTCGCCTAAGTCTTGATTACTGTACCCAGAAGCCATATTCGTCGTTAGTACCAGAAAACCAACTAAGACAACAGCTAAAAAACGTTTTACCTGAAGTCCTTTAAGCAGGGAACTGATATGACTAGTTGCTTTAGAAATCAAATTTGTCATGGGAATGAAGTTGCTTTTTTCAGTACAAATAAAGACTAACTATAAAAAAATAATTATCCTTCTAACAAAAGACATATCTCATTTGTGAAAAATCAAAGCTTTTTAAATCCTGGGGAAGATGTGATTTGCGATCAAATCACAAGATTTAGAACCGCGACTTATTTAATAAATCGGGGTTCTCGTTATTCACAAATGATTAAGCAGCGCTATATGCTCAAGAAAAGAACAATAATTTATAAGAAGAATTCAGAACTCAGGAGTCAGAAAACAGGGATGAATTCTGTACGAGTGGGTGACGAATATTGGTTAAAAGCGAGTGGAATGGTGGGCGAAAAAAATTAAAATATTCTCGCTTTAAAACTCTATCCCTTTATGGGTAGAGTATTCTGAATTCTGTTAGCGCAGAGGGGCGTAGCCCATTCTGTATTCTGACTCCTGTTTTATGATTTTGAAAATAAAAGAAATTTTGGGTTTTTCCTTAGCTTCAACTTCTCTTTCCATTTTTGGAAAATACTCTTCAAGCTTGCTACGCCCAGAATCTACCACAAAAGAAAGTCTGATGGCAGCGCACTAAGGTAGCAATGGGTGAAATTGGCAACAATACTTTGGAAATAGGCTGATTTTACTAGCGAAACCACATTTACATAACTCATGCTTGAGATTTCTTACCAGAGCAAATGTAGCACTCAATACAATTTTAGTGTTACATTTGCCCTTAAATACAATATATAGTCTAAAAAAACATGTGTCTTGAGATATAGAAACTATCTATCTTCAGACCTAGATATTTCATGTCTAATTAATTTCTTCTTGAAAACGCATAATTTCTGAAGAATTACTAATAGCAATCAAAAGCCACACTAGTTTTAGGCTATCTACACATTAGTTAACGTTTTGCTCAACACGATAACTGCTTAAGGTGGAAAGCCAAAGGATGAAATACTGGGTTGGTAAATTAGCAATTTTTTTAGTTTTACTGTGGAACTTGTTACTAGTGACGGATTACGCAGGAGCTAATCAACTTGAAAATATTGATGTGCAGTCATTGAATGCGCTCCCAGTAATTGAAAATTTAGCGAGTGCTGACAATAATTTTGGTAGCAGTAGAAAAGAAGATTTTCACCGATTTAGTGAAATAGTCAAAAGGTCAGATAAACTAGAGGGACTTTTCACACTTTATTGCAGTGATGACTGCGGTAAAATTTACTTAGAAATTAAACCAGAGCAGTTAAATAAAAATTATTTAGCCACAGTGACATTAGAATCTGGCGTTGGCGAAAGTGGAATTTATAGCGGGTTACCACTTGCTGATTTTCTGTTTTATTTTCGACGAATCAACAACAAATTGCATTTTGTTGTGCGGAATGTAAAATTTCGTACAGAAAGTATATCAGAACAGCGATCGCTTGCTCGTTCATTTAGCGATTCAGTTCTTTATTCACTCGACATAGATGGTATTCATCCCTTTAGTAAAAATATTTTAATTGACCTGGATGACCTGTTAATGCAGGACTTTCCAGGATTAACTCCCCTATTAAAATACTCTTTCCAGGCTGATTATCATTTGGACATAACCAAGTCTTATTTTGGTGATGTTAACAGCTTCCCCGAAAACATAGAGATTGATTCGATTTACGGTTTTTCCTCACCAGAAGGAGCAAATTTAGTCACCGTACCCGATAGCAGGTCACTTAGTCTCAAGGTACATTACAGTTTTTCCCAACTAAGAGAAAACAACGGTTATGTTCCCAGACTTGCCGATGACAGAGTAGGATATTTTATTACTGCCTTCCAAAATTTTTCTCACAATAACCTTGAAGAAGAATTTGTCCGTTACATTAATCGTTGGCATTTAGAACCATCCGATCCTAACGCTTCTTTATCTCCACCCAAAAAACCAATTGTATTTTGGATTGAAAATGCTGTGCCATTAGAGTATCGAGATGCAATTCGTGAAGGCGTCTTGATGTGGAACAAAGCATTTGAAAAAGCCGGATTCCAAAATGCCATTGAAGTACGACAAATGCCAGATGATGCTGATTGGCAACCAGGAGATGTGCGCTACAACACTATTCGCTGGTTCAACTCTCTGGATGGAGGTTTTGCCAAAGGACCAACCCGCGTCAACCCACTCACCGGAGAAATATTGGATGCAGATATTATGGTGGATGCGAATATGGTGCGCTCAATTCGCCAAACATATCACACCTATGTAGAGTCAAACAACAAGGAATTTGGGAATAAAAACATTACTTTAGCTTCAGAATGCAAAGATAGGGAATGGGGAGTAGGGAGTAGGGAGTGGGGAAAGGGGGTGATGGGTGGCGGTTTACAGTTGGACGGTGGTAACTCTCAAGGGTTGAGTTCACAAAATAATTCTGATGTTTGCTATGGTAAGGGGTTTGTAAATCAGGCAACTATGGGGGCGCTGGCGTTGTCAATTTTGCAAAACGCTACACCAAGTAGTGAAACCATGCAAGAATATGTGCATCAATATTTGCGTTCTCTCATTGCTCATGAAGTCGGGCATACTCTCGGTTTGCGGCATAACTTTCACGGCAGCACTATGCTAGCACCCGAAGAGTTAAATAACACTGAAATTACTCACACTAAAGGTTTAGTGGGTTCGGTGATGGACTATCTACCCGTGAATGTGGCACCACAGGGAGTACAGCAAGGTGACTATTTTCCAGAGATTATTGGCCCTTACGACGAATGGGCAATTGAGTATGGTTATAAAATTAACCCATCGGTAAAAATTGAGCCAATGATTCCAGAAATGGAAAAAACTTTTTTGGAAAAGATTGCCTTGGCCTCGCCTCAACCAGAATTATCTTACGCAACAGATGAAGATATTTCAGACATCAATCCCTTAGCAAATGTTTGGGATATGAGTAATAATGTGCTAGTTTATTCTCAGTGGCAAATGGATAATGCCCGCGTCATGTGGCAGCGTCTTGAAAAAGGTTATTTATCACCAGGAGAAAGTTACAGTAACCTGCGTGTTTTATTCCATAGAGTACTTGTATATTATTTTAGTAACGCTAAATTGCTCTCTCAATATATTGGGGGACAATCGTTTCGGCGTCTCCATGTTGGTGATGATACTTCCTGGGCATTTGTACCAGTTTCACTATTAAAACAACGTCAAGCATTGACTAAATTACAAGAATATGTATTTAGCGAAAATGCTTTTAATTTTTCACCGCAATTATTGAATCAGTTAGCACCATCGCGTTGGCAACATTGGGGTAGTTTTGTACCGAACTACCGCCTTGATTATCCGATTCACGATCGCATTTTGAATTTCCAAAGCGCTATACTGCGATCACTATTAGATGGCGATCGCTTAAATCGGTTACAAGATATAGAATTAAAAACCCAGCCCGGGGAAGCACTCACCATTCCAGAATTGTTGGACACCTTGCAAACAAGCATCTGGACAGAAGTTCTAGCCCCTGGGGAATTCCAGCCGATTTCTAGCATCCGGCGTTCATTGCAACAAGAATATCTAAATATTTTGCTAGGGATGATGTTGCATACTACTGATGCCCCTGAAGATGGTCGGACACTGGCGTGGTATGAATTGCGACAACTGCAAAAAGCCATAGATGTCAGACTCAAACAACTCGGTGAAAACATCGATATTTACACCTTAGCCCACTTACAAGTTTCTGGCGATCGCATTACTAAAGCATTAAACGCGCAGTTACTCTCAAACTAATGCCATTTTAGATTTTGGAGTCAAAATTTCTGAATTCTGAATTCTTCTTCAATGATGTTGAATATTTTCAGCAGCAGTAAGATTCTCTGCCGCTAGTTTCAATGTTTTAGGAATTTGAATTCCCTGCACTCCCGCTCTAGTCACCATGAATAAAGACATCGCCAACCATAACAGATGAACATTCTGGAACTTCCAAGCAATGGCTGCTGTAGGAATAAACACTAACCCAGTTGCGATAAAAGCCGCATTTCGGAGTATTAATCTTTCTGCCAAACCAAAGAAGTAAGCTTCAATTGAAACGACAAACGCATACAGACCCAACACACTCATTAGCCAAGGAACATAGGGATCGACTTGGGTCGTAATTTCTGTGTGATTTGTGAGTAGCCCAAATACTGTCTGAGGAAGAAGGATGCAGGTAAGGGCAATGCCGACTGCAAATATCAGACATACACTTACAGAAACGCTCAACATCGGTATCATCTTCTCTTTTTCGTTTGTGCCATGAAAGTTACCTGTCAAGGTTTCTGTCGCATAAGACAAGCCATTGAGTATTTGAATTCCCAGCGTCATCACTTCAACCACCAAGACATTTTCCGCAAAGGCGATCGTTCCTATGGAGGCAAACAGATTGGTAAAAGCTGAGAAGGTAAAGCCAATCGCAAGCGTCCGCACAAAAAGATCCCGTCCCAGGACGATGGTATCATTCCAGGCAGATTTGTCCCAAAGCTGAGGCGCGAGGGCGCGGATCTCTGTCCACTGGATTTCACTCTTCACCCAAATTAGTGCCAACACCATCATCAGATATTGGCTCAAAGCTTGTGCGAGGCCTGCTCCCTTGCTGTCTAAACCCGCTCGCACAATAATGTAGTAACTCAAGACGATATTGACAAGGTTACCAAAAACTGACAGAGCTAAGACTTTCCCGCTTTGTTCGCGTCCCATCAGCCAACCGAGTAACACCATATTGACTAGAACCGCAGGCATACCCCAAATCCGCATATTGAAGTAGTCCACCCCAGCCGCTTTCACATTTGGAGCATTGTTCAAGACAATAAACCCCAACTCTCGGAGTGGGTATTGCAGAATCAAGACAGCAAGCCCGAAGCCCAACGCAATTAAAACGTTCCGTAGCCCTATCAGCAGCACTGACTCTCGATCGTTTCTTCCAGTCGCTTGGGCAGTTGTTCCAGTAACAGATAGACGCAAAAAATTGAATGTTCGATAAAGGTAATTAAATACAACTGTCGCCAGTGCAACTCCAGCTAAATGATCGAACTCTTGCAAGTGTCCCAAAAAGGAAACGCTCACCATTCCAGAGAGCGGTACCATCAAATTGGAGAGCATATTAGCGATCGCCAATTTCACATAGCGAAGAATCCATCGGTCTTGTAAATCACTATTTACTAACATTCAAATTATTGGATTAGTTGCAGGAAAGTGAGTAGCAAGGTTTTTCATCAAGTACTCACTCAACTAGAGAACCCTGACTGAAGATTAATCCAGCGCTCAAACTCGCTCTTCTATTTTCGTATAGTCAAAATCTCCAAAAATTGCTTCAGGGTGGTGATAATGTTTAAACTCGATAAAGTTATAAAAGGGGTCTTCTATAAAGAAGGTGTCATGTTCTATAAAAGAATCAGGAAAACGTAACCTTGGTTTTTCTCTAAAAGTAAGTTCTTGCTGCTGCGCTCTTTTTAGTACATCTTCCCAATCAGATTTTGAGGTGAAAATAATTCCATAATGCCTGGGGTAGATGTTGGGTTGAGGTACAAGAATTTCTTTCGTCAAATAAGCAACAAATTGATGACCGTGGAGATTGAGAATTAAAAGTTGATGGTTTTCTCGACCAGGAATGCAACCCAGGCGATCGACGTAGTATGTTTTTGCCAGAGCCAGGTCTGTCACAGGAAAGGTAACATGAAATAAAGTTTGGTTCATTGCTTAAAACTACTTTCCAAAATACAAGGTAATTAATTATTGACCGTGCCGATTTTAGATTTTAGATTATTTAGGTACTCCTGCGAAAAAGCAAGCTACATGCACTGCCACATTAAGGCCGAACAAATCCTTTTCTTTCATCCAAAATTTAAAATCTGACGCTTTTATGCTTCTCTTATACAGAGTGCATATCAATTAGTATTTTCCCATTTTTTCTGGAACGCGAAAACTCTAAAACATTTAATATGTCTCTAAAGGGAAAAGATGAAGTTACAAGATTTTCAACTCCTAAAAGTTTTCCCTTGTGAATCATGGTGATGACGTTATTGAATATACCATACCCAGAATGTCCACGAGAACCTACTATTGTATGTGCGCCACTCACAAGACTATTCAAGTCTATAAATGCTTCTGACTCTGCCCTACCTAAATAAATAATTTTTCCTCTTTTGGCAATATTTCTTTGCATCATTGGGATAGTGTGTTTAGCTGCTCCTGCGGCTTCAACTTGGATATCGACTCCCCAACCTCCAGTAATTTCTTGAACTACTTCAGAAAAATCTTTTGTAGTCGCTATATTGCAAACGTAATCAGCTCCCATTAATTTCGCAATCTGGAGTCTTTCTTCAATAGAATCGACTGCTATTACTATGGCTGCACCTGCTGCTTTCAGCAACATGACAGCGCCTAGCCCAATTGCTCCTACACCATAAACTATGGCAAATGCACCAGGTAATAAACCACCTCCTGATATAAAGATACCGTTATAAGCACAACCAATAGGTTCTATTAAAGTACCTATTTTATAAATCTCTTCAATCGAATATCTTTCTTGCAAGTGATTAAGTTTCCAACAATAATTTGCTTTCAGAGTTAGATATTCAGCAAAGCCACCATCGATTGTTAATCCCAACAGTTCGACATTTTCACATTGATTGGGCATTCCTGTGCGACAAGCTGTGCAGTGTCCACACCACAAAATGCTCTCCGTAGTGATAATATCACCCTGGAAAAATCCTTTAACTTCTTTACCCACTTCGACTACTTCACCTGAAAGCTCATGTCCTAAAACGATGGGTAATTTCGTAGGACCAGAAAATCGAATATATCCTTCTGAATCTGTCTCATAAACATGAAGGTCTGACCCACATATACCACAATATTTTACTCTTACTAGAAGCTCGTCATATCTAGGAGCAGGAAGTGTTTTATCAATAATACTAAACTGTGGATCTTTCCATGCAAGGCTCCCTGAAACAGCTAAATTTTTGTTCAAATTTTGTTTTTTTGGTGTCCATGTTGCTTCAGCGAGTAATGCTTTCATTAAGTAATCTCCAGCTATTTATAAATTATTAAAATGAGTTCATAGTGATTATTAGAGGTTGTTTATTAAGTTGTTTTAAATACTCGGATTATCGTATCATAAATTTGATAATCCCACAGTTAAAACCTAAATGCAAGGATACTTAAGATAAGTTAATTAGATAGTTAAAAATTGGTTAAATTTGACCAACTTAGAAGTTTCTAGCGATCGCATTACTAAAGCATTAAACGCAGAGTTAGTCATTAGTCATTAGTCATTAGTCATTGGTTATTTCTCCCCCTGCCTCCCCTGCCCCCTCATC
>NZ_JACJSJ010000183.1 GCF_014698115.1 Nostoc sp. FACHB-973
AAATTTCAATTGAAAAAGGGTTTGTGCAATGTCTTGAGTTTCCCTTAGTATTAATGACAAGTAATGAAGCACGTGAGTTTCCGCCAGCTTTTCTGCGCCGATGTTTGCGGCTATCTCTCAAGCAACCCGATACGGAGGAGGGCTTCTATAAAATTTTACAGGAGCGGTTCAATTCCGAGGATCTGAAACCACTAGATGAGCCAGCGAGGAAATTAATTCAAGATTTTCTCAATCGCATTAAGAAGAGAGACGTAAAATTAGCAACAGATCAACTGTTAAATGCCATCTATCTCTTACTGCAAGGTGACAACCTCACCCAAGAAAAGCGTCAATTTTTGTTGGATACCATCTTCAAATCACTGTGAAGGAAGAGAGGGGAAATGACTGGAGAGAAAGATCAATGGTGGGGAGATGAGAGAGAGACCGCTGAACTGATTTGGTGTGCGGCTCACTTGCATCGCATCATTGCTCCTCCATCCCCCAAATTTGTTCAACAGAAAGAAGATTTACACCCTCCTGATGAGGGGTCGCTTGATAAGAAACCCTTGAAAGATACTATCAAGCATACTCCCCCTCCGACTCAAGAAATAGAGTCACCTACACTCATTGCTATTGATCCTAAAGACTCCGAGCGTCGCTCCACTGACCCTAAAAAAATAGAATCATCATTAAACAATCGCGCCTCACCCGTTCGCATTCCAGATCCATTTCCCTTACCCAAACCTGCGTCAATCAGTAAAATGCTTTTGCCTCTAGGCAAGCGAGTTCCGGGACTTTTGGTGAATGAATTAGATATTGATACTATAGTCGAGCAGACAGCCGAGGCAAATGGATTGCCGATGATGGCATTTCGTCCTCCCTTAGAGCGATGGTTTGAAGTACATTTACTGGTTGATTGTTCACCTTCAATGGCGTTTTGGGGAGATTTAGCTGAGGGGGTAGCAACGCTCTTCCGGTGGCAAGGGTTTTTCCGAGATGTGCGTGTATGGCAGTTTAAGACACAGAACAGTGAGCCACGATTGTTTTCCGGATCTGAACGCCTTGAACGGGAAATTCGTAGTCTGATTGCACCAAGACGGAATCGACTCTTTGTTGTGTTAACAGACACTTTGGGCAAGGCATGGTATTCAGGAGCAGCATTTGCGACCTTGGGTGTTTTGGGAGAGCAGCATCCCGTTGCTATTGCTCATGTTTTTCCCCAGTCTCTATGGCAGCGAACTGCATTGCACCAGGCTATTCAAAAACCGCTCGTAGCTCCCCAGTCAGGGTGTGCTAACTCAATGTTGAAAGTTGGAGCTAGGCTCCATACAACAGTTAACCTCTATCGGTTTCCGATTTTTAACTTATCTCCCAACCATTTTGCTACTTGGGCGAATTTTCTGGCGGGAAGTGGAGGTAATTCTATCCAAGGGGTTTTAATCAGACAGGAAGTACAAGATGTAGCAGAGGTTGACAACAGCAAACCAGTGGAGGATAAACTTGAATTAGACGAAAAGACCCCTGAATATTTACTGAGAGAATTCTTGTCTAATGCTAGTCCTAAAGCGCGGGAACTTGCCGAGGTGTTGGCTGCGGTTCCTCTTATCCCTCCAGTCATGCGGTTGGCACAACAGCAGTTTTTGCGTGATAGCGAACACTGGCATTTAGCAGAAGTCTTTTTTAGTGGTCTCCTTCAAAAATCTCCCTTAGGCCCGAAAGAGGCGACTGTTCCAGAAACTTGGTATGAGTTCCGAGGAGGAATTCGCGAGTTGCTGCTCGAAAATAGTCCGGCTCTCCGCACGACTGAAATTTGGCGGGAAATTGGGGATTTTATCCAGCATCACTATGGAAGTCCACGGGATTTTCAAGCGCTCATTCCTAACCCAGAGGGTTCTATCCAAGATACAGATGTAGACCGGGATCTCTACTTTGCCGAGGTTAATGCTGCGGTTCTCATGACTTGGGGGGGAGAATATGCCCGTCAAGCGCAAGAACTCCGTAATAAAGTGGCGGCACGCAAACGAGAAAAACAGGCGAGTAGTGAAACTGGCAACAAGACGCTTTCTCCAATTGAAAGCTTACCACTAAGACAGATATTTGAATTTGAACTAGCAACTATCTTGATTGATGATACAGTCACCCCAACCCAGGAAAAGAGGATAGCTCTAATATCAGTTGAGGGAGACCCTGGATCAAATAATATTGGGGTAGGAGAAACAGCAGGACAAGATATTTATGTTCGTCACATAGGTGAAGCACTAGCGCAGCTAGGATGGCAAGTTGATATGTTTACCCGCAAGGTGAGTCTGGAGCAAGACTTGATTGTTCAACATAGCGACAATTGTCGAACTATTCGTTTAAAAGCTGGCCCTCTTGAGTTTGTGCCACGAGATGAGATTTTTGAATATCTGCCAGAATTTGTGGATAATTTCCTCAAATTTCAAGTAAAAAATGAGATTACATACCAGTTAGTTCACACTAACTACTGGCTCTCTAGTTGGGTGGGGATGCAGTTAAATAATATCCAACAGAGTAAACAGGTTCACACGTACCACTCATTAGGAGCAATCGAGTACAACACTATAGAAGATATTCCTCTGATTGCTAGTCAGCGATTAGCAGTAGAAAAACAGGTGTTGGAAAAAGCAGAGCGAATTGTGGCAACAAGTCCACAAGAACAGCAACACATGCGATCACTAGTTTCCACTAAAGGCAATATCGATATCATTCCCTGTGGTACAGATATTCAACGATTTGGCTCGATTGCACGAGAAGCAGCCAGGGCTGAATTGGGAATTGATAAAGAAGCCAAAGTTGTATTATACGTAGGACGTTTTGATCAACGCAAAGGTATAGAAACCCTAGTGCGTGCAGTTAACGAGTCTGAACTACGTGACTCGAAGAATCTCAAACTAATTATTGGCGGTGGTAATACTCCAGGTAACAGCGACGGCATTGAGCGCGATCGCATTGAGCAAATCGTCAACGAATTGGGCATGAGTGACTTTACCACTTTTGCTGGTCGTCTCAGTCAAGATATTTTGCCAACTTATTACGCTGCTGCTGATGTTTGCGTTGTTCCCAGTCATTACGAACCTTTCGGACTCGTAGCGATCGAAGCGATGGCAAGCGGTACACCTGTGGTAGCAAGTGATGTCGGCGGACTTCAATTTACAGTAATTCCCGAAGAAACAGGTTTGTTAGCACCACCGCAAGATGTAACTGCTTTTGCAACTGCTATTGACCGAATTTTGTTGAATCCAGAATGGCGAGATGAATTAGGTAAAACTGGCAGAAAGCGTGTAATTAGCAAGTTTAGCTGGGATGTTACAGCAGATCAACTCAGTAAACTCTACACCCAAGTTTTACAGCCAATAAACCGTACACAAAAGACAGCCCAATACTACGTAGAAGACCTGGGCAACGGAATTACGCTAGATATGGTGGTGATTCCTGGCGGAAGCTTCATGATGGGTTCCCCAGAGGATGAATTAGAGCGCAGGGATTCAGAAAGTCCTCAGCATTCAGTAACTATTCAGCAATTTTGCATAGGTAAATATCCTATTACTCAAGCACAGTGGAAAGCCGTAGCAGCACTACCGCAAGTAAATATTGAGCTAGAAGCTGACCCATCGAATTTCAAAGGGGAGCAGCGACCTGTAGAGCAAGTATCTTGGTATGATGCGGTTGAGTTTTGTGATCGCCTCTCCCAACATACAAAAAGGCAGTATCGGCTACCGAGTGAAGCAGAATGGGAATATGCCTGTCGCGCTGGAACCACTACCCCATTTCACTTTGGCGAGACAATTACATCAGAACTGGCAAACTACGATGCCACACAAGTTTATGGCAGAGGTGTAGAAGGAACCTACAGAGAAGAAACTACACCTTTGGGTAGTTTTAACGCAGCTAATACCTTTGGATTATATGATATGCACGGAAACGTCTGGGAATGGTGTCTCGACGATTGGCACGATAATTATGAGGAAGCGCCAACAGATGGTAGTCCGTGGTTTGATATTAAGAATGATAATCTTTCTAAAAAGCAAGGAAATGCTGGTCTGCGGGGCGGTTCCTGGTTCTTCAATCCTGGTAACTGCCGTTCCGCGTACCGCCGCAACAGCTACATGCGCGACAGCCTCGACAACGATATTGGTTTTCGTGTAGCGTGTGATGTTTCAGTCGTTATTTCGCAAGATGACCTCAGTTCAGAAATAGATGTAGACTATACCAAACTACGCGATTTACTGAAAGCAGGAAAATGGAGAGAAGCTGACAGTGAAACTAATTTGGTGATGTTACAAGCTGTAGGAAAAGATGAACACGACTTATTAGATTCAGAGGATCTTTTCAATTTCCCTTGCACTGACCTCCGCACAATTGACAGATTGTGGGTTAAATATAGCAATGGCCGCTTTGGGTTTAGCGTTCAGAAGAACATTTACTTAGAAGTTACTGGTAAGCTCGACAGTTATGATCCAGTAGCTTGGGATAGTTTTTGCGTTCGCATTGGTTGGAGAGTTAATAGAAACTGGATTATGTCTTCAAATATAACTTTTGACACCTCTGCACCTAAAGGACATCTTCCTTTAGTATGGGTTTGGCTTCCTGTTGCAAGCTCCGAAGCTACTGCGATGCGCTTATCTGTCTTTTCTTGTATGGAGACTTGTAAAGTTTAATATTAAAGCGATTAGAAGTTTGCAAATATTTTTACTGCCGACTTTTCTACGCAACAACAAAGTCATAGCGGTCGCTACCTCTCCCAATCCACCAACACCCCATCAACAATCGCAATTCCCCACTGCGGAAACTTCGCCAGCAACTTCTTAATCACTATCTGCAAAGCAGGGTCATCATTCCAACACTCCTGCAAAAAGTCAAAGCCTGGATTTTCCCCCGAATTCGCCGCTCGATTCAGTTTTTCCCTTCTTACAGGTCGTATATTTGACCGTGCAACAATCGCCTTATGCGACCATTTTTCAGATTGTGGCACGGGCAGGGCAGAACCTTCGCCTTCATGATCCGTTTTCACTTCAAGGTCAGAGACTTGATTTTCTCCCGATAAGGAAGCAGAATAAACCTGTTCTACCTGCCCCTGAGTTTGATTAGCGATCGCAGAATTTAAAGAAAATTCATTTTGTGCAACAGGCGCGGCGGAACAAGCACCTTCATGAGAGACTGCCGCCTCAACACCACAATCCTGCTTTTCAGCCAACAACGGAGCAGGTTGACTTAGTACAGCATCCACAAGCGTTAGCGATGTACAGTCATTCGCCGTAGGCGAGTCTTCCTCCTTCTCTGACACGCCTTGAACAGTCTGAGGCGACGCGCCCCTCAAGGGCGCATGAGCCGTCTCCTCAACTTGCGAAATGTCATTTAGCGTGTCAGAGAAACAGCTAACGAACTCAAATGATGAGTTCGTTAGCTGTTTCTGAGTAGTTCGTGAGGTTTCCTGGAACCCTTGCTCTGACTGGTCTTTACCTAAAATAGATGCTTGATTTAAAGCACGTATTTCTTCACAGCCAGCATCTTTATTTGAAATCTCAGCATTTGGTTCTCGTTTTTTAGCATCTGGTTCTTGTTTTTCAGCATCTGGTTTTAGTGACGCAGAATTGGCTTTCTCCCAAAATTCCTTCATCCGACTGCCATGCAAATTCTTCACCATCCAGCTAGCCGTTTCCCGTCCATCTTCTATGGACTTGTCGGGTTTGAAAATAAACAGTCCGCTTTCGGAAAGAATTTTCTTCGCAGAGATAAAAGTACTGTACCCCAAAGCAGAAGTCAAAGGCATCCACCGAGAACCATAAGGGTCAGCCGTCCAACACTCTTGCCACAGTTGCGTAACTGAAGGCTTTTGTTGCGAAGCCCACAACATATCTTCGATAGGAATAATCACATGAAGCCTTTTATATGGGGATTGTGGTTTACTAGCAGCCTTTTTGAGCTTGGGTTTAGTAATAGTTGCGGTCATTTTACAATCTCCTGTTATGTTGACGCACGAAAATTTCCCCCATTGCGGTCACGGGGCTTAATACTTGTATTTGGTTGTCTAAAAAGTTACCAAATCACTGGAAGCCTATTGAGGTTGCCAGAATCGCAACTCGTCTCGGAAATATCTGTCAGTCTTTTTCGATTGCTCCTTCCAACAATCCCAGGCAACCACCAGTTCCTCGCCCAAATCGTCTACAACTTCACCCCTCTCGACATACAAAGTACGGTACGGGTCAGCGTGGGCAACAATAGAACCGATGCCAATAGTGTCTGGTTGAGAGGATGCGTTCTGGAGTGTGGAAATTAAATCTATTTCCTCTGTGCTTAATTCCGCCCAGTAGTCCTGTTTGATTACCTCATACTCTTGCGCCACTGCCGAATAATCCTCCCAGCTACACCCCGGTTTAGCCAGCACTGACTTAATATCACTAACCGCTTGGGGCAACATTTCTAATTGCTCGGCTCGATATGCGATCGCCTGTGGTGTAGGTTCACTTCCCAAAATTATGGCCGCAGCTTCCAGGGCTTGGGTATTGTTCATGGCACTGGCTAGATTCTTCAGTGCCATGCCCATCAACCGTAAACATTCCTGTACATTCTCTTTGGGTGGTTCAATAGCCAGCGATCGCAGATCAATAGTTTTTTGTAACGCCTGTTTCACCTGCTTGTTCAACGCTTTGCTCGCTTGCTGGGTCATGGTATTCCCCCATCCTTGAGAAGGGCGCTGTTGTACGGCGTTTTCTAATTCCTGAATGCGAGAAAGGAGTTGTTGGTTTTCAATCTCCAACTGCCGTAGCGATTCCATTTCATCTAGACGCTGCTGCAACTGGATGTTTTGCTCTTTCTGCTGCCTGTACAGGTTTTGCAAGGATGAGATTTGCTGTTGCATTTGTTCTTCAGCTTTGGCAGTGGCCTCTGTTTGCAAACCAATCCTCAATTCTTGGGAAAGTCGTTCTAGTTCCTGTTTATGGCGTTCCTCGATAGCAGCGATCGCTTCCGTATATTCTGGTGGATAGTTCCGCTCTTTGAGGAATGGAACGCTGGCGGCATCTAAATCAGCATTATTGATCAGCAGCCTCTTACCATCAGCAAAGGTAACAATCTGCTGCCAGCGATTTGGTGCGTCTGCCTCAATGGTTCCCTCTTCTCCATATCTTGGATGGGACTGTTGTGAAACTGTGACAATGGCTTTTTGAGGAACCACTGGTTCTTCAATTTTGGGAACCAATGGTTCCTGAATAGATTGCTTTTTGCGTGGAAGTTGAGGAACCACAATATTTGCAGCAGCCGTAAAGTCTGAAACACTTGGGTCAGGATTATCTTTGAGAGCGATCGCTACAGCTTGTTTTAGTTTCTCTGGTTCCTTGACTAAGCGAAGTAACGGACGAGCCTGACGCTCGTTTTTGATGTGTCCGCCCAACTCGCCAACTGCATCTATAACCTTTTTGGCTCCTAGCAGTTGGTTGATTCGTCGGTATCCACCCCAGACGCATAACTCACGCTGGCAGTATTCTTCAAAGTTTTTATATCCAGCTTGCAGGTAAAGCTGCTGTTCCCTCATCTGGAGAATTTCATCTACCGCTTGCCACTCGAACCTATCGATGGCGGTGAAGGTTTCCTGAATACTGGTGTTGACAACACTGTAATCGAGTGCCGTAGTTTGTTCTCTGTCTAGTGTCAGCATATCTCTTGCCCACTATGTATGGTAAATGCTTAAAAGTTGAGGTGTTGCAGTTTAACCAAAGTGAACTGAGGAGATACTGAAGGGTGTTTGCACAAAAATGTGTCAGCATTATAATAAGCTCACTTTGTGATCAACGGATTGAGCAGGCGATCGCATAGCTTTGGTCGGCGGGCGGTCGCTTTTAGCTTTTACGCTGCTTTTAGTAGATCAACTTCTGCACTTTCGCCCAGAATTTTCCTTCTATTCGCTAAAGTCTCTGTTTCTGCTTGAGAATTAAGAGTCACACTTTTTTCTATCCTTAATCTTTTGGGTGGCTCACCTTCCTCAAGCAAGTCTCCAGGCTTACAATTAAGGGCTTCACAGAATCTTGCTGCTGCATCTAATGTGAGTGATTTAACCTTATTTTGTTCAATTTTTTGGATGAACTGAGGACTATAACCAGTCTTTCTAGCTAGGTCATTCTGAGAAAGACCCGCAGCCTCTCTCAATTTTTTTAATGCGATAAACACAATCATCCTCTCCAAATAATACTCCTATTATAGTGGTACTACTATTGGATGTAAACATATAGGACTTACATCTATTGGTATTAGGGTTGCTTATGTGCAACCAATAGTAGTATTACAAATCTCTATCTAAAAGTAACTACTACTCTAGTAACTACTACCAATAGGTGTACTAATATTGTGTACATGAGGGTAAGAAAAACGAACCGTCTGCACCCGAACGCAATCAAGGGTTCGCAAGCCAAATTACCAAACATTCACTCATTCAACTAACTACAAAACCAAGTGCCACCGGGACTAGCAGCCGGAAGCCAAACTTGTAATGCTCAAGCCAGCGAAGATGATCTCGATGACCTACCAAGTCTTAAAAAACTGGTTATTTGCTAATCACCCTGTCTAGAAATCTTATTTGCAGCAAAGCTGAATTCATTAGAGTGCCTTGTTCTTAACACAGCACTCTGCCAGAAAACAAAGGCGACCGCCCACCGTCCAAAGTTTGCGATCGCCTTTTCCCCTATCACGGAGATTTCTATTATGAACTATGCAACACATACACAGCAAGCAATTCCTAGTTCTTCTGTTGATGAACAAGCCCTCGCCCAAGCAGAACTCTACAACTACCTCGAATCCCAAGCCGAAGCTGTAGCCCCAATCCAAGATCCTCTCACCAGCAGAGATCGCCGCATCATTGGCGAGATTATCGAAGTCGAACCGGAATCTGTTCGTACTATCTGGATCGAAGGCGGAATCACAGTATGGGTGAAGTTAATCGGTGGCGGACGGCTTCCCTTCGATAGAGACTGGTTCGCTACAAGAGTTGCAGAAGTCAAAGCGACTCTACCGGAAACCCCACGGGAACGAAACGAACGATTGAGCGATGAATTAGAGAAAGCCTGCACTGTTTTTGGTCTGTACCACGGCGAAATCGACTGGTTAGGATTCAGCACCAAACTCTACCAAGACGGGCATTTTGTCGGCTTCGTCGGGTGCAATCAACAAGGCTGGTACGCAAGACCAAGGCAGTACGGGATAAATCGGGTGGCTGCGAGTGCAGAACAAGTGATTGGGCTGTTGGGAGTCCGAGCGACAGTAGCGGCGTAAGTTGCTGCAAGTGAGAAAGGCGATCGCACACCAAGACAACTGCGATCGCCTCTGCAACAGAATTTATGATCCAAATTATGACACACAGACTATGATTACCACATTTTCTCTTCAAGAAGCCCAGTTTGAAGAGTCTCTTGACAAGATACTGCTGCCTCCAACCGACTCCAATGCAGAGGTGCAAGAGATTCCTGGGTTCAAGCTGGTTTACGTAAATGGAGCTTGCCCCAGAAATTATCGAGTGTACAAAGCTCATTCAATGATTGGGGTGATATTTCAACACCTTACGCACTGGTCTAACGGAATGGATTCTCTTCGATACGCCGAGCCGGTTGATGCAGCAGTTGGACTAGACCAATTTATGAAGGTGGCAAGAGTATCAACAACAGCATCGGAACAACCGCCTACGGAAGAGGAATTACTCGACAAAGAATTTGACGCACTGACGAATGACGAATGGGAGCGCTTGAAGAAATACTTGCCAACGCCAGAAACTAGCAATTTGGTAGCAGCTTAAGGAAAAAGGTGGATCTTGACAGCCCACCTCCTCAATAAAACTATTTAGCTTCATAAATAATACCAATGGAAACCACAGAAATACTGAACCAGTTCAACTCCTGCTACTCAAACATTCAGGCGATCGCTCAAGATGAAAACTGGCTTTTGTTGATTGCTCATCAAAAGATTGACCCAGAGGCAGCAACACACTTGGGTGATGTTCTGCACTATTTGGCTGAGGCAATGGGTTGTCTCGAAGAAATAGTCGAGGTCAAGTTCAATCAGGAGGCAAAATAATGCAACCAACAATCACCATTCCACACGGTTGGAAATACCCCCGCTTCACTTTGAGACAACGTGCAGAACAAGGGCTGATTATCGGCATCAAGTATTACCCAAGCGACAGTTTTTTAGCACATGAATATGGCGAAGGCTGGCGGTACATCGCCATGCCTGACATCAATTCCATTGAAGAAGAAAATCACTTAGAGAACGAAATCGAACTACTGACACCACAAGAATTGAGAGCAGAGATTCAAGCTGAAATAGAAAAATGTCTACGCCAACTTGAACTACTTAACTACGAGTTAAAAACAATCCCTGGCACTGTCATAAATAGCTAAGTCGAACACTATCCAGTATCAACACAATTTTTAGCAACAACAACGCAATTATGGAAACCATCAAAATCAACAACAGCGTCTTTCTCATTCCACCCAGCCAACCGAAACTACAAGCGAATTGCGCTAAGGAATATGGTCAATTCTTACTTGATTGTCCTCCAAAACTCACAATTCTAGAAGCACAAGCAGGAGGATATCTCAAAGGAAACTTCGCTAACTTTGCGATCGCAATCTCTCGCCCTGACCGTGCCTTCACTATTAACGAGAACTTTACCAACGAGCCATTTACTGAGTTATGGGTGATTCCAGTCACAGGGGGACTCAAAGACCAGTTTAAGGGACCAGCTTCCATGCTGCTTAGTTTCTTAATCCACCGCCGCAGCAAAGACAATTTTGCTGGATTGTACAACCACTTCGCCCATCGCGCTTTCCAGCAATGGTGCGAGGAAGGGATGCCGGGAGATCCCAAAGAGTTCTGTTATCAGGCGATCGCTAGCGTATTGAAAAACTATATTTTCTGCGCGGAGTTTCAGAAGGTAGAAGGGACACTAGGAACGTACTGGTTTATTCAGTGGAGCTATCGCAATCCTCAGTCTGATTTTGAGAAGGATGCGCTCGAAGCGGCAGAGATGATTCGTAGTGGTGCGGAATCTGGGGCAACAGTTCACTGGGTAACGAATGAAACTTACGAGCGATGGGCTAGTAATGCTGTCACTGCACCAGCATTACCCCCGGTTTCGGAGGCTGAGGTGAGGGCATCTCTGCAAGGACAGAATCAGACTGCAATGGCGCAAGGGAAGAAGCGGTAATTAGATACGAAAAAGGCGATTCACCTCTGAGTCGCCACTACAAAAATTATCAGTAAAATCAACCAATGAAAATCGGTACTGTCTCAGTTAGTTATTCGAGAAAATTTAATTTGGGCAACTATGAATCAATCGAATTAGGTTGTTCTTTATGGGCGCAGGTTGAGGATGAAGAAGATGCAGACGGCGTAGTTCAATTTCTCTATCATCAGGCAAAAGCAGCAGTCAAAGAGGCTGCAATGCCTGTAATTAAAGCTAACGAATTCCAAATTACCAAAGCCAAATCTCAACGAAAAGTGGCAACTGATGAAGGTGTTGCAGAAATAGATAATTTTTGAGCCAATGAAACATGAAACAACTAACAGGTTTTATTCCCGTTGCCACATTACCTGAATCTACTGCGGCTTCTGCTAAACAACAACTGCTGGAAACAATTGAATGGCTCCACAAAGAAGGTGCTGCTACTGAAACTAACCTCAAACTCTTGACTGCAATTGTCGAATCGATTCTTTGTTCGGAAGAATCATACACTAGATTTTTGCAGTGTGGTTTTGATGCAGCCATTGAGTTCTTTGATACCAATTCTCAAAACTGGGACTTTGAAGAGTCAACGTCATCACCTCATAATCCCAGGAATTGGGATGAGTACAAGCAGCTACAACAAACACGGGCATTGTTGTCAACAAGCCGAACTGTCACTGATTAAAGTAAGAATGGGGGCTTAAGATACAGCCCTTATTGAGCAAATTCAGTATAGGAATAGTCGCAAAATTACTCTTGGTTCTCGGATTATTCCTGCTGTAATTGTTGCACGACTTTTATTGATAAACCAGTAACCCGAGCTATCACATCAACGCTGATGCCCTCAGCTAATAAATTGATAGCAATTTTACGGGCTTTTTTATCACTCACTTCTTCCCGTCCTTCAGCCTTGATTGACTGATAAATAACTGATTCACGCATGGTATACCTTTGGGAAAGCAATTTTAACAACCAGTGTATTGCTTATTTGAGCTACTCAACGTCTGTGATGAGCAAGCTTTGTACTTGTTCGATTGTTAACCCAGTAACTTTTACTACCATTTCAATAGGCATCTTCTCTTTAAGAAGATTAACTGCAACAAGGCGAACTCCTTCCTCAATCTGACTTTTCCCGTTAAGTCTCTTTTGCAAGCTGCCACCCCTCACAGAGGTCGTGCAATTTTAACCAGCCTCGCCACAGTACCTGGATACCAATAGGGG
>NZ_JACJSJ010000184.1 GCF_014698115.1 Nostoc sp. FACHB-973
ATTCCCCACTCCCCACTCCCCACTCCCCATTCAGATTATGTGCAAAAATCAAGATTAACAAAATTAGTGAGTCATTCCAGCAGCAAGGGGGAATTTAATGCAGGGTCAAACCATAGGTGGACGCTACCAAATTCTTACCCAACTGGGACAAGGGGGATTTGGCAGAACTTTTCTAGCTCAAGACATGCAAAGACCAGGGAATCCGCAGTGTGTTGTTAAGCATTTTAAACCACTATCTACCGATGCATACACTTTAGGGGAAGCTAAACGTTTGTTTGACCAGGAAGCATTAATTCTGGAAACATTAGGAAAGCATGACCAAATTCCTCAACTGCTGGCTCATTTTCAAGAAAATCAACAATTTTATTTAGTTCAAGAATTTATTCCTGGTCACGATATTACTCAAGAAATACCTCCTGTAGGTGAGCGATTGAGTGAATCTGAAACTATTAAACTTCTCAAAGAAATTTTGGAGGTTTTAGCATTTGTCCATCAGCACAATGTGATTCACCGGGATCTCAAGCCTGCCAATATTCGACGCAGACAATTAGATAACAAAATTGTATTGATTGACTTTGGGGCTGTGAAACAAATTACTACCCAGATGGCTAATTCTCAAGGGCAAACAAGTTTCACAGTTGCCATTGGTACTTATGGTTATATGCCAAGTGAACAAGCTAATCGCACTCCACAATTGAGCAGCGATATCTATGCGGTGGGAATTATTGGTATCCAAGCTTTGACAGGAATTAATCCTGCTGATTTTGGCGCTCAAGGACTACCAACAAACCCTCATACAGGAGAAATTGATTGGCGCAATCAAATACAAGTGAGCCAGCAGCTAGCAGAAATTTTAGACAAAATGGTGCTATATGACTTTCGCCAGCGTTATCCCACAGCAATATTGGCATTGCAAGCTTTAGAAATGCTGGATAAAATACCAGATACTACAATTCAGAAAACCTTGCAACTTGCACGACCTCAAAAACTTTTCCTCAGTGTAGGAATAACCGCAGTAGTTGCTACTATAAGTCTCTGGTTATTGCAATTACAAACTCCTACACAGAATTTTTTGACATATCAAGATTCTAGTTATGGAATAAAAATAAAATATCCAGAAAGTTGGAAAATTCAAGAAACACCAAACTTAATAACTAAAGAATTAGTCACATTTTTATCACCTAAACAAAGCGATACAGATAAAGTTCAAGAGCTTTTAACTATCTCTGTTGAAGATTTTTCTGGTACTTTAGAGGAATCGCAAGATTTATTTACTAAGGAAGTCAAAGCTACTTTATCTGATGCCAATATTGTAGATTCAAGTGAGACGACTCTAGCAAAAAAACGAGCTAATCAATTAATTTTCATTGGCAAAGATGGAAAAAAGAGTTTAAAAAATTTACAAGTTTGGACTTTAAAGGGTAATCAAGCATACGTCATCACTTATTCAGCAGCAATAGATGATTACGATCGCTTCTTGCCCACCGCAGAAAAAATGATTGAATCCTTTGAAATTAATTGATGATTTTGTGATATTGGATTTATCGCGTCTTTATGATTTAGTCTTTTCATCAAAAAACCTGAACCAAACCGCATTGTGAACGATCGTGATTTTGGAAAAAATGAGGAACCTCCAGTCAGATACTTCTTACCCTTGAAGCTTCTTAATTAACTCCAACAGTTGTTGATAATCATCTGTTTTCCCTTGTTCTAAATTGAGATTAGCTGCTTTTTGTAAATCGGCGATCGCCCCTTGTTTATCTCCCAATTGATAACGGGCAATTCCCCGCCCAGTATAGGCTGGAGCAAAGTTAGGATTAAGTCGCAAAGCCTGGTTAAAATCAGTAATAGCCCCCTTTTTATCTCCCAAGTCAAAGCGGGCAATTGCTCGACTAGCGTAGGGTGGGGCAAGGTTAGGGTTAATTCGCAAAGCTGTAGTAAAATCAGCGATCGCTTTTTGTTTATCTCCCAATTGATAATAGGAAATACCCCGTCCAGTGTAGGCTTCAGCGTAGTTGGGATTAATTTTTAATGCTTGATTAAAATCTGCGATGGCGCTTTTGCTATCATCCAAGCTATTACGAGCAATGCCTCGGTTATTGTAGGCGAAGAGATAGTTGGGATTAATTTCTATGGCTCGATTATAATCTGCGATCGCACTTTTTCGATCTCCCAAGGCAGAACGAGCCAAACCCCGATTATTGTAAGAATCGGCGTCTTGAGAGTTAATTTTCAGGGCTTGGTTAAAGTCGTCAATTGCCCCTTGGAAGTCTCCTAAGTTATAGCGGGCAAGGCCGCGATTATTGTAAGCATTGAGATATTTAGGATTCAGGCTAATTGCTTTAGTATAATCGGCGATCGCACCTTTAAAGTCTCCTTTATCGTACTTATCGCCACCTTGAATATAAAAGTCGTCTGCTTTTGGTGCCTTTGCTGTCGGGATACTGGGAGGAGTAACACCTAAATCTACCCCAGCTTGAGTTGATAATCTCAAAAAGGTATTAATGGGAATGCCTAAATTAAAACCTGATTTGACATAAGCAACTGTAGAATTGATTTTTGAGGTTTCGATGTCTGCTTCGTCTCCTCTACCATGAATTCCTACCAATTCACCTTTGTCATTCAACACCGGGCCGCCACTCATACCCGGTAAGGTAACATTGCTGTAGACTAAAGCATAGCCATCACGCAAAGGCTTAGAGGCATTAGCAGTAATCCGCCCATCAGTAAAATTGTAAATTGTGCTAGAAATTGCTGCTGTTGCTTGGGGAAAACCAGCCACATAAGCTGTAGTACCTTCTGTGATTGCATTTGAGTTGCCGATTTTAGCAACGGTGTAATTTTGACTGCTGGTAAACTGCACAACGGCTAAATCTACTTCTGGCAGTTTTTTTACAGTGTCGTAATTTAATTGATAGCGTTGATTATCTGGGGTGACAATTTCATATTTAGCTTGAGTTTCAATTACATGTTTAGCAGTGATAACCGTGTAAGTATTATCTTCTCGTTGAATAATTACCCCAGTCCCAGAACCATTTTTATTGTCAATGAGTACTGTGATTGCTTTGGCGATTTTACCCACTTCAGTTGAGGATAGTGCCGTAGCAAATTGCGGTTGTACAAGGGTGATTGTTATTCCGATAATTGCTGGGGTAAGCAGATAATCAAATTTCATAAATTTATTTTTTAATAGTTGTTATCATCTGTTATGAATTTTTATTGCGCTATGGCAGTCCTATCTTAGTTGTGATAGCAGTTCACGAAAACTTTGATACAGATGATTTCTCGTAGGGGCACGGCAGTGCCGTGCCCTAAACAACTTCGTCTTACTAATAATCATTTGTATTTACAAAAGACAAAGAAGAAATCATATATGTTTTAATTGGCACAGCCCAACTGAGGCGAATAATCATTTTATGTAATTGTTCATCTGCTTTCATCCCATCTTGAAACACAGAAGGTGCATCCCACAGAGGATAAGCCTGCATCCCATTTACGCCTACAACTTCGCCGCGACGATTTAATAGTGCGCCGCCACTCATACCGTTTTCCAGATTATTAGTGTGTCCGAGTTGATAACCTCCTTCTAAAGGGTTGGGTAGCACCAAGGAAATTTTACCTGTATTCAACGCCAAGCTTTTTACCTCGGTTCCATCTTCAGCCACAGGAAACCCCGCAGCAAACACTTCATCCCCCACAACTGGAGAATTACCAAGGGATGCCACAGCATAAATAGCGCCTTGGCTATGGAATTGTAATAAAGCTAAATCATTTTTACCAAAGTTCAAATTTTCAGGTAAATTAGCTGCATAGATGTTACCATCTGGTGTTTGAATGCGATAGGGGCGATCGCCCGCTTCTAACACATGAGCATTAGTCAAAACTGTATAATTAAAACCTTGCTTTTGCAGCAGAATTCCTGAGCCTAAGAAATCTGCTGCTAAAACTTTCACCGTGATAGACTGTGCTTGCTGGTAAAGTTTTTGCGACACAAAAGTGTTGCAACCAAAGCTTTGACATTGAGGAGAAACACTGATAACTGGTGTCGATGCTGACAGTATTATCGATAAACTGCCAATCGAAATAACCAGTGTCAATTTACGCCAATCCATGTGAGTTTATAGGTAATATAAAATTGCTGGCATAGGCGGTAGCCCGTCGGATAAACATTACCTGAATCTTAATTTGACTCACTATTTAGCTCATCTGTAGCGTTGTTCAGGAATTCATCAAAATCGATATTTACCGTGTCTTCACTAGTTTCATTCAACACATTCCCAGCTACCAATCCCCGACGATTTAATAGCCTTCGCATAGTCAGCTTAGCATTACTACCACGCTTGAGAGTGAATAACAAAGTGCTATCTGTACAGGTGGCATTTTGGTTAGCAGCCGCGCATACAACTGTTTCTCCTCTAAGCGTTCCAGTTTTGATGTACTTTAGCGTACCATTATCATAGCTCCTTTGAAATCTGCGAGATACCTCTTTACAACGGCGTTCATTTGTCCATTCTTTGGGGAAGTAATCTTGAGAACTCCATTTAATCATTGGCACGTTTCTTCGATTTTGGGTACGCGCAAATGTTACAGGTACACCCTTGCTCTTTCCACAGTAAAAAGTTGTACCTCCAGCATAGCTAGGCTCATTCATGGTTGCAGTTGTGGTAAACGCACTCAGCGAAGCTATGACAATCCCTATCAATCTTTGCTCAAATAACTTGACTTTCATCATTTTGCTTAGGATGCTGATACGGTTGAGTTGAGAACCCTGGAAAATCGATCTTTGGCTGTACCTACTCCTTTAATAGGTGTACAATCAAAATAACAGATTTAGCTAATAAGTGTTGGGTAATAGTTAATAATGTCTTTCACTAAATATTACCCATTATTAATGCTTAGTTAAATCTGTAAATATTGTAAACTAATCATATATATAATGAAAAAGTCATTCGCAGACAGGGCAGAATTACTTTATCAAAAGCTGAAAGAATATTTGCGATCGCCCAACCGTTGGTTTTTAGATACACCAGAAAGGTCGCTTTTAGAAGCTTACCAAGCGGCTCAGAGAATTAAAAATATTGAAACTGAACATTTTGATGGCAATAAAATCTCTTCAGCTTCAGGAAAATATACTGAGAATGTCATGTCTTATTGGCAAGTATATCTTGATAAAAACTTAACTATTATCAAAATTAGACTGGCAGAATTCACACTGAGCCGGACAATTATCGATATCTCAGATTCTGTATTGCTAGAAAAATTGCAGGTTATTGATGAAGTTGTAGAAAAGTACGGCATCAAAAACCAACTTAATAATTCTCAACCCTTAGAAATTAGCCAGCGCAAAATCAACAAACAGCCAAACTCCTCTAACATCAATGATATTAAAACTACATCTCCCTTTGAAAAAACTGGAGTCTTTCCTGGGTCTATTGGCAGAAGCATTAATGTAATTAAAGGAGATTTTTCACCCCATGCAGAAGAAAATTTTGCTAGAAATTACCGATTGTCTAGAAATAGGACAAGAATTGCTCTCAGATTTTTTCTCATTCTAATTCTTGTACCTCTTTTAACTCAGCATTTATCTAAAGAATTTTTAGTAAATCCCATAGTAGAAAGAATGAGGGGAGACAATACAACTCAAATTTTCATCAATTCTGACATGGAAAAAGAGGCTCTCCATGAATTACAGAATTTTCAAGCAGAACTCAGGTTTGAATATCTACTGAATAAAGCGCCACAACTATCATCAGAGGCAGTACAAGAAAAGATCAAAGACAAAGCATTTGAGATCGCTGAAGAATTTCGCTTTAAAAGTAACAGCAGTATTAGTAATGTTATTGCAGATTTAATATCATTAATTTCTTTTGGCTTAGTTATCAGTCTGAGCAAAAGAGAAATTGTAGTTGTTAAGTCATTTATAGATAATATTGTCTATGGTCTTAGCGATAGTGCTAAGGCATTTTTAATTATTCTATTTACAGATATATTTGTAGGATTTCACTCGCCGCATGGGTGGGAGATTATTCTAGAAGTATTGGCAGAACATTTAGGTCTGGCAGCAAATGAAAGTGCAATATATTTATTTATCGCTACATTTCCTGTAATGTTAAATACCATCGTTAAATACTGGATATTCCGCTATCTCAGTCGTTTATCTCCGTCGGCATTAGCTACATTAAAAGAGATGGATGAATAACTTAATCAGAATTCTGAATGGGCTACGCCCCGCTACGCTAACAGAATTCTGAATTAATAATACTTGGATACCCAAGTAAATGAAGTACACGGGTAAGGGCACAACATGTTATGCCCCTATAATTATCTGTACTCCTGAATTCTGACTCCTGAATTCTGAATTATTTTGACGCCTTTGCACCTGATTCGCTACGCTATGTATATCCTGGTTCTTCTAAGGCGTGCTATGGATTTTGAAAGCAAAGCCAAGGCTCCAACTGCTACAGATAATATAGATTTTGCTCAACCAACTACTCGTAAGCCACTAGAACTCCTGCGAGATACTGAGGCTTTGTTACGCCGCCCAACTGTAGCAACACTAGTGCCGATTTTACCACCAAAACTCAGTAATAGATTACAAACAACTTCATCTTTAGCAGATGACTCTTTTAAAGAACTGTCAGAAATTGACCTAGACAATATTAGTGATTTTGAACTGCGACCTGCACGAATTGGTGTTGGCTTAAGCTTTATTGGTTTTGGAGCGCTGATGATATTGGTGTTGCTGTTATACTTAAACACCTTGCATCCAGAACTGAATGCACTAGAGCAAATGCACCAATACTGGTATCAATATGTTTGGTTTGTCAGTTTAGGTATCGCGGGAATGTTTATCTTGGGTCGTGAAGCTATGCGTCCGACCCCAAAACGCCGAAAATGAGGAGATTTTATAGATGAATCATGATGCTTTTATTGTTCCACCAGGTTCAAAGATTTCTCTGAAAAAAAACTATGACCCAGGTTATAAAACTGATTTTCATGTAAAAACTGATGCTGTAATGAAATTACAGGCAGATATTGAACGATTAGCAAATTACCAAAATATTCTCTATGCCCAAAATACCTATGCATTGTTAATTATTTTTCAGGCAATGGATGCTGCTGGTAAAGACAGCACAATTAAACATGTGATGTCTGGTGTGAACCCCCAAGGATTTCAGGTGTTTAGTTTCAAGCAACCGAGTGCAGAAGAATTAGACCATGACTACTTATGGCGAGCGACAAAGGCTTTGCCAGAAAGAGGACGAATTGGTATATTCAACCGTTCATATTATGAAGAAGTTTTAGTGGTTCGTGTCCATCCAGAAATGCTCAAAAAGCAACAACTACCGAAATTTCCTTCAGGAAATCAAATATGGAAGCAGCGCTTTCAAGAAATTAACAACTTGGAAAAATATTTAGTAGAGAATGGTGTAATTATTCTGAAATTTTTTCTGAATGTCTCCAAATCAGAGCAGAAAAAGCGCTTTTTACAAAGGATTGAATCGCCGGAAAAACATTGGAAATTTTCAGCTAGTGATGTCCGGGAAAGAGCTTTTTGGGATGATTATATGGATGCTTATGAAGAAGTTTTCAACCAGACCAGCACAAAATGGGCACCGTGGTATATTATTCCTGCCGATCGCAAATGGTTTACACGCCTAGCAGTTGCCAATATCATCTGCACAAAACTAGAAGAACTAAATCTGAAATATCCGACAGTTAGTGACGAACACAAACAGCAACTTTTGGAGGCAAAACGCATTTTGGAACAAGAAGATTAAGCGATAAAATTAACTGTGACTGTTTCAGAAATAAAAACTGCCGAATTGTCGCAAACATGATATAAAATCAATTTGCTGGGATACTTAGCCAAATTGCAATTCTGGAGTTTTGTGACTCTGTGCTTACTCAGTTACCGACTATCAACGCCCTGAAACAGCCCACGAGTTCTGCTTGGATCGAACAAGCGATCGCTAACTTAGATATCATCTTACTCGACCACTCCCACTGTGAACGCAAAGCGGCAGGGGTGGCCTTGAATTTTATGTTTCGCTACCCTTCCAATACTAAAATGGTACGCGATCTCACAGCGATCGCCCGTGAAGAACTAGAACACTTTGAGCTAGTTAACCAATGGTTAGAACGGCGGAATATTCCCCTTGCTCCCCTACCACCACCTCCCTACGGCGCAGGTTTAAAAGCTGCTGTACGCCCCCAAGAACCCCAGCGATTTTTGGATTCCTTACTAGTCACTGGCTTAATAGAAGCTCGGAGTCACGAACGCCTGGGATTATTAGCTGCTCACTGTCCAGAGCCAGAATTAGCAAAATTTTATCGTGGACTGATGGCATCCGAAGCACGCCACTACGGTATATATTGGGTTTTAGCTGCTACTTATTTCGACAAAGAAATCGTCATGCAACGCCTTGATGAATTGGCAACCGTCGAAAGTGAGTTGCTGGCAACTTTGCATCCAGAACCTAGAATTCACAGTTAGTAGACTAAGGCCACTATGAAGCTTCAGCTAACACACTTGAGACTGCTAGTCTCCAACTACAAAGATTCTTTTCTGTTCTACCGAGATCTGCTAAAATTCGATGTCGATTGGGGCGATGAAAATAGCGGATATGCTGAGTTTAATACTGGACATATCAAGCTCGGTTTGTTCAAACAAGAATTAATGGCCGAAGTAGTCCCAAGAATCGATCAGCCTTCGTATGTTGCCAATCGAGATAAAATTGTCTTGATTTTCGCAGTCGATAACGTGGATGAAGTCCATAAACAAGTCAAAGATGGTAATGCGATCGTTGTCACTCAACCAATAGATCGTCCAGATTGGGGAATCCGCACAGCTCATTTTCGCGATCCTGATGGCAATTTAATCGAAGTCTACAGCAACCTGGGAATTCTTAGTTAAAAGCGCCCCACCTTTTATAAATCAAACAAACACTTTCTTCCCGTACTCCCTATTCCCCACTCCCCACTCCCCATTTTTCTTAAGGGTTTGTTGGCGGTTTTGATTCAAATAAACGCACAGGTTTATTTTGCAAATTAGAAGCAATTGAACTGACTCGATCGACTACAGAAATCATATATTTGTAATCCGGTACTTGTCCATTGGGGACATAGCCAACTTCTTGAGCTAAGCCTGAAGGTGACTCGCTCATTACTTTGCGGATGAATTCTTGACGGTTACGTTCTACATTCGGCCCAATCAAAACCACACCTAATGGTACATAGTGAGGGTCTTTAAAAAGTATGCGGAACTCGGTCTGACTTAACTGTGAAGCGTAGAGACTCAATTCAGCCTCCGAAACTGCACAGGCGCTAGCTTTTCCTTGAGCTACCAATTCCAGCGCTGCTTTTGGTGTCGGTGCAAACAATATTTCAGCCAGTGTTGTACCATAAAGGTTGTAAAGTGGAAAGTAATATCCTGTTGCCGAACCTAACTGACCCAAAGCCACTGTTTGACCCTGTAGTTGTTTTAAGTCGGATATTGAACTGTCTTTGCGAACAACGAAAATTGAACGCAAATTATTAATACCTATTAAAGGAAACAGAGGAACATATTGGTAGCGAGCGATCGCGATCGCCGCTAAACCCGGTGGAGCAAATACCAACGACCAAGCACGAGCATCAAGGCGCTCAACTGCTTTATTTTCGTTAAAAGCAGGCTCTAGCTGAATTATTGAGTTGGTTTTTTCACCCAAGTAACTATTAAATTTAGCATATTGGTTAATTATTTGTTCGCCTCCACCATAGTTAAGAACGCCAATAGTCAATGTACCTTGAAAGGGTCGTCTTGATTGACAACTAGCAAATGTCAAACCTAGTAGATTAAACAGAAATAAACGACGGGGAAATCGCAAAAACATCACTAATTATGATTGAGGAAATAACTTGGGTTTGAGAACTAATTTAAATCAGCTTTCTTACTGCTTAAATAGGTAAAATCACAACAAAAAATTAATATTTATTAATTCATCGAACAACAGTTTTATAACAGGTATAAATAGATATTAAACAAGCTCATATACTACCTTCGTTGGTTAGGTTATGTTAAACAACATTACGTTAAAAAACTTAAAAATAGGTGCAAAATTTAATTTACTTTTAATATTAGTTTTCATCGTCAGTATTTTGGGAAGTGGTGTTGCCTTATCCAGTGTACTTCAGGGGAGAGCGCAAAATGAAGTAGCTTCTCAAGCGCAGATTCTCATCCAAATGGTGAATGCAGTTAGAAACTATACACAAAATCGTATAGATCCCTTATTGGAACCTAGACTAGATACTAACCCAACCTTCATGCCTGAAGTGGTGCCAACTTTTTCTTCTAAAGAAGTTTTTGAGAATTTTCGTAAAAAACCTGAATATAAAAACTTTTTTCATAAAGACGCCACACTTAATCCGACAAATTTAGTAGATAAAGCCGATAGTTTTGAAACTCAACTTGTAGAGCGTTTTCGCCAGGAACCCAATACTCAAGAAATTACTGGTTTTCGCAACTTGTCAGAAGGCGAAGTATTTTATATTGCTCGACCACTAAAAATTACACAAGAAAAATGTTTGCGATGTCATTCTACACCAGATCAGGCTCCTAAGAGTCAGCTGGCAACTTATGGCTCAGAAAATGGTTTTGGCTGGCAACTCAATCAAATTGTTTCTGCCCAAATAATTTCTGTTCCTTCAGAAGAAATTTTTGCCAATGCCAAACGGACTTGGATATTGATTATGGGACTTTTGATTACTATATTTGGGATCATAATTTTCTTGATTAACTTCTTAATCAAAAAAACTGTGATTCAACGAATCAAAAAAATAGAAAAAATTGCACAAAAAGTCAGCACTGGTGACATGACTGCCGATTTTGAAGAGATATCTAATGATGAAATTGGTGGTTTAGCACAAGCATTTAATCGCATGAAAGCTAGTTTAAGAATAGCTATGGATATGCTTAATAATCAAAGCTAAAGAAGTATAGTAATTGGGTACATTTGCAATAGTTATAGGACTCCTATTTGATTTTTGAAATCTTAACGCCTCTGGAGACATCGACCTCTGCATTGGTGAGGAAACTCAACGGACACTTCGTTCAAGTCGGCCGTTGCCCGCCCACACGAGTGTCATCCTCAATAGACCTCTTGCATAAATCAAAAATAAAGAACCCCACCCCGCATTTGCTAACGCAAACGCTCCCCTCCTCGCTTGCGGGGAGGGGTAAAACGTTTGTGGGACAACTGTTTGAGCTTAAGTTGACACCAATGATAGCTATGCGCCCCCACGTTCTATCTCACTAAAGCGAGACATAGTGTAATTACAGACTATTCTGGCGAAATTTCTCGATAAGCTTGCCGACACTGCTCGTAGTTGTCTGGTAAAATTTCGGCATTACCAAAACATAATTGCTCGTGAGTGGTAATTAAAGTTTCATAAGGCTGTATGGGACTCACAGACGATCGCAGTAATTGCAGATATTCTCCATCTGTACGGCTGAGTTTGTGGGGTGCAACGGCTTGCTGATGCAAATGCTGTAACATTGCTAAATAAAGACAACGGCAAGCTTCACGGTAGTTACCTTGACGATAAAATTGTTGCGATCGCTCCAATAAAACGGCAATGGATGATTCATCAGACCGATTTTTCACACCCCAATCAGTGAAATTGCTACCTCTACTCAGCCAAGAATATAGATAAGGGCTGAATTCTCGCCATAACCGCCAACCCACCCAAGCTACAAATAAACCTAATATCAGCCAAAACAGAAATTTCAGTAACTCACCTACCCAGGGGCTAATTGACCATCCACCGGGTAATTCTGGCAAAGCGCCTTCCAAGCGGTAAAACTGGTATTCCCACCATTCTCCTACTTGTTGTTGGAATTGAGAAAGCTGCCAATTCCAGCTAGTTTTTTCAAAAGCATCTGTGGACATAAGGGGGAGTGGGGAGTGGGGAGTGGGGAGTCAGGG
>NZ_JACJSJ010000185.1 GCF_014698115.1 Nostoc sp. FACHB-973
CTCGCCCGTCCTAATTGGCGGGCAAGATGCCCGCCCCACAAGAAAATTTCTTGCAACATTTTAGCCTTGCCACGCCACTACTTAATATTTACTTTATACAGCATTTTTCAGGTATAGCAAGGGACTGGGGACTGGGGACTGGGTGAAAAGTCTTTTTGTGTCTAGGTTTTATCATCTGTTAATGTCCTAACCACCAAGGCTTTTGCTGTAAATAGGCTCTCATTTAACAAATTCTGGTAGTTCTATCCAAAAGCGACTACCTTGGGAGACTTCTGACTCCATACCTACTTGTCCGCCCATGCGTTCAATGCCTTTACGGACGATCGCTAGTCCGATTCCAGTGCCAGGGTAGGCTTCGATGCTGTGCAGACGCTCGAAAACACCAAAAATCCGCTCCCAATGCTGTGGTGAGATGCCTATGCCATTGTCTTCTAACCACAAGCGTACCCAGGGTTCGCGGTGTTCTGCCCATATTCTGACTTGGGGTTGAATTCCAGGAGCTACAAACTTGATGGCATTGGTTACTAAATTGGTGATAATCTGCTCCACGGTGCGGTAGTTTCCCACAACTTCCAGCAGAGGTTCTGTAATTGTCACTTGGGCTTGCTTTTGTTGCAGAGATACTTCTAATTGCCTCAGCACTTGCTTGACTAGTGAGTTGAGGTTAATTGGTTGCAGCGGCAAATCAATGCGACTCAAGCGGCTGTATTCTAATAAGTCTACCAGTAGGTTGTCCATGCGGTCTACGTTACTGGCGATGCGATAAAGTAAATCTTGCCCGCCTGAATTCAATACGGTTTCGTAGTCTTCTAAAAGAATAGTGGCAAATCCCCGAATGGCACGCAGAGGTTCCTGTAAGTCGTGGGAGATGGAGTAGGCAAAGGCTTCTAAGGCACTGTTGGCTTCTTCAAGCTGTTCTGTGCGGTTGTGAACTAGTTGTTCTAGTTGTTCGGTGTAGCGTTGCAATTGTTCGCGCAGGCGGGATTGCTGGATGGCGATCGCTAACTGATTTGCCACTTCGCGGGCAATTTCCACATCTTCTTCAGTTAATGACCACGGTTGAGTTACTCCCACATTCAAGGAACCGATTAGCTGTTGTTGAGCAATTACAGGTACATTCATAATTAAGCGAATGCCTTGGTCGAACAGCCGCTGTTGAATGCGATAAGGTCTGGGATGGTCAGCGAGGTTTTCAATCATCATCACCTGGTTTTGTTGCAAGTTTTCAATGTTGCCAAAATCATGTAATGAGAAAGTTTCACCAATGGCAAAGCCAATGCGATCGCTTGACTGAACAGCTAAAACAGTAGCTTGTTCATTTTCCCAATCAAACAATGTTACATCCAATAATTGACAAGGAAGTAAGGGATAAGTCGAAGCCAGAGCCGCTTTCGCAATTCCGGTGGGAGAGATTGCCCCCAAAATCGACCGATCTAACTCCTGGAGAGTCTGTAATCTTGTCGCATACCGTTTTAGTGCTTCTTCTGAGCGTTTGCGCCCGGTAATATCTTCCACTAGCCCATCAATCACCTCTTCTGCATTAGTTATATTGAGAGTTTCATTCACTGATACCCATATATAACTACCATCTATTCTACGTATTCTTAATTCTCGTTCTCGTCTTTTCTGTGGTGTAATATCTCCGGCTCTAGAAAAAATCTCATTAAAGCTACTATTACCCTGAATTTCTTCTAGAGAATTAAGTCTGAGAAGTCTAAGAAATGCGCTGTTAACTTCTAACAGTTGTCCGTCAGGAATTGCCCGAAACACGCCGACATTTAATTGATTGAGTAGAGATTGCAAGCGGTTCTCTAAAAAGCTAGCTCTTTGCCGAGTTTGGTTGCGTTCTAAGACAGACCTCACCGTTGCGGATAAACGAACTAAGTGCTTGGGTGACTTCAAGATGTAATCATCAAGTCCGCTTTTCATGGCCTCAACGGCTATTTCCTGATTGCCTGTATTTGTAAACATAATTACGGGGCGATCGGGATAGCGGTTCTTCAGGAGATGCAATATTTCTAAACCATTGTTCCAACGCAGTTGATAATCGGTGATTGTCAAATCAAAACAACCTGCTACCAGTGCTTGCTCAAAGTTTTCTGGTTCACCCACTTCCACTATTTCTACACCAGGAAATTCTCGCCGCATCTCCCGGATAATCATGAAACGGTCGTTTGGATTGTCGTCAATAATCAGAATGTGCATGAGAAGCCAAAATTGATGCTTGAGAAGCTCTAAGTGCAGAATGTAATTCGTAATTCGTAATTCGTAATTCGTAATTAAGAAGCTTAGATGCAGCAAGACTTTGCTGATTTACATCTGTTGCCTCATTTTGAAGAATTGCTATAAATCTTTCGGTGTCGTACTCTCGACAATAATACAGTTGACTAACGAATCTCACTTAGTTAAAGCTATTTTTACATCGATAGACCATGCTCTAAGGGTTTAGCAATACTAAACCCATACCACAGAATAGCTCAATCAACTGAATTTCTTCATGAATTACGAATTACGAATTACGAATTATGAATTACTTAATGATGCCTTTTCTAGGCTAAACCATTAATCAGTGTAAACCAACGGCTGTTGATTTAAATTCAGCCAGTAGGCATCAAGTAACTTTATCATTGCAGTCAAGTCACTAAATGCTACAGGTTTAACTAAATAGGAATTGACACCCAAATCATAAGCTTTATGAACATCGGTTATTTCTTTAGAAGTCGTCAGCACAATAACTGGTAAGCGTCTGAGTTCAGGTTGTTGCTTGAGCCACTCCAAAACTTCAAACCCAGATTTGCGGGGCATTTTCAGGTCTAACAAAACCAGTATCGGCAAAGGGTAGCGTTCTCGATCAGCATATTCTCCTTCACCACACAGGTAAGAAATAGCAGCTTCTCCGTTGCTGACAACTTGTAGGGGTTGCATCAGATTAGCTTTGCGTAAAGCACGACGAATTAACAGGACTTGATCGGAATCGTCTTCTGCTAGTAAGATTGTCTGCTGCTCTATGTTCATGTTTTCGTCGGAAGTTTTTGTAGTTGAATCCAAAAGCGACTGCCTTGACCTACTATTGACTCTACACCGACCTGTCCCCCCATACGTTCAACGCCTTTACGGACAATTGCCAAGCCAATGCCAGAACCAGGATAACTGTCTTGAGTATGTAATCTTTCAAACACGTTAAAAATTCGCTGCTGATGTTCTGGTGCAATGCCAATACCGTTATCTTCTACCCAGAGGCGAATGGAAGAGGCGGGGGATGAGGGGGATGAGGGGGATGAGGGGGATGAGGGGGATGAGGGGGATGAGGGGGATGAGGAAGTATTTTCTCCCTTATCTCCCCCCTCTCCCCCTACGATTTCTGCCCATATACGAATTTGGGGTTGTCTATTAGCGGGGACAAATTTAATGGCGTTACTCAGTAGGTTTACAAGTACTTGTACTAAAATTGTGCGATGACCTGTAACTTCTGGAAGCGGTTGTTCTAGGTTTACCTGAGCTTGTGCCGATGGGCTACGCCCCGCCTTTGGCGATCGCAATTCTACTTCTAGTTGGTTGATGGCTTCTGTAACAATATCTGTCAGATCAAGTACACGCAGCTTAATTTCTACCCGACTCAAGCGCGAGTAGTCAAGTAGGTCTTGAATTAGTCCATCCATCCGTTCAGCAGAGGCGACAATCCTTTGGATATAATCTTGGCCATCGCTGTCTAAGCGATCGCTATAATCTTCCTGTAGTGCTTGAGCTAAACCTTGCATCGATCGCAAAGGAGCGCGTAGGTCATGGGAAACTGAATAACCAAAGGTTTCAAGTTCTTTGTTGGCTTCAACTAAGGCGGCTGTCCGTTCGGCGACTCGTTGCTCTAATTGGTTGGCATAGTTCTGCACCGCCTCTGCCATTTCACGATAGCCAGTTTCACTTTCTCGCAGCTTTAACTCTGTGCGTCTCCAAGCAGCATTCAATTCGCTAGTTAGCACCGATACAATCACAAATAACCCCAAGCGGATAAAGCCATCCAGGGTTAAAATACTCAGTGAATAAGTTGGTGGTAAGAAAAAGTAAGTGATAGCCAAGCTACACAGGAAAGTTGCAAATAAACTTGAGCCGCGAGTTCCATACCACGAACTCAGCACCACAGCGGCAAAAAACACAGAAAAGGTAATGTTCTCTAACAGTGGCGATACAAGTAGAGAAAATAACAGTGCTAAACCGCTGGCGAGTACAGCGATACCATAGCTTTTTTGCCAGGAACGGTTTTTACTTTCCATTATTGACACTTTTCAGCCTCAAGGCGTGGAGATTCTTCGTTCATCGCCCTGCACCTTAGTTGCATCGCCCTGCACCTTTGATGCATCGCCCTGCACCTTAGTTGCATCGACCTGCACCTTTGATGCATCGCCCTGCACCTTAGTTGCATCGACCTGCACCTTAGTTGCATCGCCCTGCACCTTAGTTGCATCGCCCTGCACCTTAGTTGCATCGACCTGCACCTTTGATGCATCGCCCTGCACCTTAGTTGCATTTTGCTAACACACAAAATTTACACAATAACAATTACGAATTACGAATTACGAATTACGAATTACAAATTATTTTTGCACTAAGTTAGCAATGGTTTCAATTAACTGGGCTGGATCTATTGGCTTGCTAATATGAGCTTGAAAACCTGCTTCCATCGCTTGCTGTTCGTTGCCTTCTCCAGCATACGCCGTGAGAGCGATCGCTAAAATTTGCCCTCCTTGTTCTCGACTCCTTGATCTGATTTGTCTCAGTAGCATATAACCATCCATTTGTGGCATTCCGATATCGCTGACGAGTAAATCTGGCTTCCACTGTGGTAATATTTCCAATACTTCTGTTGCTGATGACACAGCTGTAACAGTGGCTCCAGACTGTTGGAGTATGAAGCTAACTAACTCTAGAGAATCAGGCTCGTCATCTACAACTAAAATTTTCAGACCATTAAAAGCCGCAGTATTGCTGACTGTTGCATCGCTTTCTTTACTACTATCAACGGCATCAGTAAGTATCATCGGCAACTGAACAATAAAGGTTGCTCCCTGGCCTTCTCCTAAACTTTCTGCCGAGACAGTTCCACCATGCATTTCTACTAAATAACGCACAATTGCTAATCCCAAACCTAAGCCGCCAAATTTTCTAGTGGTTGCACTATCGGCTTGACGAAAGGTTTCAAACACATAGGGCAGAAAATCTGGGCTGATTCCTTTGCCTGTGTCTCTAACTCTGATTTGTACCTGAGAATCAATTTGCTCTAAATAAATCTCAACTTGTCCGCCTTCAGGAGTAAATTTAATGGCGTTGGAAAGGAGATTCCAGACAATTTGTTGCAAGCGTCCTGCATCCCCAAACACTTGACCAACGGCAGGATCGAGAGCAGAATAAATTTGAATTAATTTCGCTTCCGCTGATAGTCGTACTGTTTCCATCGCGGCTCGAATAATGGTTGCCAAATCAACTGGGCAAACATTGAGACTAAGTTTACCTCGCAAGATGCGGGAAATATCTAACAAGTCTTCAATAAGTTTTGTTTGTAACTTAGCATTACGTTCAATGGTTTCCAGAGCTAAAGCAGTCTTTTTTTCATCTAGCTTGTTGCTACGCAGAAGTTTTGCCCAACCCAAAATCGGATTTAGGGGAGTTCTGATTTCGTGAGACAAAACAGCGAGAAACTCATCTTTAATGCGATTTGCATCTATTGATTGCTGGTAAAGCCGAGCATTGTCGATTGCTATGGCTGCCCGCTGAGCTAGGGCTTGAGCCATATTTAAGTTACTGTGAGTGTAGCGACGGTTTCCTTGGGTGCTAATCAAAGTAATTGTACCTAGCTTGCGTAACCGCAGCCCACCGTAGGCATCCCCAGCGACTAGGGGCACAATTATATAAGATTGGATATTTATCTGGCGCATCAACCGTTGGGTTTCTGCGTCCTGGTTCATCGCTAGTAAAAAAGAATCCGCCGCCACATCAGTAACTAATTCTGGTTCGCCTGTTTGCAAAACCTTTCTCACACCAAAATCAGTATCCGCTGAGATGGAATAAAACCGTCTGAGTACGAGTGCTAGTGCTTCTTTTTCCGGAGTAGTTGCTGCAACAACTGGTTCCTCAAATACTGTCAAATTATTGTCAACGATATCAATAAAACAGCAATCAGCTAAAGTTGGAACCACCAAGTGGGCTAATTTTGCCAGAGTTGTGCGGTAATCGAGGGAAGATACGAGCAATCGACTGGCTTCTGAGAGTAAACTGTAATTTTGCTTTTCAGCTTCAGCTTCCATGCGGGCAGCTTGTTCGCTGATGAGGAGTTGCTCTCGTTCTAACTCTACTCGTTTGCGTTGCATAGCTTGCCGATAGGCATCGCTAATATCTTCTACCAAGCCATCAATGATAGCTTTACCATCGATTTTGCTGAAGATTTTACTTACACGCACCCAAATCAAACTACCATCAGCTCGTCGCAATTGCATTTCGCGATCGCGCACTTCACCATTTTCTCGCAGTTGATTAATTAGCTGAGTATAATCTTCTGGCTGAAAATAAAGCTCAATGAACCGACTCGCTTGCTCTTGGGGTAAGGCTCCCAACCCAATCAAACGCAGGAATGCTGGGTTGCATTCCAATAAAGAACCATCAAAAGTTGCCCGATAAATCCCAACATTTAAGCGGTTGAGCAGAGTTTGAAACCTAATTTCTAAATTTGCGGCTTTTTGGCGAGTTTCAGCTCGTTCTAGTGCCGATCGCACTGCCACTGTTAAGCGTACCTGGTGCTGAGGAGATTTGATCACATAGTCATCCAATCCAGACTTCATGGCCTCCACAGCAATCTCCTGAGTGCCGCTGTTGGTGAACATAATCACTGGGCAGTTAGGATAACTAGCTTTAATTGCGTGTAGTACTTCTATCCCATTACTCCAGCGCAATTGATAATCGGTGACAACCAAGTTAAATTGCCCCCTCTGCAATGCCTCGGCGAAGTCTTCTGGTGTGGCAACTTGTTCTACTTGGAGATCAGAAAACTCACGTTCCAATTGCCGAATTGCTAAAAGGCGATCGTTCGGATTGTCATCAATCAAGAGAATTCGTAACATTTGATTTGGCTACAAGTCCGATTTCCTTCAAATCATAAGCCTAAAAGTAGCCTCAGGGTACTCTAGATTGAGGAATAGACCTCTTGCATAAATCAAAAATAAAGAACCCCACCCCGCATTTGAGTAAAGCAAACGCTCCCCTCCCCTTACCAAGGGGAGGGGGTGGGGTGTTAGAGACTTTTGCAAGAGGTCTAATGATTTCAGAACAGATTTGATACAGCGTATTTCAGCTAAATGAAGTACACGGGTAGGGGCACAGCCATGTTCCCTACAATTATCTGTACCTCACCAAATTCCAATTTGCTGTATTTCCTACTAGCGATTTGTACAGGGATACTCATCCCCCCAACTTTTGGCAATTCCCCATTCCCCAATAAGTTAGAGTGAATAAATAGAATCAACTTGGCTTAGCTGTTTTATGAATTCCCGCCGCATTCTCAAAGCTGGTGAATCTTATACCTTTAGCCGATATTTTGAATTACCCTTTACTATTGATGATATTTTAGCCGAGTTAAATTGTACTTTTGAAAGAAGAAATTTAACTCTACCTGAATCTTCAGAAATTTTCGATTTACAGTTTTTACAGCATCAACTTCAGCGTAATTTATCTCACATCGATTTAGTTAATGAAACTGCTAGACGTGAAGCTTTAATTGGTCCGATTTTGTTTCAAGTCTGCGATTTAACTAATCAGCGACTCAATATAGAATATTCTATTGCCGTTAACGACTATCTGAAAGGAACTCTCGACTATTATATTGCAGCGCCTCAAAATTTATTGGTCATCGAAGCGAAACAATCAGATTTAGTTAGAGGATTTACTCAACTTGCTATTGAATTAATTGCACTGGATGAATGGACTAAATCCACATCTGAACTTCTGTATGGAGCAGTTACGACTGGTGAAGACTGGCGTTTTGGAGTTTACCATCGCGCAAATCGCCAGGTGACTCAAGACCAGAAACGCTATCAAGTTCCAGAAGATTTATCGTTGCTTGTGAAAATCCTTGTAGGGATTATTAATGGTTATTAAACGACTCGGCAGACTCGACGCTTTTACTTAGGGATATTGTTCTTGACTCATTAACACTTGCCGTTGAAGCACACGATTGGGAAGGTTAAATTGAAGTAACTTTGCAGTCCCTTGACCAATCTGAGTTTTCCCCTCTATTCTCGCGCCTTCAATATAGAAATGTTCATCCCAAACCTGACAACGAGGGTTAAACAACGGCACAATTTCTCGTGTAATCGAATCTATGGTAGCGAAATCAGAACCTTTACGGCGATTGCATGATAAACATGAAAGTGCCAAGTTTTCGATAATAGTTTCGCCCCCATGCTTCAGAGCAATAATATGGTCTACTTCATGGGTATAAATTGAAAAATCCTGGTGAATTAGGCAATATTCACAACGCCGCGAAGCTTTTTTAACGACAAGCTGACGAAGTTCCTTAGAAATTGGATGAGAACTCATGTTAGGCGATCGCTTTTTAAAGCTCGTGCTTTGAGTAAAACCATCATATATTCTAATTGCTCGTAAACATCTAATTCTGCCAACTCCATTGGAGTGAGTGTTGTAGAACGGTTTTTTTCTAGTAATGCTTGTAGCTGCATTTGGGCTTGTGGCGAGACTTTAAAAGCAAGAATTTCTTCTGGCGTTGGACGCTTAATTAAAAAATCAATAACTTCTTGATAAACTGCCGGAATATCTATAGTTTCTGTTTGAATTTTTGGCTGAGCAGTTGTTTGGATGTTATCAATATCCAGTAGTCGCCGAAGTAATTCGGGTAACCGATTTTGCAGAGGTTCTAAACGTTGAGCCAAATCATCCGGAATTTGAATAGTTAATTCTGCCATTTTTCTTATTAAGTAAAGGGCTTTATTCTCACTCAATTTTACCAAAAATTTGACTTATTTTGATTGAATATTTATTCCTGTTTGCTTACGACTACAATACATCACCAAAAGTATAAATAATCCCATTCCTGCTAGATATTTAATCGGATCGGGTACGCTAGGATTAGGCGAAAAAAAGCCTTCGATCGCACCTGCAATAATTAACATTGGCACAATCCCAAATACTAACTGCGCCGCCTGATTACCATAAAATTTTAGTGCATCTCCCCGGCGATATTTGCCAGGAAATACAATTGCTCTTGCTAATAAAAATCCCGCACCTCCAGCAAAAAAAATCGCTGGCAATTCTAAGGAACCATGCGGAAATACAAACGCCCAAAAAGGATAAGCTAAATTATTTTGACCAACTAAAGTACCAACGGCACCAATTAATAAACCATTAAATACCATCATATAAGCTGTATATATACCCGCTGTAATCCCACCAGCAACAGCCCCAAAAGACACCGCCAAGTTATTAATTGTAATCCCGCTGGATGCTAGAGGTTCAATACCAACAATTGATCCCATCCACAATTTATGCTCATCCCGTACCTTGGTTATCAAGTCTTCAGGTACGATCAAAGGCATGAAGCTGGGATTTTGCCAGGAATACCACCAAGCCACTACTCCACCCAGTAGAAACAGCGCCGTTGCCGCAGCAATATATGCAAATGTTTTTTGGACTACAGATGGTAATCCCCAACGGTAAAATTCTAAAACTGCCTGCCATTCCTGTCGCCGTGAACCCTGGTAAATCTGCGTATAAGCACGAGTTGTTAAAGATTGTAAACTTTGTATCAAAGTATTGCTGATTTGTTGGGTGCGGGCGCGGGCTAAATCTGCGGCTACTGAACGATACAAACTTGCTAATTCTCTAATTTCGGCTGCCCGTAAAGACTTTAGACCTTTTTTTTCTACCTGCTTTAATAGGGCATCCAAACGCTGCCAATTCGGTTCTCGTCGTCCAATCCAACGTTGAATATTCATGAATTTTGGGAACACTGACTTTAACTTAGTTTAAGATAGCCTCAAATTGATATCCGTAGTTTCAAGGGAAATTTGGTATTATGTCTGAAAATTTTGGATCTCCAGGTCACATCCAACCACTGAGTATCGGTAATGTTGTCAGTGCTGCGGTGCGACTGTATCGTTCTCATCTCAAGACTTATCTAAATTTAGCTGCGATCGCTCATTTGTGGATTATAGTCCCAGTATATGGCTGGGCAAAGTATGCTGCCATTTCTGGGTTAATTTCACGCTTGGCTTTTGGAGAATTGGTTTACCAACCTGAAAGCGTCGAATCTGCTAGGAGCCATATTAATCCACGTCTGTGGTCATTTTTAAGAGTTGCTTTCCAAGTAGGAATATCTCTGCTGATAATTTATTTTGGACTAGCGATCGTTGGTGGTATCTTCGCTGGCATACTGGGAGTAGCATTAGGAACTCTATTAGGTGGTGGTACAGGTACTGTTATACTCACAACCACATTGGCAGTAATCGTAACAGTAGGGATTGTGCTGTTGGGACTAACGTGGTTTTACTCACGTTGGATAGTCGCTGAAGTTCCCCTGGCAGTTGAGGAAAATATTAATGGTGGCGAAAGTGTTGCCAGAAGTTGGGAGTTAACTAAAGCCTCAGTATTTCGCATTCAAGGCGTTGTTTTAGTTGCTTTTGTTGTTACATTGCCGTTGGTGTTTGTATTAAACTATGTACCTAGCTTATTCCTAATAAGGCTTGAACCAGGCTCTGCTATGTACTCACTTGTGTATCTTATTTCTTGGATTGGTAGCTTAGTAGGTGGAGTTCTTGTCATGCCATTCTGGCAAGCACTCAAAGCTGTTTTATACTTTGACTTGCGTAGTCGGCGTGAAGGTTTGGGTTTGCAATTACGACAACCTCCTTCCCAGGATTTTCCTTAACTCAATACCTGAATTTAACTTTATTAATCTTTTATTAGTTCATATATGCGCTTTTTTAATCGCATCTCATTCCAGACTCCAGAAAGTGTAGAACTGGAATTTACTTTAGCAGGAATCGGCAATCGAGCTTTAGCATTGCTCATTGATTATACAGTGTTGGGTGTAAGTTTGTTGCTATTTGTGTTGGTCTGGACTTTCTTCTCAACACAAGTGTTCAATTTTCTCGAAGATTTAGTTACAAATTCTCGGAATATAGGACTTTGGTTGTTAGCGATTTTCTTCTTTATCGCCTTTGCAATTTACATTGGCTATTTTGTATTTTTTGAAACCCTATGGTTTGGACAAACCCCTGGTAAACGCATTGCTAAAATTCGCGTCGTTCGAGATGATGGTAGACTCATCGGACTACAACAAGCAACACTACGTGCCTTATTGCGACCATTTGATGAAACTTTGTTTATTGGCGCTTTTTTAATTATGTTGGGTAGTCGGGAAAAGCGTTTGGGTGATTTGGCTGCTGGCACAATTGTGATTCAAGCCCAACCAGCCAATGCACCGACATTAATAATTTCAGAACACGCAAAGATACTCCACGGACAATTACTACAAAGTGCCAATTTATCCCAATTGTTGCCTGATGATTTTGCTGTTATTCGTGAGTATTTACAACGACGTGGTGCAATGTCATTAAAAGCAAGAGCATCATTATCTTTAAAGTTAGCTGAGCAAGTTAAATCTATTATTAATTTAGAAAAGTTGCCAGAAACTGTGACACCAGATGTATTTTTAGAAGCTATTTATCTTGTTTATCAACAGCAGGAATTTTGAAGAAGAATTCAGAATTCAGAATTCAGAATTCAGAATTGTTTAAATCCCCAGACGCGATAAATCGCGTCTCTACAAGAATCAATCTTTTTAGGACTTATATCATGTCCGCCTAATCACTTATTAAAACCCAAGAACCCCACCCCGCCAAAGCTGCGCTTTGTCTCCCCTCCCCGCAACCGGGGAGGGGCTGGGGGTGGG
>NZ_JACJSJ010000186.1 GCF_014698115.1 Nostoc sp. FACHB-973
TCTAATTACTTCTGCTCTGTCTTTAACTTTCTGCGGTACATCTGCCGTTCTCAGGTTGAACAAAGTTCTATCTTGCTCACGAGTCAGAAATACCCTTAAACGGCTGCCCATACCCTGTTACCTTGGTAGACACATTTATGTATTTACTTATCTTTACACAGTTTGGTTTTTTCACCTTGTTCTACTTACCCCGAAGCTGTTAATCACAGAAGTAGTAAAACTACTATTAGGGGTAGTGTTACGCAAACCAACTTCATCGCTCAGAAACTAGTAGATACTGATGTGTCCTTTGGCTGTGTAGATGTCTTGGGTCAACAGAGTGCAACATTCGCGGATACGGCAAGCACTGAAGAGACAGACGCCGAACAAAGTGCGATCGCTCTCCGGTGCTGTCAAGTTCATAGGTAAAATGACCAGCTTTGACAAGGCACACGGAACTATCAACGTAATGGCTAAGGACGATACCCGGAAAAATAACTTTTGAGTTTAAGGAGGAAGACAAAAGCAAAAAGAAAAAAAAATAAGTCAAACTTAGAATTTATTTTATCGAAATTACTTTTATTTTTATTTATCGAATATACTAACTAACTGAAAAGTGGGGTGTCTGAAAAGACACCCCACTTTTTATATTATTGGGTAGTCAACTGTCACCCAAATTTGCCTTGACTACTTTTGGGTGTCCGCCGAGATACCCTAAAACCCAATTACCGAAACAGCCTTTCGCTTCTGCTCTGGCGTGACCTCTAAATAACGCTGTAAAGTTCCCAGGTCGCTGTGTCCAGAGATTTCTTGAATAGTCCTCAAAGGTATCCCGGCGCTGGACATCTGCGTGAGGGCAGTTCGCCTAAACGAATGGGTGCTGACTCCCTCTACCCCAATCCGGTTACAGGCATCGCGTAAAATCTTGTCTGCCATGAATCGGGTCAGACGTTCAGTTACACCGCGCATACCTGGGAACATTGCCCCTGGTTTTGGCTGGTATTCATCAAGGATTGTTGCAAGTCCTGGTGGGATGTCTACAATCCGGGTTTTATACTTACCTTTGGTGGTAGACTTGCGGAAAGTGATAGCACCTCCTTTGATATCAGTTGTCTGGAGTGCTAACGCTTCTGATACGCGACAACCAGTAAACAGGCAGATGCCGAACAAAGCGCGATCGCGTGGGGTCAGAAATCCCTCGGTGAACAATCGCTTTAATTCGTCTTGGGTTAATATCTTGCCTTGTCCGTTGCCGCTAACCTTCATGTTTTCTACTTTCTAGGGGATTACACGTTTGTTCCAAAACGTGTAATTGATGACCCAAAGTATTATAACTCCGTTGGCGACGCGATGGCGATCGCCAACGCTAAAGCGTTGGGCTAACTCAAATTTCCGCTTTTGCAATTGCTTGTCGGCATCGAAGCGCTTTTTGGCTTCTACCATACAGCAAGACACTTCTGTTCATATTCAATCCAAGCACTATTCTCAGGATTTGACTCACCTATCAAAATTTGTTCATAAATTTTTAAATTTTCTCGCGGGGCTGTCGCTACCTCTGGCTCCATCAAAATCAATTCTGAATTGAAGGAATCCAAGTCTAAAATCCCAGTCATTGATGAACCACCTGGATCTACAACTAACCTTAGTAGACTCATCACAAGCACCTCACTTTGGGAAATTCAGTATGGCAATTTTCAGTAGCAAAATGTATCAGTATTGATGTGATTTATCTTGCGTTATTCTGATGCTAATTCTCAGGCAAAATAATGCAAATAATAGAAAAACTGAGAAATTTGTATAATATTTTTAGATGACTTCCTAGCACTTCTTGGAACTTCCTAGAACTGATTTATGTCATTATTAGGATTCTGATAAGTCCTTCGTCTGAAAGGCTTGTGGCATTAACAAGGCATATTTTTAAAATCTACGACGCACAGTACGCCATAATTGGCGGAAAGTTTTTGAGAGCCAAAAGTGATGATTTCTATGAATTTCAAATCACTTGAATCAAAAAGAAGTACCAAAAACCTACATTAATACTACAAAACTAACTGTACACTTCACTACTAGAACGCTGACTTTTAAAGACTCAATTCATCATCCTGCTCCTGTTGTTGCTGATGCTGTTGCCTTAACTGTCGCCCATAATCGAGTAGCTGCTGATTCCAATCTGCCGCCTTGCACTTGAGGCGCTTGGACTGTGGTAGTAGTTCCTTAACAACTCGTGCAGCTGCATTACCAGAATCGTCCGAGTCAAATGCCACTTGTACATTAGGAATATTCTGCAATTGCTCTACTGGTAAGCTTTTGGGATTATCTACCGCCATGTACAAAGTTCTATTGGGTGGCACGTCGCCTAAGCGCTGATATTCCAGCATTCCAAAAGATATGGCATCGATGGGCGATTTCAAAAGCACCACTTTCTCTACAGGATCTGTTGGCTGTCCGCCTAAGCGGAAGTGAAACCAGCCCTCACGCCTAACTGTTCCTTTCTCGTAGCCCTTAAACGTGTTGTTCTCGCCCCGTGTCCCTCGCAGGAACGCTCCTATTGCCTGGGGTTCTTCGCCAAGATTCCGCATGACGAACACAGCGTTTTGCTGATCATCAGCGTAAACTAACCCCCTTTTATGCAGAAGTTCCACAAAATTTTCAGGTATTCCCCGTTTCTGGGTCAGGTAGTTGGAGACTGCAAGCCATTTAGCTTTATCCTCAACTGGTAGCCTGAATTTGTCGCGTGGTTCTAACTGGATAATCTCAGCAGCCACTTCACGAGTTTTTGCGATCGCTGCTCCAATAGCCCCAGCTTCCCCAAATCGTTCATGCAACCAAACGACCGCCTGACGCAGATTGCACTGGTTAACGTGCATCACCAAATCAATTGCACCGCCTGATCCCTTTTGTTGATCGGGGGCGAAATCGTAGAATTTGGGCCCATCTATATTAATGATGTGTCCGTGACCCTTCCATTTTCCTTGGCTATTGTGTAGCCCCAATTCCCAAGCCACATCAACAAGTGGCAAGTCGCGCAGTTGTTGGGTTTTCAATTCCAGCTCGCGCACAATTTCTTCTAGCCGTTGTCGTTCCTTCTCACTAGCCCTAGCCCGTTGCTCTGCCCTCTCCAATCGCTCCTGCATGAAAGCGCGGTCAGCCAGTTGGTGGTTGAGGACATGGAATTGGTGATCATTCTGAATCCGGGCAACGTAATTTGTAGCTGATTCAAAAGGTTCGGGTTCAAGTTTTTTATTCGACCAGACGTTGTTTAGTGGTTCACTGTTAACCGCTTGGTAATATTCCTTTACTTTGGTGTGGGTTGCCTTACTGCCCTTGACCCCCCGTTCAATGCCCAAAGGAGCGAGTGCAGCAGCATAACTGTCTTGCAGCTTAGATAACTTGATTCTTCCCTGTCCACCTCTGCCGCCAAACATCGCGTCATGACTGACTCTCCCGGTTTTTTCATTCAATGGCACGATGTAAGCGTGAATGTGTGGGGTACTTTCATCTAGATGAAGCTCTGCCCTGACGCACTTTGATCCATAGTTTTGAGATAGCCAGTCACGAGATGCGATCGCCCATTGCTGCATCAGTGAATCAGACCACTGCCCCGACAGAGATGGATCTTTTGGGCGGAAATATTCAGGCGATGCCGAGAGAAACATCTCGGTGCATAACACCGCATCATGCCGAGGGCGATGCTTGAGCGTAGAGATTTTTTCTTTAACTATCTCCTCTAATGCGCGTTCGTCTTCTCCCCCAATCAACCGGACATTCTCTTTGGTTGGATCTGCGTTGGGTGTTTCTCTATTCCTGGTAACATGGTCATCACTTCCCGCAACGTTGCCGAATGTTTTTAGTTTCTCAATTCTGAGAATTGTTAGTGGCGACATAAAAGATTTATGCTACAAATGCAGTGCTTTTGTAGTACTCAAAAACCCCTTTGGGCGAACGGCGGTTTCATGTCACGAGCGCAGCTTAAGATGGCGCAGCCACGCGCAGGGCATGAAACCATAATGAGTATGGTATCACTTATACAAAACCCTGAAATCCACTTTTGCAGGAGAAATCGCTCTTACTGCCTGGTGCGAAAATACGCCCAAAAGTACCTTTAGAGGGTATAACGACAGTCGTTTGACAGTCATCAGGTTTTTGGACAATGACTGTCAAACGACTGTCGTTTGGTACAGTAAAGGGGTACTTAGGGGTAGTTTACGGCGCATTTTGACAGTCATCGAAATATGGTATCAATCAACACGATGGCTTACTTATAATCTCCTCTAATTCGGTAGGAATACGGGACATGGAGCAACCTAATTTGGAAGTGCTTTCGATTAAGCGCAGTCACGACAGTAGCGATGGTCAGTTGCTGCAATTTTTACGAGAGCGAGAGCGTCGAATGTCGGGCAGAGGTCTGACTAAAATTGTTTTGAGTACTTTGAGAATGTGCTGGGGGCCATTTGTCATGAAGCGTATTGGTGCTGACAGCGACACTCTCAAGACTGCTGTGATTTACTCTATCTCACAGTTGGAATTACAGATTCACTTGCTCAAGCAATTACTCGATTGAGCAGTTTTTTGAAGTACAATTGCAACACTAGTGTATTATACGTTCTCAATAATTTTGAAGTTATTGAGAATTCAACAGGCGCTCAAAATTTGCTGTAAGTCATAGTCAGTAAGCATTACGCCAGAATTTCTCTCTACATTTCTTATGCTCAACTGGTAGCAGTAGGGCTACTGTATAGCTACCAGTTGGGGAATCATCAAATTTTCAACAACTCGCTTTTTTACTACTCAACTGGTAGCTGTGTGTCACCAGTTGAGCTACCCAACAGCTACCACTTGGGCAAAGTATTTAGAACTACTATTTCAATACTGGTAAACTACATAAAGCCTATGTAATAAGTGATGTTTACATTGTCTTGTCACAGCCAGCGTTGACTGCACCAGTTGTAACTGTCAATGCCCCAAGCTACAAGAGTAATGTTTTAGAGTCGCCTGAGCTTCCAGGGGAAGCGGCTGATTCAATCAGACCTGCTGAGAATTGTTCAAGGTCAGGCTGAATCTCTTGAATTGGATGCGATTTTTGTCGGAGATTGAGCGAACAATATTTGAACAATAGCCGCCGCAGTTGTAGCTGTTAACTGTTAGGCGGCTATTGTCGTGCTTATGTAGTTATTCCGTAGTCTTTTTTGATGGCTGTTGCTTCGGCTTCTGCTTTTCAATTTTGACCCTCAAAAACTTGACGCCAAATATGGCGTACTGTGCGTCAAAAAAAGATGGATTAGCAAGCTTAAAAGCTTTTAAGCGAATTTCCCGATAATTTACCAATTATTGGGAGCAAATGGGAGACTTCTTATAAGTATTGGGAACTGTTCTTCTTTATTGGGAATTTTTGAGCTAATGAGAATTTTGTGAGTGGATGATGTAAAAGGTGTAAAAAGGTAAGAAAAATTTGGAGATTTGGGAGATGTTGGATAGATATTGGGAGATGTTGAATGTAGTTGGTGAGGGCGGGGAAAATGGATGTTTTGTCGAGGTTTTATCTCAGATGCACGAATTGAGTCAAATTAAGAAGCTAGTGTGAAAACTGTAATATTTATTGATAAATGTGTCAATAATCAGGGTTTGGGCGGTTCATCTTGAGAGTAATTATTAATTAGATAGACAAAAAAAGGGTCAAAAACAGGGAAAAATTATTTTTTTGGATTTTGTTTTTTTAATGTTGAGTCTTGGTTCTGTTTCAAGCCGAATGCTCAACGTTTACTTTGAAAGTGATCTAACTACGATAGCCGAGCGATCGCGCATCTTGTGGTCAACCTAATCCAAGATAAAATCAGGAGCGGGAAAATGAAATTGATGATGAGCGAAGGGTAAGCTATGGAAGCCAAAAGCGAAGTGACAATAAAATTTAGCGGCGAACTACCAACAGCCACACCTCTTCAGAATAAAAAAGTTGCAATCGAGTTGACCGATCAGAACGGTATAGTCTTTACTGCTCAAGTTAACGCCAAAAGCTGGCGTAAGGCTGAAACTAGCGCCTCGGAATTTGCAGACTGGGCTGGGGCTGTATCGGGTAAGCTTGGCGTGCGAACAGAAAATGGGTTTGAAGTGGTTGACGCAGGAATTCAGATTTTTGAAAAGAAAGCGAAGGAGCCTAAACCAGAAGAAGGTGCTGTTGTAGCAGAAGCTGGTGCAAGTTAATATACGTGTCTCAAGCAATTGAGAGTAAATTTCTACCGGGAGCTAAGTTCTGAAGCAGCAGAGGTGGAAGCATTTTTATAATGGCTGACCTCGTTTGAATTACGAATTTTGCACTTCTATATCCGTCCAGTCTTAGGGGTTGAAGGTTGTACGCTACTATTATCAAAGTTAACAAGATATGTTGTTATGTCGGCAGCCAGTTATTTATCACCCGTAAATCAATTACTCACTTATGGTGATTGCAGTGATTTTGACTTATATGACTGGCCTAATTATCTGGAATTAGGGATCACGAATGAACATATTCCTGAGCTTGTCCGTATGGCGACGGATTCTCAACTATATGAAGCATCAACGGATAGTCCAGAATGTTGGGCACCCATTCATGCTTGGCGAACACTAGGGCAACTAGGAGCAGAAGGGGCGATTGAGCCACTGATTAGCTTATTTTCCAAACGGGATGAAGATGATAACGATGTGTGGGAATGGATTGCTGAGGAAGTGCCTATTGTTTTTGGCATGATTGGTTCATCTGCAATTCCAGCGCTAACTACTTATCTGACTGACGCGTCACGAGGGATTTTTTCACGAACCACTGCTATTAGTAGTCTGACAAATATCGCTCATAAAGATCCCAATTCCCGTACTCACTGTGTCACCGTCCTCACTCAACAACTGGAATCTTTTAAAATACAAGCACGGGAACTTAACGGTTTTATCATTGCTGCGCTCATAGATTTGCAAGCAGTAGAGTCTGCGTCAGTAATGGAGCAAGCTTTTGAAGCTAATTGTGTTAATGAGGCGGTCGCTGGAGACTGGAATTTGGTGCAGATGGAATTGGGATTAAAAACTGAAGCAGATCTGTTAAATCAAGCATCAAAATTTGAACCGACTGAAAACTTAGCAGGCTACTACAAAGAATTTCCCTCTAGTTCTAATAGTGGATTTGCTGTGAACCACACAGCCAATGCCAAACGTCAGGCGAAAAGAAAAATTCAGAAGGAGTCTCGCAAAAAGAACAGGAAAAAGAACAAGTAAAGCTTGCTCCAACAGGTAAGTTCTCTTGAGTTGTGGACTGGGCTAGTTTGACTCCTTGTTCATTACACCAAATCCTAATTATGTGGAATCAATAATCTTCGCTCTTAATTACACGTTTCAATTCTTTCGTGTAGTACAACCATATATTGATGTGACGAATGACGCTCATTGAGGCGAACGCTTCAGATAGATTTTCAAAAATACCCATCAAGTAATAATGATAAAATTAACTATCTATTTGGGCATTTTCAGAGTGAAAACTAGCTAGTAAAAGTTGATAATTCCATGATATATTGAAGAAACATACAAGCTGTTAACACCAGCTTGTAACCGGAAATAATTATATTAACAAAATTAAAAAAATCTAACTTTTTATTATGTGCATAGATGCAGGGCTATTTCATTCTAAATGTAGACGCAATATGGTAAGATGCAGCGCAAATTATAGTTTTTTGCATCTACTAGTGTGTCTGAAATCGAAATTATAAAAGCTTTTTCAGGTCTAGAAGACCCCCGTCGCCGCGCCGGACAGCGACATATCCTACCATTATGTCTAGCATTATTCACATTGGCGATCGCTGCGGGAAATAAAGGATTTTTAGCAATTGGAGATTGGATTTCAAGCTACGACGAGCAGTTGATTGACCTTTTTAAACCCGCAAAAAATCGGCTCCCTTCTTACAGGACAGTACGTCGTACTTTATTACACATAAATTCAGAGCAGTATTCCGTGTGTCTCGCCAAGTTCTTTAACGTACAACCAGCTTACGGAGAAACCATTGGCTTAGACGGTAAAGTTCTCAAAGGTTCATATCAGATTGAAGACGATAATCCCAATTCTGATTCCCACCCAGCAATTATGTTGGTCAGTTCTTACCTTGTTGAGCGAGGCTTGATTTTAGAACCGTTTGAAGTTGATGCCAAAACCAACGATCTTATTGCCTTACCAGAGTTGATTGAGAAACTGGCTCTAAAAGGAGTTGTTTTTGCCTTTGATGCCATTAATACCCAAAAAAAACTTGTGAGCTGATCGTCAACAGTGGCAATGATTATATCGGTGCTTTAAAAGGTAATCAATTAGGTTTATTTAAAGATGTCAAAAAGAATTTTATACCAGAATCTACTTTTCAAAAGATAAGTAAAGGGCATGGCCGAGTCGAAAAACGTCATGTCAGTATTTGCCAAAATCTTGATGGTATTCGTTCTTGGCCTGGACTTACCACTTTGATTCAAGTCAAATCAGAACGTCAGGTGTTTACACATCATGTGATTGAAGTCACTACTGAGACTCGTTATTACATTTCTTCATTAAATTTAACAGCCCAAGAATTTGGCGAACGTATCCGCGGATATTGGGGTGTTGAGAATAAAGTCCACTATGTTCGAGACGTTACTCAGGGTGAGGATGCATCGAGAATTCGCACTAACCCTTTGCCTCAGATTTTTACCATCGCTCGCAATTTTACACTCAATTTATACCGTGACCAGATGTTTTCAAACATGGCACAAGCCCAACGACTCTGCTCTTTTGGGCTAGACACAGTTAAGCAACTTTTTAGAATGAAATAGCCCTGGGCTGATCCAATGTTCAAGCCCAAAATTCCATTGAATACTGAAGTAATTTATTTTCAAAAATATACCGACGATTGGGGGCATAAGCTGGAACGAAGGATTAAAACTCGAATTATTGATGAAAATCCAAAAGACAAACCTTATCAGCTTAAAGTAAAAATTTTGATTGAGAATAAATCTAGATGGGTTTCTCGCTCTAGTGTTATTCCTTTTAAACAAGACTGAGACAAAATACAAATTTTGTGAGGTTGAATAAAATCTTTTATCAAAACTATTAAATTTTCTCAATAATTTTTTTTAATCAAAACAAGAAAACAATTGCTTTAGATATAAAGCTTGCAATAGATAGAAGGTACAACCGCGCAACAAAGCTGGGCTGCATTGGCTCCTATAGTCGTTGACATATATAGCTTTAAAGTCAGAAAGAACTACCATTGCTTAATTTGTTCTTACTGCTGCTAAATTCCATAAATAAAACCCTCATAAACATTATGAGGGCATTAATTTATATCTATGTCAGTTCTCAAGTGCGGAAACGTCTTTTACCCTGCTTTTGCAAGGCTTGTTTTTTGCGCTTGGATTTTTCAATAGGGGTTTCAAAGTGACGATGCTTCCTCATGTCTTGAAAAATTCCTGCCTTAGAAACTTCCCGCTTAAATCGGCGTAACGCTGACTCAAGGTGTTCATTTTCACCCACTATGATTTGGGTCATTCTCTCTCCTACTCAATTGAATTCATTAATGGCCTAAAAATTCGCTCTCTCTTTCAATACGGTTTCAAATCTTAGTAGCGTCCGCGTCCACCGCCGCCACCATATCCGCCCCGGCTGCCACCAGACGAACCTCTGTCTTCTCTGGGTTTAGCTTTGTTAACTTTGAGGTCACGCCCCATCCATTCAGCGCCATCAAGACCATTAATAGCAGCATCTTCTTCTGCATCTGTTCCCATTTCCACGAAAGCGAAGCCTCGCGGACGACCTGTTTCTCGGTCTTGTGGTACTTGAACCCGTTTTACAGTACCATATTCAGCAAAAACACCTCTAATATCTTCTTCCGTAACTTGGTAAGAGAGGTTGCCTACATAAATTGACATCAATTTTCTCCAAAATAAAAGCGCGTGTAGAGATTAAATTTCGGAGAGAAGCCTGTGAATACTAAAAACAAACACTGTCACCGAATTAACTCTTATTTTTTAGGATGACATAGAAGCCAATTGTCTGCATCCAGTAAATGGTTAATAGATGGTTAACCAGTGATGTGATGATGTGGGTGCGATCGCTTTAGTTTAACTCAATACCAGAAACTCATCTGTTAGATGTACTAATGGCGATCGCCGATGCCCTGATGACTATTGCCCAACAATATATATAGTTGTGAGCGAATGCAGAAGCACAAATTTGTGACTTTGAAGAGTTAGTAGGTTTTCAGAAGCATTACAATATAGACTGCACTCTGTTAGAATGCACAACTGCGGCATTCGCTCTCAGTCTTTGCCCACCGCCCAGAGCGCCCTTCAAACTTTTGTTCGTCTGCCTAAGACTGATGCCGCCAGTGGCGACAGGCCGATGTTATTTACGGAGTTCTATGTCTTTTTCTCATTTCGGCTTGTCCAATGAAATTATCCGCGCCGTCACCGAACTAGGGTACACCAAACCCACGCCAATCCAGATGCGGGCGATTCCTGCTGTCTTGTCAGGGCACGATTTGTTAGCTGGAGCGCAAACGGGGACTGGAAAAACTGCCAGCTTCACCCTGCCACTTCTGCAAAAGTTGTCGTCTGACAAGAGCGTTAAAAGCACATCTAATGAATACTCGCCGATCCGGGCGCTGATTCTTACCCCGACTCGTGAACTCGCTGCACAGGTAGAGTTAAGTGTGCGTGAGTACGGCAAGTACTTGAATTTGAACACGATGGCGATGTTCGGCGGGGTCAGCATTAATCCGCAAAAACGGTGTTTGAAGGGTCGAGTGGATATTCTGGTCGCTACCCCAGGGCGGCTGCTAGATCATGTACAACAGGGGACGGTAAAACTCTCACAGATTGAGTTTTTGGTGCTAGATGAAGCAGATCGGATGTTAGACATGGGTTTTATCCGTGATATCCGTCGCATTCTCTCGCTCCTACCCAAGCAGAGACAAAACTTGCTATTTTTCGCTACCTTCTCCGACAAAATCAAGGCACTAGCTACCGGGCTGCTTGATCACCCGGAGATGATCGAGGTGGCACGCCGCAACGTTACTGCTGACACTGTGACACAGAAAATCTACAAAGTAGACCGTGACAGGAAATGCCAATTACTTGTTGATCTGATTCGGCAAAATAATTGGTATCAAGTGCTAGTGTTTACTCGGACAAAGTATGGTGCTGACCGTCTGGTTAAGCAGTTGACTCAGGAGCGTATTCAAGCACTGGCTATCCACGGCAATAAGAGTCAGTCGGCGCGTACCCACGCTCTAGCAAAATTCAAGAACGACAGTTTACAGGTATTGGTGGCAACCGACATTGCAGCGCGAGGTCTCGACATCAGCGAACTGCCCTATGTGGTCAATTACGATTTGCCCGATGTCCCAGAGGATTATGTTCATCGCATTGGTCGCACTGGTCGCGCTGGTGCGTCAGGTAAAGCTGTATCGTTAGTGTGTGGCGATGAATACCATTTGTTGGCAGATATCGAAAAACTGATTGAACAGCAATTGCCTTTTGAAGTCGTTACTGGCTTTAGAGGCAATTCCCACACCAAGCCCGAACAAATTTCAGATGAACGCAAGCATAGACCCAAACGTAGCAAGCGTCCGGCTCGCTCTACTGCTAAACCGTTGCCACAAACATCAGCTAAAAAATCGGCTCGGCGAACGGTGACAAGTGGTAAAAAGTCCGATGCTCGTTCCGGAGCATCACGCCATTAAGCTAAACCCTTACGGGGCTTCTCTGCGAGATGTTTCTTTACGAGAAGCTACTCGTAGCTTGCTTAAGCGTAAGGGTACGTCAACCCCCGCCTTAAGAGTGAGCTTTCTTGGATAGCTGGCACTATGCTTTGAATGATAATGTGAGAAAAATTTTGATCCATAAATTAGAAAAGAGTTAACGAAAATTCAGGCTTTCGCGCTAATCACAAATTAAAACTTTGCATTCATACATGAG
>NZ_JACJSJ010000187.1 GCF_014698115.1 Nostoc sp. FACHB-973
CTCCCCTTGTAAAGGGGAGGGAACCGGATTTTTCTTGTTTCCCCCCTTTCCAAGGGGGGATTAAGGGGGGTAAAAGGTATGTTGAACAAGCATTTGAGCTTAATTTGATACCAATGACAGCTGTGCTAACCTACCGTGTACCTCATTCAAATGAAAATCGCTATGAATACTCGTGAATGAGGCTTTGAACTCCATTAATGAGGCTTTGAACTTCACATGCCCCATGCCCCATGCCCAACTTCGTTTGACATTTGCTTGTCATATTTATCCCATAAACTACAAAAAAGTAATGTAATTTTACATTTTTCCAAAATATTGACTTTTTGACTCCATCTTTAACCCTTAATAGCTCATTGCCGATATGGATGATACTTCTGAAGCTCAAGTTTCAGCCATTGAAACCCAATCAGATAGTTCTGCACCTTCTGAGTTGGCACCTAATCCTTCGGGTAAACCTTGGTTCTGGAGATTGCTTATTTTATTTCTGGTGACTGGTGGTATTATCCTCTGGCGGATGCTGGCTCCTGGTGGGGGACAACGTTCTTCTGTTGCACAACAGCAGCAAGCGCCAGCTCCAAAGGCAATTGAAACCATCGCCTTGGCCAATGGACGGGCTACAAGAAGTGTTCAGCTTTTAGGACAAGTGGAAGCCAGTCAGCAATCAACACTCCGCGCTCAAACGAGTGGAATTGTGGAAAAAATTCTCGTGCAATCAGGCGATCGCGTGCAAGCAGGTATGGCCATCGCCTTTCTGGACGATACCGAACAGCAATTGGCAATTAGCCAAGCACGGGCACAATTGGCACAACAACGTAGCAATCTGGCACGTTTGGAAGTCGGTACTCGAAAAGAAATCATTGCTCAACGTCAAGCAGCTGTCACATCTGCTAAGGCGCGGGAACTGGAAGCACAAGATAATCTCAAACGCACCAGCAATCTTGTCAAAGAGGGTGCTTTGTCTCAAAGATTATTGGTTGAAGCCCAAGCACAATTAAATAACATCCAGGGAGAACGCTTAGAAGCTGAGGCAGAACTAGCTGAAGCCAAAGCCGGGCCGATTCAGGAAGAAATCGCTGCCCAACGGGCAAACGTGGAAGCAGCTAGAGCCACCTTAGCTCAAGCTGAATTAACACGGCAGCGCACTCGAATTCTGGCATCGGAATCAGGTATCGTCCAGACTCGCCATGTCAGTAATGGTGATTTAGTCCAAAATTCCAGTGAAATTGTCACCTTAGTAGCAGGCGATCGCTTCGACATTTTCCTAGAGTTACCCGAAGAACTCAGTGGTACAGTTACCCCAGGTATGACAATCGATCTTAGCGCTCGTGCCTTACCACAATGGAAACAACGCGCCAGCATCACCACTGTAGTTCCTTCAGCCGATCCTGCCTCCCGTCGTCAGCGCGTGCGTGTCCAAATTAACAAACCACCAACAGGCTTAATACCAGGAATGGCGATCGCAGGCAATCTCAACATCCCCTCAAACCGCCCTAGTTTTGTGGTATCAAGAGATGCATTAACCAGACGCCAAAATCAGTGGTTAGTTTTCACCGTTGCTGATGGCAAAGCCAAACAAATTCCAGTGGAAATGCTTGCTGACATGGGTAAAGATGTCGCCATTTATCATTCCACCTTACGTACTGGTCAACCCATCGTCCTACGTGGCGGCGACGGATTGCAAGATGGTGCGCCTGTAAAAATAGTCGATCCAACTTAAAACATAGGTTGTATCTATAGACTTCTTGCAGAACTAGGTTAAAGAGGAAGAATCAGAGGTATAAATTTTTCCTTTTTTCTTTCTCCTTTAACCCTTTTTTCTTCAAAAAACTGCAAACTCAATTTAAGAGGATGTTTGAAAAGTTCTCTTGTCGGTAGCAAAACGTTCTAGATCCCCCTAAATCCCCCTTAAAAAGGGGGACTTTGATTCCGGTTCCCCCCTTTTTTAAGGGGGGTTAGGGGGGATCTAAAAGCGCCTAAAATCACAGCGAAACACTTTTCAAACAACCTCTAAATATGACTTCTTGAATTACGAATTACGAATTACGAATTACGAATTAGTATGAGCTTTATTGAAACTGCCGTTCGTTGGCGACATGGTACTTTCGTTCTATTTTGCTTGGTAGCAATGTTTGGGGTATTCTCCTTAATAAAGTTACCCCTAGAATTGCAACCAGGAGGCGATCGCCCGGAAATTACAATTACGACTACCTATCCTGGAGCTGGGCCAACGGAGGTAGAAGACCTAATTACCCGTCCCATCGAGGAACAGATGGAAGAGGTGCTGGGTGTCCAGGAAATCAGTAGTACTTCTCGTGCTGGACGTAGCAGCATTACACTGGAATTTGCTCAAAATGCCAATGTTCAAGAACGGGTGGTAGACGTTCTCAACCGCTTGCAACAGGTGGAAAGTTTGCCCCCAGAAGCTCAAGAATCAAATGTAGAACTGGTGGGCGGTAATAGTTCGCCGATGATGTGGATTCCGTTTGATACCAAGGAAGGATTTCAACCGGATGCCAACCGCTATCGAGATTTAGCCGAAGAAGTGGTGATTCCCCGTTTGCGGCGAGTGGAAGGAACTGGACAATTTTTGGTAGTGGGTGGACAAGAACGAGAAGTTGAGGTGAAGGTAGATCCGAAAGCATTAAGCGATCGCAATCTCACAATCGGCGATGTAGTACAAGTTTTACAGCAAAACAACCGGGATATCCGGGGCGGGCCATTAATTCTAGGACGAAGAGAATATCGGGTACGCACAGTCAGCCGTTCCCAGGATTTATCAGAAATTGAAGGCTTTGTGCTGCGGCGCGATCAATCCGGTACAGTTTACTTGCGGGATGTGGCGATCGCACAAATGGGACGCAAACCCCAAGATAGTGCCTTGGTTTTCAATGGTAAACCTGGAGTAGCCGTTGGTGTGATTCGGCAAATTGGGGCGAATGTGCCAGAGGTAGCTAAAGGCATCCGAGCAGAAATAGCCGCCTTGCAAAATGAGTTTGACAAGCAAAACCAAGGCATTCGCTTTGTCTACAACTACGACGAGAGCCAGTATATTAATCAATCGGTTAGCTTTGTTCGAGAGAACTTAATTAGTGGAGCATTACTAGCAACCATCGTTTTAGTGCTATTCCTTGGCTCAATGCGGACTGTTGCTGTAGTTGCAATTACCATTCCCATTGGTACGGTTGCTGTGTTCATTGTCATGTCTGCACTTGGACGGACATTGAACATCATTAGCTTAGCAGCACTAGCATTTTCCGTGGGTATGGTTGTAGATAACTCGATTGTCGTGATTGAAAATGTCTTCACCCACATGCAGCAAGGTAAAAGCGCCATGCGGGCAGCCATTGAAGGTACCCAAGAAGTCTGGGGCGCAATGCTTGGTTCCACCTTAACCAACGTAGTGGTATTTGTACCGCTAATTATGGTGACGGGTGAAGCAGGACAACTCTACACCGATATGGCGATCGCTCTTTCTGCCTCTTCCCTATTTTCGCTGTTTGCTGCATTGACTTTAGTACCAATGTTATCGGGATTGTTCCTCAAGGAATCAGAAGCTATACAAATGATGCAGGGCGGTGAATACCGGGGAGGCAATTGGTTTGAGCGCATGGTGGCTAAAACCTCCGTGGTTTTTCGCCATTTCCAAGGTAAACTAGAAAACTTTCTCGCTAGTACCGTCAGTTGGTCACTGGGACGTAAACGCATCGGTCGCAGATTAATAGTACTCTCGATTCCCGTTGTTTTACTTGTGATTAGTATTTTTCTCTTGCCACCTGCCGATTATTTGCCCGAAGGAAATCGCAACTTAGTTGTATTGCGGGCGGAACCGTTGCCAGGAACCAGTATCCCGGAAGCCATTCGCCAATCTCAACCCGTGCAAAAATTTCTGCGATCGCAACCGGAAGTTGACCGTATTATGTACGTTGACCGTCCTGGGGCATTGCGCGGCATTTCAACTATTTTAAAACCGGAATTTGCCACTACCACCGGACTCGCGGACATGGTAAATCGGTTACGCGCCCAAAGCAGCAACTTTGCTGGATACCGCTTTGTTATCCCCACACGAATTTCTATTTTCCGCGATCCCGGTAAAGAATTTGAAGTGGATATTGTCGGGGATGATCTCAATCAAATTGGCGATTTAGAAAAGCAAATTACGGGTAAATTGCGATCGCTTCAGGGTGTGCAGAATGTGCGATCGAATTTTGTCTTGGGTGCAGCCGAATTACAAGTAATTCCCAACCGCGAACGCATCGCAGAAGTAGGACTTTCGGAAGCCGAAATTGGTTCAATGGTAGAAGCAGCATTGGGTGGTCGCATCGCTTCCGATTACATTGATGGTAAAGAAGAACTAGATGTCTCAGTGGAATTGCAAAATACTGCTGTGGAAACCCCAGAACAACTGCGGCAATTACCTTTGTATGCACGGGGAGGACAAGTGCAACTGGGAGATGTTGCCGAAATTCGTGAAACAACGGGAGCTGATGCTATTAACCACGTTGATTTAGAGCGATCGATTAGTCTCACAGTCTCCCTTGCACCCGACGCTCCCCTAGCGACCCTGGTAGAACGTACCGAAGAAGAAATTCTCGCTCCTTTGCGTGCCAATCTGCCAACAGGTTATCGTCTAGAACTGTCAGGTTCAGCGGATCAGTTAGCAAGAACTGTTGGTCAATTAGCCGCTGCATTTGCATTTTCAATTTTAATTACTTATTTGTTACTCGTGGCCTTATATCGCTCATTCCTTTACCCAGTGGTCATTATGGCAACAGTGCCAATGGGAATGAGTGGCGCACTATTGAGTTTAGTGATTGCCAACCAAATTCCGGGAATGAATGTGGCATTGGACATGATTACTGCTTTGGGATTTGTGATCCTCACAGGTGTGGTTGTAAACAACGCCATTTTGCTAGTCGATCGCGCCTTGCAGCTCCAGCAAGCAGGTGAAGATTATGATGCATCGCTATACAATGCCACAAACGATCGCCTCCGAGCAATTTTCATGTCCGCCGGCACTAGCGTACTGGGAATGTTACCCCTGGCAGTGCTACCAGGTCAAGGTTCAGAGTTATATCAAGGGTTAGGCATTGTCTTGACTGGTGGTCTAGCTTTTTCCACCATTTTGACTCCCACTGTCGTACCCGCACTCATGGGTTTACTACAGGATATCTCTGGACGGAAATCGGGGCGATCGGCAGTTTCCAAAAATCCAGACAAAGTAGTTACAATAAAAAACGCTGAAAGCCCCTGATAAGGGAATTCCAGAAATTAAATTATCCAATTTTGAGAGCGAAAAAATCTCAGTAGACCGAGAAGTTTTGTCAGTTGTCAAAATAACAAGGGTTTCAGGCGATAATTCTGTTACTGGACAGAGCAATCGCTTACCTCACTAGGAGAACTCAGCTACAACCCTATTGCTCAAAAAGCAGATGAATATGAGCATTCTGGTAGATTGTGTACACTCGGCCAAATGTACGGTTGCTAAGCCTTCTAGAAATCTTTTTGGTCTACTGAATTTTGGATAAAGTCGAGCTTACTAGACTTGTCCGAAAACTCCAAAGCCACTCAAAATTAACCGACTCCATTACTTTGTTAGAACTAATAGCGAGAATCTTCCAAGTAGTCTTGCAGCTAAATCTTGATTAATAGAGAACAACACTTTTCTTGGCACGTTGAGTAAACTGTTTTTCCAACCGTTACGATTCGGAAGATCCAAGGAAACAGACGTATACAAATAATCCAATACTTCATAACCCATATCTTTCAAACTAGCAAGTGCAGTTTCCTTAGTAAAATAATGGATATGCCCATATTTAAACCTGCTTTTCAATATAGGAGAACTGCGTAAAACACTTTGCACTGACAAATCAAGAGGTATATGGAATAGTTTGTATTTTCCCTTCTCTTTTAGTTTCCGTAAGAAACCGAAATAGTCCTCTACATGTTCAAATACATCAATAGCCATCACTAAATCATATATTTTTTCTTCTTCCTTCAGCAAGTCCTTCAGAAAAAAATGAAGGTTTTCATCGCTTTTATTATTGCATATTTCAAATGCTTGAGGGGATATTTCAAATTATGTTTTCAGAGCGGATTAGCTCCAAACGAACAAATGCTTGAAGTGAACATGCGGATGTGTGTTTGAATTGCATGACTATCTCTAACCCTTAGAGGATGTATGAAAACTTTTTTGTGTTGTATTCGAGACTTGTAGATCCCCCTAAATCCCACGATAAATTGGGGGACTTTCAGAAGTTTTCCCCCCTTTTTAAGGGCAGGGCTGTTTCATTCCATTTCAAACAGAATTTGTCAAGATGGTTAGCGAGAAAATTGTAAGTAAGGGTGACGATGAGATGAACATTTAAACACTGAAATATCAGTAAAATAGTTCATTTTCTGGGCACGCTGGTAACAAAATAACCAATTTTTAATTGCTAGAACCCTTGATTTTTAAAGCTCTTTGGGGAATGAAACAGCCCTGCTTTTTAAGGGGGGTTAGGGGGGATCAGGCGCAATATTTAATACTTCTCAGACATCCTCTTAGGGGTTCGCCAGTCGCTACAACGGGGGGAACTCCCGCAACGCACTGCCTCACCATGAATCGACAAATTCCACATACTTGTTTTATCGGTCGATGAAAACTTTCAATTGGTAATATTTTGGTCTTGCACCACACCAATCAAATCACCTTCAGTAGACTGAAAACTTTTGTCAGTTGACTAAAGAATAAGTGTTTCGGGCGTCACTTTCGGAACCGCCCTGACAGTACACCCCGAACAAAACTTTCATTGAGTTTTCAAGACTCAAGCAAAGCGATCGCCATCGATAGTCATGGTTTACACGGCAGCAAGTAGCTAACTCATGATCCTAATATAAAAACAGGAGCGATCGCTATTTCCCAACCCTTAAATAAAAATACTTCTTCTGTATGACCATCGAACGCGTTCGGCAAAAACACTATCCCAAGGCTGATATTGGGCGGCGAGGTATGGCATTGGGGTTAGATTTCTTTGTTGTCTGGTTAATCAGTTCTTTACTGGGAAGCGGCAATATTGGGATTCAATTTGCTCAAATCCTAGTTTTTCTGATGTTTTGGCTGATTTTACGGGTGTTGGTGGCATACAACAATCAAGGACAAAGTTTAGGGCGTTGGGCGTTTGATTTAAAGGTGCTGGAAGTCAAAGATAGAGAAGTAATGGGCAGAGTCCCAGATTTACTGGCGCTAGTGAAGCGAGAGGCGATTCTTGGGTTGGGTGCGCTTTTAGTCTCAATTGCCTTAAGCAATATCAGAGACAATCCCACTGCTATACTGCTAGTATTTCCTTTAGCAATTGATTGTGGCACTGCCTTATCTGATGTCCAGATGCGGCAAGCTTTACACGATCGCTTTTGCGGAACTTTTATAGTTTCTTCCCGTCGTGGCTACTCGCTGGATATTAAAATCAAAAAATTAGTTGAAAATATCCGCCGGAATGTGAGAAGATAGTCATTTGTGTTAATTCTCTTCAGGCTTTATTGTTTGTAAGATTATGGCTAAGAGTAAAGGTGCCCGCATCATCGTGACATTAGAATGTACCGAGTGTCGGACAAATCCAGAAAAGCGTTCTGCTGGTGTATCGCGTTACACCAGTACAAAGAATCGCCGCAACACGACCAACAGGCTAGAACTGAAAAAGTTCTGCACGCACTGTAATAAACATACCGTTCACAAGGAAATTAAGTAGAAATGAGTTATTTCCGTCGTCGGCTTTCTCCGATTAAGCCAGGAGAACCAATAGATTATAAAGATGTTGATTTGTTGCGTAAGTTTATCACCGAGCGGGGCAAGATACTGCCACGGCGGATTACAGGGCTTACGTCTCAGCAACAGCGAGAGTTGACATTAGCAATTAAGCGATCGCGGATTGTGGCTTTGTTGCCATTTATCAACGCGGAAGGCTAAAGCAATTTTGGATTTTAGATTTTAGATTTTGGATTATCAACAAAAGCTGTATCTCAAGAAATATTTAGCTTGGTCTGTGTGAGTCCAAAATCTCCAATCTGAAAAAGAGAGTGTAAAATAGATTGCTGCATAAAAAATTGTTGGGTTTAGGATTTAATAATTCTTGGTTATTAAATCCAAAATCCCAAATCCAAAATCTAAAATTACTAGAGTGCGAGAGTTGTGGAGAAGGGGACGCTAGTTGAATTTAGGGTTCAAGGCGATCGCCGTCTGGGCGTCGTAGAACGTCCAGACGGAAAAACCCGCTGGTTTGTGGTAGACGAACGTGGTCAATCCCACAGCCTCGCGCCTAGACAAGTAACCTATACAGTTAACAAAGAGACCTATAAGCCATCGGATATTCCGGGCTTTCTAGAGCAGGTCAAGCCCTATCTAGATCCGTCTAGCTTGGAAGTAGCTTGGGAATTACTGGTTGAAGGTGGGGAAACAATCACCCCAAACGAAATGGCGAATCTGCTATTTTCGGAATCGGGTGCGCCCCATTGTTACGCTGCCCATTGCCTGTTATCAGACGACAAACTGTATTTCAAGCAAAAAGGAGACGCTTACGAAGCCCGAACTGCTGCTGCTGTTGCAGAACGCAAGCACCAGATAGAAGTAGAGGCACTCAAAGCTAAGGGACAGCAGGAATTTTTAGCTCGTGTAGAGGAGGCGCTCAAAGGTGAAGCAGTAGAGTGGGGCCGCCACGATCGCCAGCGTTTGGAAGGACTAGAAAAATACGCAGCGCTGCTTGCTGACACCATGCGGATGGGGGTAAATTATGATACGATGGCTCGTGCCTACCCTCCCTCAGCCCCAGTATTAGAAACTATGACCTTGCTGGGACGCCCCACAACACCCCAAGGAGCCTTTCAACTATTGGTAGATTTGGGTTGGTGGAGTCCTCATGAAAACTTGTTCCTGCGTCGTTCTTCAATTCCGATTCAGTTTCCTCATAAGGTATTAGAAGTGGCGCAACAACGTTTGGATTTCCCACCCATTGACTCAGATACCAACCGCTTGGATTTGACTCATCTCAAGGTCTACACCATTGATGATGAAACTACCACAGAAATCGACGATGGTTTGAGTTGGGAAGTACTACCCGATGCACGAGAACGCCTATGGGTACATATCGCCGATCCGACAAGATGGTTAGTCCCGGAAGATGAATTAGATTTAGAAGCTAGAAAACGAGGTAGTACAGTATATTTACCTACGGGAATGATTCCCATGTTTCCAGAAATCTTGGCAACTGGGCCAATGAGTCTGGTACAGGGACGGATTTGTTGCGCCCTCAGTTTTGGAATTGTTTTAGGTACAACTGGGGCAGTAGAAGATTACAGCATTCATACCAGCTTAATTAAGCCGACTTATCGCCTCACCTACGAAGATGTAGATGAAATGCTGCAATTAGGGGTGCAAGCAGAATCAGAAATTGAAGCGATCGCCACTTGGGCAACCCGGCGCAAAACTTGGCGTTATGCCCAAGGAGCCATTAGCATCACTATGCCTGAGGCGGCGATCAAAGTCAAAGATGACGAAATCAATATTGACATTTTGGACGATTCCCGCTCCCGGCAACTGGTAGCAGAAATGATGATTCTTGCGGGTGAAGTTGCTGCCCGCTACGGTCAAAGACACAACATCCCCTTGCCCTTTCGCGGTCAGCCACAACCGGAATTACCTCCAGACGAAGAATTACTCCTGCTACCAGCTGGATTCGTTCGCGCCTGCGCCATGCGGCGTTGTATGCCCAAAAGTGAAATGAGCATTACGCCTTTGCGTCATGCGGGTTTGGGTTTGGATACGTACACCCAAGCCACTTCTCCCATCCGCCGCTACAGCGACTTACTGACTCACTTCCAACTGAAAGCCCATTTGCGGGGTGAAGTTCTGCCATTTTCCGCCGAACAACTCAAAGAAGTGATGATGACAGTCACCACCATCACCCAAGAAGTAACGATGGTAGAACGGCAAACTAATAGATATTATGCTTTAGAGTATTTGCGCCGTCATCCGGAGCAAATTTGGAACGTGACAGTATTAATGTGGCTACGGGAAGACAGCAACTTAGCCCTAATTTTGTTAGAAGATTTGGGCTTGCAGTTACCAATGTCTTTCAAACGTTCTGTGAATTTGGGCGAACAGATATTAGTAAAAGTTGCCCACGCCGATCCGCAAAAAGATATGATCCAGTTTCAGGAAATAATTTATCAAGAAGCCCAAACAGCAACAAATTAACCAGGCTCAAACTCGTTTCGGTTACCATATAAAGTAAACGAAATGAGGTAATAGTTGTCAATATATCTTTGACCCCAGAACTGGAGCAGTTGGTTAAGGATAAAGTTAATAGTGGTAGATATCACTCAGTTAGCGAGGTGATGGGTGAAGCATTGAGATTGCTAGATGAACGCCAACGCCATCAAGAACAGCGTTTAGCAGAATTAAAAGCTAAAATCCAAGAAGGCATAGAAGAACTCGAACACGGTGAAGGAATTGATGGTGAAGAGGTGTTTGCCGAAATTGAGGAAGATATCCGACGCGCCGAAGCTCAAATGCAACAAGCAGAAGCCGCCAAATAATGAGTCGGTACGTTTTAACAATTCCAGCAAAACAAGACCTCAAAGAAATTAGCGTCGCTTCAGTGCTAAAGTAAGTCCATCAGCAATGGGAACAAGAGAAAGAGTTACCCGTTCATCATCGTGTAACTTCTCGTTCAGCGCCCGGATTGCTTGGGTACTTTCATCTTGAAATTGTGGATCAGCAACTTGTCCTGACCATAAAACATTATCGATCGCAATTAATCCACCCGGACGCACTAATTGTAGCGATCGCTCATAATATCCATCATAATTTTCTTTATCGGCATCGATAAAGGCAAAATCAAATGTCTCGGCTTGGCCAGTTGCTAACAATTGATCTAAAGTTTCCAAAGCTGGTGCCAAATGCAGATCGATTTTATGGGCAACCCCAGCTTCTTGCCAATACCGTCGGGCGATCGCAGTAAATTCTTCACTCACATCAGCCGCAATAATCTTACCATCATCTGGTAACGCCAACGCTACGGAAAGTGAACTATAACCCGTAAAAACTCCAACTTCCAGGGTTTTCTTCGCTCCGATTAACTGCACCAAAAGCCTCATAAACTGCCCTTGTTCTGGTGAAATCTGCATTGTACCTCTGGGATGGCTGGCGGTTTCTTGGCGCAATTTCCCAAGAATTTCTGGTTCTCGCAGGGAAACAGATAAAAGATAATTGTATAGTTGGTTATCAAGACCTATAGACTGTTTTGGCATGGTAGATGAGAAAATTTAGGGAATCTACAGCTATGCTATCGCTGATTAGTAGTTTATCAGGATTAATATGGTGCGGTTGGTTTTGACAGCAATATTGTTGGTGCTATTGACGGCTTGTGGCAGTATTGGACTGCTACCGACTAGCGAGTTAGTGCAAAAAGCGATCGCATTTGAACTAGAACAAACTCAACAAAAGCTTAGCCAGCAGTTGGATCTAGATTTTCAAGGATTTGAAATCAAGCGGCTATCAATTACCCAAGAACAACCCCTAACTATTGAAAATTTACCAGCTTTCCGCGTCCGGGGAACCTACGACTTGATTGTTAAGTTACCAAAACGACGCTTAACACAACCACAAAAACCCTTTGATGTTTACTTGCAAATTCAGCAAGAAGGTAAAACTTGGCGATTGCTACTTCCAGATAAAGGTAGCAAAGATACTCAACCAATTTGGCGTAGTTATCTCATCCAATAGTTCTGAATTGTCAATTCGCCAATTCTGCCATATATGCAGCTAGAAAAACTATCACAAGCATTTGTGTTATATCAAGTCCGGATAATTAGTTATGATTTTCACAGTCATTGCACCCCACCCCCAGCCCCTCCCC
>NZ_JACJSJ010000188.1 GCF_014698115.1 Nostoc sp. FACHB-973
GGCATGGCTGCGGGGGTGGTTTCTTTCATGAGCTTTTTTCAACGTGAAAGCTATGCTAGTTAAACATTATACCCTTTTTTCCTTTTTAGTTTTGTTTAAGTCCCACTAACTACAAAACTTGCTTTTCAGGAATAAGTCATGATACCGTAAATTTACAAATGTACGGTAAGTTTGTCGGAATACAGTACTAATAGTCAGAATTTAAAAATTGTTTGGTTCGCGCCATTCATTCAAATTCGTGTCTTCAACTTTTTGTGCAAGTTTTATACCAATTTGAAAAAAGAATGGGACAAATAGACCATTTTGTAGAGACGCTATGAATCGCGTCTTCACCCAAAAATGTGTTGCTCAAAAGTTTTTAACACTATCAAGGCGGAAGTTAATGGATATTAAGTTTGCGTATTGGGTTCCCAATGTTAGTGGGGGATTGGTAGTTAGCAAAATTCCCCAACGCACAGATTGGACTTTTGATTACAACGCAAAGCTAGCTCAAACAGCTGAGCAAGTGGGTTTTGACTATGCTTTAGCTCAAGCTCGATTTATTGCTAGCTACGGTGCAGAATATCAATTAGAAGCGCTCTCGACAGTAGCAGCTTTAGCACCAGTAACCGAACGGCTCAAATTGATTGCTGCTGTTCATCCGGGGCTATGGCATCCCGGCGTGGTTGCCAAAATGGGTTCGACAATTGATTTTATTTCTCAAGGTCGCTTCTGCCTAAATGTCGTCAGTGGCTGGTTCAAAGGTGAATTCACGATTTATGGCGAACCTTGGTTAGACCATGATGAACGTTATCGTCGTTCCGAAGAATTTATCCGTGTGCTGAAAGGTATGTGGACAGAAGATGATTTCCACTTCAGAGGCGACTTTTACCGCATCAATGGTGGTTGGGTAAAACCCAAACCGATTAACCACAATCCACACCCGGAAATTTTTCAAGGTGGTAACTCCAAAGCCGCCCGGCGTATGGCATCCCGTGTATCTGACTGGTATTTCATGAATGGCAATACTATCGAAGGCGTACAAGAGCAAATTCAGGAAGTATCTGCTCTGGCACGTCAAGAAGGACGTAAAGTAAAGTTTGGCCTAAATGCTTTCATTTTGGTACGAGATACCGAAGCAGAAGCCCATGCAGTGTTGCGAGAGATTATAGCCCAGGCCGATAAAGAAGCTGTACAAGGATTTGGAGAAGCCGTCAAACATGCAGGAGCTTCTACTCGTGAACGACAAGGAATGTGGGCAAATTCCAATTTTGAAGACTTGATACAGTACAACGACGGCTTTAGAACAGGCTTGATTGGTACAGCAGAGCAAGTCGCCTCGCGCATTCGTCAGTACTACGAAGTAGGCGTAGATTTAATTCTGGGTGGCTTTCTGCACTATAGCGATGACTTGGCAGCATTCGGACGTGAAGTCATTCCTTTGGTACGAAAAATTGAGGCACGTCGTCGCACAACTGAAGAGTTAGTAAATGTGTAGCCAAAGATTTTCCAGCGGTAAATAGATAAGTTACAAAGGTGAATTGATGACAACTACAATTGATACCGAACAAAAAGCTCATGTGATTACAAGTGATGCCGAAGCGATCGCGATCGCTCATGAATTAGCTGCTGATTTTGTCAAAGAAGATTCAGAACGCGATCGAGAACGGCGTTTACCTTATGAAGAGGTGAAAAAGTTTTCTGCTAGTGGGTTGTGGGGGATTACAGTTCCCAAAGAGTATGGTGGTGCGTTTGTATCTCATGCCACTCTGGCAGAAGTCATCAAAATTATCTCCGAAGCAGATTCCAGTCTCGGACAAATTCCTCAAAATCACCTCTACATGGTGGAAGCAATTCATCTAGATGGCACAGATGAACAAAAGCAATTTTTCTTTGATTTGGTATTACAAGGTAAAAGGTTTGGCAATGCCTTTTCGGAAATTGGTACTAAATCCGTTACCGATGTCCAGACGCGTTTGGAAAAGTCTGGTGATGAATATATTCTCAATGGGCGTAAATATTATTCTGCTGGTGCATTGTTAGCTCATTGGATTCCCGTAATTGCTGCTAATGAAGAAGGTAAAACGGCGATCGCTTTTGTGGAGCGAGATGCACCAGGAATAACTTTACTTGATGACTGGACAAGCTTTGGACAGCGAACTACTGCTAGCGGCACTACCATTCTAGAAAATGTCAAAGTCAAACCAGAGCATGTGATTCCCCATTACCTAGCATTCGAGCGTGCCACCCCTATGGGCGCTGTAGCTCAGATTATTCAAGCTGCCGTAGATGTGGGAATTGCCAAAGCATCTATACGAGATACTATAAACTTCGTTCGTAACCATACTCGTCCTTGGGTTGATAGTAATTTAGAACATGCCTACGACGATCCTTTGACTATCTATAACCTTGGACAAGTCCAAATCCAGGTTCATGCTGCCGAAGCATTGCTAAAGCGTGCTGGTGAGTTTATTGATGCAGCAAATGCTTCAGACTTGGAAGAAGCCAAGGTAGTCGAGGCTTCTATTGCAGTTGCTGAAGCAAAAGCATTGGCAACAGAAGCATCATTGCTAGCAACTAATAAATTATTTGAACTAGCAGGTACTAAATCTACGTTGCAGCAATTTAACTACGATCGCCATTGGCGGAATGCCAGAGCGCATACCTTACACGATCCCGTGCGTTGGAAATACTACGCTGTAGGTAACTACTTTCTCAACAACGTCAATCCACCACGCCATCCTTGGTTGTAAAATACACAGCAAAAAAATGGGTTGGTTAACTACTCCAACCCTGAAAATGCAAGGAGTGGGGAGATAAGGGGACAAGGAGAATAATTCTCAACTCCTAACTCAGCACTTTTTCTTCAGATTCCTTTAGCTGACTACAAAATTTACCAACTTCCCAGGCACCACAATTACCTTTTTAATCTCTTTGCCTTCAATGTAACGCTGGGTTACTTCAGATTCACGGGCGTATTTTTCCAACGCGGCTTTATCAGCTTGTGCCGGTACTTGAATTGTCCCACGAGTCTTGCCCATAATTTGAATCACTAAAGTGATTTCATCAGCTACTAAAGCAGTGGGGTCAAATGATGGCCAGGTTTGCGTGTGAACTGAATCGCTTTCACCCAACAACTGCCACAATTCATCAGCAATGTGTGGTGCAAAGGGCGCTAGCAATACCACTAAAGTCCGAATACCTTCTGCATAAATTGGTGAATTTTTCCCATCGGCATCAGTTAAAGCATTACTCAACTTCATCAATTCTGAAATAGCTGTGTTGAATTGATATTCGTCTTCCACGTCTTCCGTCACCGCTTGAATAGCAGTGTGAATTGCCCGCCGCAATTCCTTTTCTGGCTTACTTAAATCAGAAACTTGGGCTTTCTTCCGGGATACCCCAGCAGCAACATAATCTGTCACCAAACGCCAAACCCGATTTAAAAAGCGGAATTGTCCTTCTACATCGGCTTCATCCCATTCCAGGTCTTTTCCTGGCGGCGCTTTGAACAAGATGAACATCCGCGCTGTGTCTATACCATATTTGGAAATTACATCTTCTGGCGCTACACCGTTACCCTTGGATTTAGACATGGTGGCGTAGAGACGTTGCAACGGTTCGCCCGTCTGGGGGTCGCGTGGGTCAGCAGCATTCACCAGATTAGAAGGAATCCATTTATCTTTACCGCCCTTGTTGGGATTCAAGTAAGTTAAACCCTGCACCATGCCTTGAGTTAACAGACGTTGGAACGGTTCATCAAAATTCAATAAACCTCTGTCCCGCAGTACCTTGGTAAAGAACCGCGAATACAACAAATGTAAAATTGCGTGTTCAATCCCACCTACGTACTGATCTACTGGCATCCAGTCATTGATTTTACTGGAATCAAAAACCTGTTGTTCATTCTTAGCATCTGGAAACCGCAAGAAATACCACGAGGAATCAATAAAAGTATCCATCGTGTCAGTTTCCCGCTTCGCCGGAGTGCCGCAAGTCGGACAAGGCACATTTACCCAACTTTCCAGCTGAGTCAAAGGTGAACCACCACGTCCAGTAAATTCCACCTCCTCCGGTAATTGTACTGGCAAATCTTTGTCAGGTACTGGTACTATCCCACAATTAGGACAGTGAATTACGGGTATCGGTGCGCCCCAGTAACGCTGCCGGGAAATCAACCAATCCCGCAACCGATATTGCACCCGCATTTTACCAAAACCTTGTTGTTCGGCATAGTCAACGATCGCCTGTTTAGCATCTGTGGAAGTCATGCCAGTAAAAGCACCGGAATTAATTAAAATTCCTGGTTCAGTGTATGCCTGGTTGTATTCAATTTGCACGAGTTGCGTGACTTCATCCGTCTCTGATGTTGGAGTTAAGTCAAAACCTGCAACATCATCTGGGCAAGCGATGACAAAATCAATCGGCAAATCATAAGTCCGGGCAAACTTAAAATCCCGGATATCGTGTGCCGGTACACCCATGACTGCCCCAGTACCATATTCATACAGTACGTAGTCAGCAATCCAAATGGGCACTTCTTCCCCTGTAAACGGGTTAATTGCTACCCCACCTGTCGGGACACCCCGCTTAGGTTTATCTTCAGCGGTACGTTCCAACTCACTTTGATTAGAAACCTCTTTAATAAACGCTTCTACTGTCGCTTGTTGTTCTTTTGTGGTGACACGCTTTGTTAAAGGATGTTCTGGTGCTAACACCACGTAACTCACGCCAAAAACTGTATCTGGGCGTGTGGTGTATACAGCGATTTTTTCATCTATCCCAACAATCGGAAATTCTAAGTAAGCGCCTGTGGATTTACCAATCCAATTTGCCTGCATTAATTTGACGCGTTCTGGCCAACCCGTCAACTTATCCAAGTCATTGAGTAATTCTTCGGCATAGTCAGTAATCTTAAAAAACCACTGCCGCAACAATTTGCGCTCAACTATTGCCCCACTGCGCCAAGAACGTCCTTCGTTATCGACTTGTTCATTTGCCAGTACAGTTTGGTCAATGGGGTCCCAATTTACCGCAGCTTCTTTTTGGTAAGCTAAACCAGCTTGTAAAAATTGCAAGAAAATCCATTGCGTCCACTTGTAATATTCTGGCGAACAGGTAGCGACTTCGCATTCCCAGTCTATAGATAAACCAAGACGCTGCAATTGTTGCCGCATCTGGGCAATATTCTGATAAGTCCACTTTGCTGGCGGCACACCACGGTCAATGGCAGCGTTTTCTGCCGGCAAGCCAAAAGCATCCCAACCCATTGGGTGTATTACCCGATACCCTTGCATTCGCTTGAGGCGGGCAATCACGTCAGTAATGGTATAATTACGGACGTGACCCATGTGTAAGCTGCCCGATGGATAAGGGAACATGGACAAAGCGTAGAATTTTGGCTTGTTGCTAGCTGTAGGTGTTCGATCTAAGCCAAGTTCTGCCCATGTTTTTTGCCATTTTTCTTCAATTGCTGCGGGGTTGTATCGGGAATCAACTGAATAAGGTTTTTCCAATGGTTTCATGCCTATTACACTTTCTTTCTATTAATTCTATGTATTTCGCTACTTTTAGAACATTTGAACTACTAAATGATTTCTCTGTCTAGTAATTTTTAGAATTAAATTATAAAATAAATTTATAAATCTCCTGTATTCCCTATTCCTATCTATCTTATATCCCTAAAGTTCTTAAGCTGTCAGGGAGAGTTCTTTTTTGCATATCGGAAAGTTTGATAAAAAACTCCCCATTACTGAGCTAACTTTTCAGCGGGATCTGGAAAACTTCACTTCCATTCCTCTCTCCTTGTAGGAGAGAGGCTTTGAATTCTCGCCCTTCCCTTGAAGGGAAGGGGGCTGGGGGGTTAGGTTTTACGTGAACTTTTCCACACGATCTGAATTGTCAGATTGCTGAGGAGCAGGTAAGAATACTGTAAAGTGTGGACTAGTGACTTACTAGTGCGATCGCCACTTCTAGCCTCATCTTAGCCAAATGTAAGATAAGAATAAAGGGATAGATAAGTAAGCTGTACAAGTGAATATTTGTTTGTCAATTGCTTGCCTTGAATCAAGCTATATTTACATTTCTCAACAATGCCTGTTTTTGATCTTCCTGACACACAAGCGAATACTCAAGTATTTGGTTATGATTGCAGTTCGCTACATCTACTTACCAATCCATAGGGTGAAGACCGAGACGTTCTATTAGCATGGGTAAATCTTTGGCAGAGACTTGGCGGTGATTGGTTTCTACAGCGTCAACCCAAGAGATACTTTTTCCCATCGTTGAGGCAAAAAACGCCCTCGACCAGCCTTTAGCTTTTCTGGCTTTGCGAATAATCTCACCTGATGGCGATCGCAGTTGACGCAGATTTTTGGTTTGGCGGGTAATTCTGTTTTGGCTTTGCGGGTTGTTTAACCGTTGTTGTGCTTCTAACGGCAAATTGAACCGCCAGCGTGATATTAAAAGTTCTTGCCAAAATCCAGCCGGACGTTTGCCTTGCTTGTTCTCCAACCAATCTGGCCCAATTTCAAGTTCTATTTGCCATCCAGCTTTTTTAACAACATTCATATCAGTTTCAAAGTCGTCAGCTAAACAGCGACGCAGTTGGCGATCGCTTGCTGCTGCTGTAACTCGTTTTTCTCCATAGGCAATTTCTAACAGCGTTTTGCCAATCAAGCGGTTTTGTAATCCGGGTACAATTTGAAAAGTTAGCCAAATCAGGATTCTGGCAGCACCGACGTTTTGCTTACCAATACTAAAAAGCGTTTGTACGGTTTTCTTGGTGATGATGCCTGTATGGTAATAATATTCTGATTTGTTCAAAAAGTATCTTGCCCACTCGCCGGGTTTGACGGTAACAGTTAAACCAATCGGTTTGCAATGGCTATTCTCTGCTTCCGCAAATTTGTGTTCCACAGAAACGTTCCAAATTTGCCAATCTGTTGTTGTAAACGCCGGAACTTTTTCTGTATTGAACCAAGTAATTTCTGCCAAGACTTGAGCAGGTTGTCTTACCAAACTATCTAGAATCTCTAATTTTTGTGATTTGCTCAAATCACGGCGCTTTGATAAACCTGTATATTCAACCAACTGTTTATCATCAATCACAAAAGCTTGATTACAAGGTTCGTGAAGCTGAAGTGCTTTAGCACAGTAAATTAGATGAATAGCACCTGCTCTGGGGTCAAATTCCTCAATGGTGGTAAGAGCAGCATCTATTGTTGATGCTTGCTTTTGTGGAGAAAAACTTTCATCGCTGATATAATACTCGATTTTGCCACTACGTCCTTTATTAACAGGCTTTTCGTAACTCAAAATCGAATCAGATTTAATTTTCCAGGATAAATCTGATTTTTGTGACAAAACTTCTGCCACACCTCGCAATACCAACGTCAATGCTGCGAATGTTGTCCAGCCATCAGGAAATAAAGAACCTGCTTTGAACCTTGGTTTCTCGGCTGGAGATTTCTGCTCTTTAAGTAGTAGTTTCAGCAGGAAAATTACAAAGCGCTCGGACTGGATACTCTCAATCTGACGAAAATTATTCCAAGTGACGAGATGTGTTTCAACCTGCTGTTGAACCTCAGAAATTTGAGTTTTAACTTGATTCTTTGTTTCAAAAAGCTGTGTTTTAACCTGCTTTTTTACGTCAACTAAACTGACTTGACTTTTTTGTTCTAAGTTAACTAAGGAATCTGCGATCGCTTCTCTTGTTCGTTTTACTGTAACCTTTATCCGATTCCGTAATGCGTCAGATAAGCGTTCCATATTGATTGTTATTTTTATCTATTGTAAGGAATTTCTGATATTTGCTAGGTGCAGATTTTTGACACGCAAACTTTATTCTAAATAATTTTTGTATAGAGCGCAGGAGATAGTTTTCTATTTTAACCTAAAAGATGATGATGTAATAAATTAATGATTGATTATCAAATGCATAAATATAATTAATAAATACTATTTACAAGCAGCAAGATGTAAGGTCTAAAAATTAGTAAAACTATGATGCCAAACCTTTGATAAATCAAAGGTTCAGGATTTTACATCTGCTGCTAAAAACAGCTCACAAAATTGCTAGAAACAGGTCACACATTTATATTAAAAAGTTAAATCTTTAAAAGTTTTTACGAAGTCTTTACAATATAGATAAACTAATAGACTCGTGCATTTTTAGTAGCTGCATGTAAATTTTTAAATTTTTATGTATACTAAATAATGAAAGCTAAAAGCTTCTTCAAAAAAGCACAATCAGGCTTTAACATTGATATATTTATATGTCAATAATTCTTACGAATCATACTTATCTCTCTCGGAAGAGAGAGTAGTAAGAATACAAAGTCTTGATTTTTTACAAACTTTTGAACCTGATTATCGTAGGAGAATTCTATGAGCTTAGAAGATAAAATCAAAGCAACTGCCAAAAACATTGAAGGTAAAGCTAAAGAAATTGCAGGTCAAGTAACTGACAATCCAGAGCTAGAAGCCGAAGGCAAGCTAAAACAAGCTGAGGCTAATGTTAGCCACTCTGTTGAAAACGCCAAAGATGAAGTGAAAAAACTGATTGACTAATCAAGCTTGCTGTCTCAAGAATCCAAAATTCAGAATTAGCGAATTCAGACTTGTCATCGTTCTTAAAACTGTACCGCAGGATTTGTCGCTAACTTGTAAAGTGTTAGTGCAATCGCAAGTGTACTGATTTTTTTACTAATTTTGACGATGAATTTGATTGAAATACAGCAATCCTCATAAATAAATAAATATAATATTTAGAGGATTGCTTTTTTCTTCTGTAGTCTTAATTAATTCAAATTTAATTTTGAAAAAGATTTTTTAGTTTCGATAGAGCTATGAATTAGCCATATTTACTCTGTTTTTGCTCGATAAGATAATAAGGAATAAAACAATGCCAAGATTGATAGGACAGCGGCGATCGCCTGCTAATTTGTATGTGCTTTCTGCGATGGTTGTAGCGATCGCCGCAGCTGGAGTACTTGAATATAAAGGTGTTTTCGATTTAGAGGATCTGGTTCAAAAAGTAAAAATTAACCTGCAAACAAGTAGTTTATCTTCTAATTCTCCAACAACTCGCTTATCTAAAATATAGCAATCCTAAATGATTTATGAGAATATACGGAGATTACAACGTGATTTATAAAACTTAGTTTTAAGCTATATATTATGCAATATATATAATTCTAGCCTCCAAATTAAGTCATAAATGAGTGTTTAAAACTACGTTTGTAGGTTAAGTATTTTCTCACATATGATTCAGGATTGCTATAGTACTGAGTAACAAGTATTCATAATTGATTTTTCAATCATCGAGAAACTGTGAAGAAAAGCCATTGCGAAGAACAGGTTCCCCGGCTCAAAGCAAGCGGCATTATTTACCTGCAAACAAACTTTAGGAACTCAGCACTACCAAAGGAATCAAAGATATGCGTCGAGGAACTGATTTAATCGGAAAAATTGTTGTTGCTTACAACACCGGAGAGCGAATTGAGCGGATTCAAGACTTAATTTTTGACCAACAGAGCGATCGACTTCTGGGATTGCTTGTAGATGATGGCGGCTTGTTTCGTAGTGCCCGTGTGATTCCATTTGCTCAAGTACAAGCCATCGGTTTAAACGCTGTAATCGTACCTTCCAAAGCAGCAGTAGTCAAAATTAAGAAAGCGCCAGAAATTAGAGCTATTGTAAAGCGCAACAATGTGCTTAAAGGAACCCGAATCTTGACTGTAAATGGACGCGATTTGGGAACAATGGTTGACCTTTATTTTGACGAACAAACAGGAGTCGTTGAAGGATACGAAGTATCCGGCGGTTTGTTTGCTGATGCTTATTCTGGACGATGCTTTGTTCCTGCTACTAAGACGCTCAAAATCGGAGAGAATTTTGCATTTGTACCCGTTGAAACTGCTGAACTCATGCAAGAACAAGTGGGTGGTTTTAAAGGAGCCATTCAAACAGCTAGCAATACAATACAAGACACCACAGCGGCAGCTAATCAAAAACTTCAAAGAGTAGGTGAGATTGCTACAGAAAAATTGCAAGAAACAACTGAGGTTGTTAGCAGACAATTGCAAGATGCCAATCAAGCAGCAACAACATCGATGACAAACGCAATTATCGATTCAACGGCGCAAAAAGCTTTTGCGATCGGTCAAATTGCAGATAGAGATGTATTTGCCCCAGATGGCAGCGTGTTAGCGATGCGGGGACAAACAGTTACCAGATCGATTGCTGATGAGGCCGAACGTCTAGGTGTACTCCATCAACTTTATCGAGCCACTGGAGGAGATGTTGTAGCCGAGTTAAATCGTAAAATTCAGGAAACTGTAGACACAACTAGCAATCAATTCCAGGAAACTGTAAAACAAACAACTGCGATCGCGGATGAAAAGTTGCGACTGACAGCTCGCAACACTGCTACCAAATTAATGAATGCAATTATCAATCCAGAAGAACAAAAGGCATTGGTGATTGATAGAGTAGTTGATTACGATGTAATTTCCCCGAATGGAACATTGCTAATTGCTCAAGGAGAGCCAATTACATTGGAGATTGCCGAACGAGCCGAGCATCAGGGAATACTTAACCAACTGTTCCAAGCAACAAAAGGCAGCTTAACAGCCGAGTTGAGTAACTCAACCAGCAATATTGTTGCTAGTTATTTAGTAGAACAAGCTTTGGGACGACGAGTGCATCAGTTAGTTCGGACTAATGATGGATTAGTCGTAGCTGCGCCAGGACAAATTGTTACCCAACAAGTAATTGAGCGCAGCCGCAGTTACAAGCAAGAACGGGCGCTACTCAATGCCGTTGGCTTGACGTTCATTGACGCAGTTGGTTCTAGTGCCAATCGCACACTTTCCGATACAGGCGAATTGGTGGTTGATAGTGTTGTTCGCGTACAAGAGAATGTAACTAGCTTCGTGGCAATCCTCCAAAAAAGATTTGAAGAGGTAAGCCAACAGGCAATTCAAACATTAGAAGAACACCGCATCAAAGATGCTTTAGGACGTACCGTGAATCGAATCATTTTAAACAAGGATGATAGCGTGATTTTAAGTCCGGGGGATATCATTACCCATCGTGCCATCGAACTTGCCCGGAAAGCTGATGTGCTAGATATCCTATTAAGCTCGGTGTACAGAAAGGAAGAACAACCTGCGATCGCTTTATTAAATCCATCAGCAAAAACTAAAGTCAAAGAGCGAGAGCTTACAGTGTCATCGAGTTAATTATGCTTCAGATGCCTTTACTTTATAGGGAGTGGTGGCAATACTGCGTAGGTTTTGGAATTTCTTGGTTGAGGCAAGCTGTTCAATAGCCGGGTGAGAAATGGAGGCTGGCGCCCTTGTTTTTGCCTCCCCTGCCTCCCCTGCCTCCCCTGCTTATCCGAGCAGTATTGGGAGTGGTGGAGCGATCGCAAAAATCACCAATCAGTCTTCTCTACGACTCCTCTCTAATCACCAAATCAATCGCCGAGTCAACTAAGCTCATCTTCATAGAGAATCGGTATAAGTAAAAAATTGCATTTACTACCTCCTGTATCTCTACTTCACGCTTTTTTCCACGCTTTCGCTGACGTTCTTAGGACTTACGCAAAAACTCTCTGAAACTCTTATTCTTCTGTGCCCTCTAGCTTGAAAAGTACGAGCGCCAACTTCCGGCGCTCAGACTTTTTGCTGCGTTCTCTGTGGTATCCTGCGGGAAGCCGGTGGGCGTCTACAATTTTCCGTTACCTGTGCGTAAGTCCTGACTGTACTTCAGACGAACAACTTCCGACTTCCGACTTCTTTAATCAGAT
>NZ_JACJSJ010000189.1 GCF_014698115.1 Nostoc sp. FACHB-973
AGACTATTTGTTCCGTTTGTTGGTTTACAGCAACTAGCCGAAGTTGCTGTTGCTAATGAATCAGTGATTAGTAATCTGAGGGAAATCATTACTGCTGGGGAACAATTACAGATTACTCCTGCCATTTCCAATTGGTTAAGTAAGCTAAGTGACTGTACTCTGCACAATCATTACGGTCCATCGGAGAGCCATGTTGTCACCAGTTTGACTTTGACTAATTCTTCAGTGGAGAGTTGGCCGCTACTTCCTGCCATTGGGCGTCCCATTGCCAACACGCAAATCTACATCCTGGATAAGTATCAAAAGCCTGTACCTGTGGGTGTACCAGGGGAACTGCACATCGGTGGTGTGGCTTTAGCAAAAGGCTATCTGAATCGAAGCGAGTTAACCCAGGAGAAATTCATACAAAACCCGTTTGTTGGAGGCAGGGGAGCAGGGGGGCAGAGGGGCAGAGGGGAAACAGAAGACCAATCCTCTAATTCCGAACGTCTCTACAAAACCGGAGACTTAGCACGTTACTTACCAGATGGCAACATAGAATACTTAGGACGAATTGACAACCAAGTAAAAATCCGGGGCTTCCGCATTGAGTTGGGAGAAATTGAAGCAGTCCTGAGCCAACACCAACATGTGCAAGCATCTTGTGTCATCGCACGCGTTGATGCGACCGGCGATAAACGGCTAGCCGCCTACATCGTCCCACACAAACAGCAGACACCCACAGTCAACCAACTGCGTAGCTTCCTCAAAGAAAAGTTACCAGAATACATGGTTCCTGCTTTCATAGTCATCTTGGAATCTTTACCGCTAACTCCTAGCGGCAAAGTAGACCGCCGCGCTCTACCAGCACCAGAAGCAAGTAGTCAACTAAGAGAAAAATATGTCGCACCGCGCACAGCGATGGAAGAAATCCTGACGCTGATTTGGACACAAGTGCTGAAAGTAAAGCCAGTAGGCATACACGATAACTTCTTTGAACTCGGAGGGCACTCGCTACTAGCAACGCAACTAATTTCCCGCGTGCGTACTACCTTGAAAGTAGAACTACCATTGCGTTCGTTATTTGCAGCACCAACAATCGAGGAATTATCCCAAAACATTCAAAGGTTGCAGCAACAAGACTTAGAACTTTCTGCACCGCCCATTTTACCAAGAGTTGAGAACACAGAACTACCACTGTCATTTGCTCAACAGCGTTTGTGGTTTTTAGACCAGTTCGAGCCGAATAGTGCATTCTACAACATCCCTGCCGCTTTGCGTCTAGTGGGGACTCTCTCATTTGCAGCCTTAGAACAAAGCTTAAAAGAAATTATTCAACGCCACGAAACATTACGGACTAATTTCATCACAATTGATGGAAAAGCAACTCAAATCATTCAAACACAAACCAATTGGACAATTACAGTTGTTGAGTTGAAGGATTTATCCACAAGCTCTCCAGAAATCGCTTTACAGCAATTAGGGCGACAACAAGCACTTCAACCTTTTGACTTAGCAAGCGAAGCATTAATCAGAGTAACATTAGTGGTGCTGTCTGATACAGAACACGTGTTAATAGTGTGTATGCACCATGCTGTCTCAGATGGCTGGTCAATGGGTGTGTTTGTGGAAGAGTTGCGATCGCTCTACAATGCTTATTCAGTAGGGCAGCCTTGTTTGTTACCCCCACTGCCAATTCAGTACGCAGATTTTGCTATTTGGCAAAGACAATGGTTGCAAGGCGAGGTATTACAAAGCCAATTGGATTATTGGCAACAACAACTGGGAGACGCACCAACATTCTTGCCACTACCCACAGACCGACCAAGACCAGCTGTGCAGACTTTCGCAGGTGCATATGTGGAATTTGCACTGTCTGTTGAACTGACTCAAAAATTGACACAACTGAGTCAGCAACAAGGAGTCACCTTGTTCATGACCTTGTTGGCAGCATATAACACATTACTTTACCGTTACACAGGACAAACAGACATTTTGGTTGGGTCTCCCATTGCCAACCGCGATCGCAGTGAAATAGAAGGGTTAATAGGCTTTTTTGTCAACACATTAGTTTTACGGACAGATCTTTCAGACGACCCCAGTTTTGAGGAATTACTGCCTCAAATTCGGGAAATGGCACTAGGCGCCTACGCTCATCAGGATTTACCGTTTGAAATGCTAGTAGAGGCATTGCAGCCAGAACGAGACCTGAGTCATACACCATTGTTCCAGGTGATGTTTGCACTGCAAAATGCACCCATGTCACAAATAGAGTTGACTGGGTTAACTATAAATCGTCTGCCAATAGAAAGCACCACAGCAAAGTTTGACCTGACCTTAGCAATGGAAAACACTCCTACTGGACTAGTGGGAGTATGGGAATACAACACTGACTTGTTTGATAACAGCACCATTGAGCGGATGACGGGTCATTTTGTCACAATACTTTCGGCAATTGTAGCCAATCCCAAAGAGCGAATTTCCGAGTTGGCTATTTTAACAGAATCTGAGCAACGGCAGTTGTTAGTTGAGTGGAATGATACACACCGCGACTATCCGCAAGATAAATGTATCCATCAGTTATTTGAGGAGCAGGTACAACATACACCCGATGCCGTAGCAGTGGTGTTTAAAGATCAACAACTTACTTATCAGGAATTGAATAGTCGTGCAAACCAATTGGCACATTACTTACGCTCCTTGGGAGTGGGAGCAGATGTGCTGGTGGGTATTTGTGTCGAGCGCTCAATAGATATGCTCGTAGGATTACTTGGCATTCTCAAAGCGGGTGGAGCTTATGTGCCCCTTGACCCTGAGTATCCAACTGAGCGTTTGAGCTTCATGTTAGAAGACACTCAACTTTCAGTCTTATTGACTCAAGAAAAACTAGTTAACAAACTGCCAGATTGCACAGCTTGTGTAATTTGCTTAGACACAAACTCCAATCTCATCAATCAACAAACACAAAACAACCCCAAAACTAGTATCAAAGCTCAGGACTTAGCTTATGTCATGTACACAAGCGGTTCTACAGGTCAACCCAAAGGTGTGAGCATTGTCCATCAAAGTGTAGTTCGATTAGTCAAACAAACTGACTATGTTACTTTTTCTGCCAAAGAAGTATTTCTACAAGTTGCACCTATCTCCTTCGACGCTGCAACCTTTGAAATTTGGGGTTGCTTACTCAACAGTGGAAAACTAGTAATCTTTCCGGCTAACACCCCATCAATAGATGAATTAGCACAAGTTATTGAACAATACCTTGTTACCACCCTTTGGCTAACCGCAGGTCTATTTCATTTAATGGTAGATGAAAAGATTGATGCCTTAAAACCCTTACGTCAACTGTTAGCAGGTGGTGATATTTTATCTGTTAGCCATGTGCAGAAATTTCGACAAACTGTGGAGAACTGTCAACTGATTAACGGTTACGGTCCAACAGAAAATACAACTTTTACTTGCTGTTATCAAATCCCAACCTCACTGAGTCCAGATGCTTCCGTTCCCATTGGACGCCCAATTGCCAACACCCAGGTTTATATATTAGACCAAAACTTGCAACCAGTACCCGTAGGTGTACCAGGAGAACTGCACATCGGTGGTGCGGGATTAGCAAGAGGCTATCTCAACCGACCAGAATTGACACAAGAGAAATTCATCCCCAACCCGTTTGTTGGAGGCAGGGGAGCAGGGGAGCAGAGGGGCAGAGGGGAAGAACGCCTGTACAAAACAGGAGACTTAGCACGTTATCTACCAGATGGCAACATAGAATACCTGGGACGCATCGATAACCAGGTGAAAATCCGGGGCTTCCGCATTGAGTTGGGCGAAATTGAAGCCGTACTGAGCCAACATGAGGATGTGCAAGTATGTTGTGTCATTGCACGCGTTGATACAACCGGCGATAAACGGCTAGTCGCCTACATCGTTCCACAGCCACAGCAGACACCAAAAGTTACTGAACTGCGTAGCTTCCTCAAGTCCAAGTTACCAGAATACATGGTACCTGCTTTCATAGTCTTTTTAGAATCCCTCCCACTAACTGCCAACGGCAAAATAGACCGCCGCGCCTTACCAGCACCAGAAGCAAGTAGTGAATCAACAGAAAAATACGTCGCCCCACGTACAGCCATCGAAGAAATACTGGCACTGATTTGGACACAAGTCCTGAAAGTAGAGCGAGTAGGCATCCATGATAACTTCTTTACCTTGGGAGGACACTCACTACTAGCAACACAACTCATTTCCCGTGTGCGTACCAGTTTAAAAGTAGAACTACCATTGCGTAGCTTATTTGCAGCACCAACAATTGCTCAATTGTCGCAAAACATTCAACAGTTGCAGCAACAAGACTTGGAACTTTCTGCACCACCCATATTACCAAGAGTTGAGAACACAGAACTACCCCTATCATTTGCTCAACAGCGTTTGTGGTTCTTAGACCAGTTCGAGCCAAATAGTTCCTTCTACAACATCCCTGCCGCTTTGCGTTTAGTGGGGACTCTCTCATTTGCAGCCTTAGAACAAAGCTTAAAAGAAATCATTCAACGCCACGAAACATTACGGACTAATTTCATCACAGTTGATGGAAAAGCAACTCAAATCATCCAAACACAAAGCAATTGGAAAGTAACAGTTGTTGAGTTGAAGGATTTATCCACAAACTCTCCAGAAATCGCTTTACAGCAATTAGCCCAACAACAAGCACTTCAATCATTTGACTTAGCAAGTGAAACATTAATCAGAGCAACATTAGTAGTGCTGTCTCCTACAGAACACGTGTTAATAGTGTGTATGCATCATGTTGTCAGTGATGGCTGGTCAATGGGTGTGTTTGTCGAAGAGTTGCGATCGCTCTACAATGCTTATTCAATAGGTCAACCCTCTCCCTTATTGCCACTGCCAATTCAATACGCAGATTTTGCCATTTGGCAGCGAGGCTGGTTGCAAGGGGAGGTACTGCAAAAGCAATTAAATTACTGGCAAGAACAACTAGCCTCAGCACCCACATTCTTGCCACTACCCACAGACCGACCGAGACCGCCTGTGCAAACCTATCATGGGGCATCTGTGAAATTTGCACTTTCTGTTGAACTGACTCAAAAATTGACACAACTGAGTCAGCAACAAGGAGTCACCTTGTTCATGACGTTGTTGGCAGCGTTTGATACCCTACTTTACCGCTACACAGGACAAACAGACATTTTAGTGGGGACACCAATTGCCAACCGCGATCGCTCTGAGATAGAAGGGTTAATAGGCTTTTTTGTCAACACTTTAGTAATGCGTACTGATGTCTCAGGCGACCCCAGTTTTGAGGAATTACTGCCTCAAATTCGGGAAATGACACTAGGCGCCTACGCTCATCAGGACTTACCATTTGAAATGTTGGTGGAAGCATTGCAGCCAGAACGAGACCTGAGTCATACACCATTGTTCCAGGTGATGTTTGTCCTCCAGAATGCACCCATGTCACAAGTAGAGTTGAGTGGGTTAACTATAAGTCATCTGCCAATAGAAAGCGCCACAGCAAAGTTTGACATTACCTTAGCAATGGAAAACACTCCTACTGGACTAGTGGGAGCATGGGAATACAACACTGACTTATTTGATAGCAGCACCATTGAGCGGATGACGGGTCATTTTGTCACAATGCTTTCGGCAATTGTGGCAAATCCTAAAGACCGAATTTCCCAACTGCCAATACTCACAGAAGTTGAGCAACACCAGTTACTAATTGAGTGGAATAATACTCAAACGGATTATCCAATAGATAAATGTATCCATCAGTTATTTGAGGAGCAGTGTTTGAGTACCCCGGATGCAGTAGCAGTGGTGTTTGAGAATCAGCAACTTACCTATGGTGAATTGAACTCTCGGGCCAACCAGTTAGCGCATTACTTGCAGTCCTTGGGAGTGTCCGCCGATGTGCTGGTGGGTATTTGTGTCGAGCGTTCTTTAGAAATGGTTGTCGGACTGTTGGGCATTCTCAAGGCGGGTGGGGCTTATGTGCCCCTTGACCCAGAGTATCCTACCGAACGCCTGAGTTTTATGCTTGCAGACACTCAGGTAAAAGTGCTGTTGACTCAAAATAAATTAGTAGAGTTTCTTGGGCAACATCAGGCACGTGTTGTCTGTTTGGATACTGACTGGCTCTTGATTAAGCAAGCAAATCAGGACAATCTCAACAGCACAGCCAGTTCGGAAAACCTCTCCTATGTGATTTATACCTCGGGTTCTACAGGAACACCCAAGGGAGTATCCGTAACTCATCAGGCTGTAAATCGACTGGTCTTCAACACCAACTACATACAATTAACAGCTGATGACCACATTGCTCAAGCGGCAAATATTGCTTTTGATGCAGCGACCTTTGAAATTTGGGGAGCATTGCTTTCCGGAGCCAAGTTAGTCATCATCACAAAATCTGTATTGCTTTCGCCGCCAGAATTTGCTGCAAATATACGCTCCCAAAAGGTCAGTGTCTTATTCTTAACCACCGCTTTCTTCAATCAGTTAGCCAGTTTTGCACCCCAAGCATTTAGTTGTTTAAGATATCTCCTATTTGGAGGTGAAGCAGTTGATCCCAAATGGGTGCTTGAGGTACTAGACAAAGGTGCTCCACAGCAACTGCTTCATGTCTATGGACCAACAGAAAATACCACTTTTTCTTCTTGGTACTTGGTAGAAAACTTACCAAGCACAGCCACAACTATCCCCATTGGTCAAGCAATTTCCAACACCCAGATTTATATATTAGACCAAAGCTTACAACCAGTACCCGTAGGTGTAGCAGGAGAACTACACATCGGTGGCGCGGGATTAGCAAGAGGCTATCTCAACCGCCCCGACTTAACACAAGAAAAATTCATCCCTAATCCCTTTGACAAGTCACTTGTCAAAGGTGAAAAGTCAAAATTGTACAAAACAGGGGATTTGGTACGCTATTTACCAGATGGAAATATAGAATACTTAGGACGGATCGACAACCAAGTAAAAATACGAGGTTTCCGCATTGAGTTGGGAGAAATTGAAGCAGCACTGAGCCAACACCCGGATGTGCAAGCATCTTGTGTCATCGCAAGGGTTGATATTCCTGGAACTAAACGCCTAGTGGGCTACATCGTACCCAAGGCACAGATAACACCCACAGTCAGCGAACTGCGTAGCTTCCTCAAAGAAAAGCTACCAGACTACATGGTGCCTTCAGTAATAGTCATCCTGGAATCCTTACCACTAACTCCCAACGGCAAAATAGACCGTCGCGCCCTACCAGCACCAGAATCACGGGTTGGAATAGAAACCACCTTAGTGGCACCACGCAACCCCATTGAAGAAAAATTAGCCGAAATTTGGGCGCAAGTCCTCAGAGTCGAATCAATTGGCATAGATGATAACTTCTTTGAACTAGGTGGAGACTCCATTCTCAGCATTCAAATTATCACCAGAGCCAAGTTAGCTGGAATTGAGCTAACAGTCAAACAACTATTTGCCAATCAAACAATCGCTCAATTAGCCACAGTAGCAGGCACAACAAAAGCACTCTTCATTGAACAAGGATTAGTAACTGGCACATCACCCTTAACGCCCATTCAACACTGGTTTTTTGAGCAGAACCTCCCAGAAAAGCACCACTTTAATCAATCATTTCTACTCTCGATTCCATCAGATCTGAACTGGGAAATATTAGAGCAAGTATGGCAGGAATTGCTCAAACATCACGATGCTCTGCGCTTGAGATTTAGTCAAACAGACTCTAATTGGCAGCAGATTCATGCCGCTCCAACTGATAGCAATATTATCTCGCATTTCGACTTATCAACAATCCCAGAAAATCAGCTTGAAACTGTAATTGAAAGCACAGCCAATGAATTACAAGCGAGTTTAAATCTGGAAAAAAATCTCGTGCAAGTGGGATTGTTCTTTTTAGGAATTAACAAAAGAGCGCGATTACTGATTGTGATTCACCACTTAGTAGTAGATGGTGTTTCCTGGCGGATATTGTTAGAAGATTTGCAGACCCTTTATGAGCAACTGTCTCAAGGTAAAGCCATTCAACTACCTGCTAAAACCACATCCTTCAAAAATTGGGCGCAACGACTGACAGAATATGCCCAATCAGATATCTTGAAATCAGAACTGAGTTATTGGTTGAGGGCATGTGAGAGTTCAATTTCTCCATTGCCAGTAGACTATCCACAAGGAGTAAACACAGCGGCATCGGTTAGTAGAGTATCAGTATCATTAGATAAAGCACAAACCCAAGCACTGCTGCAAGATGTGCCCAAAGCTTATAAAACACAGATTAATGATGTGTTGTTGAGTGCCTTAGGGTTAGTTTTGAGCAGATGGACTAATAGTGAGTCGGTGTTGTTCAACTTAGAAGGTCATGGGCGGGAAGATATTATTGATGGTGTAGACTTATCACGGACTATTGGTTGGTTTACAACGATTTTCCCGGTGGTTTTAAAACTTTCAGCAATAGACTTTGATGATCTTGGGAATGCTTTAAAATCTGTCAAGGAACAATTGCGTGCAATTCCCAACAAAGGCATTGGCTACGGGTTATTACGTTATCTGAATGTTGATGCAGAAATAACTGCTCAACTACAGACAATTCCTGCTTCAGAGATTAGCTTCAATTATTTGGGTCAATTTACTCAAGTTATGAATACATCTTCTTTGATGCAACTTGCTAGTGAGTCTAGCGGACAAAGCCAGAGTTTACAAGGTCAGCGTTCAAGTCTGCTAGATGTTAATGCCATCATTGCAAACGAAAGGCTGCAAATAGATTGGATATACAGTACCGATATCCATCAGCAGAAAACCATTGAGAATATTGCCGCTTATTTTGTTGAAACTTTGCAAGAAATCATTGCTCATTGTTTATCGCCGGAAAATGCAGGTTATACGCCAACAGATTTTCCGTTACTCCAACTTAACCAACTAGAACTGGATCAAATATTAGGAAATTTATGAAACTAGAACTTAGCAAAACTAATCGCCAAAATATTGAAGATATTTATCCCTTATCTCCGATGCAAGAAGGGATGTTATTTGAAAGTTTGTACGCTCCAGACTCAGGCGTATATTTTGAACAGGTGATTTGCACTTTCAACGGAAACATAAATGTAGAAGTGTTTTCAAAAGCTTGGCAGCAAGTGGTAGAAAAGCATTCTATTTTCCGCACTGGTTTTGTTTGGGAGTCTTTGAGCCAGCCAATTCAAATTGTCTATCGACAGGTTCAGGTGAGCGTCGAAACTGTAGACTGGCGACACTTATCTGCTATTGAACAGCAACAGCAATTAGAGACTTTTCTTGATGGCCAGCGACAACAGAGTTTCCAACTATCCCTTGCACCATTGATGCGCTTACATCTGTTGCAATTGGATGAAAATACTTATCAGTTTGTTTGGAATTTTCATCATTTATTACTTGATGGCTGGTCGTTACCTTTGGTTTTCCAAGACCTGTTAGAGTTTTATCAAGCAATTTCTCATGGTGAAGCTTTACCGAAAAGACCAACTCTGAGCTACCGTAACTACATTGCTTGGTTACAGCAACAAAATCGAGATTTAGCAGCAGATTTTTGGCGGCAAAAACTCCAAGGTTTTACTGCACCTACTCCCTTGACTGTAGATAAACCATTGTCAAGTCAAAAGCAGCATTCGACTTATAGTGAACAACAAATTCACTTAACGGTGTCAGCGACAGCAGCAGTCGGATCTTTTGCACGACAGCATCAATTGACTATAAATAATTTGGTGCAGGCGACTTGGGGATTGTTGCTGTGTCGCTACAGTCAAGAAACTGATGTAGTTTTTGGTGCAACCGTGTCTGGTCGTCCACCGGCACTTGTTGGTGTGGAGTCGATGGTGGGATTATTTATTAATACTCTGCCTGTGCGGGTGCAAATCTCTGATGATACTCAACTGCTGAGTTTGTTAAAGGATTTACAGACTCAACAGGTAGAGTCTGAGCAATTTTCCTATAGCTCATTGATAGAGATTCAGGGTCTGAGTGATGTCAACAGAGGTACGTCTTTATTTGAGAGCATTGTCGTCTTTGAGAATTATCCAGTGGATAGTGCTGCTTTACAAGGTAATGGCAGTTTTTCGATCTCGAATTTTGGGGCTATTGAACAAACAAATTATCCTCTGACGCTTTTAGCCATCTTTGGTGAGCAACTGTTGTTGAAGGTAAGCTACGATACTAGTCGATTTGAGCATGGAGCGATTAGCCGGATGCTGGGGCATTTTGTCACCTTACTTGAGGCAATTGTGGCAAATCCCCAACAGCAAATTTCTCAATTGCCAATGCTCACAGAAGTTGAGTTGCGGCAGTTATTAGTTGAGTGGAATGATACACACGTAGAGTATCCCCAAGATAAATGTATCCATCAATTGTTTGAGGAGCAGGTAGAGCGCACACCGGATGCTGTGGCAGTTGTGTTTGAAAATCAACAACTGACTTATGAGCAGTTGAATACTCGTGCAAATCAGTTGGCACATTACTTGCGCTCATTGGGAGTAGGGGCAGATGTACTGGTGGGTATTTGTGTGGAGCGTTCTGTAGAAATGGTGGTGGGACTGTTGGGCATTCTGAAGGCGGGTGGGGCTTATGTGCCTCTTGACCCTGAGTATCCTACTGAACGCTTGGGCTTTATGCTTGAAGATGCTCAACTTCCAGTACTGCTAACTCAACAGCATCTTGTTGAAAGATTACCAGAACATCAAGCACAACTTGTTTACTTAGATACTAGCTGGCAATTTATTTCTCAGTGGAATCAAGAAAATCCAATCACCGCTGTGCAAGGTAGTAACTTGGCTTATGTGATTTACACCTCTGGTTCTACCGGAAAGCCTAAGGGAGCATTAAACACCCACTTAGGGATTTGCAATCGCCTGCTGTGGATGCAACAAACATATCAATTAACAGCAGTAGATTGCGTTTTACAAAAAACTCCTTTTAGCTTTGATGTCTCAGTTTGGGAGTTTTTCTGGCCATTATTGACTGGAGCGCGTTTAGTTGTAGCTAAACCAGGTGGACATAAAGATAGTGGTTACTTGGTGAACCTAATATTAAAGCAGCAGGTTACTACACTACATTTTGTGCCTTCGATGCTCCAAGTTTTCCTAGAAGAAGAAAGTGCAAAAAATTGCAGTAGCTTGAAGCGAGTTATTTGTAGTGGCGAAGCATTGCTTTTAGAACTTCAGGAACGCTTTTTTGCTCGTTTAGGATGCCAATTACACAATCTCTATGGTCCGACAGAAGCTGCCATTGATGTAACCTTCTGGGAATGCCAACCAGAGAGTGATTTGAAGACAGTGCCTATTGGTCGTCCAATTGACAACACCCAACTTTATATCCTTGACCAAAACTTGCAACCACTACCCGTAGGTGTACCAGGAGAACTGCACATCGGTGGTGCGGGATTAGCAAGAGGCTACCTCAACCGTCCGGAGTTAACACAAGAAAAATTCATCCCCAACCCGTTTGACAAGTCACTTGTCAAAGGTCACTTGTCAAAATTATACAAAACTGGGGACTTAGCGCGTTATCTACCAGATGGCAACATAGAATACCTGGGACGCATCGATAACCAGGTGAAAATCCGGGGCTTCCGCATTGAGTTGGGCGAAATTGAAGCCGTACTGAGCCAACATGAGGATGTGCAAGTATGTTGTGTCATTGCACGCGTTGATACAACCGGGGATAAACGGCTAGTTGCTTATATTGTTCCACAGCCACAGCAGACACCAAAAGTTACTGAACTGCGTAGCTTCCTCAAGTCCAAGTTACCAGAATACATG
>NZ_JACJSJ010000019.1 GCF_014698115.1 Nostoc sp. FACHB-973
CATCCCCCTCATCCCCCTCACTCCCCACTCCCCACTCCCCACTCCCCACTCCCCATTCATACAATCCCACACGCGGTATGCGCTGGGGTAATGGAGGATTGTATGCAGTTGACAAACAAGTGTCGGCGATAAATTGCAGAGCATTCACGAAATTTTCTACTCCGCCTTCGCTAAAATACTGCCATACCTGGTTAACAATACCCAAAGGCACAGTAGAGTGGGATATCAAGTCGGGATCAAGACTGTCGTCTCCGGGCATTACAATAAGGGTTGTACCATTACGTTGCACAATTTCCTGCACTACTTCTAAGCCATAAGCCCAGTAGGAACGTCCTCCTAACAGGCGTAGAATGATTACCTGGGCAAGTTCTAAAACTTGCTCTGCGTAAGTATCTATACTTAATTGTTGCTGCAATTGCAATAAGTTGGCGACTCTGAAGGTAGGAAAGGGTGCAGGTAATTTGCCAACGGCAGCTGCCAAGGTTTGAATATCAGTATCAGCAGCCGTAATCAACACCAGAGTCGCTGGAGTTTGTTCTACAAAAATTAAACTCTCTGACTGATTCAATCCACCCGATATGCCACTAATACGATGCATAATCTTTTATTACCGTCTTAAACTGTTGGTTAGTACACAAGAAAAAAGGAGTCAAAATGGGCTATGTCCCGCTACGCTAACAGAATTCAGAATTCAGAAGACTCCACCCATAAACGGATAGAGTTTTAATAAGGAAGAATTTTGAACTTTTTTTCGCCCATAAGGAGACGAAGTTTTGATTAATACTCAGACACTCGCGGACTGGGCGAATCCTACTCTATCACCCACTCAAACTCCCATTTCTTCTGAATTCTGTTAGCGCAGCGGGACATAGCCCATTCCGACTTCTAAGTTCTTCTGAAGAAAAACAAACTTTCGTCCCTGCATTCAGCCCCCTCTTACCACAATGATTGAAAATGCTGAGTTCTCCTGATTTGAGCTTTTCTCGAACCTTGCCTATTGTTGTATTCAATCAGCTTGGGGAATTGTTAGAGCAGATGGCTCAAACGGTGGGAAGTCCAGCTTTGGTAATAACAGAAGCTGTGTTGGCGTCGATTCGCATACCTGTGGAGTGGGAAAGGCAAAGGTTTACAGTAGTAGTTTCTGAGCAGTTTAGTGGGCTGTTGGTGGGGAATTTGGAGGTAGATGAGGGAGAACAACTACCTACTCAGAACTCTTGTACAGACGGGATTAATGGCGTCTCTGCTACATTGACATTTAATTTAGAGGCGATCGCCTCTTTTGTGTTGGAATTGAGAGATTTGTTTGAGTGCAATTCTGATACTCACCAAAATCTCGAACGTTATCGCCAAGTTATTAGACCTAATGATCCTACACTCCAAAGTCAATTCACGCTGTTGTTATTAGAATATTTTCTAACTCAGCCAAACCAAGAAATAATACCACCTCCAAGTGTAATTGGACCGGCTGTTTATATTTGTCAGCCAGTGGAAGATGCCCTAAAAAAACAAATTTCCCAAGAACAACTGTTAAATCAGGTAACAACGCAGATCCGCAAAAGCCTGGATTTGCCAGTAATTATGGCAACGGCAATTACACAGGTGCGTGAGTTTCTAGAATTAGACAGATTAGTAATTTATAAATTTCCGGGTTCCAAAGTCAAGACTCAAGAATACCAGTTTGATAGTATTGATTTCTATGGCACGGCACTACCTACAACAGAGGGAATTTTAGCTAGTGGTATCAAATCTGAAATTTCAATTCGAGGAAGCCAAGGCTCGGATTTTTCCACTAATAATGATAATGGTAGACCCCCGCTTTCTCTGTCAGTAAATAGTCAATCTCTACCAGAAGAGTATCAAAAGTATCGCGGTTATATTGTCTATGAAGCCCGTGCTAAAGATGGTATTACATCGGTATTGAATTACAGAGAAAAAAATTGTTTTTTCCCAACCTCTCAATGTTGGGAAAAGTATCGCCAGGGCTTTACTTTAGCTGTGGATGATATCGAAAAAACCTATGCTTTAGAAGAGTGTTTGTTAAATTTTTTAAGGGAATGCCAAGTCCGGGCAAAGTTGGCTGCACCGATTATCTTTGAGGAAAAACTCTGGGGATTGCTAATTGCTCATCAGTGCGATCGCCCACGTCAGTGGACTGATAGCGAAAAAAAGTTGCTCAGTTCCATAGCAGAACAATTAGCGATCGCCATTCACCAAGCGGAGTTAATGCAAACCCTCACCCAAGAAAAACAAACGCTGGAAGAACGAGTTATTGAACGTACAAGAGCGCTACGTGATGCCCTCCTCGCCGCCGAAGCTGCTAGCCGCCTGAGAAGTGAATTTCTCGCTACCATCAGCCATGAATTACTCACGCCTTTAACTTATGTGATTGGCATGTCTTCGACGTTGTTACGCTGGCCTTTGGGTGAATTAAGTCAACGACAACGGGATTATCTGCAAACAATCCACGACAGTGGAGAACATTTATTAGAAATGATTAATGACATCCTCGATTTATCACAAATCGAGGCTGGAAAGACAGCTTTAAATATTTCGGAATTTTCTTTGGTGAGTGTTGCACAAAGAACTGTGGAATCATTACAACAAAAAGCAACAAGCGAACAAGTAAATCTCAAACTAGATTTGCAAATTGATCCAAAGCGCGATCGCTTTACCGCCGATTCTGAACGATTAGAACAAGTTCTCTGGAATTTGTTAACCAATGCGATTAAATTTACCCCCGAAAATGGCAGCGTTACTTTGCGTCTTTGGGTGGAAGACGACACCGCTATTTTTCAAGTGGAAGATACTGGAATTGGCATTCCTGAAGAAAAATTACCATTATTGTTTGAGAAATTTCAGCAACTCGATACACCCTATCGCCGCCGCTACGAAGGTACCGGATTGGGACTAGCTTTAACTAAACAACTTGTAGAACTCCATCGTGGTCGAATTGAAGTAGAATCAACTGTGAGTGTTGGCTCAATTTTTACTGTATGGATACCAACTCAGACAATGAAAGTACCCAATAGTCACTAGAGACGCGATTAACCCTTGTCTGTACAAGAATTATGTTCCCTGCCCAATGCCCAATACCCTAAATTATTTTGAGGCTAAAGTAATTAGGATTTTTTCAAAAACTTTTAATGCATGTTCCTTGCCATTGTCTCTGGTGAAAATGGTAAAATTCGGGTGAGAATTGATTTCAATTAACCAATATTGGTTATCTTTATCTAATACGATATCTAACCCACCATAATCAAGGTCTAATTCTTCAAAAATCGGTCTGGCAAAGTTATCAATCTCTGACAAAATTTTGGGATCGCTGATATATTTGGCTTTTGCGCCATCCCAGTGGAGAGGACTTAAGTTACCTATAAAATTCGCGTTAGTTATATCTTTTTCATAGAGTAGAACTAACTCTTTATTTAAGAAAACTGCTCTATATTCAGATTTAATGTGAATTAATTCTTGGGCAATAGCGACGTAATCATACTTGCTATTAAGATTAAAAATCTCTTTTAAAGCATTTTCAATTTCATCTTGATTCTGGCATAAAAAGACGTTATGTCCGCTTGAACCAGAATTTCTTTTTACAATCACAGGTGTTTCAAAATTTTCCTTAATTTCTAAGAGAATATCTTCAATAGTGGGAAATTTTAAGTACATCTTGTATTTTGGATCGCAAAGAGGTGAAAGAAACCCCATTGTGCGAGGAAGTTTAATTTTTTTATTTAAAAGATGATAAGTATATTCCTTATCTCTGACAATTTTTGCCACTGCTTGATTAATTAACGGAGTGCTATAATTACAAAAGTAGTGGTGTTTATTATTAAATTTTACTTTGATTAAATTTTCAGCAGGATAAATAATTTCATAGCTGATATTTAAGTTTTCACAGGCTTGGAGTAATAACGAAACGTTGTCTAACATAAATGCTTGAAGTTCAGCTTGGTAGATTAAGTGTTTATATGAATTCGCAAAAAAAAAGTTAGCTGAAATTGATAAATATCAATTGAGCGCTTTTTATGATTTAGTGAATTATATTTTATTAAAGCTTTTTAGAAAAGCCATTCTATAAAATACACCTATTTAGTAGATAATGCAACAGTTTGTCGTCAATTTTGCAGTGGATACAAAAAGGTGATAAACATAGATTTTACACTTAAGCAAAAAGGTGTATTATTTACAGCAGAATTCAGAATTAGAATAAGCTCCAGACCCAATACTGTCCGGTTAAGGTTTTTTGATCAAAATTTGATCAAAATTCTATATGACAAAGACGCGATGAATCGCCTACAAGACGCGATAAATCGCCGTCTCTACAAGTAATTGATTGTTGTAGAGACGGCGATTTATCGCGTCTCTTGCTTAACGTTGGGATTTTTAGGGCGTTGCACAAACAAGGGATGAAATTTAGGTAATGAAATCTAAAAACCCTTTATAAAAAGATGCAACGCCAATTTTTAAGTTGTTGTTGAAGCTGTTGCTTGTCGTTTAAAAATTACCATTTGGGTACCAACAACTGGGTTACGCGCTATCAGGCGATTTTGAGAGTCGATAATTTCTAAATGAGTAAAATCAAGTTGTTGAGAGCGTTGTAAAATCTCGGCAGCGAGTTTATCCTGTTGAGATTCTGGGAGAGTGTACCAATCGTCGCTAATTTTGACAGTGAGATTACTCGTGCGGAAGTTGGCTTGAATTGACTTTATCAGACCTGAGGCAATGCGATCACTAATTTCAGCTACCTGATTTTCAATAGCCACAATTAAGGCTTGTTCAGGAGTCAATTCTATGGTTGGTGTTGGCGTAGGCGTTGGCGTGGGAATTACTTCTGGTTCTGGTGGCGTTGGTGTAATTTCCTCTGGTGGCTGTTGGGCTTCTGGCGGTGGCGGCGTAATTTCCTCTGGTGGTTGCTGTGCTTCTGGGGGCGGCGTAATTTCCTCTGGTGGCTGTGGTTCTGGTGCGACTGATTCCGGCGGAGTAGTTATCGTTGGTGTTGGGATGGGAATCTCCTCAACCGGGGGAAGTGTTGCTACTTCCGTAGGTTTACCAGTAAAAATAGTCGTAGTTGTCCAAACGAGAATTACCGCAATTCCAGTAACAATTCCCGTCAAAGCTGTATCTGATAACTTTGTTGATAAATTTGATGGCAAAAATAAACGGACTGTCCTTAATAGTCCACCCCACCACAACTGAAGCCGCTGCAAAAAACTGGGAGTTTCCCCAGCACCAGGTGGGGGTGCTGTCTCCAGTTTTTGGACTGTTACTTCTAAAACCCCAATTGTTCCTCTCAGAAGTTGGATAATTTTAGCCTTCCAAATTGGCTGAACTCTCTGGTAAGGTTTTTGGGGAGGTTGAGTTACCTGCTCATCAGTCGGTTTTGGATTGTCTTGTGACATGGAACTTTCACCAAAAGCAGCGAATCAAAGACAAACAACGTACATTATTACTGGTGCTGCCTCTTTTGCCTTAATGTATCACTTCATTGCACATTACTTCTGCGGAAACGGACTATTTATTAAATTTGGTGAATTATGAGCTTGAAACGCCGTCAATTTTTATTTTTAAGTAGCCTGGGCGCTATCGGTACAGGATTTTTGGGCTGGATGTTAAATCATCAAAGTGCTGATATTAGCGATTCCACAACAGCCATAGCGGCCAACCCACTAAAAAAGGACTTGTTATTACGTTTTGTGTCTGTTGCAGATACAGGAACTGGCGCTAAAGGACAGTATGCTGTGGCTGGGGCAATGAATTTTTATCACAAACAAAATCCTTACGATTTAGTCGTTTTGGCTGGAGATAACATTTACAACAACGGCGAAATTGAGAAAATTAGTGCAGTTTTTGAGCGTCCCTATCAAGCCTTGCTCAAGCAAGGTGTCAAATTTCAAGCTTGTTTAGGTAATCACGATATTCGGACTGCAAATGGCGAACCACAGCTGAAGTATGTCGGCTTTAATATGAACGGAAGACGATATTATACATTTCGCCGTGGAACTGTACAATTTTTCGCTTTAGATACTAATAGTAATGCTGATTGGAAAAACCAGCTAGCTTGGTTAGAAAAAGAATTAAGTCGCAGTAATGCAGCTTGGAAAGTTGTATTTGGTCATCATCCAATTTATGCATCTGGTGTTTATGGAAGTAATCCAGAGTTTATTAAAACTTTTACTCCGCTGTTTGAAAAATACGGTGTTCAAGTTTATATCAATGGACACGAACATCATTATGAACGCACCCGTGCAATTAATGGAACAACTTATTTAATTACTGGTGGTGGTGCAGGTACGCGTCCTGTAGGGCGTTCCGAGTGGACAGAATATTCTGCCGAGAGGTTGAGTTTTGCGGCGTATGAAGTGTATCCAGATAGAATAGAAGTAAGTGCGATCGCTACTGATAATCGCGTCTTTGATAAAGGTATTATTCAATTAAAATCGGCGTAGTTAGACATAGATGTGTAAGATATACAGCATATTTTAGGTAAATGAAGTTCACAGCTAGGGGCACAACATGTTGTGCCCTTACAATTATCTGTGCCTCACTAAGTTACAATTTCCTGTAAGTATAGCCACGGTTAACATGTGGATTAACAGAATTTTATTAGTGAGATAGATTATTAGAGAAAAGATTCAGCTACACATATTTATATAACACAATTCATCTGGCTAAAGTAATAAAAATTAAGTAAATACAAGTTTGATAAAGTCTAAACAATTACAGATTCTAATAAACATAAAAAGCTTAAAACTAACCGAAGAACCTAATTTTCTTGGCTCTATAAATAATATGGCTAATACAAAAAGAGTAATATCTGAAGTTAAACAATGTCTTCTGTTAGCTGTTCCTTTAGCAGCAGCACAGCTTGCTCAATCGGCAACTGGCTTTGTAGATACGGTAATGATGGGTCTATTAGGGAGTCAGGCTATTGCATCTGGAGGTTTAGGCGCTGCAATCTTTACCTTTTTACTTTTAATTACTACAGGTATTGTTTCTGCTGTTAGTCCTTTAGCTGCCGAAGCATACGGAGCCGGAAAGCCTGAGCTAGTAGGCAAAATTGTCCGGCAAGGATTGGGAATATCTCTGCTGTTGGGAATACCGATTGTAATGGTACTTTGGAATGGAGGTGCTTTGCTACTGCTATTGGGACAGAATGCCGCTACAGCAATACTAGCAGAAACTTATTTAAGAGCGATCGCGCTGGGTTTTATCCCTAGTTTGGGCTTTGCTGTACTCAAAAGTTTTCTTTCTGCTCTGTCTCAACCGCGATTAATTATAATCACTGTTGTGTTAGGTACTTTGCTTAACATCGCAGCTAACTATGTTTTGATGTTTGGCAAACTGGGACTACCTGCTTTAGGGTTAGCTGGGATTGGTTGGGCTAGCACATTGTCACTTTGGAGTATGTTTATTGCTTTAGCAATCTATATATATAGCCAGCATCGATTTACTAGTTACCGCATATTTCACACTTCATTCCACCACACTTTCACCCAACAAAATTGGCGCATTTTTCGGCAGATTTTTCAGGTTGGATTGCCTATTGGTGGGTTACTTGCGGTGGAAGCAGGACTGTTCACAGTTGTCACGTTTTTGGTAGGACAAATGGGAACCACTTCGCTAGCTGCCCATCAAATTGCCTTGCAGACAGCTTCTATGTCTTTTCAGATTGCATTTGGTATTTCTTTAGCTACAACTGTACGTGTTGGACAATTAGTCGGAGAGCAAGATTTAGCTGGTGTTTCTGTGGCTGGATATGTGGGCATTAGCTTAGGTGCCTTGTCTATGGCTATTACAGGGATTATATTTTGGTTAGTACCAAAGTCGGTTGTTTCTCTTTACCTTGACATAAATAATCCTAGTAATGAAGATGTAGTCAACTTGGCAATTAAATTGCTTATGCTAGCTGCGATTTTTCAAATTGCTGATGGAGTGCAAGTCACAGCAGTCGGAGCATTACGAGGGTTAAAAGATACGCGGGTTCCTATGTTAATTGGTACTTTTGCTTACTGGGCTGTTGGTTTATCTACTGGTTATGTTTTAGGTATATGGTTAAAGTATGGAGCAATTGGTCTTTGGTGGGGGTTAGCAATTGGTTTAGCTAGTGCAGCTATAGTTTTGACTTGGCGGTTTAGCATTTTGCAATCCATAACAGTTCAAAATGCAAAGGAAAATGTATAATCACCCTATATTTATACAACGCCCTTTAACCTAACCAAAAACTATATGATTCTTGAGGCTGTGATGCTTCATGTTAAACCCGGTTTGGAATCCGATTTTGAAAGTGATTTCAAAAAAGCTTCTAAAATTATTTCCTCAATTAAAGGATATTTATCTCATGAGTTGCACAGATGCATAGAAGTCCAAGGAAAATATTTATTACTTGTCAGATGGGAAAGTTTAGAATCTCATACTGTGGGATTTCGAGGTTCTGCTGAATATCAAGAGTGGAAGATACTTCTGCATCATTTTTACGATCCATTTCCCATAGTTGAACACTTTCAAGAAGTTGAAATATAGCAGGGATAGTAGGGGCGCACAGCTGTGCGCCCCTACAAAAATGACATATTTCTTACTAGACTTTTTGTAATTGTGCTACTCTTGGATCAACAATTTTTTGCCCCAAACTGGCAAATTTAATCGCCACAGACATCTTATTTCCTGTTCCGAAAACATGCGTTATTTCACCTAGACCAAAGGTTTTATGTAATACCCGATCGCCTACTTGCCAATTTTGGGCTGTGTCTGGCTTCACGCTAGGATTATAGGCATTTTTGGTATAACTTTGACGACTGCCGCGTTGTGTCGCTAATAACTCTTCTGGTAATTCGTCGAGAAATTGCGATCGCATTGCCGGTTCACGAGAACCATACAAACGGCGTTCACGCGCATGTGATAAATACAACCGTTCTTGGGCGCGAGTAATCCCCACATAACACAGGCGGCGTTCTTCTTCCAAAGATGCAGGATCGCTTAGGGAACGATAACCAGGAAATAGTCCCTGTTCTAATCCCACCAAAAATACAACGGGAAATTCCAAACCTTTGGAAGCGTGCAAAGTCATCAAAGAAACGGCTGTTTGTCCTTCTTTTAAGTTATCCAAATCGGAACTCAGGGCAGCACTACTCAGAAAATCTCGCAGTGAAACCTCTTCATTTTCTTCTTGAAATTGCAGTGCAGCGTTGTAAAGTTCCTGGACGTTTTGCACTCTATCTGTGGCTTCATCTGTGCCTTGATTCATCAAGTCTTGGACGTAACCAGAATCTTCTAGTATTCCTTGCAAAACCTCAGTCACGGGAAGCGTGGCGATTTGTCCTTGCCAACGGCTAATCATTTCGGCAAAGTTATTTACAGCTTTTGTTGCCCGTCCAGCTAATGTATTAACTGATGTTTCATCGCTGAGTATTTCCCACAAAGTCGTCCCTAATTGTTGAGAAGCGTTCACCAAAGCATCAATGGTGGTTTTGCCAATTCCGCGCCGGGGAGTATTGATAACTCGCAATAAACTTACTGTATCAGCTGGGTTGGCGATCGCTCTTAAATAAGCAACGACATCTTTAATTTCCTTGCGATCGTAAAACCTCATTCCGCCCACAACTGTGTAAGGAATTTGATATTTCACCAACAATTCTTCAAAGGGACGAGATTGGGCATTTGTCCGATAAAGTATGGCAAAACTACCCCAGTTCAATTCGGGATTTTGCTGTTGTAAAGTGCTAATTTGATTGATGACAAATGCAGCTTCTGCTAGTTCTTCATCGGCTTTGTGACAATAAATTGGCTCACCCGCCCCCCGCGTTGGTTTAAGAATTTTATCAATTCTTTGGGTGTTATTTTCAATCAGTTCATTAGCCGCTTGCAGAATATTTTCACAAGAACGATAGTTTTCCTCAAGCTTAACCATCGTCCGGGTGTCATCATCTACCAAACCATCGCCAAAATCTTCCTGAAATCCTAGCAAGATGGTGAAATCTGCCATCCGAAAGCTGTAAATCGATTGATCTGCGTCGCCGACAACAAAAACTGAGCGATTTTCCCATTCCCATTCGCTCTTTTTGGTTTCACCATTAGTTACCAATAAGTGAATGAGTTGATATTGAGTACGATTAGTATCCTGATATTCATCTACAAGTATATGGCGAAACTTGCGATGCCAGTAACCCAAAACTTGCTCATTTTGTTGAAATAATCTAGTAGGTACGAGAATTAAATCATCAAAGTCGAGAGCATTGTTTTGTGCTAACTTATCTTGATATAAATTATAGACTTGGGCAATTATCCGTCCGCGATAATTTGGTTGTTCTTGCTCAAATTCTTGGGGTGATAAACCTTGGTTTTTCGCGTTACTGATAGCGTAGCGGACAGAGCGGGCATCAAATTTTTTATCGTCTAAATTTAACTCTTTGTTGACAATTTCTTTGATGAGAGTCATCACATCTGATTCATCAAAGATAGAGAAATTGCGATTCCAACTACGTCCTTTTTCGTCTTGATATTTTTCAATATCAAAGCGGAGAATGCGAGAAAACAGACTGTGGAAAGTGCCACACCATAAGTCTTTGATGGTGTTTTTATAAACTTGCGATCGCAATTGTGTTTGTTGGTATTCTGTCAACAAATCATATCGCTGACTGTATTCTTTCATTGCCAGTTGTTCCGCAAACAGCCGTTGAATCCGGTCTTTCATTTCCCGTGCGGCTTTGTTAGTAAAAGTAACCGCCAGGATATTTTCTGGATTAACACGGTGTTTTAGAATCAGATTTGCAATGCGATAAGTCAGCGCTCGTGTTTTACCTGAACCCGCACCAGCAACGACTAGCAGCGGGCCGCAGTAATGTTCCACAGCTTGACGTTGGCTGGGGTTTAGGTGACTGAGAAAGTCGATGGTTGTTGTCATAGATGTGAAAAAGCGATGTCTACGACGGGCTACGCATACGCTAGGCGTCACATCAATAAAAGTGTGGCTATTGCCCAGGTTACAATATCCTAACGAAACTTGGTCAATAAAGATTCTCTGGCAATGTTCTTAACCAGAATGTTACTTTATCACGATTGAGGAAATTTTACGCAGGCAATTATTAGACATCTCCAGAAATTAAATATGCGTTACCCAGAACCCTTGTAGAGACGTAGCAGCTTGTAGAGACGTAGCAGTGCTACGTCTCTACAAAAACAAAACCCGCCACCCAGGTTAATTAGATACTTCTTAGTCCGCGCAGGCGGACTTCGCTTGTGTAGGCGCGGTTTCCAACCGCCAGCCGTAATCTAAATTGACACATCTGTGGCAATACTAAGAGAATGTTGATTTTTTTACAGTTTTTGTATGACTACATTCTTTAGTTGGTTTGGGCAATTACTTCAATATCTGCGTACTTTGGCAGCAATAGGTATGATCTATTTGCTTCTAGTCTGGTCACTTCCTGCACAAGCTGCTAGCCGCATTGATCCCCAACTAGAACAGCAAGTATTACAAATTATCCGCGAACATCCAGAGGCAATTATCGAATCTGTTCAGGTGTTTCAGCAGCAACAACAACAGAAACTTAATCAAGTGCGGCAAGAATTTTTACAGGATTTAAAAACAAATCCTCAAACAGTGATTGGTGAATCTCCAACGACAGGTTCAACTAATTCAAAAACTCTGCTCTTGGAATTCTCAGACTTTGAATGTCCTTACTGTGCTGAGGCGCATAAAATCTTGAAACAATTGTTAGCAAAATACCCAGATAAGTTAAAATTAGTTTACAAGAATTTACCGCTAACTTCAATTCATTCTCAAGCGTTGCCAGCAGCAGCAGCAGCTTGGGCAGCATATCAGCAGGGTAAATTTTGGGAATATCATGATGCCCTGTTTACTAATCAAAAAAAACTGGGCGAGGCATTATATTTAGATATTGCTAAAAACCTGAATTTAGATTTGGCAAAATTTAAACGCGACCAGAATCTTGCCGTTCCCGCAATTACAAAAGATGTCCAGTTAGCTCAAAAATTGGCTGTTGCTGGCACACCTTTTTTCGTAATTAGTAGTCCAAGTATTTCACGAGTTGTGGAGTTATCAGATATCGAAAATATATTGGCTGATGCTAAGTAAATTGGTGGGTTTGCTAATTAGCTAACATTGTTTAGTCATGAGTCATTAGTCATTGGTCATTAGTTTTATACAAAGGACAAAAGACAAATGATTAATGACTCGAAATTTAACAAAGTATGTTCAGTTTAATTCCCCTGCCTCTACAGGCAGAACGTTTTGTGTCGGGGTTAAATACCCGTTACAAAACGTAATTACGAATTACGAATTACGTTAGCGAAGCGGGGCGTAGCCCATTACGAATTATTTTAATGATGTCTAATAAACAGCAATAAACTGGATCAATATCTACTGAGTAATTATGCTATTTCCATAGTATTTGTTTAGATATATACTTGATTATTTAACATAAATGTGCGTCTTTAGTTAGAGGTTTTATCCATCAGTAAACTGTTGTACTTGAAGCAAGTGTAAGGAGTAGCTTTATGAGGAGTAAGGGGGAGAGATTTTCCTCACTCCTCAGTTCTTAAAGATATGACAAATTCACTGAGTTATACTAAATTTCGCACTTAAACATCACACCTACTTACTGATATTTCGCCTCAAGAAATCGCGTATGACTTGTTATTTATTTTCATTGGCTTTATTTCTACGCAATGTCACTAAAGTTCTAACTCGACCTTTAAATAATTCAAATTCTTCGGCGCTCAATTTAGTTTTCTGCCATGCTGGACGTTGCATCAAGCGTTCAGACCATTCATATAGTTTGGTGTAATTACTAAGATTAATACCTAAATTAGGCAATGAAAGTATACCTATCCCTGCAACGATATCTGCTAAAGTTAATTGTTCGCTACCAAAAAAAGAGCGATGGCCAAGCATTTGCGTCAAAAATTGCAGTACCTTATCTATATGCTGCTTTGCTCGTGTAGCTTGTGGTGAATCTTCACTTTCATAAATCAGTGAAATTATTTGTGGAAATAATTCATTACCTGTGACTAATTGCACCATCCTCACCGTAGCTAACGCCTGAGGTTCAGAAGGTAGCATCGCAGGTGTAGGATATTTCGCTTCTAAATAGTCCATAATCGCCAGGGATTCCACAACTCGAAAACCGTCATCCACCACAACCGGAATATTATGAAAAGGGTTAATTGTCACAAACTCTGGTTGGAATTGATCCCCATCCAACTTCACCAAAACTGATTCAAAGGGAATCTCCTTTTCTAGTAAAGTGAGCCACACACGACGAGCATTTGGCGAGAAGGGATTGTAGTAAAATTTCAGCATGTTGAATCCTTGATAAATAAAATAGGAGTCATACCATTTCACGAAAACCTTGATACAGATAGATTTATCGTAGGGGCACGGCAGTGCCGTGCCCTAAACAACTTGCTGAGACTGGAAATATTTCTTTTGGAATTCTTCTGGAATTTGAATCGGACGACCATTTTCCAAACTAATAAAAGCACCTTTTTGTGTAGCTATTGCTGCTAACTCATCGTTAGATAAAATTTCAGCTTTTACAGTCCACTTCAAACGTCCTAAATTACTCAACCATAAACGCCCAATCACGCGATCGCTAATTTTTATCGAACGTTTATATTCAATTTCAGTTCCAGCTAAAACAGGTGCATATCCTTGCTCAAGTTGTTGATTGAGTTCCCAATGTTCATCTAAAAACTTTAAACGTAAATCCTCTAGCCATCTGATATAGACAATATTGCTAACAATTCCCACAAAATCGATATCATATGTCCTTACAGGAATTGCCAATACTACTTCTAATGGTCTGTGTAAGTTGTCATCTACTAACATGATTTATCCTGAATAAACTAAAAATTAAAACCAATCGGTCTGTAAAAGAATAAAATTATTCCTATTCAATAATTTTTGCCCATTTTTTAAGCTTGAGTAATTACGATAAATTCAAACTTCTACTTTGTAGTTTAAGATTAACTCATCACCAGGTAACCCTCTAATTCCCCAGTTATGTTTAGGCGTTTCAAAAATTGTAATTTCAATATCGTAAATAGAAATATTCAATTTTTCATGAATATTTTGAATCAGGAGACGAATTAGCTGTTTTTTAGTTTCGACCGAGCGTCCCTCAAACATACTAATTTCAACGATCAGATAATTTTCTGATCTATCGTGTGGATAATAGAAGTCTGATTTTTCAAGTGGGAAAAAACGGTGAAATCTCTTCTCCGGGGTAAGCTGTAAAATCTCAATAACACAGGTATGGATGATATTTGATAGTTCAGCTTTAATAGGATTTAATTTATCTGCTAAACCATATACCTTGATTTGTGCCATATATTTAAAGGTGAGTTTCTAAGTATTGATTCAGATGATTAATTACCCTGTGCATGTGAATTGAATCTCCATAAAGCTTGCTCATCATGATGGCTCCTTCTAGAGTTGCAATGATGATGGTAGCGATTTCATCAGCATTCACCTCAGGACGAATTTCACCTTTTGCAATTCCCGTTTGAATAATTCGACGAATCAAATTTAGCCAAGAGTTCATCGCTTGTTGAGCGCGATCGCGCAATACTGGATGAGTATCATCACTCTCAACAGCAGTATTCAGCAATGGACATCCTCCCTTGATGGGTGGATTTTCTGCAAAGCTGCTAAAAACTCCAATGATTGCTTGTAGGCGTTCCACTGCATGGCGTTTATTTCGCAACACAGACCTAGTATGCTGTTGGATACGGGCGATCGCAAACTCAAAAGCCTGTAGCGCTAAATCATCCTTGCTTTGGAAGTGATTGTAAATTCCTCCTTTCTGCAATCCAGTGACACGCATGATGTCTGACATTGATGAGCCTGCATACCCCTGTTGGTTAAACAGTTCGGCTGCTTGCTGGAGAATTCTGCTTTTTGTTTCTTTGCCTTTAGACATTCAAGTATTTAAGACCAAATGGTCTGATTTAACTTATCACTATAAACATTAAAAATCAAGTATTTTTCCATCCAGGGCATTGTGACTGTTGAGTGTTGACTGTTGACTGAGGAGTTCTTATTCGCCCCCCATCTCCCTCATCTGCCCCATCTCCCCACTCCCCACTCCCCACTCCCCACTCCCCACTCCCCACTCTCCACTCCCTATACAAAGCAAATACAGTAGACGTTTAATCATAATTGCGATTAAAATACGGTAAGCTAGTCGGATTACCGGGTTTTATGTATAAAACTGCAAAAAAATTAGTTAGAAGTAGTAATCCAGCAATCGGTGAATGGTGAACAGTTATCAAGGCTTCCTTTGGGGATTTAAACCCTAACTTAGTCTCCTCACTGATAACACGACTGCGATCGTGCGGACATTTGATAACTGATTCTTGAAATTCCCGAAGAGTATGCACTATCTATTACTACCATTCTTAAGCTTCTTTGTTGGCATCATTGTTGGTTTAACGGGAATTGGCGGAGCCTCTCTCATCACCCCAATGTTGATTTTTGTCTTTCAGGTTCCGCCTTCTATTGCTGTCAGTTCTGATGTTGTGGCTGCCACATTGATGAAGATTGTTGGTAGCGTCAAGCATTGGGAACAACAAACCCTTGACACAGAAATTGTCAAATGGCTGGCATTTGGGAGTGTTCCAGGCTCACTGTTCGGCGTGGGAATTTTGCACTTTATTCAACGTACCGGCGAGTATAACCTGGATCGCATTTTGCTTCGTTTGCTTGGGGTGATGATTTTGTTAGTCACCTTGTTGGCATTAGTACAATTGTTGCTATTGACTTTTTTCCCCAAGTTTGATTTACCTGAACTACCAAAATTAGACTTAGAAACTAACTTTGGTCGTTTTCAAACAATGACTTTGGGAGCAATTTTAGGCTGCTTGGTTGGTCTAACGAGCGTCTCCTCTGGTTCAATGTTTGCCTTAGTAATAATTGCATTTTTCCGTCTTGATACACGTAAGTTAGTGGGTACAGACATTTCACACGCAGCCATTTTGTTACTGTTTACATCATTCGGACACCTCACCCTGGGAACAGTTGATTGGAGTCTAGTAGTGCCTATATGGCTAGGTTCTGTCCCAGGAGTATTACTAGGTGCTAAAGTCTGCCAACTAGCTCCCCAACGCCCACTACGGTTTATTATTTACGCAATCTTGATGATGGTGAGTTGGAAATTAGTTCATCAAGTTTAAAGGGAATGGGGAATGGGGAATGGGGAATAGGCAATAAGGAGAGATTAATTGTCTGTTGCCTATTGCCTCTCTTGCCTTTCATTGTTCAATCCAAAATCCAAAATCTAAAATCCAAAATTGATTACCTTTTCACCCACGGTAATAGACTGAATGTACCTCGTTCATAGATAATAAATACACCCAAGCCAATTAATACAAAAGGTACAAGAGCGTTGCCGTAGCGACTTAAAATATTCGCAATGGTAGGTTGACGGCTTAATAAATAAGCGATCGCACACCAAACCCCTACCATGACAAAAAATATACCCAGAATTATTCCCAAGCTCGTAAGGTCATGACCAGCGAATAAGGGGATATATATACTAATATTGTCACCACCATTAGCAATCGTTACTGCTGCAACCTTATAAGTTTGGGGGTGCAAAACACTCAAAATAAAAGCCAATATTGGGTTAGTAGGTGTAGACTGCCTAAAATCAGTGCTTACTGTCTGAACTGTTGTAGTTTCTTCTTTTTTAAACACTAATTGCTGAACACCAATTGCAATTGGTAGCAGTCCTAGTAATCCAATCCATTCTCGCTGTATCACCAAACCACCAAAAAATCCTGGTAAGCTAGCGATGATGATGGCTGCAAAACCTAAGTATTGACCAAGTAAGATATGCCGCCGCCGAAAATTAGCATCTACTTGTGAGAAAAATACTAATAAGATAATGATGTCATCAATATTGGTGGCTGTAAAGGCAATGATTCCTTCAGTGAAAGCTGTTGCAAGCTTACTCATGCTCGATGCTAATAACACACAATTTATGTAAGAATTCAGGAGTCAGAAGTCAGAATCCAGAATGATTAAAAAATCAAGCTTGCTATGGCTCTGTCATTTTATTAAGCTGATTCAGCTTAGTATCAAAGTATTCTGAATTCTGGATTCTGAATCCTTACTAATTTATCACTATACCAAGTTAATGTCCTGGCACAACTATGTTACTGCAATTAGTACAGGGGCAATTACGTTTATTGCCACTAATATTGATGATATTGTGATTCTGTTGTTGTTTTTTTCTCAAATAAATTCTACTTTTCGCCCCCGGCATATAGTTACTGGTCAATTTTTAGGTTTTACAGTTTTGTTAATCCTGAGTCTTTCTGGTTTATTTGGTGGGTTAGTTTTATCAAAAAACTGGATTGGATTACTTGGTTTGCTACCAATTGCCATCGGTATTAGCAGTTTAGTCAATCGGGAAGAAGATTCATTAGAGGAAATTTCACCAGAAACAGAAGAGTATCAAGGAACAACAATTAGTAATTTGCTGTCTCCTCAAATTTACAGTGTGGCAGCTGTGACAGTTGCCAATGGTAGCGATAATATTAGTGTTTACGTGCCATTATTTGCTAGTAGTAATTTAGAAAGTTTTGCGGTAACTATAGTAATATTTTTTCTATTGTTAGGAATTTGGTGTTACGCAGCATATAAATTAACTAACCAGAAAATCATAGCTGATATCTTAACGCGCTACGGTAATAATCTCGTTCCTTTTGTGCTTATAGGATTAGGCTCTTTTATTGTATTAAAAAGTGAAGCATTGAGTTTAATTAAGCTAGGTGCTAGTTGTTTTTGTTTGGTGATTTTAGTCAAAAATCAGGAAATTAACCATGAAATTGAAGACAATTCAAGTAAGTGAACAAGCAAATTATAGCTACATTTGAAACTGGGGATTGCAACACATCAAAAATCTGTAGGGGTGTAAAGCTTTGCGCCCCTATCCAATCTATCTGTCTCATTCTTTTTTTAATTGGTATTAGACAGAAGTTGTTATAAAAATAAAAGTTAATTCTCATAAATTGGACTAAAATTAGATAGCTAAATAGTCGTTAATCCGTTGTAATGAATCCTTACACTATCCTTAATCAGACTGAAGTTCAGCGTGTTAGTGATGGCATGACCAGACCCCTACTAGAAAATTGCGAGACTGCCTCATATATCCTTATTTTAGTCTGGCCACAACTTGGGGATTTTGATAGTCTTGAATATGCGTGGTGGTTACAGCGCGAAGCTAAAAAATTCTCATATGAAAAACTCGCCATTCGTGCAGTGGGAATTGGGAATCGCACTTCTGGAACAAGATTCTGTGAATATACAGGATTTCCACCGGAAAATTTATTTGTTGAACCTAATGGAGAATTACATCACCAACTCAAACTTTATTCAGGTCTGAATCTTCCTCTCCCTGGACTTTCTCAGTCTCAGAAAGCTTGGCTAAATCTACTGTTAATGTGTGCAGGGTTTGGAAGTCCTGGAACGCTAAGAGAAGTTTTTCGGGGATACAGGGGAGATCGTCAAGCCCCTCAACTCATTGAAGATGATGAAATTATTCAAGGTACTCCTCTACCTGCTTTTAAAGGCTCATTTTTCCAATTAGCTGGTGGAAATGGCTTTCAACGTCCCTTTGAATTAGCTACTCTACGCCTACGAAATATGGTGGAAGTTCTAAGCAATTGGCATACTTATGTACCTAATTCTGCCTACTTAACTCAGCGTGGTGGAACTTTTTTGTTTGATACTCAAGGCCAGTTACTTTACGAACATCGAGATCCAGGAATTTTGGGCTTTGCTAGTAATATGAGTCAGCCCCTATCATTTTTATCCTTGATCGAAACAGATAGTTTTACCTCAACTCACTAATTCCTAATTGCTATAGGACTCATATTTGATTTTTGAAGTACACGTAGTAGCATGGCAAGGCTAAAGTAGTGGAATAGAAAAATTGGATTATGTTTTTCAACTTGAATTTTTCAGAGATTTTTAATGCAACATTTGAAAAACCACATCTGTCGTAGGGGGACAGCATTGCTGTGCCCCTACAGCGCAGGTCTATTTAACATCAAAAAATGATTAGTAAAAACCTGAAACTACGTATTTATGTTGATGCACAAGATGATTATTTTGTACAGTGCGTAAGTCCTAATCGAATCAAACTTTGCTCAACCACTCATTTTCCTCTGGATCTTTAAACAGTGAGGTGCTGAGGTAGCGTTCGCCAAAGCTAGGCTGCACCATCACGATGAGCTTACCTGCATTTTCTGGTCGCTGTGCAACTTGAATAGCCGCATACAAAGCAGCACCAGTAGAAATGCCAGATAGTAATCCTTCTTCTTTTGCTAGACGACGGCTGTAGGCGATCGCTTGGTCATCTGTAACCTGAATTACTTCATCTACCAGTTCTGGACGATAAATTGCTGGGACAAATCCCGGTCCAATACCTTGGATTTTGTGAGGGCCTGATTTACCACCGGCTAATACTGGGCTATTGCTTGGTTCAACTGCGATCGCTTGAAAACTTGGCTTGCGTTGTTTAATGACTTGTGATACTCCCGTAATCGTCCCACCAGTACCGACTCCCGCCACCAAAATATCCACTTGTCCATCGGTATCATTCCAAATTTCTTCTGCGGTGGTTTGGGCGTGAACTTTGGGGTTAGCAGGGTTGCGAAACTGCTGCAACGTATAAGCATTGGGGGTTTGAGCTACAATTTCTTCTGCACGAGCGATCGCCCCTCGCATTCCTTCTACCCCTGGCGTTAACTCTAGTTGTGCGCCATAAGCTTTGAGCATGGCTCGTCTTTCCTGGCTCATTGTGTCAGGCATCGTTAGAATAAGATGGTAACCCTTAGCAGCTGCCACCATCGCTAACGCAATTCCTGTATTCCCAGAGGTTGGCTCTACTAAAACCGTTTTTCCGGGGTGAATCAAGCCTGTTTCTTCTGCCGCTTCCACCATACTTGCGCCAATCCGGTCTTTGACAGAAGACGCTGGATTCATGCTTTCTAGCTTCACCACAATTTGAGCAACCGCTCCCGAAGTTTGGGGAATCTTGTTTAATTGAACTAAAGGAGTCCGTCCGATTAATTCTGTGATGTCTTTTGCGATCTTCATACAAGTACTCCTTTGTCAAACAATTTTGGATGAGAGGATTTTGGATTTTAGATTGACTCCATACCTATTGCTTGCGCGTTCCCGCTCTTTAGGTAGTTGCTCTGACTAAAGAATTGTAAATTTGGGATCAAAGTATTTGTTCCACAAATAAAGCAACCTTGCTCTCAGGCCTTTTTAGATTTTAAGTTTTGAATGAACAATCCAAAATCTAAAATCTAAAATCTAAAATTCCGTGGCTAAATGTAATACATCGGACTTTGCTGGGCGCGAATTTCCCTTTCCTGGCACAAATCTTGGAGTGTATATCGACCCAAAACTTCAATAGCAGCAGCATTGGCTTGCTCCCAGATTTCATAAACCAGAGTCCTTTCCAGAGTCGGAGATTCAGAGGTATCTTTCTCTTTGCGTTCGCCTTCAACCAAAGTCACAATTTCCAGCAGGGTGATCTGCCAAGGTTCACGAACTAAAACGAAACCTCCTTTAGAGCCACGTTGACTTTGCACCACACCGGCACGCCGGAGGTTGGTCAAAATTTGTTCTAGATAGCGCTCAGGTATGGGTTGCTTAGCGGTGATCTCACTCATGGTCAGAGGAAGTTTTTTCCCGTGGTGGCTTGCTAGTTCTAAAAGTGCCAGCAGCGCGTATTCCACTTTGGAAGACAGATCGAGGAGAGAGTAGTTTTGGCTATTCAAGACAGTACTCAATATACTACGGTGAATTGAGGGATTTATCGCATTTTATGCGAAATTTATTTTTTCAAAGTGTCGGATGTGATAGCATCCCACTTACTAGCAATTTAAAGACTACAAGCCTATCGACTTACCGTAGATTATCCTACACGATTCCCAAAAATAAGTCATTTTTTGCAGAAATTATCTGCATAGCCGCTTTGGGAGTCTTACCTACCGATGATGTGTTAAGTGAATATGCTAATAACTGATTTGCGAACGATTTTTGAGCGCGACCCAGCAGCTCGTAACTGGCTGGAAGTATTGTTTTGTTACCCTGGATTTCAAGCCTTACTTTTCCATCGTTTGGCGCACTGGCTGTATAAATTAGGAATTCCGTTTATACCCCGGTTTGTTTCTCATCTTAGTCGGTTTTTAACTGGAATTGAAATCCATCCTGGGGCATTAATTGGCAAGGGAGTGTTTATTGACCACGGTATGGGAGTAGTGATTGGCGAGACAGCGATCGTTGGCGACTATGCCTTGATTTATCAAGGTGTTACCCTTGGTGGTACTGGCAAAGAAAGCGGCAAGCGCCATCCAACTTTAGGTTCTCATGTAGTTGTGGGAGCAGGTGCCAAGGTATTGGGAAATATTCAAATTGGCGATCGCGTCCGCATTGGAGCAGGTTCAGTAGTGCTGCGAAATGTGCCCAGCAACACCACCGTTGTCGGGATTCCAGGGCGTGTGACTCGTCAGAACAATAACAATGGCGATGTTTTGGATCATGATAAAGTCCGGGACGTGGAAGCTGAAGTCATCCGCGCTTTATTTGAACGAGTCAAAGCTTTAGAAAAACACTTACAGGAGTTAGAAGATCAATCAAGCTTGTTCCCAAATCAGCTTGGGGACGAAGAAACCAACAAACCTAAGAGCAATAATTCTGATGGAATGATTGAAGATTTTCTTGATGGTGCCGGAATTTAGGGAATTGGGTACTGGGTACTAGGAAAACTCTTCCCCAATCCCCAGTCCCCACTCCCTCTCTAAAAACATTATTAATTTCAATAACCAGAAGCTTTTATAACCTGGTATATATATACTACGGTTAGTTTATCAAAAAGCAGTATTATAGGATATGGTTTCTTTATACACAAATATTTCTAATCTGCCAAGTAATAATACTAAGCAAGTTTTTGCGCGTCGTTCATTTCTGCCAGAGTATCCAAACGGTCTGTGGAAGATTGAAACGGGTTTTGTCAGGACTTTTACTTATCTGGAAGATGGTACAACTGTAGCTCTGGGATTGTGGGGACCTGGAGATGTCGTTGGGAAAGCTTTGTCAAAATTAGAACCTTATCAGATGGAATGCTTAACTAAAGTGGGGGCGACAGTCCTACTTTTAGAGGAGTGGACTCAACTAACAGAAACTCTACTTAGCCATATCCAACAGGCTCAAGAATTGATGGTGATTCGTAGCCATAAAAAGGTGGATACTATGCTCATCAAGCTGTTGGCATGGTTATCTCAAAAGTTTGGTTCGGAAGTTGAGAAGGGGCGTTTAATAGATATGCGTCTAACTCATGAAGACTTGGCAGAAATGCTGGGTTCAACTCGTGTAACCATTACTCGTGTTCTTGGACAGTTTGAGCAAGAGGGTTTGATCGATCGCCTCTCTCTGCATCGAATTGTGCTACGAGAAGAAGATATTTGGTACTACGAAATTTAAGTTTGGGGGAGTGGGGAGTGGGGAGTGGGGAGTGGGGAGATGGGGGAGATGGGGGAGATGGGGGAGATGAGGGAGATGGGGGAGATGGGGGAGTTCTGAATTCTGACTCCTGAATTCTGAATTCGGAATTTAGCGATCGCCATAAATGCTAGATAAATCCAACCAAATCGGGAGTCCGAGTTTTTCTAAATAACTCAGGCTAGAGTATAGCTGCTTTGTTCTACCCCATAAATCCAAATTAAACCAGCCGTCATCTTGGGTGTCGGGTTTAAGTAACGCACTGGTGATATTGACTGTTAGCCCATAACGAGAAACTAACTTAGAAATCACGGGTTCTTCGTAATAGCTTTTCAAAACGCACAGTTGCAAGCGCAATCGATTGGTCTGACCTAGAGAAATCCATTGCTGAAATTGCTCTTGCCATTGATCTGTTAGCGATGTAGAGTCTCTAGGGCTGAGTTTGTCACCTGAATCTGGGAAGGGTGGGGAGTTGTGAGTGGGTTGAATTTGGTTGGCGATCGCTATTTGTACTAGATTTACTCCCAATCCTTGCAGGTAAGATAGGCTACTTGTCAGCTTTTGGGGATTTCCCGAAAGTTCTAAATCAAACCAGCCGTCGCTGTCACTATCTAATGTCAAGGATGCAGCTTTGATATTGACGGTTAAATCATAACGAGACACTAGTCGGGAAATTACAGGTTGCCTGTGATACCGCCCAGGCACGAGTATTCGACTGTGGACTGAAGCAGGTTTTACGGTTTTAGTGGTAGACATAATAGCATTTTGGATGCCTGACAGAGATTTTCATCTTTTTGGCTTTTATTAAACTACGGTAAATCTATCTAATTTATGTATTTTATGTGATGTACAGGAGATTCCCATAAAGTCCAGAAAAAAACAATGAGTAAATTTACGTAAAATATGCTCAATTTATGTGAAGTAATTTGACATTTATTTATTGACAAATTCTTTTATATGTGATAATCATTTTTTGGTAGTAATTAAGTGTTTCCGCAGATTGAAACGCAATTTTAAGGTTTTTTAATCGAAATTAATCGACTGGCTAGTGTAGCGATCGCATTAATTCTGATAGGTTGCCAATATGGCAATTTGATTACTCATCAGAATTAATGATGAGTGAAAAACTAGGGAGACTCATGTCAAAACCTAGTGGCAGAATTTGGATGCGTGATTTTCATTGGTTTACAGGGTTTTTCATCCTATTTAAACCACAATCCCCTGTAGGGGCGCACAGCTGTGCGCCCCTACCATAATGGTTTAATTACCTGAAAATTGCTGTAATATATCCGACCAATAACCGTTATCCTCAAGTGTCCTTAAGTAAGTCTGCCTGGTTTTGAAACTCTGGTTTTGCAGGTAAAGTCTCGTGCGTGCGAGTTGCCTGATGCCAGATATGAGCCACTCCGGCAATTACAAAAAACACAGGAGAAAATCATGGCTAATTCAGTTTTCAATCTCTCAGATATTAATGGTACTAATGGCTTCGTCATTAACGGCATTGCTGCTTCTGACTCCTTAGGCATCTCAAGCAAGGCGGGAGATGTCAATGGTGATGGCGTTGATGACCTAATTCTTGCAGCACGTTTCGCCTCCAACGGCAACTCTCGTTCAGGACAAAGTTATGTGGTATTTGGGGGTACGAATGTAGGCAGCGGTGGCATCCTTAACCTCTCCTCTCTTAATGGCACTAACGGCTTCGCCATTAATGGCATTGCTGCTTATGATTTCTCAGGGTGGTCAGTCAGCGGTGAAGGGGACATTAACGGTGATGGCTTTGACGACGTAATTATTGGGGCACCTTATGCCGACCCGAACGGCAAATCTTATGCAGGGCAAAGCTATGTGGTATTTGGGGGGACGAATGTAGGCAGCGGCGGCATCCTTAACCTCTCTAACCTCAATGGCATTAACGGCTTTGCGATTAACGGCATTGCTGCTCGTGACTATTCAGGTATCGTGGTCAGTAATGGAGGGGATATCAACGGTGATGGCTTTGACGACGTGATTATTGGGGTGAAATATGGATATGGACTAAAATACGGAGAGGAAAGCTATGTGGTGTTTGGGGGAGCGAATGTGGGCAGTGGCGGCATCCTCAACCTCTCTGACCTCAATGGCACTAATGGTTTTGCTCTCAAGCCCATTCCTCAAAAATTTGATAATCTCTCAAGCAACGGAGTTAGTGCAGGGGACATCAACGGTGATGGTTTCAATGACCTAATTATTGCGTCACCTATTGTGTCCCTGTCGGATAGCGGCGAAATTATTAATGATACTGGGGATACCTATGTAGTGTTTGGAGAGCCGAATGTGGGCAGTGGCGGTAGCCTCAACCTTTCCTCTTTAAATGGCACTAACGGCTTCGTCATCAACGGCAGTTTTGGCGCAAATGCAGGGGACATCAACCATGATGGCTTTGACGACCTAATTATTAGGGCTGCTCCTTATAGCAACCCCAAGTACTATGTAGTATTTGGGGGGACGAATCTCGGCAGTGGCGGCAACTTCAACCTCTCGTCTATCGATGGCACTAACGGCTTCGCCATTAACCAAGGCAGATTCGGCATCAGTGTAGGGGACATCAACGGTGATGGCTTTGACGACCTAGCGGTTGCGGGATTTTCTGCTACGTATGTGGTATTTGGGGGGACGAATGTGGGCAGCAACAACAGCCTCAACCTCTCGTCTATCGATGGCACTAACGGCTTCGTCATTAACGGCACTGCTAGCGGCAGCGTGAGGAATGCAGGTGACATCAACAATGATGGCATTGACGACCTAATGTTTGCAGACTCTAGTGCCGACTCCAACGGTAACGAAAATGCAGGGCAAATCTATTTCGTTTACGGCAACGCTGCCCCTACTCTCGACCTCAACGGTGCTGGTGCAGGCATTAATTATGCTGCCACCTTTAGCGGCACTCCTGTCGCAGTTGTCGATACTGCCAACCTCACCGTCACTGACATCAACACTCCGACTCTTAAACAAGCCACCATTACCATTACCAATCTTCTGAATGGCACGGCTGAAAGTCTAACTGCTAACACCACTGACACCGACATCAGTGCTAGCTACAACCCTGCCACTGGCATCCTCACCCTCAGTGGTACAGATACACTAGTAAATTACCAGAAAGTTTTACGGACGGTAACTTACAATAACACTGCTGCAACTCCCAGCACTACTGCCCGCATTATTCAGTTTGTTGTCGATGACGGTCAGGCTCACAGCAATACTAGTCAAGTTGCTACTACCACCCTTAATGTGACGGCAAGTTCACTTAATCTCACAGGAACTATCGGTGCAGATACTCTGGTCGGGTCAGCTAGTAACAACATCATCGATGGCAAAGGTGGTAACGATATCCTCACAGGCAATGGTGGTCAAGATAAGTTTATTATCCGCCGAGGGGATGGTAATGACATCATCACCGATTTTGGTGGCGTAGGTAAAGGCACAAATCCATCACAGGCGGTAATTGCCAATGTTGACACACTGCAATTTACAGGTAGTGGCTTGACTGCTAAAAATCTGCTGTTGACTCAAAATGCCAACAACTTAGAAGTCACCTTTGAAAATGTGTCCAATACCAAAGTCACTCTGCAAAACTTCAAATTAGAAAACCTGGATAACCTACCAGCCACTTCTTCACGACCAGCAATTGGCAATATTCTGTTTGATGGACAAACTAGTATTAGCGACAGCTTTGATGTCTTCGATGCCAACTCCACTGATACTAGCATTTTCAACAAAAACACCGTTACCTTCCTCAATGACCTAAATAATAACATCACAGGTTTTGATAACTCCGCTGATGTCATCAATGGTCAGGGGGGTAATGACAAAATCGACGGCAAAAGTGGTAACGATTTGCTGCGGGGTGGTGCTGGGAATGATACTTTGATTGGTGGTGCTGGCAATGATGTTCTCACAGGTGGTACGGGCGCTGACTATTTCCTTTACAATACCAATGCTGCTTTTGCCAGTTCTGCTATTGGTCAAGATACCATTACTGACTTCAAGCACTCCCAAGGTGACAAGATTATCTTGGATAAGACTACTTTTACTGCAATTACTTCAGTTGCGGGAACAGGCTTCAGTAATGCTGGTGATTTTAAAATCATTTCTAATGGGGCAACCAGTACGGCGAAAATTGTCTATGACCCTGTGACTGGGCAATTGTTCTACAACCAAAATGGCAGTGCGGGTGGTTTTGGCAGTGGTGGTCTATTTGCCACCTTTAGCGGTGCGCCGACTCTCACAGCTACGGACTTCATCATTCAAGCGTAGTTGATGACAACAGAATATAAAGCGTCAGTCGTCAGAAGTAAAACAACGTGAGTTGCAGGTCGATGCAATAAAGTTGCAGGTCGATGCAATAGAGTTGCAGGTCGATGCAATAGAGTTGCAGGTCGATGCAATAAAGTTGCAGGTCGATGCAATAGAGTTGCAGGTGAGATCATCGTGAAATGAGCAGGGGAAACTGTTCTTCAGCAGGTAAATGAAGTACACAGGTAGGGGCACAACATGTTGTGCCCCTACTGGACCTCACGCCTGTTGCAATCTGCTGTATAGTCCCTTGACCTTAGCTACTGATTTTCAACTTCTCGCCTGACGAATTGGCAGTTCAACCACAAATTCTGTGCCTTTGGCAGGTTCAGATTGGCAGTAAATCTTGCCCTTGTGTTTATCTGTGACAATCTGGTAGCTGATGGAAAGCCCTAGTCCTGTGCCTTTACCAACAACTTTGGTGGTAAAAAATGGATCGAACAAGCGAGAGAGTGTTTTTTGATCCATGCCAAGTCCGTTGTCGGCAATGCGAATGGCAATCCAGTCTTTATTGAGGAGGGAGGTAGAAATTCTGATTTGGCTGGGGTTTGCTGCGATCGCTTCGGGGGTAGCTTGGGCGTTTCGTTCTTCTAAGGCATCAATGGCGTTAGACAGTAAATTCATAAATACCTGATTTAACTGACCAGGATAGCATTCAACCATAGGTAAAGTCTCATAGTCTTTGCTCACATGAATGGTGGGGCTGTCGGTTGAGGACTTCAAGCGGTTTTGCAAAATCATCAAGGTGCTGTCGATGCCTTCGTGAATATTTGCTGCTTTGAAATCAGCTTCATCTAGGCGTGAGAAGTTCCGCAGGGAACTGACAATTTCACGAATGCGTTCAGTCCCCACCTTCATGGACTGGAATAATTTAGGTAAGTCGTCGAATAAAAAATCAATTTCGGCTTTCTTTAAAAACTCTTGGATCTCTGGTGCGGCAGTGGGATGATATTCTTGATAAAGCTCGACACAGCGCAGCAAATCTTGGGTATATTGGTGGGCGTGTTCTAAGTTACCCTGGATGAAATTAACTGGGTTATTAATTTCGTGGGCAACCCCCGCTACCAGTTGCCCTAAGCTGGCCATTTTTTCAGAGTGAATAATTTGCAGTTGGGCAGTGCGTAGCTCATTCAGTGTTTGGGCGAGTTGATTTGCTTCTTCACGGGTTTGACCAAGCAAACTCGATTGTTGGAACAACTTGGCTTGACGTAGTGCTACACTCGCTTGAGCCGCGACTTGGGTGACAAATTCTAATTCAGCTTCTTCCCAATCACGTACATGGGTGCATTGGTGAATGCATAACAATCCCCAAAGTTCATCACCTTCCATTAGTGGCACAATAATCTGGGCTTTGACTTGGAATCGCTCAATGACATCAAGATGGGGCACTTTCGAGCCAACGCTGTTGACATCAGAAATTACTTGCACTTGTCCTTGACGATACTGCGGTGCGTACTGGTCGCCAAAGCAATAGTCTTGCACTTTCACGGCTAGGGCAGAATCAAACTTGGGTAGGACATCTTCAGCAATAAATTCACCACTGCAAAAACCCACATCAGAGTCAAAGCGAAAGATGCCGACTCGATCTGCTTTGAGCGATCGCCGCACTTCTTGTACTGTAGTCTTAAAGATCGTCTCCAAATCCAAGGATTCCCGAATTTTGACGACTAAATCGAATAATATCCGCCGCTGTTCAGCCGATTTGTGCAGTTCGTCAGCGCGAGTTTGGATTTGGGTCAGCATCTCGGAACTTTGCATTGCTACTCCGAGTTGGCTGGCAACTTGTCCTAAAAATTCTACCTCTACGCTACCCCACTGGCGCGGTGCAGAATGTTGATAGGCAGCCAGCAATCCCCACAGATTCCGTCCCACAAAAATTGGGGTCAAGGCATAGGCACGAATCTTGAACTGTTCCAAAATATCTAGGTGACAGCGCGAGTGTCCGGCTTGGTAGATGTCATCCACAGCAAAACTTTCGTTGTTGCGGTAGCGTCCGCCTTTGGTTTCTTGGAGGTGAGTATCCTCCCAAACCAGATTTTTGCCGAATAAATTAATGCTGTCCCACTGTGCCTCTACCATGCCGAAATGACTGACAAATTCGCCACTCCAGTCTTCATTAAAGCGATAAACGCCGACTCGCTCGACTCTTAGCAGTTTACACACTTCCTGACAAGTCGTTTTCAGGATTAAATTAATATCTAAGGAGGAGCGAATTTTGCCGACGACTTCCGTAAGTGCGCGTTGGCGAGCGATCGCATTTTGTAACGCCGTCGCCTGTTGTTTCGACTGGGTTAAATTTTCGGCTTGCTGAATCGCCACCCCTAGCTGTGCCCCCACCTGTCCCAGGAACTCAACTTCATAATTTGCCCATTGACGCGCCCCTGAATGTTGATAAGCTGCTATCAATCCCCAGAGTTTTGGGCCGATGAAGATGGGCGCTAAGGCATAAGCTCGAATTTTAAATTGCTCTAAAATATCGATGTGACACCGCGAGTGACCAACTTGATAAATGTCGTTCACAGCAAAAGTTTCATTATTGCGATAGCGCCCGCCTTTGGTGTCTTGGAGGTGGGTATCTTGCCAAACGAGATTTTTGCCAAACGGATGAATTCTATCCCACTGCGCCTCAACCATACCGAATTGGCTGACAAATTCACCGCTCCAGTCTTCATTAAACCGATAAACTGCTGCCCGTTCTAACTTCAGGAGTTTGCAGAGTTCCTGACAAGCGGTGTCGAGAATAATTTCGGTGTTCACAGACGAGCGAATATTTCCCACCACTTCCGTCAAAGCACGTTGCCGCGCAATTGCATCTTGCAATTCTGCTGTGCGTTGTTTGCTTTGTTCTAAAATTTCTGCTTGCTGCATTGCTACGCCGAGATGGCTGGCGGCTTGAGCTAAAAATTCCACTTCGTGAGGATGCCATTGTCGGGTTGTGGAGTGTTGATAGCCTGCCAGTAAACCCCAGAGTTTTGCACCAATGAAAATAGGCGCGATCGCATATGCGCGAATTTGAAACTGTTCTAATACTTCAACATGACAACGAGCGTGTCCAGCATCGTAAATGTCAGCCACAGCAAACGGCTCATTTTTGCGATATCGCCCTCCCTGAGTTTCTTGCAAATACGAATCTTCCCACACTAAATCCTGTCCAAAAGTGTTGAGTGTATCCCAGCGTGGTTCGGCAAAGCCAAAACGATTGATAAAACTACCACTCCAATCAGAGTTGAAACGGTAGATTGCAACTCGCTCAATCTTTAATTGCCGGGAAATGTCTTGACAAGAAGTCGAACACAAAGCTTCTAGGTTTACAGATGCCCGAATTTTCGCCAGAATTCTCGCCAAAATTTTTTGGTACTGAACCGTTAGCTGTAGCTGTTTTTGACACTCTTCCACGTCTTGGAGGTTTGACGCTTTGTAATCGTGTGTTGTCATAAAGTCTAGGGAATCGTGAAATACCTACTTTCAGTGTTCCCAGTTTATTTTTGCGATCGCAGTTTGAAATAAAAACTTAGCCTTTGGCGCTGAACTAGCAAGGCTGTCATCGGGAGCAAAGCGAACGAAACACTCGTTAGCCTAGTCGGTCTAATTTTACTTTTTTACTCACTACTCCTCCGTGGGCACTCAGTACTGTTTCGGTGACACACCACTTTTACAGCTATTTTCAGGTAAATAGCCCACGCGGTAGGGGCACAGCATTGCTGTGCCCTTACGACAGATGTGGTTCAAATACATGAAAACTGCTGTAATACCATTTCACGAAATACCTGATACAGATACATAGGTAGGGGCGTACAGCTGTACGCCCCTACAGTCGATTCATGTGTTGCAAAGATTTTTGAAAATGGTATAACTTTGTCTAAATTGGGTTTTTCTAGGCTAAGTTAAGCCTACAACGAGAAAAGTTTCCAGTATATTTATTGACTTTGCAGATATCCCCTGATAGCAATTCTCTGTGAGGCTACACATTATGTCGACCCCTCCGAACTTCCCCTTATTTTTGGGGAGATACCGCAGGCAGTGGGGTTCTTTCTATGCATCTTCATACAGAATTGGTATGACTACCCATATTATTTTTAGGAAAATTTTATTTACTTTTGTCCAAGCTTCACATTAGCAACATGTATTTAGCAAGGTAAAGCGGTTATCACAGAATGATACAGGATTTTGATGTATTCGATACGCGCTTAAACATAGATTTACCAAACAGGTTCTTTGAATTATAAGAATTGTCGTGTCAAGGAAAATAAAAGTGTTGAAATACTAATGATTCCTATTTGATTTTTGCGAAGTTAGGTACAACTACAAAGGCTTCTCGCCTAATCTCTACTCCCGTTCGCCTAAGCGTTCACGTCGAAGCCTACTGCCTACTCTCTCTCTACATAAGGAAGTTCAAAAATCAAAGCAGACTACTATATTGCCGTTAATATCCAAGACATCATTCTGTCTACGTTTTTGTTAAATCTATTTGTTTTCATAAGACAGAAAATCTTTCATAATCTACCGTAACTAGAAGATGCATCTACCAGAAAATTCAAATTTAAATTTAGCCAACTGTCAAGCTTGGCTTTGTCCAAATCTTGAAATCCACTGGCAAATACTTTCTGTATCTGACTCAGATAAAGTGCTTTTACAAGCAATTAAAACAGAAAGAAATTTTTTATTTTCAGCAGATGAAGGCTACGCTCTCAAGCATTTTGATGGAACATTGACGGTCAAACAGGTTCAGGAAAAATGTCAACAGGAGTTGGGGGAGGAAATTGACCATAATTTCATCGTGGAGCTATTGAAAAAATTGGTGGATTTGAAAGTATTATCATTTCCTATAAATAATAAAATACCAAATTTAAATACTGATTGCAAAACCAATGAAACCATAAACTTATATCGACTAAAATCTGCTGTGCAGTGGATATGGCATACAGATAAATATTGGTTATTACGGCTGCAAAATACACATAAAATTGCTTATATGCAAGTCAGCGATCGCGATAAAATCCTGATTTTACAATTAGGGAAACTACCGATAGAAAATATTTTAGCTAAATATAAAATCAGCCCTCAATATCTGCAAGAAATATTGCAAAATTTAGCAGTTAAGGGAATGTTAGAAGGGATTGAACCACCCAAGTCTCAGAAAAAATTTAGTATAGTACAATTACTATTTTTTAAATTTCACCTATTTAATCCCGATAATTGGCTCAACCGCAATATTAATAAAATTACTTTTATTTTTACAAAAGAGTTTCATTTGTTACTCTGCATTTTTCTCGGTTTTTCTACTGTAATTGCTTTTTCAAAACAAGAGAAAATTTATAAGCTGGGGCAGGAGTTATGGAATAGTCAAGGTTATAGTTTAATACTTCCTTTCGCTCTGTTGATGATGTTGGTAGTATCTATTCACGAACTGGGTCATGCTTTCACATTAAAACATTACAAAGGTGTTGTTTTAGACATAGGACTAATGTTTATCTGTCTGTTACCAGGAGCATACACTAATACTACTGATGCTTATGGCTTAGTCAAACGTAGACAACGCAGTTTAGTAATGGCAGCAGGAGTAATTTGTCAAGTAGTTATTTGGGGAATTGCGTTGTGTTTATGGAGTATATCAACCCCAGGAAATTGGTTTTATACAACTACTTATTTATTAATGTTAGCAGCCCAATTTACCTTAGCTCTTAATCTCAACCCACTTAATAAATTTGATGGCTATTATTTGCTAGAAGCTATGACTGGAATTAACCATTTACGTAAAAGGTCATTTGCATATTATGGTCAACTATGGCGAAGAGAACCTAGTCCAGAACGCACTGAAGATATAGGAATTCTAGCGGTTTATGCTCCTGCTTGTTTACTTTATATCACCTGGCTTTTGGTTAACTTATTTTTCTGGATTTGGCATTTACATACGCCATATTTTCCAGAAAATTAGTTGAATTAAATTCTAAACATCATTATCGATAGGAAAGTAAAAATCATGAAATTTTCTCAACTAAAAATCACTAGAACTGTTTTATTTGCAAGTGTCTTGGGAATAACGTCTCTTATTTGGCTAATAAATATCGAGCCTTCACGCGCAGGTAATTATTATAACTCTTCTACTCCCTGCAAAACATCTGTTCCTGAGCCTTATCCTTTTATAGGTATATTAGCTTTGGGGATTTTAGGTGGAGGATATTTACTCAAGCAGCGACTGAGAAAAAAAGTTGATGACTTAAATAATAGTAGTTGTCCATCAATTAATACTTTCCATACATTAAATAATCAACAATCTCGACAAATACCATTTATCCACTCAGATAAACAGAGTGAAGAAAATTATCATGGTTTTTCTCCGTCCTTAGAATTTCAACTAATTGATCCCACGGAAATAATTTAAAACAATTGCCAGTGAATTCAACTGGCTAATACTGGGCAAACAGGCATACTTCTGGCAAGTAGCTAGTGCTAATACATCTACCTCAATTAATTGTTTACTGTTTTTAAGGGTGCATTTATGAGTCTATTTGGATTTGGTGTAAAGAAGGGTCAAAAGGCTAAAAAGTCCAAGAAATCGAAACCGAAAGAAGTATGGCAAGGGAAAAGTTTTGCTTTAGATGATATTATTACCCCCAGTGTTCTTGTTGGTGGTGGCGAAAATTCGCCTGAGCCATTTTTAATTGATTTACATACTGTTCCAAGTTCAGAAGTTGATTTGAGTCAAACTGACTTATTACAGGCACTAGATCCAAATAGCTTGGAGTTACTAAATCAACAATATACTTCCTTATTAGATCATCAAATAATGAGTGATTGGCTTGTTGATCCTAGTTCTCAGCTTTGGCCATTCTTTGATAATCCGGGAGTATCTACAAATTCACTTACTGAAAATGTATCAGCACCGCAAAATTTAGATGCTTGTTTAGCAGATGATAGACCAATTACAGAATCTACAGCAATTTTGAATGGTGAGAGTATTTCAGGCAAGGGTTTACCAGGAGATGCAACTTTTCCCGGTGCTATAGCCCCAGTTGTACCACAAACTAATGTGGATACGGGTGGAAATGACTTGGCAAATCCTACAACATTAATACGTTCCGCCATCCAAGATGTAATTGATCAAGTCAGCGATATTGATCCAATAGACATTTATCGAGTTAATATCAACGATTTGAAAAATGCTGATATTTCTGTATTGTCTGGTGAGATATCGGTCAATTATCTCATGCCGTCTGGACAGTTTTTAGGAAGTCAGATTTTTTCCAAAGGCAACTATACTTTACAACCACCTGTTGGGATTACTGGTGATGTAATTGTCAAAATTGATTACCAAGGTAGTACACCAGGAACTTATATTTTGAATGGATTTGAAAGTAAGACAGATGAACCTTTCAATATTGACCTGGAATTTGAAGGTGGTTTAACTGCTTCACAACAAGCTACCATTCGGGCTGCTGCTAAAAGCGTTGAATCGATGATTGCTCAAGGCTTACCCACCGCCATTGTTGACGGTAAACTTATCGATGATGTCAACTTTAAAATTTCCGTTACTAATTTAGATGGCGAAGGTGGTACAGCCGCCCAGACGAAGATTGATTTTATGCGCTTTGGGACAATGCTGCCTGCTCAGTCTATCACTCAGTTTGATGCTGCTGACATTGCCGAATTAGAACGTTCTGGAGAGTTGTTTAGTGTAGTGCAGCACGAACTGTTGCACGGTTTAGGTTTTGGCAATCTTTGGGAAGCGAAGGGTTTAGTTGATTACGCTGGTACGCCGTTGGCTCAATATAACGGGAAAGAGGCGGTGAAAGCCTTTAACGAATTGGGCGGTTTGACGGATAATATTGCTCTGGAAAATGAGGGGAATGGTTCAGCAGGTTTGCATTGGAATGAAAGTCTCTTCCAAGATGAGGCGATGACGGCTGATTATAACAATGCTAAAGGCGGGAATGCGCCGATTAGCATTGTTACCATTGCATCTTTGGCTGATTTGGGGTATCAGGTGAATTTGAATCGGTCTACTCCTGATTTTGGCTTATTTGGGGGTCAGAAATTTAAGCCTGAAGACTTGACTCCTGAGCAAATTGAGGCATTTAGAGAACTGGCTGAAACCTCTTTTGGTAATCCAGATGAAGAGTTTATCTATGCCACTATGCCGGAGGTTGACCCGAATACAGTAGCACCGGAAATTTGGGCGCACGCTGAGAGGTTCTGGAAAAATGGACAGTATTACGATTGGCAACGTTACCAAATTAAATCGGGAGATACCCTCAGCGGAATTGCCCAAAAGACTTTAGGTAATGCTGGTTACGACTACTATATGTGGATTGCTAACCACAATGGTATTCCCAATGCAAATTATATTGTGACGGGGAATTGGATTGACATTCCTGTATATCATCCCAACTACGAATGGGAGATGGAACAAGAACGGCTGCGACGGGAAGCAGAGTTACGGCAAAGGCAAGAAGAGGAAGCAAGGATTCGACGGGAACAAGAAGAACAGTTCCAACGAGAACAGGAACGAGTTCGGCAACAAGAGGAAGCACGGCGACGAGAAGCGGAAGCCAAACAACGGGAACTAGAGGAGCAGGAACGGCGGCTGCGCGAGGAGATGGAACGCCGTCGTCAAGAGGAAGAACGCCGCAAAGAAGACGAACGCATCCGAGAGATAGAGCGACAGGCGGAGATTGCACGTCAACAGGGTAAGGGTGGTTTGGATTGGTTCATTGCCAAGTCGTTGCCAGAGTTCGGGCCAGTCGATCCGTTTGAAACCAAGTTAACGGGCGAGACGGTGGGAAATTTAGTTCCCGATGATTACTATCGCTTTACTCTATCCCGTCCAGGACGGATTGATGCGCGGTTGATGCGATTGTTGGCAGACGCTGATTTAGTGCTGTATGACGCTCGGAATCGGCCGATTTCGTACTCGATGCGGGACGGCATCACCGATGAGCAGTTGATTGCTGATTTGATTCCGGGAACTTATATGTTGCGCGTTAATAGTCCTAAAGGGGTAACGACGGACTATGACTTGGTAGTTAAATTCCAACACTTGCTGTCAGCAACCCAAAAAGGCCCACCTCCAGGGTGGCGTGTTGGTGGTAGTAGTAATGGTGGCAGTAGTGGCGGTGGTAGTATTCCTCGTGGTGCGACTTTTGCTGACCTACGGATTGAGAAAATATTTAAAGAAGCAGTAGCAAACTTTGCTGTTCCAGAGCGCCAAAAAGCAAAAAGTAAAGTAGATGCACTCAAATCTGAACGCGATCGCCTAGAAAGCGAGAAAAAAGCTCTCATAGACGCAAAGTCGGCTGAGTTACGCGGCAAAGTCCACGGAATGCTTGATCGCGTTAAGTCAGATCAGCAGGGAAATGTCAATGGTATTGCCAATAATATTAAAGGCGGTATTGATGGGATTGCCAATGGAGCTATTAACCTCATTGGTGGGCTAGTTCCAGATTGGGTATTTAACTTACCCTTTGGTGTTGGTGGATGGTTCAGAGATCGTTTCAACCAAGCTAAAGGTGCTATTGAGGGAGCTATCAACGGTGCGAGAAACTGGCTGAAAGCAAAAGTTGATGAAGTCAGAAAAACTATTAACAGCGCTATTTCCTGGTTTATCGAACAAACTAAAAATCTCTACTTTACTGCGGGTGAAGCGAATATAGCGATCGAAGGAATTGCTAATCAGTTTCGAGGCATGATTGAGAATACAACAGCAGCACTCAACGGTTTGATTGGCACATTCAAAGGGATGGTTCTTGGGCAGATCGAGTGGACTCGTAACATTGGTGTCCCAGGATGGAATCTCTATGACAATGCCATTGTTGGTTTAGTGAATAACTTGACAAATGGTGTTCAAGATAAAGTAAGAGATACTGGGCGCTTCTTTATGGATCGCGTGGGAGATGCAGAACAGGGCGTTCAATGGGTAATTGCTGAAATTGGTAATTTGTTAGGTGATGAAACTGGGCGAATTTACAACCAGTATCAGGATCAAATTCGGTCACTGAGTAGCCAGATTGAGGGTATTACTAACGAGACAGATAGTAGGATTCGAGCTAAGGAGGCTGAATATAAAAATCAACTTCAGAATTTCCTGAATCAGCTGGGAGATGAAGGCAAGAAGATTCTTGATACTATCCTAAACTTTGGTAATTCTCCTGCTGGTCAGATTGGAATGGCAGTGCTTGAAGTCATTCTGGGAATGATACCAGGAGTCGGTCAAGCTATTGATATTAAAGATACAGTCATGTCCATAAATGACATCTTTATTCAAGGGCAAAACACTGTATTAAATTTCATTGGTCTAATTGGTTCATTGGCTGGTTGGGTGCCAGGTCCGGGTGACGTTATTAAATCCGTTGGCAAGATTGTAATGAATGGCGGTGATGCTTTAGCGGATATTCTACCCAAGCTAGGTCCGGATGTTGTCGATGCTGTGACAGACACTCTTAGAAAAACCGACTTTGGTCAAGTTCTTGTCGATGTTATTGATAAAATTGGCAGCAAATGGGATGAGTTAGTTGGTGTTTTGAAAAAGATTCCGGCATGGGCAAATACCCTGTTAAACAAGTATTACAACAAAGACTCAGCAATTCAGACAGCTAGTGCGATAATTGGAGGGCTAAAAGGTAAAGCAGGTCAGGCTAGTGGAAATGTTAGCCAGGCGCAAAATCATCTTAACAGTAACATTTTAGCAGCTCTAAAAATTATTCCTAAAGGGTTTATAGATTCTCAATTATTAAACACCCATTTTGCTAAACATGGCGCACAATTCGGAGCAAAGACAGCACAAGATTATGAACAGCTTGCTATCAACTTTATGAAGCAACAAAAATCATCTATTCAGGAATACACTCGAAAAAATGGAGATGTTGTTCGATTTAATAAAGATACTGATGAATTTGGAATTATGACCAAGGATGGAGTACTTAGGACATATTTTAAACCAGATCCATCTGAGCATAAACTAGACACAAACCTTGATTACTATCTGAACGATAAGAAGAAATATGAGTGATAAAAATGTTTGTCCTGTTTGCGGTTACTTGTATTTAAAGTATCCACCCTATGACGAATATGGATGTCCAAGTTCTGAAGTTTGCCCTTGTTGTGGAACAGAGTTTGGATATGATGATGCAAATAATACTCATGAAGAATTGAGAAATAAATGGATTGAAAAAGGTATGCAGTGGTTGATGGAAGAGCAAAAACCTATGGACTGGGATGTGATAATTCAGCTTAAGGCCATAGGCGTAAAATTTGAGGAGACAAATTTCTGATATTAAAAATAAAATAACGACATTTATTCTTTAATTTTGAATAATTTTTTTGAAGAAAATGCAGCTATTATCTAAACCAACGAATCATTCTTGGCTAAGTTATCTTGAAATTTTTTCAGTAATACCGCCTTTGTTGCCTTATGTTCGCTACACTGTAACATCCACAGTCAAAAACCTTCTGCAACAGGCTGGACATTCTGTCACCTTAGATAACACCCCAAATCAGGAAATCTTATCTAATATTGGAGATTTATTTCAATCAATTCAAACCAACAACCTGGTTTACAAAGCTTCTCTCTCCCGCCAACTTAGCGCTGATTTATCCCCCAATGTAGAAGAAACTACTTTCAAAGACACAGCCAAATCCTGGTTTATCAAAACTGCTGACTTCGGCGACGACTACGACCAACTGCTTCAGCATCCCGATGGCAGATTCACCCAACTCCTAGAAGACATTGCCCACTACCATCAAATATTCCAAGAAGGCTATGACAAAATCATCCTCTTACGTCCCCTAACTTACACAGGCTACGATATCCAACTTACAGCCGCTATGCAATGCTTAGGCTACACGAAAGAGCAATTTCAATTTATCATCGTCCAGCCAATTAAACTCTACGCCTTCCACAAAGCTAACCAAAAAATCCATCCTCTTCCTGATTTAGCCACAGAAGAATTAATCTCAGCTATTGGAATAGATGCGCTACGCTGGTACAGCCTCCGCGTTCCCCTGACTAGTGTCGCCCCTATTAACATCAGCACAGCAGGACAACCAGATGATAGCCTCTATCGCGTTCAATCAGCCCATTTCCGCTGCTGTACCCTGCTGCAACAAGCCAAACAAGAAATAGGGGCGGAAGTTTGTCCACCCCTACTAATAGCTGAAAAATTAGATAGTCTACTGCAAGCTGTTCCTCAAATCTTGGAACATAGCGCTAATGAAATTGCCCCTCATTTAGTTATTCAGCATTTAGAGACTATTAGCGAAATCTCTCATCAGTGGTTAGACTCCCTGAGCCTAAAACCGCCAGATTACGCTCTGTTATTAGCTACCAAGGAAACCATCTTTGACCTGCTGGTTAATATTTTAAATGTCACTGCACCAGAACCTGGTAATTGAAGTACGATCGCCCTTTTTCAAAGATGATTTTGACCGAGCGATCGCCCATAGTAATATCTGCCCTACCTCTAAACAGAGATATTGTCAACTCTTAGTTCTAAGTTGAAAAATTAAGGAACAGCAATCAAACTACTTTACCAATCACTTGCTTTAGTCTCATCCCAGACTTGTAATTCCAAATCGTGGAGATAAGCTAGTCCACTCTGAATTTGTGCCTCTGTTCCTTTAAGTTCCAGATCAAACCAACCATCACCGACAGCATTGGCTCCCAGAATTGCTGCTGTGATATTCACAGTCAGATTGTAGTCAGACACCAGGCGAGAAATCACAGGTTCCTGATGATAGTCCTTAGGAATTCTGAGTCGAATCCGTTTATTTGTAGGTGTGTCACTAGTCATAGAGGGGAGTGGGGAGTGGGGAGATGAGGAGATGGGGAGTATGGGAGGATAAGGGGGATGAGGGCGACAAGGTGACGCAAAGAAATGATCAAATACTATCTCCGTGTCTTCTTTCTCATGCCCAAACCTAACTATTCAACATCTTTAATGCGGGTTTTGCGTTCTAAAATCTCTTTTAGCACTAGGGTGACTACTGCTAGTAAGGCTAATAGTACAGCGGCAGAAAAGGCAGCTTCGGTTTCATACTGTTTGTAAGCGTCTTCCACAAATAGTGGTAAGCTCTGGGTTAAGTCAGCAATGTTGCCGGATACCACGGAAACTGCGCCGAATTCACCCATTGCTCTGGCGTTGGTCAAAATTAAACCGTAGAGTAAGCCCCAACGGATACTGGGTAAGGTGACGCGCCAAAATATTTGCCAATCTTTAGCACCTAAAGTTCTAGCTGCTTCTTCTTGATCTTTGCCAAATTCTTCTAAAACAGGAATTACTTCCCGCGCCACGAAGGGCATACTCACGAAGGCTGTAGCCAACACCATACCTGGAAAGGCAAAGATAATTTTGATATCATGCGCCTGGAGCCAAGGACCAAACCAGCCATTGCGTCCGTATAGTAGGACAATCATCAATCCTGCGACTACGGGGGAGATGGAAAAGGGCAGGTCAATAATGCTCAAAACTATGGCGCGTCCGGGAAATTTATGGCGAGCGATCGCCCAAGCTGCACACAAACCAAATACTGTATTTAATGGTAGAGCGATCGCAGCTAATAACAGTGTTAACCAAGCTGCATGGAGAAAGGCTGGTCGTGTCAGGTTAGATAGAAATGGCCCGACTCCCTTGCTGAAGGCTTGGATAAAAACGTTAATTGCAGGGATATATTGAACTAGAGTTAAATAGGCGATCGCTATACCAATTAAAACTATTGGCACCCACTTTTTCTGCTCTTTCGGCTTGGTTGTATATGGAATATCATCAGATGCAGATGAGTGAAAACTTGGCTTATCTACTGTCATATCGCCTTGCCCATGCTTGTAAGAAATTAATAGCCAATAGCAACACTAAGGAAATTGATAGTAGAACTATGCCAATTACTGTTGCACCAGAATAGTCATACTGCTCTAACCGCTGGAAAATCAGCACAGGCGCGATTAAATCTTGGAATGGTGTATTGGAAGAAATAATCACTGTTGAACCATATTCCCCGACTGCACGGGAGAAACCCAAGGCAACACCAGTCAATATTGTCGGAAATAATGGTGGCAAAATCACTTTCCAGAATGTCTGCCATTGAGAAGCACCCAGACACCAAGCGGCTTCTTCAATTTCATGTTCCATTTCCTGAAGTACAGGTTGCACAGTTCTCACCACAAAAGGCAGTGAGATAAAGATCATTGCTACTGCTACTCCCGTCCGAGTGAAAGATACTTTAATTCCTAGAGGTGCTAGCAGGGAGCCTATCCAGCCATTATCGCTGTAGACTGTTGCTAGTGTTAAACCTGCTACTGATGTTGGCAACGCAAACGGTAAATCTACTGTGGCATCAATCAAGCGTTTCAAGGGAAAGTCGTAGCGGACTAGAACCCAAGCAATTAGAGTACCAAATACGCCATTGAGCAGGGCTGCAAACAATGAAGTCACAAAAGTTACATTGTATGTTGCTAATGCAATATCACTAGTTGCGATCGCCCAAAACCTAGCCGGAGGTTCAGTACTCGCTTTGAGAAACATGGCGACTATGGGCATAAACAACATCACCGTCAGGTATGCAATGGTGATTCGCCAAGTCCACGGAACTCGCTGCAATGTTTTCCAAAACGATGTTTTACGTTGGACTTCCACAGAAGGAGATATAGTCGTCATAGTCAAAAATGCAAAAAAAGTTTTTTGGCAGTATTCGTAATTTGTAAGCTCAAAAGTATCTAAATTGCAGAATCGAATTAAATCAAAATCTTGTAGGGCAGGTCTCTTACCCGCCTGAATGACACAATTTAAATGCGATCTTTAAATTACAAATTACGAATTACGAATTACGAATTATTTAATTACCTTTTCTTTTGGGCTTGTATCTTATCAAACACACCCCCATCTGCGAAGAACTTTTTATCAATTTCTTCCCAACCACCAAAGTCCTGAACTGTACCTAAAGTTTTTACCTTAGGAAACTTATCTGTGACTTCTTTAGTTTGAGCTAAAGTCTCATCCACAGGTCTGAATCCTAATTTAACAAACTCTTGTTGTGCTTCTGGAGTATAGAGGTATTTCACAAAACCTTCAGCAACTTCCCGTGTACCATGCTTCTCGACGTTTTTATCTACTACAGCGATGGGATTGTCGATGGATATATTTACTTCGGGAACCACATAATCAACTTTCTCACCTTTTTGTTTTGCCAGAATAACTTCGTTTTCGTAGTTAATTAAGGCATCTCCTTGACCCTGCTTGGCAAATGTGTCTGTAGCTTCCCGTGCATCTTTAGTCAGAATTGGCACGTTATTGTAAACTTTGGTGACAAATTCAGTTGCTTTAGCGTCATCTCCACCGGTTTTAATCACGGAGTTCCACAGTGCGAGGAAATTCCACTTAGCAATGCCTGAGGTTTTGGGATCAGCGGTAATCAGTTTTGTATCTGCTTTGGCCAAATCTTCCCAAGTTTTGATGCCTTTAGGGTTGCCAGGGCGAGTTATTAGCGCTGCCACAGATTTGGAGACAATTGCATTGTTGGGAACTTCTTTTTCCCATCCTGGCTGAATTAATCCAGCTTTCTCAATCTTTGTGGTGTCTCCTGCAAGTGCTAAGTGGACAACATCTGCTTCCAAACCATCAATGACGGCGCGAGTTTGAGAACCAGAACCGCCATAACTTTGTTTGAAGGTGACAGTTTGGTTATGATCTTTCTTCCACTGTTCTACAAATTTAGGAATGATGGCTTCGTGAGCGGCTTTGGTAACCGCAAAGGAAACGAGGGTTAATTCAACATTACCTTTACTTGCAGCCACAGGACTAGCAGTAGGGTTTTCTGTGGAAGAATTGCTCCCATTCCCACCGGAGCAGGCGGCAAGCGCCACACTCATTAAAGCCCCTACCAAAAATAGCGATACAAAACCTTTGAGCGAATTCAGTCTGAACCGATTGGTTCTATGTTCAGCAATCGCTTGTAATATTTTCAGTGGGCGCTGCCACAAACTCATCCTAATTTCCTCCGCTAAATCTACGCTTCCTAGATGGGAATACAGTCATATACTGTAGTATATTACTAGATTTTTGCGGCAATTTATTACAAATACACAAAAACCTCATATTCCCGATAGAAATTATGGTGATTCTATCAGTTCTATGAGCAATTACAAATACTTTGAGTTTCAAATATCAAATTGTCATTACAATCAGTTAGCAAGTATACCAAGCAACTTGCTAGCAAATAAATAAATTAATTTATTCTAAAGATTATAGTGAAATTACTGAAAATGGATAAAAAAGGAAATAATCAACATTATGTCACTTAGTCGTAGCGACCTCGAAGCCGGAAACGAACAGACGAGACTATTAGAACCATCACACTCTGGAATCAAGCTCACTACCCTAAGTGAAGATGAGTTACAGCGATCGCTTGATGAGACACTACAACAGCAACCACCAAATTCTGATATCTGGATATTTGCCTACGGTTCGCTGATTTGGAATCCTTTAATCACATACGTTGAGCGCCGTGCTGGGATCATTTATGGTTGGCATCGGCGCTTTTGTACATGGATGATTCTTGGCCAGGGGACTCCAGAGAATCCTGGATTACTCTTAGGACTCGATCGCGGTGGTAGTTGTCGTGGTGTTATTTATCGAATTGCTGCTGCCGATGTTCCAAAAGAATTACTGCTGATTTGGCGACGGGAGATGTTGGCTGGTGTTTACAATGCTCGTTGGGTAAGGGTTTTTGATGGTACACAGGAATTCAAAGCGATCGCCTTTGTTGCCAATCGTCAACATCCCAGGTACGCGGATCGCATACCATCAACAACTACTATTAATAGTATTGCCACCGCATCTGGAAAATTGGGTTCCTGCGCCGATTATCTGATGAGAACTATCGATGGATTGACCGCAGAAGGCATTAAAGATAAAAAATTGTTCTTATTACACAAACAAGTGCTGGCAAAACAACAAGCGCTTTTAGCTAGTAGCGGCTCAACTCAAATTAAGACTTCAGAATGATTGGCGATCGCCTCGGCATTAATAGACATGGAAAAAATCCACTGCGGATAATCTATAATTTAGCGATATCTAGCGATCGCCTTTTGTTAACGTAGTGCAGAAAAATCAAGTAAGGTCTTGAGTCCAAGGGCAATTACTGTGGTCAGAAATATACGTCGCAACCAGATGTTGTTGAGTTTAAGGGCAACCTGCGATCCAAATATTCCGCCAATAAACATAGTAGTACTGAGGATAATACCAAGTTTGTAATCGACTATTCCCTGTGTTAAGAAAATAATGGTGGCAATCAGCGAAGAAAAAATGTTAATCAACTTTGTATTTGCTACCGCCTGAACAAATGTCATCCGAAATAGACTCACATAAGCTGCTGTCAGCATTGTCACATAGCCGCCACTAAAGAAACCACCATAAACACCAAGCACAAAGGTTGCCACATATCCACCAATTTCTACTATTGGTGATGGATTAGTTGTTGTTGGAATGATTCCAGCCTGACCATTGGCAATTGAAAATATAGCAACTACAATCATCAAAATCGAGATAATTGCAGGCATCGATTTTGCAGGTATAACTAAAACGAGTAACGCACCAATAATTGAACCTAAAATGGTTAGTAAGATGATTATTGGTAAGCGATTATAGTCAATTAATTTTTTGCCAATAAAAGGCAATGTACCACCAACACTCATAAAGGTTAATGCCAGCATATTGGTAGCAAGAGCAGTACGCGGTTCAATACCAAATTGCAACATTACAGGGACGGTAATTAAAGAAGTACTTCCTGTAATGACGCTTATGACACTTGTTATAAAGAAAATTGCTATGAGCGATAGTAATTCAGTATCAGCCATAAAAAATAATTTTTTTGTTAGAGGATGTTTTAAAAGTGGTTGACTGTGATTTTAATAGAATGATTACCCCCCTTAATCCCCCCTTATAAAGCAGGGCTGTTTCATTCCATTTCAAACAAGATTTGTCAAGATCGTTAGCAAGAAAATTGTAAGTAAGCGTGACGAAGAGATGAACATTTAAGCACTGAAATATCAGTAAAATAGTTGGTTTCATCGGCACGCCAGTAACAAAATAACTAATTTTTAATCGCTAGAACCCTTGATTTTTAAAGCTCTTTGGGGAATGAAACAGCCCTGCCCTTATAAAGGGGGGAAAAAAGAAATCCAGTTCCCTCCCCTTTATAAGGGGAGGGTTAGGGTGGGGTAAAGCGTTTGTGAGATAAGCATTTGAGCTTAAGTTGACACCAATGAGCATTGCTATGCCCCTACTTTGTGTTGCTTCATCCTCAAAATTACTTCAATAAATCATCCCCAGGAATGACAGTAGTATAAAAGACATAATTTTTATTAGCTAAATAGCGGGGGTCTTGTTTAATTATCGCCATGAACTCTCGATGCCCCTCGCGCCTGCGTCCTACTAAACAACCTGCACTAGCATTCTTGATATCATTTGCAGGAGCATCATAACCGTAGTGTTGATTTACTAAGAAAAGACCTGTATCCAGTTTGTCGCCAGTCCGTTGAAAATCTTTATTAAAATCTCGGTAAACAGTAATAGGTGCAACTTGGATTAATGCTTCGTGAGGTTCTGAATTGCCGTGTATGCCAACAGACCAAGCTTTGTATTGCCCAAATTTAATTCTGGCAGCACCTCCGGGATTCATCGGGTTATAAGTATAGCGGCTACCTGGTTCTGTAGTTGCTTGCCAGTGATTTACAATTTTAGGAATACCGTCTACTACTTCAATTACAATACGGCGATCGTTGAATTGATTAGGTGTATCGCTGTTGAGAGTCCAGTCTTCATTTACTCCTTCTAAATAAACAATGTTGTATTCTTTGGGGTTAGTGAATACCTCATAATTTTTTGCCTGCATGTATTTGATAATCTTACTGGCAACGTCATTACCAAGTTTTAAGGGAGGTTTAGGAAGTTCCTCTCGTTTAGTTTCAATTAGTTCTTTGGCGGTGACTGCCCCTAAAAAGTCAGTTTCTCCAGTTTTCATTAATTCTTGAAATTTTTTCAGGGCTGCGGCAGATATTGGCCCAAACTTGTCGTCGGCTGGAGGATCGAGTAAACCCAGACCAATTAACAGTATTTGAATCTGGCGAGTTAATTCTGGATCTTTGCCGATCGCCTCGAATCCCCATTTCTCATCTTTTCCTAAGAAATCTTGTAGTTTCATTATGCACCTACCTTGATGGACTTACTTCTAAGTATAAACATCATTTTCAGGATTGATGTTGTTTTAAACTACACTGCAATTTATTAATATAATGTCAAAATTTTTACTATTAATTTATGATTTACACACAAAAATTTATATAAATTTACTTAATTTCAAATTGTTTTTTATTTAACGGTATTTAAATATTTATACTTAATTAGGCTTGGATTCACAAAAAGACAGAAATCAACTTAAGACTAGTTTGTGAAGCTTGAAGAAGAATTCAGAATTCAGAATTCAGAATTCAGCAATCTTGACGAGACGCTGCGCCCAGCCTTGCTTCCCCGGAGGGGTACGCGGACTCGCTAACGCTGCGCTATGCACCAGTCGTACAAAATTCATTCTGAATTCTGACTCCTGACTCCTGAATTCTGTTTTGATACAATATCAAAAATTTTTGTGTGAAAAAATTAATATTTTGTATAAAAAGTTTCCAAGTACTATAAAAGTAAGATAGTTTTGTCATAACTAAAAAAATCAAGGTTATTCTTGGGTATTTAATAAAAATGGCAAATAAAATACTACTTAGCCTGCAAGATTTAAAACCAGAATATCAGAAGCTTTGGGATACGTGCGAAATCAGAGCAGATAAACTCAGCAGTACTCAAAACATAGTTGCGAAAATCAGTGCTAATCGCCCTCGTTACGAAGCATTACAGCAAAAAATTAATGTACCTTGGTACTTTGTTGCAGTCATCCATAACATGGAATCTTCCCTGAACTTTGCCACACATCTGCACAACGGCGACTCGCTAAAAAAACGCACTGTCAACGAACCATCCGGCAGACCACTAGCTGACCCCATCAAAGGCTGGCAGGTTGGATACACCTGGGAAGAAAGCGCCGTTGATGCTTTGACAATGAAAGAATTCAACCGAGTCAAAGATTGGAGTTTGGCAGCACAGCTTTGGCAGCTAGAGAGATACAACGGTGTTGGTTATAGAAAGTACCATCCAGAAGTTCTCACACCTTATCTGTGGTCAGGGACTAACCACTACAACAAAGGCAAATATGTAGCCGATGGTAAATGGGATGCTAATGCAGTTTCCGCCCAAATTGGTATAGCAGCTTTGTTAAAAGTTTTGATAAAAGAAGCAAATCTTAATATTCAAGAAGACGTGGCGATCGGGTGAGGGGAAGAGGACGCAGGGATGGGGAGACGCAGGGATGGGGGGAGGGAAGAGGACGCAAAGAGTAGGAAACACGGCAGGCAAATTACACAGAGAAGCGTCCCCGCGTCCCTGCGTCCCCGCGTCCTTATTTAACGTGAGTTCGACAAACCTCACCCTCCCAACCTCCCTCTCCTAAAAGGCGAGGGAGGAGCAAGAAAAATCAAGGTTTTGCTCCCCTCTCCTCGTAGGAGAGGGGTTGGGGGTGAGGTCAAAACAGTACTCATCGAACTCACGTTTATTTAATTCGCGGATCTTGTCCATCCGAACAGACTAAGGTAGGCGTGGGTGTGGTTTTAGTTTGGTAAGCGTTTTTGACAGCAACCCAGTTACTGGCAATTGGCATTCGCCAACCAGTTCCAAAGGCGCGATCGGTGATTTTTAAGCCGGGGGGTGCTTGTCGGCGTTTAAATTCAGCCCGCGCCACCATTTGAATTACTCGGTTTACAATTACGGAATCGTGACCGGCTGCGACAATTTGGGCTGCTGATTGGTGCTTGTGAATCAGGCGTTGCAAGATATCGTCTAAAATTTCGTAGGGCGGTAGAGAGTCTTGATCTACTTGGCCTGGTTTGAGTTCGGCGCTTGGTGCTTTAGTCAGGACGTTTTGGGGGATGATTTCGTTATTGCGATTTAACCAGTGGCAAAGTGAATAAACGCGGGTTTTGGGAACATCTGCAATGACTGCTAAACCGCCATTCATATCGCCGTAGAGAGTACAGTAACCAACTGCCATTTCTGACTTGTTACCGGTGGATAAGAGAAGATAGCCAAACTTGTTAGCGATCGCCATTAATAAATTACCGCGAATCCGGGATTGGATATTCTCCTCTGCTAGTCCAAATTCTGTATCTGCAAATAAATTGGCTAAGGTGCGATCGAAGCCTTGCATTAACTGTTCAATTGGTAAAATATCAGTTTTAATTCCCAGATTTTTGGCTAATGCCAAAGCATCGCTAATCGAATGGTCGGAACTATAAGGCGAAGGCATGAGAACGCCCAGCACATTTTCTTGACCAAGTGCAGCAGTGGCGATCGCTGCTACTAATGCCGAATCAACTCCGCCACTGAGACCCAAAACTACTTTAGAAAAGCGACATTTGCGGGCATAATCTCGGACTCCCAAAACCAAAGCTTGCCAGATTTCTTCATCTTCTGACTCATATCCAGGTGCCACAGAACTCAATTGCAAATCTCGCACCGCCTCGTCAAATTCAACCGCCAACAAATCAGTTTCAAAACCACGGGCGCGACAGATAATTTCACCTTGACGATTCAAAGCAAAACTCCGACCATCAAAAATTAAATCATCATTTCCCCCAACCTGGTTAGCATAAATAATTGGTTGTTGAAAACGCACTGCGCTATGCTTAAGCATTGTTTCACGAAACTGTTGCTTGCCCGCAGTATAAGGAGAAGCAGACAAATTCACAATGAAATCTACACCCAAAATTGCTAAATCAGCAATGGGATTCACTGCATAAGTACGTTTGCCCCAGAATTCCTCATCATTCCATAAATCTTCGCAAATAGTGACGCCAATATCGATATTATCTAATGTAAAATAATTAGCTTGCAAGCCTGGTTCAAAATAACGACGTTCATCAAATACATCATAAGTAGGCAAAAGTCGCTTGTGAAAAACTTGCTTGACTTGGCCATTTTCTAACAAAGCAATGCTGTTAAATAAATTTTTCCCACCAGTAATATGAGCTTTGATATTTTGTTCAACAGTTCCTACCAACACAGCTAAATTTGCTGGTAAATCCTGGGCTAAGTTTTGTAAAGTTATATTCATAGCTTCTACAAAACTAGGATTTAGTAATAAATCTCGTGGTGGATAGCCACACAAAGAAAGTTCAGGTGTAAGCAACAAACGCGCACCACCGGATGCAGCGCGTTGTGCCGCTTCTAGGATTTTTTGGGCATTTCCTAGTAAATCACCAATAGTCGGATTAATTTGAGCGATCGCTATTTTCATTTTCTTAATTATTAGTCATTGATAATTGGTCATTAATTATTAGTCATTAGTCATTGGTCATTGGTCATTAGTTTTTCTCCGCGTCTCCCTCATCTCCCTCATCTCCCTCATCTCCCTCATCTCCCTCATCCCAGATTAACCGTTCATTAAATAAACACCAAAGGTTTATCTTTCAATGGGGCAAAAGCTTCGGCATCAAACTTATACAAACTAGCCGGACGACCAGCACCCCGTGAGACTTTAATTCCGGTATCGGATAAGAAACCTAACTTCAGTAAACGCGCCCGAAAATTAGAATAATCGGAAAAATTGTCACCTAAAACTGTGCTGTATAACTGATATAAATCATTTAAAGTAAACATTTCTGGCAAGACTTCAAAAGCCACGGGACTATACTCCAATTTATTTCGCAAGCGTCTATGTCCATAGGTCAAAATTTCGTTATGATCGAAAGCTAATTGTGGAACTTGTTTAACTGGATACCAAGCTATTCCTGTGACGCGATCGGCAATTAATTCGGCTTCTTCAAATCGCACAAGGGCAAAATAACTAACTGATAGATAGCGCACACCATAGCTATCTGTTGCTTCCCGTGGGTCACGATTCGGGCCTCCAAAGGTATAAAGTTGTTCTAAATAGAGGTTGTTGACCTTAATTTTCTCTGCCATAATGCGGTAGGCGGCATCTTCTAAAGACTCTCCTGGACGCACTAAAGTACCCGGAAGACTCCAATGATTTAAAAATGGTTCTTGCTGCCGCATTACTAACAGAACTAACAGCCGATTTTGTGCAGTATCTACAGAAAAAATAACATTATCAACACCAACCTTGAAATCGGCCAAAGGTTGTTGATTTAGCGGAGTTGAAATCTTTTTTTGCTGGCGTCCTGGCATTCGTATAAATGCTCTCGATTAATATAAGCAACTACAGGGGGAGTCAGGGCTTGAGAATCTCCATGTTCGCGGTAAGCTGTTGAGGAAATATCTAGACCAGTTAGACTAGCGATCGCCATTTTGCCTCCCAGGTTTTGTATTACCTCCAAGCTAGACTCATCTATTACATATCCCGGTCGCGGCACAATTAATAGTTGCACTTCCTGTAACAAATCTTCAATGCAATACCAACGTGGTAGCTGAGTGACTAAATCTGAACCAATTACTAATGTTAATTCAACGTCATCACCCCAACGCAATTTTGCTTTTTCCACTGTTTCCAGCGTTCTGAAGCTACTCAATTCTTGTTCCAAAGCAATATTTTGCCGTGGCGCATCGATATCCGCAATCAACAATTGCAGCATTGCCGCCCGATGCTGTAAAGGTGTTTGATGGGACTTAAATGGATTATCTGCTGCCCAAACCGCTACCCAATCATAACCCTCAGACAGCCAACTCAGAATTTCCTGATGTCCAGCAGTTGGCGGATCGGCACTCGTTCCAAACAAAGCAATTCTCATAGTAATTCGTAATGGGCTTCGCCCCGCTTCGCTAACGTAATTCGTAATTCGTAATTAAGACATACTCAAAGAGTACTTTTATCTCTGTGTTCTCTGCGCCTCTGCGGTAGCCTGCGGCTTGCCGCTGGCGGGTCTACGTTTCTTAGTTTCTTCAGTCAACACCCGTAAACCTTGAGAAATTTCCACTTCTAGAGCCACAGGACGATCCAACCGTCGTATCTGTTCTGGCAAACTGGCAACTGAGGCAGCAGTTCGCTGACGAATTGTTTCCAAACTCTCCAGCGGTTGCACCCATTTACCCTGCTGGACTACCAACTGCAATAATGGTTGTTCTTCCAAAGAACTTTCACCCAAAAGTCCCAATCTGTCTGCTTTTACCTTACCTCCTATCAACGAGCGAAAAATCTGCTTGCGTCCTGGATAAGTTACCTTGCCACTTGACTCCTTCATGACTGGAATGCCATCAATGTCTACAAGTTTGTAAACTCCATTTACAGGAGAACCTGTAACTAATCGTGTCCCCAGTCCGTAACCATCAATTTCTGCCCCAGCAGCTTTGAGTCTGGCAATTTCCCATTCGTCCAAGTCGCCACTCGCAAAAATTGGCACACCAGGAAGTAGCGATCGCACCTGTTTTGATAAGGTAACTAAATCTCCTGAGTCCAATCTCACGCCTGTTAATTGCATTTCCCCGGCATTGACTTTTGCAGCTAAGCCTTGGGCAGCAGCAATGGTATCGTAGGTATCAATCAACAATGGCGCACCCGGAAAATATCGATGAAATGCACTAAAGGCTTGTTCTTCAGTGCCTTCTATTGCTGATAGCGCCATGACCAAGGCGTGTGCCATCGTACCACTTGGCTTTTTTCCCAGTTGTAGCGCTGCTAACACATTGGAAGTGGAATCTAAACCACCTGCCAAAGCCGCCCGCGCCGCCCACAAAGATGCTTGGGGACTAAAGGCGCGTCTTGTGCCAAATTCCAAAAGTGTTGCTGACTCTCCAGCTACATCCCGCAACCGTGCTGCTTTTGTGGCAATCAAGGTCTGGTAATTAATAGTATTTAAAAGATAAGTTTCCACCAATTGTGCTTGCCAAAGAGGTGCTTCCACCCGTAAAAGTGGCTGATTGGCAAACACAGCCGTACCTTCTGGTACTGCCCAAACATCGCCGGTAAACTTGCCTTGGGCTAACAACGACCAAAAGCGATCGCTTGCGTGAGCAAAAATCCCCGTCGCCTGTAATGCCGCAATTTGGGATGGACTAAAGCGAAATTTTGCCAAATATTCCAACGCCTGCGCCAAACCCATTGCAATTAAATAACCAAAATTCTCTGGCAAGCGTCTGACAGACAACTCAAAACTTGCCCGTCGTTGTTCTATACCTTCGCCTGTGTAACAAGCCGCCATCGTCAATTGATAAAGATCAGTCAGCAAGCTGTAGTCATCCGCACACAGGTTTAGTTCCTGGTTTTGCTGGGTTTGCTGTTTATGTACATAGTCTAAATCTGGGAAAGTTGTCATGCCAGAGCTTCCTTATAAGAACGCTTCTTTTATTTATGGTAATATTTACCATAAATAATGTCAACTCCTAGCAAATATACTTCCGGTACGACTGCATAACAGTAGATTTACAGCCATATTAATATTAACTTCATAAATTATTTCACATTTTTTAATAGTAATAGCTAGTAATAGTGTGAATTGGATAAGATGAATAGTAATATCTTTTCACCAAATGCCTGATACAGATACATAGGTAGGGGCGTAGAGCTGTACGCCCCTACAGATGGGATTGAAGACAAAACTAAGTTATAATTAGTAAATAAGGAAAAAATTTTGACTTTTTCACAAGCTAAAGTATTGCAAACTTATCTGAATAAACATTGCATAGATTCTCAATATATTGAGAGTTACAGCTAGCCAACAAAATCAGGGTTAGAGTATAGGTATCAAAACTAAAGTGACTCAAAAAATAGGAGTCCAATAATATGACTATTTCCAATATTTCCCAAATGATTGCTAACGTAACCCAGTATATTTCTGAAGCTGCAATGCGGATTTTTGGGCCTAATGATGATGCTTATCCTACTATTGGCGTACAACCTTTTACAGGTGAACCTTACAAGAAAGGTACAGCCGAAACTTGGTAGCTACTTATAAGTAGTTTAGGTGTAAATAAATCAAACTTTGCTACTAGGAACTAAGATTTATTTAATGTTTAACCCAAGTGTATTGGCTTATAGACCTTGGGTGTAGGGGCACAGCAATGCTGTGCCCCTACGACAGATGTGGTTTTTCAAACATCCATATTTGGTACTTCCTGTCAATGGACTAGTCTTAGAGACGCCCATCCGACAAGAAAAGTTGGATGTTTTTTGATTTAGAAGTCCCTAAAAGGGTAACCGCAACCAACGAGTTATCACATCGTATAAACGATCGCGCCATGAGGGTGTGCGCCAATTTTTCCCCTGGTATTTTTCTATCAACTGGCGTCCTAAGGGAGTGAGGCGAAAACTATCTGTAATTCCCTGACCATCGACTTCTCGGCGCAATACACCCACTTCAATCAGCCAGCCCAAGGTGTTGTCACATGCTAATTCTGACAAAGGACGCTGAGTATAGCCCTGCTTTAATCCATTTTCCAGGGCGATCGCACTCAATGACACACTCTGGTGTCGCATGACTTCAAATAAAGACGGATTAAAGGGCGAACATATTAGCGATCGCTCCGCTCTTTCTACTGTGCTGGGAGGATAGACAAAAGTTTTTGGGTTTTGGGAATCAACAGGAGGCATTGTGTATGGGGAGAAATTTTTCTTTCAATAAAAATTAATTTCAGAATATATTTTTGCACCAGTTACCACATCTAAGCAGAATTTAGTTACCTAAAATATAGTTATGTTATTTTTTAGTAAATATATTTAATCATTATAAATTAATGTAAAATTTCAAGTGCATCAACAATCTGAAACAGGAAAGGTTAATTATGCCTCTAGCAGTTGGTACGGATGCACCTGCATTTACCGCCAAAGATACAAACGGCAACACAGTCTCTTTATCTGATTTTGCTGGGAAGACAGTTGTTTTGTATTTTTACCCCAAAGATGACACTCCAGGCTGCACCAAACAAGCCTGTAGTTTTCGGGACGCCCAATCTAAATATCAAAGTAAAGATGTTGTAGTACTGGGAGTCAGTGCAGATGATGAAGTCTCTCATCAGGCATTCACCCAAAAATTTAATTTGAATTTTCCTTTACTGGCTGACACCGACAAATCCCTCATCAAAGCTTTCGATGTGGATGGCGGCGGTTACGCCAAGCGCGTCACCTACGTAATTGGGCCTGACGGCAAAATTACCCATGTTGACGCTAGTGTAAATACCACCACCCATGCTGAGGATGTTTTAGCTGCACTTGGGCTGTAGTTTTTTGCCTGATAACTAAGGATTTTTGAAACGTCTAACGCCAACCCCAAGCCTTTGGGGTTGGCGTTATTGATTTGAATTTCAGTTACCTGATGGCAATTTAAACGATGGTAACTGTGGGGTTGTTTGCCGTGCTTGTTGGCATTGGAGTGTTTGTTGTTGGTTGGCTTTCAAAGGATCTGCTGTTGCTGGTTGAGATGATGATGTCGGCGACGCCAATGCAACCGATGGCGATCCTGCGGTTGTTGATTGCGCTTGTTGACGACATTGGAGTAATTGTTGTTGTCTGGCTCTAAAGCCTGCTGCGGTTGAATCTAGTTGTTCGTTCTGTTGTTGAGAATTCCAGTTGAGAGTTCCGAAGTTTGCCCGATGAATCAGATCAAACATGTTGAAATTATCTGAGTTGGAGCGGGAGAAAGGATCGGTATTTTGGTCTGTTGTACTATTACTAGGAAAAGCATCCGCTGGGCTACTGATCTGAGCCGAACTGGGTTGAGCCATCAGCAAAGGAGCAAAGCTAATTCCTGCTGCGGTAGCCAAGAAGAGTCTAGCAATTTGTAAAAATGGTTTTTTCATGGATTTTGACTCGAAAATTGCTCTATCTTATCTTAAGCAAGAGTCCGTCGTAGTTGGGGCTGAATGCTAACTAAGGCGACAACGGCAAAGCCAAACAACACCAACAACGCCCCCCCAAAGGTAACATCACCCCAAGGAGCCTGCATGACTACACTATCCAAAGCCCAAGTATTGTGCAGATAGAGGTAGCGAATGGGTTCGATCGCATAGCTGAGGGGATTCAAGGTAGCCACAACTTGTAACCAGTGAGGCATAAAGGATAAAGGAGCCAAAGCGGTACTAGCAAACAATAATGGTAGGTTAGTGACAAAAATTACCGCAATCAGTTCAATGTGACCGGGTAAGGCAAAAGCCAAGCCCAGGGAAATAGCTGTCACACCCAAAGCTAAGAGGAAAACAATTAAAGCGATCGCACCCAAACCAGCTGCATCAGGTAGTCCCGCACCTAAAAACGCTGCTGCTCCTACAATCACCGCTGCTTGCAGTAAACTTTGGCTGATGATGAAAATTGCCGAAGCAAAGACAATGGAAAACCGTGATGCTAAGGGTGCTACCAGCAACCGATTCAAAAAACCGAACTCGCGGTCAAACATTACAGGCAAACCAGCATTCAGCGCTCCAGCGAAGGCTGTAAACACAATTACTCCAGCAGCCAAAAATTGTCCGTAATTTGTCGTACTGCCAAACAAGCCCTTGGGTGCATTTTGGAATAAAGCGCCAAACAGCACTAACCACATGACTGGCTGAATAATCCCAGCGACTAATGTCGAGGGACGCCGTTGCAATTGAATAAACAAGCGACGAGTTAAAGCCAGCGTCTCTTGTACCAATTCACCGAAAAAATTAGAAGCAGGATTAGCATCTGCTTGTGGCGACGCTAGCGGTTGCCAATTGATATCAGATTTAGGAGTAACACTCATAAGAATTTTGGATTTTGGATTTTAGATTTTCGATTGGGCATTGGGCATGGGGCATTGGGCATTAGGCATTGGGCATTGGGAGTGTGGGAAGGGTAGGAAGCTTTTTTATAATCTCCCTCATCTCCCTCATCTCCCTCATCTCCCTCATCTCCCCCATCTCCCCCATCTCCCTCATCCCCCATGCCCCATGCCCCATTCCCCATTCCCTACCTCATATTCTGCTTTTTCTCAGCTTTGGGATCGCGAGTGGCGATCGCTGCTAGTTCTGCATCCATCAGTGTGCGTCCTGTGGCGGCGAGGTAAACATCATCAAGGCTGGGGCGAGATTGGGCGATGCCAAATATGGGCAAGCCAGCAGTATTTAGGGTTTGCTGTATCTTAATAAGAACGTCATTTTGGGGCGTCACCACCAAATTGAGAGAATTACCTTGAGCGCTGTTGATGATGACTTCTTGGACAAAGGGCAAAGATTGAAGCAGGTTTTTGGCTTTTTCTGCTTCTTCAATGGGGGAAAATTCCTGAATTCGCAAGGTGATGCGATCGCCCCCTACTTGATCTTTTAATTGTGAAGGTGTCCCCGCAGCAATCACAACACCGCGATCGATAATTGCCACGCGATCGGCTAGGGCGTCAATCTCTTCTAAATAATGGCTGGTAATTACTACTGTCGTCCCAGAGGCGCGTAATTTCCTCAGGAATTCCCATACCACAAAACGGCTCTCTATGTCAAGTCCTACAGTTGGCTCATCCAAGACTAAAACATCCGGTGCGTGGAGTAACCCAGCAGCTAAGTCAAGGCGCTTGCGTAAACCACCGGAGTAGGTTCCGGTTTTTTTATTGGCGTATTCTTGTAAACCGAGTAAATCCAATACCGTTTCAATACGTTGTTTGGCTACTGGGCTTCTTAGGTGATAAAGTGCTGCTTGCAATTGCAACAGTTCTCGTCCAGTCAACACCTTATCTATAGCGACTTCCTGAGCTACATAGCCTAGTCGTTGTCTTGCTACTCTCGGATTATCTAATACAGAGATACCGGATACTTCGATTTTGCCAGCATCCGGTGTGGTGAGTGTACACAAGGCACGCAAGGTAGTAGTTTTTCCAGCACCGTTGGGGCCAAGTAAACCAAAGATTTCTCCTGACTCTACCTGAAAGGAAACATCCTTAACGGCAACCACCGTGCCGTAGGACTTTTGCAAATTTTGAATTAAAACGGCGGGAGCCATGACAGCTTTTCCCCAACTATACAAATCTCAATAAAGTCTATCTTTATTGTAGAAGGTAGGGACAAGGAAATAGCGCATGAGCGAAAATCTGTAAACAAGTCCGCTTCATGCGCCATGCTGCCAAAAATTTCTGCTTATTTTAGACAAGTTGTTTGATTGTGTTTGTGGCGAAATACACCAAATACTAGAGCTTTGCGACTCTAAAAGCAGCTTTTGCGACTAGTTTTGTATTAACTTAAGTAGGAGGTCAAGAAATTAGCACGCTATTTAACAACTTTCAACGTTTTGAGGCTAGTGTCACTGCAACCACTAATAAATCCTCCCATAGCCTGGATTTGTTGCAAGTAATCAAGAACGGCTTTGGTGATGAGTTCCCCCGGCATTAACATGGGAATTCCCGGAGGATAGGGACAGACGATTTCGGCACAAATGCGATCGCAAGTCTTTGCTAAAGGTAATGTTTCACTAACAGCAAAAAAAGCTATACGAGGAGACAAGTATAAATTAGTACTCCATGTTTTGGCAAAATCCTGCCAAATATAGTTTTTAGCAGTAGCGGTGGTTGGGCGATATTCTTTGGCAAGAGTGGTAAAACTTTGTACTAATTGTTGAATATCGGTTAGGGTATTGCCCAAACTAATAATAAAAGTGAGATGTTGCAGAGAGGGAAATTCAGCAGTAACTGCAAATTTTTCATCCAAAATTTCATCTACTGCAAATCCTGTTAAACCTAAATTAGAAACAGTCACAGTTAGTCGCGTTTTGTCTAAAGCCACAAAGCCAGGAGATCCCCCCAACCCCCCTTGAAAAGGGGGGCTAGAAATCTGTAACACAGATAATCCAGGAATTTGGCTGATTTTGGTTCTAGCTTCATCCGCAAGTTGCAAAGTGCGAGACATCAGCATTTTTCCGTGGAGTGCCATTTGCTGACGCGCTGCATCTAGAGAAGCTAAAAGTACATAACTAGGACTGGTAGACTGTAGAAGTTGCAAAGCTTTACTAATGCGATCGCCATCTATTCTGTTACCTTGGATGTGCAGCATTGATGCCTGTGTCATGGCACCGAGTACTTTGTGGATGGATTGTACAGTTAAATCGGCACCTGCGGCTAAAGCTGGAGTAGGTAATTCCGGATGAAAAGCAAAGTGTGCGCCGTGTGCCTCATCTACAAGTAGAGGAATATTATATTGATGTGTAATATTGGCGATCGCCTTTAAATCTCCACAAACACCGTAATATGTTGGGTAAACTGTCAACACCGCTTTGGCATCAGGATGTTGTTGGAGTGCAGATTCTACAGCATTAGGCGTGATGCTATGGGCAATATCTAAAACTGGATCGTATTCAGGATTCAGAAAAATTGGTATAGCACCGGAGAGAATTAAGCCGGCGATCGCCGAAGAATGCACATTTCGAGGCAAAATGATTTTATCGCCAGTGCCACACGTAGCGAGAATTGCCGCCTCAACTCCACAGGTAGAACCGTTGACAAGAAACCATGTTTGTGAAGCGCCAAATGCTTGGGCTGCTAATTGTTGGGCTTTTTGAATCACGCCTTGGGGTGCAAAAAGATTATCTAAATCTCCTAATTCGGTTAAGTCAGCGCGAAAGACGGCTTTACCAAGTAAATCAGCTAAGGGTTGAGAGATGCCGTTGCCTTGTTTATGTCCTGGAGTGTAAAAAGGTGCATGGGGTCTTGCTGCATTGGCTTTTAAAGCATCTAATAAAGGTGTTTGGTTTTGATTAAGCATTTAATAATTCGTAATTGAAGGTATAAAAAAGGTAAGCTTATTAATGGACACAAATAAATTATTCCTTATGCATAGCATGGGTTAATAATTACGAATTACAAATTACGAATTACGAATTATTTTAGATGAGACCTTATCATCAAATTCCGATTTTTGAGTGTGGTGAACCGCTAGTAGCGATTCCTTTAGAATTGTTTGCGGTGGAATCTCCCCACCCTTATGAAAAGTTAGGTGCTACTTATGGCGATCGCTCTCCTTATTATCTCCGCCAAAGTGTGATTGAAAATTTGATTCAAGCGCAAAATTATCTTGAATTGTTAAAACCCAACTGGCAGATTCAAATCTTTGATGCCTATCGCCCGATCGCAGTTCAGCAGTTTATGGTAGATTACAGCTTCGCGCAAGCAGTAGAAGAAAGGGGACTGATTGAGGCGGAATTATTACCAAACCAACGTCAAGAGGTTTGGCAGGCTGTTTATGAAATTTGGGCTGTACCGAGTTTGGATGAAAAAACTCCCCCTCCTCACAGTACTGGCGCTGCGGTGGATGTGACGCTGGTAAATGATACTGGGGAAATAGTGGATATGGGTTCGCCAATTGATGAAATGTCAGAGCGATCGCATCCTGATTATTATGCTAATAGCGATCGTCCAGAAGCAGAAACATATCATGCTCACCGTCAGCTATTGCGAGATGTCATGTTAAAAGCCAACTTTCAACGCAATCCTAAAGAATGGTGGCATTTTTCCTTTGGCGATCAAATGTGGGCTTGGCTAAATAATCAATCCAATCCAACCAATCCCGTCAGCGCACGTTACGGGCGTCTTGTATAGATTTTGGATTTTAGATTTTAGATTTTGGATTGAACAATCTAAAATCTAAAACTAGTACAGCACGGCGTAAATAAACCAACCATTTGAAATGCCTCAAACCCTTATGAACAGGTAATTACGAATTACGTTAGCGCAGCGTTAGCGACGCAGGAGCGTCATTACAAATTACGAATTCCGCCTTGCGGTACTAGGCATCTTGAGGATTGAGGTTAATCATCTGCCAAGTGGTATAAGTTCCGATGGGACTCCAGAGCAAATAAGGAATTAGTAACAGTGCTGCCCAACCAGAAATACCTAAGACTGCAAGCATCAACAAAGCACCAATGAGAAAACCCGTGCCACCGAGAATTGTGCCTACTTTTAGGCTACGAAGCCTAAACATTACAGGCGTATAGGCAATGGTGACAATTTCTAATAGCAAATATAAACCCATGATTAACCAGGTTGGAGTGGTTCCTGGGTCTTTTTCCCAGATAATATAAGCCGACCAAGCACCGCAAATAAATATTACAGTCCAAATAATTGGAATCGCGCCTTCAAAAGTTAGCCATCTCGGTCGTTGTAAGCGCTTGAACCACTGGCGATCGCCTGGCGTAATCACGTTAGCCGCTAGCGCAACTAAGAAAGCCACACCCCCAATCACCATCCAAGATTTAATCATGCCCCTTATCCTTTACAAGCGCTATCTATCGCTTAAATATCACTCTTTATAGTGTTATTTTGTCAATTTAGTTGCTAATTACTCATCATCCTTGAGTGCGATCGCTTCTCATCGTTTGGCAGGACTTTAAATTTTGGGCATTGGGAGTCCTGTTAGCGGTAGCAGGGCGATGAGCCGCGTGAGAAGTTAGGAGTTATTCTCCCCATCCCCCTCATCCCCCTCATCCCCCACTCCCCATTTATTCCCCAAGACTACAAGACGATTCTCTCTAAAGATGGGGGTATAGGGTAAACCGAGGAAATACTCTGAGCAATAGGGGGATAAGGCAATTAAACTCAACGGTAATTCATATGCAAAGTGAATCAGAAATGCGAGCGCTAGCACCAGAAACTCGAGGAATTGGTAATACTATTCGCCTGACAGGCTGGATTACTTTCTGGCTACAATCGGCAATTGGAGTGGTTTCTGTCTTAGCTTTGTTGTTCGCCTTGACTGGTCGTGGCTTGGTTCAGCAGCAAAATACCGGTCTTGCAATTGGCATATTTTGGGCTGTATGCGGAATTTTAGTCTTGTTATTCAGTCTCTATTGGGATTTTCGTTACACTCGCATCGGCAAAGCTTTAGAAAATCCCCATCTAGCTTTACATCCTAGTAAGCCAGATACAACTAGAATCCTCCGTCTGGGGATAATTGTGGGTTTAGTGGGAATATTATTAACTCTCTTAGGTGCTGGTTCAACCGTGTTAGTGCTACTGGCAAAATCTATATCCCAAACTCCAGGAGTCGCAATCACCGACCCCTACAGGATTATTCGACCGATGGATGTTTTTGTGGCTGTGGCAGATATCACCGGAATTGCTGCTCATTATGTGGGTACTGTCGCTTCCTTATGGTTGCTGGAGCGTGTGCATCAACACTAAAAACTTTTACGGGTGATTCCGAAGGACGGAAGAATATTGCCATACAAATCTTTCATAGAGTAGCACAGCGATGCGTCTCTAACCCCTGTTGCTACGGGAGTCCTATTTGATTGCTTGAAAAACTCGCCCTCAACTCAAAAAGCATGATTCCCCACTCATGTAGTAATTACAATTTGAGAGACAATAATGCGGCTTTGAACATCTTGAGTGAGGGATTAAAACTTTTAACAGCAGCCGTCGGTGCGCCGGATGCTCTAAACGCCTATGGAGAATCTCTAAGTCCTGGAGTAATCCAGGCAGGACTCGCTGAAGTAGGAATCGCGTGACTTCTAGTCATGCGAGGTTAAAATTTACATTCCTTTTGATGTCTTCAAGTTGCGACTTTAAGACAAATTCCTTTATTACCTATGATAGTTACTAAGACTCACCTGGATGAGCGAAAGTAGTGGGAGTAATGGTTGAGGGTAAATATACTTAGTAATTGAGGTTCAAAGCATGGACTCGACAGGTGAGGCTCAAATTCTGGACTCGTCCTGGTATCTTCCACTGCCGTTGAAAGAGTATGCAATGAGCCGAGTGACTGTCTACTTTTATAGCAACGGGTGGGTTCCAATTAAATATTGTTTTTTGGAAAAGGCAATTTTGTTGTACCACAAAGCCAAACTAGAAGGTAAGGAAATTTTAATATTTCCTACTGATTTAGACCCTAATAATTTCTCAAACTCGTTTAACTAAAATGCATTTAGGTCAATCATTTTTCAAAAAAAATTACAACATACTAACTGACTATGGAGGCGTACACAAGTACGCCTTTATTTATAAATGCTATTACAGCGGTTCCTGCTGTTATGAAGTACAGCCTCTCTCCCTCCATACTCCATCCTTTTGGACTCTTTCAGCACTAAATATGTACCCCACAACAGCGGTAAGTGCTGTAAAAATTGATGCTAATTTTAAAGGCAATAGAGGTTATTTGAAAAGTGGTATGTTGTGATTTTTATAGAATGATTATCCCCCTTAATCCCCCCGATGTATTGGGGAGAAACCGGAAAATAATCTAGTTCCCTCCCCTTTATAAGGGGAGGGTTAGGGTGGGGTAAAAAATATTTGATACATCAATTATGACTTTTAAAACATCCTCTTAAGAGTAGTTTGACATTAGATAACAGCTAGTTATCAAAAATATTCCTCAACGATTTTAACTGTTTTTTGTCACTTCAACTTCTTGGGCATCAATAGTAAGCGAATCTCTGGGCTAAGTTCATTTTTCAGTTTGAGTTTTAGGTCTTCTGTAATCGGTAAATCTTTAATTTCTCTGAGGAGAAATATCACAGATTCGGTTTTGCTACGTTCTTTATAAATAGCCTTGAGAATGGCTTCTATTCCATATCCGGCTACAGCATCTCCTGCAACATTTATTAAGCCAAGCAAGGCTATACCTCCGACAATGCCAAACGGACCTCCCAAGGCTGTGAGAGTAGCAATAACTGCGGCAGAACTACCTCCTGATGTGACCGCTAGAATCACAACAATGACACCAGGAAAACCCAGACCAGCAAATTTTCTAACGATTTCGTCCATTTTAATTAACCTCAAATCCTTATATTTTAGTTAAACATTACTAATGATACATTTATTGATGAAAGCCGCTATAATTATGTGCCAGAGAGCTTTATATCACCAAATTAAATGAACTCCAGTAGTGAGAGATAAATTTATATTTAAACAGTAGCACGACTCCAAGTTAAGTTGATTAAATCTAAAACGTAATCATCCAAGTTATCTATATAATCTTCTGATTTTTCATTATCCATTACACACAATTTACCGCCAGTAATATCAATTTTCTCTGGTTCTTTGTAGTAAGCTTTGTGTCTACTGATCCATCCTGGTTTATCCCCAGTGGTTTCTAATTGTTCGATTTTAAAGGTGTGGATATGTAATCGATAAACTGGAGTTTCATTATAGATTCTTGCATCAGCATATCCTAAACTGCCAATGATATATATGTATTTTCCAACTAACGTAGCTGAATGAAAATCAGTTGGTGGAAAAATATGTTTGGGATAACCAAAAATCTGAAAATTACCATCACCTTGATAAACTACAACATCGTTATATATACAAAAATCAGGGTCATAGTAGTCTTCGTGTTCACCAGCAATTTCTACAATTCTGCCATCTGGTAATTGTGTAATGGTTCTGCCAAATCGATCGTAGCACCATACTTTATCTTGCCAATTCTCTCTATCGTTAAAAATATTTTTGGCTGTATAAGCAGAACAACCCTCACAAATCATCGCCTGCCAAAAGGGGATTTTCATCAATTCTGGATTGGCTTTACCAAAGCGCGGATGTTTGCCAGCAAAATATTGTTTTGGCGATAATTGTGATAATGAGAATTTGCTGTTGGCAATGCCGGTGAGCGATCGCCGCATACCATCATTAATATCGCTCACATCTTCACCAGCTGCAACTAACATTCTGACAATTTCTAGATTAGTCGCTATCTTAATGGCTTTGTCATCGCAATTATTGAGTCTGCTGGGGTTTGCGCCAGCGGCTAGTAAAATTCTGACGCAATCAGTGGCACCACGCTCGGCTGCAATGATTAACGCAGTGTTACTAAAGTCATCAGTGGCTTCAATATCAAATCCCTCTGCAATGAGCCACTGTAGGACTTCGAGTCTATTGTTTTCTATGGCATACATTAACGGCGTTTTGCCGCAGTTTCCCACATCGTTGTGATTTGCTCCAGCAGCTAGGAGTAATTTGGCTTTAGGTAGTTCACCCACCTGAAGACTCAACAGCCAAGGGGTTCTATGCCAACAATCACGCACATCTTGATCTGCGCCTTGTTCTAACAATAACTCGACTTGCTCTAAGCTCCCAAAAACTATAGCGTGCATTAATTCTGTCCATCCCAGTTGCTCTGGGTTAGCACCTGCGTTCAATAGTAATTTGACAGCATCAAATCTTCCTACATGAGCAGCTACTTTAATTGCAGTCTCACCATAGCTACTCATGCCATTGACAGCAGCACCTCTAGAGATGAGTAAATTTAAAATTGATATTAAGTTTTCATCCTGTAAGATATCTCGACCATGCATAGCATTGATTAAGACATCATATCCGTCTGGGCTTTGATAGTGAATATCCGCTCCAGCATCCAGAATCAATTGGATTTTATCTAGATTTCCTGACTGCACAGCCAACCCAAGTACGGTATTTTGAGATTCTTCTTCAACAGCATTCACATTCGCGCCATGTTCCAAGAGGAAGCGAATCATATCAATACCTGCATTTACACTACTCACCGCACACATTAATGGTGTTTGCTGGGAAGACTCGTCTAGACGATTAATATCAACACCATTGGCCATTTTACGTGCGACTCCTGCAATATCTCCTTGCTGTGCATAAATATGAATTTGCATCATTTGTTTGAGTTAACGAACATATAAAATTAATTATCGGCGTTGCTGAATCAAAATAGGAATTATGCGTCAGCAGTAATCTGCTTTGATTTTTGAAATTATTTGCGTGATGCGCGTTGGCGTTGGCGTTGGCGTTGGCGAAGCCTCTCGTAGAGAAGCCCAGCGCAAGCGCGATAGGTGGGGAGTAGGGAGTAGGAAGTAGGGAATCAGCCTTTTCGAGATGTACGGAATTTTTCACGCAATCAAATCTTAGTCCTAATACTAGACTCCTGTGCAGGTGCTACATCTTCTTCTGGTAATGGTGCTGAGAAAGTGAATCAGCAAGCTTTTTGTATTTCTTTATGTCAGACAAAAAGAAGTGCGGAATGTGGGTAGTAACATTAAAAAAATTATCGGTAAGCGTCACTCAATCTACAGGTTTTTTAGATGATAAAACAGAGATGGACAAGTATATACAAATGCACTCAGCTAGTTTGGAGTGTTTTGTTAGTGTTGGGAATTTGGAATCTACCCCAATACGCTCTGGCAGATGTTAACCCACAGGAGATAAATGCAATTATTCGCACACGGGATATTGCCCTGGAAGCCCTAAATACTCGTGATTTTGCTAAAATACAGCCTTACTTGCACCCAAATTTCACAATAACAACAGTTGATAACCAGATTTTTAACAAAGTCCCTGAGTTTGAAAAGTACTGGAATCAGCAGTTTTCCGGTTCCATTCAAGATATCAAAATGCAACTGAAGGGAGATACTATCAGAACATTTCTGACTCCAGAGATCGATGTTGCTTCTGGAGAGGCGATCGCCTCTTTCTTTTTCAAAGATGGCAAAGCGGCTGATATGGCGTTGCGATGGACAGCTGTGCTGCAAAAACTCCAAGATAAATGGACGATTCAATCGCTGCATTTCTCCTCCAATTTGCTGGATAACCCGGTGTTGAATGCTGCTCAACAATTGGGGCGGATTCTAGCAGTTGCAGCCGGGGTGGGCGGTTTCCTTCTGGGAGCAGTGACGATGCTATTATTACGTCGCAGAACTAAGCCACGAACCGAAAGGATATAACAAATAAAGTGGGAAGAAGCACCATTAGCTTTCATCGCCGTCTCAAAGCAACCCTGGTAGTTTTATTAGTCTGGGGTGGCGTGAGTTTGCTGCACTGGCTACCAGAAACAGAATGGTTGATGCTGGGATTAACGGTAATCCTAACTGTGCAAACGTTACGGATGCTGTTAGCAAAACCAGAGGCGGCGGTGATGCAGAATGAGATTTATTTACCGCCAGTCTCAATTTTAGTTCCGGCTAAAAATGAGAGTGTAGTCTTGTCTAATCTAGTTTACAGCTTATGCCAATTGAATTATCCAAGGGATTTCCTAGATATCTGGGTTGTTGATGACGGCAGTACCGATGAAACCCCCCAGGTTTTGAGAGAATTACAAACTCAATTTCCAGCTTTACAAGTTCATCGACGGGAATCAAAAGGTGGTAAATCAGGGGCATTGAATGCGGTTTTTCCCTTTACCCAAGGGGAGATTATCCTAGTTTGTGATGCGGATGCCCAGTTACCTGCCCATTTTCTCCGGCAAACAGTACCTCTGTTTCAGAAGCAAGCGATCGGTGCAGTGCAAGTGCGAAAAGCAATTTCTAATGCTAATACTAATTTCTTAACCCGTTGCCAGCAGATGGAAATGAATTGTGATAGCTTTCTGCAAACCCATCGCATTGCTATTAGTGGAATGTCTGAACTGCGGGGTAATGGGATGTTAGTTAGGCGGGAATTGTTAGAAAAGTGTCAAGGTTGGAATGAGAACACAGTCACCGATGATTTGGATCTTTGTTTCAAACTGTATTTAGCAGGTGCGGAAATTGAGTTTGTTACAGTTCCATCAATTCAGGAAGAAGGTGTAACTACTTGGGAAAAACTTTGGTATCAACGCTGTCGTTGGGCTGAAGGTGGCTATCAGCGTTACCTGGATTATTTTCCGCAAATTCTTAGTTTAGGTTGGGCGAAAGAAATTGATTTACTATTATTTTTTCTATTGCAATTTCTTCTGCCAATTGGACTAATCCCCGATTTACTTTGGACAATATTTTATAGCCATCATCCAGTTTTATTTCCACTCCAGACATTACTCAGCATCATTTTGACAATTGCTTTTATTGCTGGACTTTACCAATTTCAAAATTTACGAGGATGGTCTTTGCTTTGGGCAACAATTCAAGGGTCATTATACATGGTGCATTGGATTCCTGTGATGATTGTGACGACTTTAAAGATGTGTGTGCAAAAAGAGCGATCGCGCTGGGTGAAAACTGAGCATCGTGGTCAAAATCCTGACAGTGATTATAGAAATAAATAAAATCTAATATGCCTGTAAAAGATATCTATCACGATGCTGTTAAAAATTCTTTAATCAAAGAAGGCTGGATAATTACAGATGACCCTCTACATTTAAAATGGGGTCAAAAAGATATGTATGTAGATTTAGGAGCAAAACAACTTTTGGCGGCAGAACAAGGAACTAAAAAAATAGCCGTAGAAATTAAAAGTTTTGTCAGTCCTTCAGAAATGGCAGACCTCAAAAATGCCATCGGCGGATTTATTCTGTATCGTGCTGTTATCAGTCGCCTAGAACCTGATAGAATATTATACCTAGCAGTGCGTGACAACGTATTCACAGCTTTATTTGAAGAACCTATTGGTACACTTTTAATAGAAAGTGAAAATCTCAATTTACTTGTTTTCAATCCTGAAACTGAGAGGATTATCCAATGGATACCTTAGATAACTATCGACGCATCATCAAAGAGGTATTAGTACCTTATACACAAATTCCTTATTCCTACGCAGTTATTGAGTGTAAAACAGTCTTTGATAGCGAAAATGACAGCTATTTGCTGATAACTCTTGGTTGGGACGGAGCTAAAAGAATTCACGGTTGCTTAGTTCATATTGACATTATCGATGGCAAAATCTGGGTACAACGGGATGATACAGAAGATGGTGTTACCTATGAATTAGAAGCTGCTGGAATTCCTAAAGATAAAATTGTCTTAGGATTTCACCCGCAAAATGTCAGGCAATATACGGGATATGCTGTTACATAAGTTTAACCGAGACAATTGGAACAATGAGCGATGCCTACGGCGGTAAACTACGCACTGGGTAAAAACTGAGCATCGTGGTGGAAAAAATTATGGTTGAAGAATCAAATAATCTGATAAAAAAGCAGAAAAAATACTTTATGTTAATTGGAGTAAGTGTTTATGAAGGTCAAGCAATTGAATATAAACTGAAAAAGCTTAGTAAATTTATTCATCCTAATATTGACGATGCATTGCCTGAAATTACCAAAGAAGATTTTTTGGCAAGAGAGAAGATTTTAGAGAAAAGAACACTAGGGTTTATTTTCAAATATTTAAAGCAAAATAAATTTTTATTAAATGATGATGCAGAATTTTTAGTTAATAGGTTTGTAAATTATAGAAATACTATTATTCATCACCTTGTAAAATTACCAGGCTTTAATCTGAATACAGAAGAAGGTATAGATCGAGGAATACAGTTTTTAGAGGAATATAGAAAAACAATAAAAGATATAAATGATATTTTTGATCCAATTTTAATTTCTGCACATATATTATTATACGAAAATGTCGATAATATAGATGACATGAACAAGTATCAGAATAGTTTAAATAATTTGTATTCACTCTTGAATGAATCATTAATAAGAGCGGGTGGCTCTCTTGAAATAGAGATTCACAATAATCTTGATGAACGTTTTGATTACGAAACAAAAAATAATTTTAATAAAAATGATTCTTCTACATTTAACCCGCAAGCAGAAAAAAGTAAATTATGGCAAAATACTAAAATAATTCGTGCATTGATTTGTATTGGGGCAGATATCGCAAATCAAGATGGATGGATTTCTTTATCTATTTGTGAACAACGCCTAAAAACAGACTACCCAGAAATAAAACCTGATGATTATGGGTTTAAGAATATTCTGGAAATAATCAAAATATCTAATTTGTTTGAATTGAAAAAATCCAAAAACAAAAAACAGAGTAAATCTAAAGTTGATTTTCGGTTTCATCAAGCAAATCATAAAATGTGCTGAAGTTGCGATCGCAATTCTGAAACAATCACAGCCAACCCTTATGTGGGTTAAGCTACCATCAATTTAGAATCAAAACTAGACAAAGGAGCGAGATGAATATTAACCTGAACCTACCATCAGAACTAGAAAACGAACTTCACACCGAAGCTTCTGAACTCAATTTACCGTTATCCGAGTATATTTTACGTATTTTATTTACAAGAAAATCTGTAAATAATTTACCCAAAACTGGAGCAGAACTTGTTACCTACTGGCAAAACGAAGGTGTAATCAATTCACGCCCCGATATCACTGATAGTCAAGCCTATGCTCGTGAGTTGCGCCATCAGGCTGAAACACGGGAGCTATTGTAGGTAAATTTAATGTACTTATTGGATACAGACATTCTGATTGATGTTCAGCGCGGTCACACTCCTGCAATTGCTTGGTTTGCCAGCCTTCCAGAAGTACCGAGCATTCCTGGCTTTGTTGTTATGGAACTCATCCAAAATGCTCAAAATACTCAACGAGTCCGCAATACTCTCAAGCTCGTTGCTCCCCTACCCGTGATTTGGCCTAGTGAAACTGATTGTGTGCTTGCTCTATCAAATTTCACCAGCTATCACCTATCAGATAATTTAGGCTTACTTGATGCTTTGATTGCCGCTTGCGCGGTTGGCAGAGGAGCTACGCTGTGTACTTTCAATATCAAACATTATAGGGTTATACCTGACCTTATTACAGCACAACCTTACACACGCTGAAGTAGTAATTTAAAGATATGAGGCTAACATAAACAAACTTTTTATTGATAAAGTGCTAGAGAATTTCAAAGCCATACCCTAAAACTTGCAAGGAAGCCAAGGGAATAAATCATGTTAGATTTGCTGATTCAAAACGGGTTAGTTTTCGATGGCTTAGGCTCTCCACCTGTTCGCGGAGATATCGGCATTGAAAATGGACGTATTGTCACCCTCGCACCTTCCTTAACTACCCCAGCGCGTGAAGTGGTTGATGCTTCTGGGTTATGGGTGACACCGGGATTTATAGATATTCATACCCACTACGATTTAGAGTTAGAAATTGCACCAGGATTGAGCGAATCAGTTCGTCATGGTGTTACCAGTGTGGTTATTGGTAACTGTAGCTTGTCTGTTGCGATCGCAGAACCTCAAATCCTGGCTGATATTTTTCAGAGGGTAGAGACACTTTCACATCGGCTGATTGCAAAATGGCTACAAAAGTCTATTTCCTGGCAGACACCAGCAGAATATTTACAGCATTTGCAACAGTTACCCCTTGGCCCCAATGTTGCCCCAATGTTTGGACACAGTGCCTTACGCGCTCATGTGATGGGATTAGAACGCAGTTTAACGGTTCAGCCGACAAAATTTGAACTAAAACTTATGCAGCGCATAGCCAGAGATGCAATAGATGCTGGCTTTATTGGCATTTCTATTGATATGTTTCCCTGGCATCGGATGAGTGGAGAATGGCAAGGCTGTACAATTCCCTCTCAACACGCGAAATTTAAAGAATATGCAATGTTGGCGGATTTGTGTCGGTATAGCGATCGCGTTTTTCAAGTCACACCCAATTTACAAAGACTCGCTTCCTTTGTGGATATTCTGCGTATGGGTTCAGGGATTGGACAAAAACCACTGCGGCTAACTGTCCTCTCTGCTTTAGATGCCGTACACGATCGCAAACTATGGCGAATATTTTCCCCCCTACTTTTTATTTGGAATCGGCTTCTAAATGGTAATGTGCGCTTTCAAACCCTAACTGAACCTTTCACCATTTACTCTGATGGATCTGTGACTCCCTTATTTGAAGAATTTTCCACAGGCGCACAACTCAATGGCTGTCAGTCACGAGAAGAAAGGCAACAACTATGGGCATCGGAAATTTTTCGTCGTCAGTTTCGCCAAGAATGGCTCAGTAAACGGCGTAAATCATTCCATCGTCAGTTAGATTTGATGGAAGTTATTCACTGTCCCGAAGCAAGTTGGCAAGGGTTAAGTTTTGCCCAAATTGCTCGTCAAAAGCAACAAGAACCAGTGGATTTATTTATCGACGCATTACAAAAATACGATACAGATTTACGCTGGGTGGCGACAGGAGCAAACGATCGCCTAAAACCCCGTTTAGCGATGATGCAGCATCCTCATATTTTGCCTGGTTTTACCGATGCTGGCGCTCACGTCCGTAACCTGGGCTACTATGATGGAGCTTTGTCTTTGCTCAAACAAGCAGTTGCAACCAAGTTCCTTTCACCTGAAGCTGCGATTTGCCGCGTTACCGGAGAACCTGCTGGGTGGTTTCGTCTGGATACGGGAGTTCTGAAAGTTGGTGCGAAAGCGGATATAGTTTTACTCGATCCCAATGCTTTAAATCAGCCAATTAGCCCGCAGGTGCAGATATCAGATCCGGTTTTAGATGGCGAACTTCGGATGGTTAAGCGTGGTTCGGATGAGATTGTGCAAGGGGTTTATATTAATGGGGTTCGGGTTGTTTGTGGGGGGAAGGTGAGCGATCGCTTGGGGCGTGAAAAGTTGGGAACTGTTTTGTTTCCTGTTTGAATTATTTCATACGGAGGCTTAAGAGGGGAGCATTGAATTGCTTTTACCCCACACCGGCAATCACCTGCCCAATATCTTGAGGGGTTGCACCTGTTGCTAACATTGCCCGAATCAACAATTCAATTGATACTGAAGCATCGCCATTTTCAGCTTTAGCAATCCGAGGTTGGCTGGAACTAATCTTATCAGCGAGTTCACTTTGAGTCATCAGTTTTTGTCGGCGTTCCTTCAAGTTTTGGCTGAGAGCTAGCTTAATTTCAACCAGGATAGTTTCTTCGGGTGTTAACTCCAAAAAATCCGAAACTGTACCAATTTTCCAACCTTTAGATTCCAAACGTTCTTTCTTTGCTTGATCCATCACATTACTCCTGTTGATCGGTATCATATTTGCTCAGACGCTTTTTGCAAACCTCAATAATCTTCTTGGATGTTGTTCTCGTTGTTTTATTAAAGACTTCAACAATCAAGATTGCATTGTCATCAATTCGATCAATGATTCTCCAGTTTTTATCGGCATCTCGAATACGTAATTCATGACAGTGAATTCCTATACTTGGCATAGGGCGTGAATGTGGCAACCCAAGGGATTCACCTTCCTGTAATTGTCTGAGCAGAACACCCGCTTCTATGCGTGCTTCTTGAGTCAAAGGTGGGGTTTTCACTTCACCATGTAACCAAACTAAAGGTTTACTTGGATCTCCCATACTGTATTTATATCATATCTGATATATCGATATAATATACCGATTAAAGGGAACTTTATCTTTAGAGCGATGCTACGGCGATCCCACTCTTCGCACTAAACGGATATGATTTTACTTGATCCCAATACTTTGAATCACTCAATTAGCCCGCAGTGTCTATATGAATCCAGCTTCAATACAATCGCCTAAAATTCCAGTTATTGGCCCTTATGAAGCACAATGCTTTTCAAAATACTTTAAGGGTATAGACTCACTCTTAGCAAATAGATTTTTATTTGGTTTTCTACCGAATGAAGAACATATAACTTCAATTTTATGTGAATTACTTGATGAACGTGGCTCACAGTTACATCAACTTCCTTATAGTCTGTTGGATCTGAATAATGATCTTAAGAAAAATGGTGGTCTTTTACATGCTGATGTTTCTATATCAACAACTGATTACAATAAGCGCCAGGAGCATGATCTAACTCAGTCAGATATTGGTATTGTTGTCGAGTATAGAGACAATATCGAACGTAATAATAGTTTTAGTAATGGTATCTTGCTTCAAGCTAAGAAATTATTTCCGGCTAGAAACTCTGACTATGATCTAACTTCAGCTTATGAGTCTTTCGATCCAGTACAGCATGATCGCCTTGAGAAATTGAATAAGTTATATATAGACAAAGGATGTGGCGATGAGTGCATAAAATACTTAATGTATAACCCTTCCCTAAAAGCAATTCCAAAGTATGAACAACAAAAAATATTACATCGACAGATGAAGCTAGATGCAAAGTCAATCTTTGACTTTACTATTGGTTTGCAAAGATATAGAGAGCTTGTTGAGGGAGAGCAATCTTCAATCCTTAATTTGGGATGTCTTTTTACCTCTATTGAGAACATACACGGGCTTGCTAAAAAAGCAGCTGAAGCTAGTAGGACAAAGCAAACTTTGTATAAGTTCACGTTAGGCTCACTCGTTGATTCTATAAATGTTTATGAGAGTTCGCTGTCTTACTTCTTCGTCTTTGATCTCATGATGAGGGGAGTAGGTTGCTCATGTGAAGAGTTTATCAAATTCGTTTATTCTGGTAAAAAAACAGACATTATAAATGAACTAGAACTTACGCCACCGAAGTATTCTATAAAACTAAGGATTACTGCTGCTGGTGAACAGTGATTTTCACACATTGCACGATCTAAAGCACTAAACTAAGGATTAATTATAGAAGGTTCTGACATGAGTTATAATCCTCAAGAAAGTTTGAGAAATCGGATTAATAATCAAATTCTGGCTCATCCTTTTACAGACTATTGGGACATTTTTATTCTTAAACATCAACATCCAATTAATATTACCCTACACATTTTAGGAATATTCTTTTTTTACAGCTTACTTTTTTATGTTTTGAAATTGCAAAACTTTTGGTTGCTCTTGGGCTTACCATTAACTCAATTATTGGGATTAACTGGACATTTTTTATTTGAGCGTAGCCATATTGATTTACAAGATGCTGTATTTTCTTGGCGGGCTTCTTATTGTTTAGGTAAAATGTTATTTAGAATTTTAACGGGTAAATATCAAGATGATATTCGCCAACGACAAGAAATATTAAATAATTATCTATCAAAAAGTTATGCAAATATTCAATAACTGGAATGTGATTGCCAAGGGTTGGTATATTGCCTGTCCTAGTCGTGAAATACCTAAAAAAACAGCAAAATCTGTAGATGTGTGCGGTCATAAAATTGCCATTTTTAGAGGTGAAGATGGGCAAGTGCGGGCTTTGGATGCTTACTGCCCTCATTTGGGGACAGATTTAGGAATTGGGAAGGTTGATGGTAATTGGATTCGTTGTACATTTCATCATTGGGCATTTGATGAAACAGGGCTTTGTCAAAATATTCCCTGTCAATCAGAAATTCCTAGTCAAGCTAAATTACAAGCTTATGCAACAGAGGAAAAGTATGGATTTATCTGGATTTATCCAGATGCTAAAGCACCAGAGGGAGTAGCTGATTTTGATGAATTAAAAGGTAAAGAAATTGTTGCACAAGCTGATATTGCATTTGCAAGAAGTTGCCATCATCATATTTGTATGATGAATGGGATTGATGCTCAACATTTAAAAACAATTCATCGTTTAGACATCAAAATGGATCTGTCGCTACAGCAAAGCGAATTAGGCACACAAATAGACTTTACAATGCGGGGACAATTCCCTCAAACTACTTGGAGAGAAAAGTTAGGTCAAAGATTTCTTGGTTCTACATATCAGTATTCAATGCGTTATGCTCATGGTTGCATTGGTTTGTTAACAATGATGAAAGATGTCAGGCTTTTTCCGCCACTGTATATGATATATGCTTATACTCCAATTGCACCTGGAAGAACGATAATTCAACCGATTTATGTAACTGAAAAACGTCAAGGTATTGTAGGGTATCTGCTAAGTCAGTTTTTGCTATTCTGTACGCGCTTGGCTTACTATATGCTCAGAGATGAAGATGGCAAAATTTACGATAATATTCGCTTTAATCCGAAATTGCTCCTTAGTATTGATCGGCCATTAGCTGAATATATGGAGTATGTAAACCAGCTAAAACCGTCTAGATGGTCAAAAAATAGGGGTGTAGAATAGTAAATTGGATTAGCAACAGTGTAACCCAACAAAAGCTTTAGTAATATTGCGTTTTGTTTCTCAATCTAAATACATCTTAATTATTTTGTAGAGTGGACAATTTCCATCAACTCTTATTGAGAAGGTGCAAGATGTGAATACAGAATTGTAGCGTAGATAACCATTCTGGAATCTGTCACATTACACCGTAAATTTACGATAATGCTCGATAAAGTTTTAATTAAAATATCATACAAATCGAGTCTAAGTAATTTACGAATAATGAAGAGTTTGCTGATTCCTGTTCAAAATTTGCAACTAAGCGATCGCACCGCCATGTATGCGCTGCTGCAAAATCACTTTAAAGGTATAACCTGGGATGGGTTTGAAATTGATCTAGAGCGCAAAAACTGGGTTTTGTTGTTGAGAGATGAAACATCCAATGCACTCAAAGGATTTTCAACTCTGATGTTATGCCAAAAGACTTTTTTGGGAGAAAAAATTAGTGTGGTGTATTCCGGCGACACTATCGTTGATCCTAGTGCTTGGTCGAGTACAACACTACCACGAAGTTGGATTGCCGCCATCAATTTTTTGCGTCAACACCATGCAGAAAATAAACTTTACTGGCTGCTAATTTGCTCTGGTTTTCGCACTTATCGTTTTCTCCCTACTTTTTGGCAAGATTTCTATCCGCGTTATGATGTTACAACACCTGCCAATATTACAAATCTGATGGTGAGTTTAGCACGCGAATACTATGGTAGTTTATACCAAGAATCAACTGGTATCGTCAATTTTCCGCATCCCCAAATTCTCTGTGAGGAGTTAATTGAAATCCCCACAGGAAGACAGACTAATCCCCATATCCAGTTTTTTGAAGAAAAAAACCCCGGCTATCGATTAGGGGATGAATTAGTTTGTTTAACTGAAATTAACTATGACAATCTCACTCGTGCTGGAAAACGGATGTGGGAGTCCAAATCATCATTGCAATTTGTGCAAGATTGTGTCCTCATTTAACTTTTATGGTATCTACAAATCCACAATCAAACTTTAACAATCCGACACAATTTATAGAGGGATGGTACTGGACATTACCATCAAAAAAATTAAAAAATGGCAAGGTAAAAGCTATAACTTTGCTAGGTAGAAATCTGGCAATTTATCGGGGAGTTAGTGGTCAGGTAGTAGCTATAGATGCTTATTGTCCTCACATGGGCGCTCATTTAGCAGAAGGGAAGGTAGAAGGTGATGGAATTCGCTGCTTTTTTCATAATTGGAAGTATGACAGTCGCGGAATTTGTGTAGATGTTCCTTCTCTCGGAAAACCGCTACCTGTGTGTATTAAAACTTGGCACACGGCGGAAAAGTACGGCATGATTTGGGTTTGGGTGGGAGAAGAAAAGCCAAGTTTGCTGCCTTTTGTACCAGAACTAGAACAGGCAGATTGTGATTATATATTGGGGACTCGGTTTGTCAAAAACTGCCATCCCAATGTCTTACTAATTAATGCGATTGATGCTCACCATTTCAATACAGTACACAATTTGCCCTTAGAGATTGTGTTTGATTCTCAAAACCTGAACCCCAACGCTATTACCTTCAGCAATACTACACGAGGAGGGGATGATTCGTGGTTAATTCGCCTGATTCGTCCTCTATATCGCAACGAAGTTACTTATAGTATGTGTTACTGGTATGGCAGTACTGGTACTGTGACGCTAGGCCCGGATTTCCTGCACTTCTACATTATGTTTACACTGCGAATGATAGAAGGTGGTAAAACTGAAGGGCAAACAATTCTTGTCACTCCCAAGCGTCCTGGATTTTGGGGATGGGTTTTAAATCGTGGTTTATTATGGTTAACCCAGCAGGTTGGTAATTATTTTGCAAAAGGGGATACGCAGGTATTTCAAACAATTCAGTTTGATTTCAAGACTCCTACTAAAGCAGATCAATCTATTCTGGAATTTATTCAGCACGTTAATCACCAGAAAGGTTTAACCTGGGGAACTTGGGAAACTGTTAATTATCCAAATATTCAAACCCTATCAACATCGAGTCATGAACATGGATTTAAAATATAATATTATTGGTTTTGACCTCCCGCACACAGATTCTGATGACCGTTTGCAACGGATATTAACAGCAGCATTACCCAATCATAATAATTATGTTAATTACCCACAATTAAATTATTGGGATGCTGAATTTTTCAATTTACATCAAGTCCAGATTTTTCAACAATCTAATATTCATGAACAATCTGCTATTCTCGAACTTGCTAACCACAGTCTGTTAGAAGAATCATATTTCATTGAGAAAGCAGGCGTTGGCTACATGGCAAAAATGGTACTGTTAGCAGAAACATTTGAAGAACGAATGCTTTATGGATTGTTTACGGCTGATGAAGCTACCCACCTTCACCAAATTAGCCATTTTTTACCAGCAATGGAAATAACTAGTACGGACGATCCGTTTTTGCGCTTACTATCAGAAGTGGTTGAAAGTGCAGATAAAACAGTTTTATTGTTTGTGCTGCAAGTCGTTTTAGAAGGATGGGGTTTAAGCCATTATCGGCGTTTAGCGAAGGAATGCCGTTATCCAGTTTTAGCAGAACTTTTTTCCAGTTTTTTACAATCTGAATCCCGTCATCACGCTACAGGAACCACCTTGTTTAATCAAATTACTGTTTCAGCATTGAGTCAAACAACAATTCTTGATGTCTTGGCACAGTTTTTGTTTATGGTACAGGTGGGGCCGCAAAGCTTACTTGCAGCAGTTGAACAAGTGAAAGGACATCTGACGCGATCGCAAAAAATCCAAATTTTAGAAGAACTAGATACAGAGACTCATAGCGGAACACGATTACAAATATTGCGATCGCTCATGGGGATAAAATCAGCCCAGCCTATCCTGCAAACCTTAGAAGAACGCGGAGCCTTCAAACCCCTCCCCGCCCATCAATGTGTGTAATAAACCTCTTATTCCTCTCTGCGCCTCTGCGTCTCTGCGTGAAATAAAAATGGAAAAAACTATTCATCGCAAATTACAAATTAACCACACCCGCAACAAACAGCAAGATCATACTGCTTTAATGGATGAAGCAGTTACCAATTTTCGCTATGAAGATTGTCAAAATGAGTATTGGAACCCAGAAGAATTTTCGCTCCTATATGGCACACCTTTATGGGAACAGTCGAGCCAACATCAGCGTATAATTTTGAACCAACTTTACTGGGTAGCTTACTACTCACAAATTGTTTCCGCCGAAATTGCAACTATCTTTTTCAATCAAACCAGTGCAGCCGGACTTTACGCCCAAGAAGATTTTCGCTTAATCTGCGATACATTAGATTTGGAATCCGCCCAAGAGCGATCGCACATTAACGCCTTCCGCACAATTGCCAAACAGGTTGAACAAGCGTTGTTTGGGGAACTTATCTTTACCTACCCCATGCGCGGCCCCTTTACAGAAACGATGGTTTATGCTGACACCAATGCCTTAAAAACTTGGTGGAAAAAAATTCAACTTCAATACTTTGGGTTGATTTCTGCGAATAATACTTTTTTGGCTTGTCAGTATTTTACTGTCCGGGGAGTGCGGACACTAAACGGCAAGTTAGTACAGCATAAACTCAGCAATTATTATCAAAAGCATCCCCATTCTGAAGCTGCTCCAATTCCTGCTAAAGTCTCGTATTATCACTTCATGGATGAAAGTTTTCACTTTAATAGTTCGACAATTATATCTCACGATGTTGTCACTTGTCTTAAGCCACCGACTGCTTTTGAGCGACTGGTTGCTAATTTAGGATTGCTAGGATGTCAGCGCGATCATTTTCATTTTTCGGCTGCGATTAACGGGATTTTTTGGTACGATCCGGCGCTGTATAACAAGATTTATCGGGTGTTGCGATCGCCCATTTTTGAGATGAGTGACAAAGATGCTAAAGAAATGATGCGGCGTTGTTTTACGCAGGACTCGGAAGGATTACAGCGCAGTTTTTCAACTCATCAGGAGGCGATGAAATCTTATCAGGTGTATATTGAAAAGCTCGATTATCTTTGGCAACGTAATCGAGATATGTCACTGATGGCTACTAATTCAATTTCTCGGTATTTGGCGATTCAAAAAAGGGCTTTTCAAGATTTTGAACACCAAGAGGATTTATTTTTATCTCAGGCAGAGACACAGAGGCGCACAGAGGAATGGAAGAGTGTTGTTTAGGTAAAATTGCTGCGTATTATGGCTGAATTCTGTAAGATATCGTTTCCAGGAAGTGATTTTGTTCCTATCACCCTGGAATGTCATCAAAATTTGTCTGAACATCTCACGATTCAGAATTCACCTGTTTTATTTGGTTGTCGGACTGGAATTTGTGGCACTTGTTTGGTTGAGGTTATTGGTGATATTCCTCCTCCTCAACCTGATGAACAGGAAATGTTGGAGACATTAGCAGCTAATTATCCTCATGCACGGTTAGCTTGTCAGGTTAATGTTACAAGTAATGTTGAAATTCGTAAGATTTAGATGGTGATTTAAAAACAACTAAAAGAGCAAGTATGGATTGGTTAGAGCGCGTCGCAGAAATTCGTAAAACTTGTAACGTGACAGCACCAGCCTGAAATGTTGCTATTGCTAGAGTATGGGTAGATGAGACGTTTACCGAGCTATTCGCCTTTAGTGGTAAGCTGTTGCGAGAGGGAGCGGTTGTTGTACCGAATCAACCGATGTTTAAAATCTTTGAAGTTACCGGACATCGAAGAGACTTAGACTCAGAGTACAAAATATTAGAAGCGATTGCCGAAAAATATACTAATAATAGAGAAGTAAAGGGTAAGATTGAGTTATTCACCGAAAGAGAGCCATGTGATTCGTGTGAGTATGTCATTAAGCAGTTTAGGCAAACTTTGCCGAACATTCAGCTAAATGTACATTACGGAAACATTGCGTAAAGGAGTCGGTATAAATGTCAATTCGCAATTTACCCGAACCACTTCAGCTTATTTTTAACCAGAATCAGCTTTTGCCATGTTCAGATTTGGAAATAATTCAATTTGAACAACAACAAGGTATTACTTTGCCCAGTATTTACAAAGATTTTCTCAAGATGATGGGGCATGGTGCAGGTAAGTTTTTGCGTGGCTCTGATTGCTTTTACCAGCATCTACCACAAATTCAAGAATGGGCTAAACAACTTTTGGTAGAAAATGATTTTCCTGAAGCTTTACCAGAGGATGCTTTTGTATTTTTCATGCACCAGGGTTATCAGTTTAGCTTTTTTAGGCTTTCAGAAGGTGATAATCCACCAACTTACTCATATTGCGAAGGACAGGAAGAGTCTTATTTTGTCAAAAGCCATGATACGTTTAGTGACTTTCTAGCGGTGGAAATAGACCTTTATTTAAAGTCTTCAATGTCTTTAGCAAGTTAGATATTTGCCATATCAAATTGACAATCAGTTTTCCTCCTATCCAAGACTATTTCATGTATACCCACTAAAAGCGAATTAGAAAACCTTATTTTCCAGTAATGATAGATACACTGTAGCATTGCACGATCTCAAAGATGGGACTTAATGATTATGCGAATTAAGCAAATTTCCGTTAGCAGCTTATTTGGAATTTTTGACCATCTAATTCCGTTGAATATAGATGATAGAATAACTGTCATTCATGGACCGAACGGTTTTGGAAAAACAGCAATATTGAGAATTTTGAATGGATTTTTTAACTCCCGATATTCAGAGTTACGAAGTATTCCCTTCAGAAATTTTCGAGTCGAATTTGATGATGATAGTAATATTGAGATCATAAAAAATGCTGATGATTCAAAAAAAATAGAGAAAAACTTTATTTTTACTTTTCATAACCCAAATGAAGATATAGTGAATTTTGAGCCAAAGCTTCGCCCTGACATGGAAAACTTTCCAATAAGTATTTTAGATGATTTTATCCCAGGATTGGAACGAATAGCAATTAGGAAATGGCTCTATACTCCTACTAAAGAAATTCTTTCTTTAGATGAAGTTTTAGAACGTTTTAATAATTTGTTGCCCTTAGATTTTAAATCACAAAAAGAACCTGATTGGCTAGGAAAATTAAAGAACAACATCAATGTTCGCTTAATAGAGTCGCAACGTTTATTGAACTTCGTTCCTAATCGCCGTTCAAAATCAGATGATAGAACATCTTCAATGTTGTCAACTGTATCTGCATATTCTGATGAACTTGCCAAGCTAATGCAAGATAAGTTTAAGGAATATGGAACAATATCTCAATCTCTTGATAGAACTTTTCCCATGAGGGTAGTAAAACAACAGTCATCACCAGATTTAACAGAGGAAGAACTGCGTAATCAACTCAATGAACTTGAACAAACTCGTTCTCGTCTTAGAGAAGTAGGCCTTTTAGATCAAGATGAAGATTCAGAGTTTCAAATTCAACCACAAGACATAGATGAAAGTACCAAAAATGCTTTATCAGTATATGTTGATGATGTGGAAAAAAAGCTAGATGTTTTTACTGAAATAGCGACTAAAATTAATTTATTGAAGAGAATTATTAACAATAAATTTTCCTATAAAGAAATAAATTTTAGCAAAGAAAAGGGTTTTAGGTTTACAACACTTTACAATTCCTCATTATCTGATTCAAAAACTCTATCACCAACTGATTTATCATCGGGTGAACAACATGAGCTAGTGCTTTTATATGAACTACTATTTAAAGTTCAGCCTAATTCCTTAGTATTGATTGATGAGCCTGAACTATCTCTTCATGTAGGCTGGCAAGTACAATTTTTAAAGGACTTGCAAGAAATTACAAAACTTGCTGATTTAGATATTCTTCTGGCTACTCATTCACCAGATATTATTCAAGATCGCTGGGATTTAACGGTTGAATTGAAAGGTCTAGAAAAATGAGAGAATTTCTGACCGTTGACCGTGTTGCTAACAAAATTCGACAATTGAGACAGACTTATTCAGGAGCTTTCTTATTAGTAGAAGGAAGTTCTGATAAAGTTTTTTATGAAAGATTTGTTGATAAATTAGCTTGTCACTTAGAGATTACTGCGGGAAAACCATCCAGTAAGCAGCGTGCTATTGAGATTTTAGCAATTTTGGAAACATCAAATTTTCAAGGAGTTCTAGCAATTGTTGATGCAGATTTTGAGCGTCTGCAAAATACACCAGTCAAAAGTCCTAATCTACTCCTCACCGACACTCATGATCTAGAGACTATGTTAATCCAGTCACCGACTCTTGAAAAAGTAGTGGCTGAATTTGCTTCTGAAGATAAAATTTCCCAGTTTAATCGAGATATTAGAGAGGTATTACTTTCAGTTGGCATTTCAGTTGGTTATTTACGCTGGATTTCTCAGTCTGATGGATTAAATCTCACTTTTGAGGGTATCACATTTAGCAGGTTTATTGATGACAAAAACTGGCAATTTAATGAATTAAAATTGATTCAAGAAGTTAAGAATAAATCCCAAGCTTTTTACTTGAAAGACGAAGAAATTCAACAACGGTTAAACAGTGAGAAAAGTAATAATCACGATCGTTGGCAAGTCTGCTGTGGTCATGATTTGGTAGAAATCCTATCACTTGGTTTACGCAAGGTTATTGGAACTAACAACGCTGCTGATGTTGAACCAAATAGTCTTGAGCGCAATTTACGGCTTGCTTATGAAGTAGCTTACTTTTGCAAAACTCAGCTATATTCGGAAATTCGCCTATGGGAAACCAACAATCCACCATTTAAGGTTTTGCGAAATAACGTATAACTCTTTTTATATTCTCCCCACCACCCACCATGCAATTTGCAGATTTCTGGTACATTGTCGCTCTCAGCGAAGAGTTACAACCTAACAAGGTATTATCACGCACCGTTTTAGGAGAATGGTTAGCGATATTTCGTGGTGAAGATGGACAACCCGTAGCTTTGCGCGATCGCTGTTTACACCGCAATAGCCGTCTATCATCAGGTAAAATCTGTAATGGTGCTTTACAATGTCCCTATCATGGTTGGGTATATGACGGGGTTGGTAATGTGATTGCTGTTCCAGCCGAAGGAAATGATTTCAAACCTTCGCCACAGCGTCGAGCCAAGTGTTACGCTACTAAAGAACAGGATGGCTATGTTTATGTGCGGTTAGCCGATACCCCAAGTATTGATTTTGAACCCTTTTCTATGCCTCACTACGGACAAATAGGATGGGAGACGGTGCGGGTAATTAACCGTTTTGCTAATAATGTTACTAATTGTGCGGAGAACTTTATTGATATTCCCCATACGGCTTTTGTTCATCCTGGTGTTTTCCGTACTTCCCGCCAACAAAAGTTAGAGATGACTGTTGAACGCTGGAATGGTTCGGTTTTGGTGGAGTATCGCAACGAAAACAGTAATTTGGGATGGTACAGCCGTTTTCTGAATTTGCAGGGTGCAGAGATTAAACATAGCGATCGCTTTTATATGCCAAATATTACCTCTGTAGAGTATAAGATGGCACATAATCGCCATTTGTTCATTACCAGTCAATCTGTTCCAGAAACCGATAATTCAACTCTGGTTTACACGGATGTCACTTATAACTATGGTATCTGGAATAAGTTAGCACGTCCCTTTGTGCGGTGGACTGCTCAACACATTATCCGCCAAGACGTGGAAATTTTGGGTATTCAGGGGGAAGCGATCGCTAAATACGGCACACAATTTTATAATACGCCTGCGGACACAATTCATATATTTGTAGAGTCAATTATGGCAGCCATATCTCGTGGAGAAGATCCGCGTTTATTGCCAAATCAATCAGTAAAAGTTACATTTTGGGTTTAAGAATAATTCGTAATTACCCCCCTTAATCCCCCCTTGTAAAGGGGGGAGATCGGAAAATCCAGTTCCCTCCCCTTTATAAGGGGAGGGTTAGGGTGGGGTAAAACCCATGTTTAAAATCAGTGTGAGCAATCAAAAGTGGAAATAGAAAACTTTGGACAACTAATAATTTTTGGTACTTTTATCGGATTAGTTGGTTGGACTATTATCAATCAGGTTGGACAAACTCAACTCAAAGTTAAAAGTCGTGAAGATTGGTTGCTAGATAGTACAGGATTAACGATTCAAGGAATTTTAATTCCCTTACTACAAGCGACTTTAGTTTATTGGCTTTATCAATATTTACTACCCACTCAGCAAGGATATTTAAAAGTATCATTAGTTCCGGCTTTTACGCTCAGTTTTGTTCTAGTTGATTATTTATATTATTGGAATCATCGTTTATTACATACTAAATTGTTGTGGAAGGTTCATCAAGTCCATCATACTGTTACTCAGATGGATGTACTAGTAACTTCTCGCAACACACTTTGGACAAGCTTGTTAATTGTTTATTTATGGATACACACTTTATTTTTATATCTGTTAGCCGATCCAACAGGTTATGTACTTGGAGCCAGTCTAACTTCTGCCTTAGATTTATGGCGACATAGCAGTTTGATAATTCCTGAAAATAGCTGGTTTTATCAACTTTTATCTTCTTGGTTAATCTTACCTCAGGATCATGCTTGGCATCATTGCCGTGAAGCCCACAATTATAACTATGGGGCTAACCTGAAAATTTGGGATAAGTTACATGGAACATATTATGAAAGCAAAAAAATGCCATCTATAATCGGAATTCCTAGCTCATTAAACTTGTTACAAAAACTTTTCTTCCCATTTTAATGACAGTTATAAGTAAAATTCTTTCCTTTTTTCCCACCTTTATATTATTGCTAACTGGGGCAGCAATAGTCTACCTTGCTTATTCACCCAACATCTTCAGCATTTTGGCGGTGTTCCTTTCTATTTATGGGCTACCAGTGCTAGTTTACCGTTTGCATGAATGGGTTTATCCTGTGCGGGAGGGTGTTAGTTATCTACAAGGTAAAGAATATAGTCCCTGGTGGGGTAGTCATCAAATCCAGGTAATTTATATTGCAATTCCGGTGTTGGAAGCAGTGCTGCGTTTGATTCCGGGGGTGTTTTCCTGTTGGTTGCGATTGTGGGGTGCTAAAGTGGGGCGAGATGTTTACTGGACAACAAGATTGGAGATTGCCGATCGCAGTTTATTAGAAATTGGCGATCGCGTCGTTATCGGGTATGGTGTCGGTATCTATTCTCATGTCATTAAACCCCGCAAGCAAAATTTAATGTTGTATGTCAAAAAAGTCAAGATTGGCAGCAATGTTTTTGTGGGAGCCGGATCTAATCTTGCTGCTGGTGTAGTCATTGCTGATGGTTCTTATGTACCAGCAGTTAGTAACCTTTATCCTAATCAAAAGGTGCAATAATGCGTCCGATTATTCAGCTTTTTGGGCAAATCCTCGCGTCAACTGCGAGGCGATTTCATCAAGCTTTGGATAACCCAGAGTTAATGCAGACATCTGTAAAAAGGGAAATTTGCGATCGCCTAATCAAAAGTGAGTATGGTAAAACTTTGGGTATCCATTCTGTAGACGATTGGCAGCGGGTACCAATCGTAGATTATGATGCACTCGAACCCTGGTTAAATCAGAAACAGCAGCAAATTTCCTTGACACCAGAACCCATTCTGTTCTATGAAAAAACCTCTGGTAGTAGTGGGGCGGTGAAATGGATTCCTTATACTCAATCTTTGCGGCGATCGTTTAATCAAATGTTCTGTGTATGGGCGCATGATTTGATTGTACATGGGCCAAAATTTTCCACAGGCAAACTTTATGCTTGTATCTCGCCGCAATTAAATGTAGCTGATAGCCAAACTTTACAAGATGATTTAGATTATTTAGATGGCTGGTTGCGTTGGTTTTTACGTCCTTGGTTAGTGATGCCAAATAAACTTAATCGGCTGCATGACGCTAATTTATTTAAACATCAACTTGCTTTGGCATTATTAGAGGCTGAAAAACTAGAAATTATTTCTATTTGGAGTCCGAGTTTTATACAAGTACATTTCAAATATATTCAAGAAAATCATGATTTATTGCAAGCAGAATTACACAACAAAATATCACTTAATCGCCTGCAAATCCTCAGCGAAAGTAATATTCCCTGGATGCAACTTTGGCCAAATTTAAAGCTGATTTCTTGCTGGGATAGTGCCAATGCAGCAGATCAAGCTCAGGGATTACGCTCGCAATTTCCAGGTGTATTGATTCAAGGTAAAGGACTACTGGCAACCGAAGCCCCAATGACGATTCCCTTGATTGTAGCTGGGGGATGTGTGCCGGTTTTCGATGAAGTATTTTTCGAGTTTGAGGACGATACTGGTTGCTTACATGGTTTACATGAACTCAACATTGGCAAGGAATACACGATTATTTTATCGCAGAAAGGAGGTTTGTATCGTTATCGAATTGGCGATCGCATCCGGGTAACTCATTACTATCGCCAGACTCCCTGTTTAGAGTTTATCGGACGACATCAAGCTATTAGCGATTTGGTGGGCGAAAAGTTGCAAGAAACCTTTGTCAATAATGCTCTTACTCTCTTGAATTTGCAAGAAACTAATTTTAAAAGTTTGATGCCAATTGCCGATCCTCCGCACTATATTCTATTACTAGATTCGGCAAAAGAAACCCCAGAAATTATTGCTCAACAACTCGATCAGGCTTTATCAGAATCATATCATTACAAGAGAGCGCGAGCCATCGGTCAACTCGCACCACCACAGGTTTTAATCTCTAGTCAAATTCCTGAAATATTAGTTTCCCATCGTATCCGTACTGGAAGTATTTGGGGAGGTATCAAACATCCAATTCTGGCAAGATTACCCATTAGTACTGAACTTTTACAAGAATTAATAACAAGACTTACGTAAGAGGATGTTTGAAAAGTCGTCTAGTCGGTAGTAAAACATTCTAGATCCCCCTAAATTCCCCCATAAATTGGGGGACTTTGATTCCGGTTCCCCCCCCTTAAAAAGGGGGGTTAGGGGGGATCAATAAGTGCTTAAAGTTACACCCATTTCAGGCTAATTTAAGTGCGATCGCACCGAATACAAATACTTATTTAGTTGTATATGTCACAAAAATATCCTTTTTCATCTCTACTTCCGCCGGGGTATCTGGATCGTAAGTTGGTGTTAATAAAAAACTAGCAAAAGAAGGTAAAGAAACTCCAGCTTTGGAATTACATGAAGGATAGAATAATGTATAAAATGGCTCGGCTACAGAAGGAGTGCCAAGTTTCGCACCCATAGCAGTCGCTAAAGCTTGAGCGCGACTTTGAGCGTCTTTCATTGCTGATTGATAAACGGAACTCTGCAAAGCTTGACAATCATTGACTGCGTATTCCACACCCACACTCTTGATGGTCAAGTTTTCGAGTTTGCTCGTCGCTGTGTTGGCTTGACCAACAATTTCCTGAATGCGATCGCGGGTTGGTTTTTCCACTCTCACCAATATTTTGGCATTATTTTCACTGGAATTAGTGTTAACTTGCACTTGAATTTTATCAGAACTAATTCCACTAGCAACTATGCTATCAACTATCGGCTGGAGACTTGCTTTAGTCAGGGTGTTTTTGCTTACTAAAGCCGGTAGAGGTGGAATTTGTCCTATTGGTGTTTTGTCATTTAAAAGTAGAGTTGGTAAAGTTTTGCGGCGGACTTGCGATAGCGTTGATGGTTGCGCTTCTAACTCATCATTGCCATCTTTACTACTGAATACTAATTCAATATCCGCTGTATCTGCTGGGGCTTTTACTACCCCTTGACCCATTACCATTATTGAATGGCGATCGCTCGCTGGTGGATAAAATAATTGGGCATTACTGACTTTAGGTGTTAATGCTTCCATCCCAACAGTCATAGTTATACTTACCAGCGTCACAGCAGTTATTTTTCTCATGTTCTGGCAATGCCCTTTGAATATATTAATTGTCAAATTTTACACTTCAAGAGCAATATACTGAATCTTTGATGAAAAAATTCACTAAAAAAATTACTAGAGGAAAGTTAGGGACTTCCAACTAAAAAAATATTCCATCACTGTGAAGGCAGGGGGCAGGGGGCAGGGGGAAAGAACAGTCCCGTTGAGTCCAGAAATTGGAATAATTTATTTTTTGGAGTTCCCTTACGAGTCGCGATCCCATTTCACTTGAAAGTTGATACAGATACCTCGGTAGGTTAGCACAGCTGTGCTAACCTACCGAGGTATCAAGATTTTCGTGAAAAGGTGGGGACTTTTGCGACTCGTTAACCAAACCAGTGAGAGGGTTCACAACCGGGTTGAAGTGTTTCACAAAGGTGATGGCTAATCCAATCTGACTTTTCTTGAACGATTGAACAAATACCTTGGTGAATCAAATTTTGTAAATGTAGTTGCTGCTCTAAAGGTTTACGAGGCAACTGATAATTTAGCAAACTTTCTTGTTCCGCCTTGGCTAGGGAAATATGTCTGTCAGATATGACGCTATAAAAAGAGGGAATGCGGTTGAGGACGAAAGCAATTAGCTCTTGGCGTAAGTCAGGAATCGCAAAAGCTTGTTGATATGGATGGTATGGATATGTATCCAAAACGCTTTCAATCTCTCCTATTACTGATTGCTGAGTTAAATTAACTACAGTTTTCATAATTTTTTAAACTCCTTTTTTAATCCAGTCAATGATTAGTGAAGTAAACAACTTTTTTAGATGGCAATGTTGTGATGATAATCAGTTAAAAGTAATTCAACTGATAGATGCAATAGTCCAGAAAACTAGCCTTTTATTAGGGTAGAATATCAAACATTCTGTTGTGCTGATTTTAGTTAAAGTTTATACTGTTTTACAGTATGACTGATGAAAACCGCACTGACTAAACTGATAGACTGCCGACATTTTATATTTATAATACTTATTATTTCAAATTCCTGCCTTTTTGGCAGAAATCTACATAAAACGCAGCATAATCTTTCGGGGATCAAGATTAACAGCAATCACACAACTTGCGTTAGTCAGAAATTTTTAGTGAAATTAAACCTTGTTGGTAACTAAGATCACTTTTGAGTTTGCGACAAAAGTTTCTGTTTCATAGAGAAAAATTATTTGTTGCACATTGATTTAGGAAGTCATAAAAATAATAACTTACTAGACCGTCAAATCAGTCTAGCGACAGATGAAATGATTGAGTAAAAACTTTTAAAAAGTTCACATTATCTGAAGTAGACGGACTGTCTTGAAAATAGGCAGTAGGTAGAGAAGCGATTGATCGCGTCTTTATGGGAATAGAGATTGATTAAAAGGTTATTTTTGTCACAACGGTATGTAATTTATTGATTACATTAATGTCTAGCTTGATTTACATGTGCATTTATAGCGATTTTCATTTGAATGAGATACACGGTAGGGGCACAACATGTTGTGCCCCTACTCCACGCAATTGCAAACTGCTATATGCTATCGATGAAAACCACGCTTGCAGGTTTTAAGCTGGTAAACTCAAATAAATAGGTGCTATTTAGTCGGAATAATTGCAAACACGAAGAACTAACCTAGTACAGTGAAATCCCCGCACATAAGTCACTACTGCTCATGCAGCAAGCCTACATCACTGCAAATAACGGCAAGTTAGGGAAGTCAATACTAATGACTGCTGAAAGCTAATAGTAGAATAAGGTACAGAAAAGCTGCACGGAAGGGAGGAAGGGAAATTGGATGAGATGAGGGCGGCGCTAGAGTTAGCGACCGAAGAAGAATTACAAGACTTAACGGCAATTTTATTTAGTCGTAAGTTTAATCCCCTAGACTACGTTCACACACCCGAACCCATCGAAGTGCAAAGTCAAGATCGCAAAGCTTGGCTAGACGCACTAGAAGGTCGCTTCCGCTTTTTAGCGGCAGATGGGATGACGGTATTGCGGGGACGCACAGACCAAGTAACTTACCGACAAGCACTCGTTCAAGTATGTAAGTATCTAAAAATTCCTTATTCTAATCAGTTGACAACCGTTGATTTAGAAGCAGAAGTATTTTTGCATCTACTAGGACAGGTGTGGAAAAAATTGCCGGAACAGGAAAAGCAAAAATTGACTCTACGGGTGCAGCATCACCTTGTCAAATCAGAACTAAAAGAACCTTTACCACTTTTGTTGCAACGCGATCCCTTGGGGTTACTTTTTAAAGGCGGTAGTGCATTAGTTGTGACTTCCATGCTCCAGCCACTTGTACTGAAGCAAATTGCCCGTCAATTTGCCATACATCTTGCTACCTACGAAGTAGCTAAACAGGCGGCGATTACAGGTGCTGAAGCTGCTACAACCCAATTTCAAAGCTATGTAACTATGCAAATGGCCAGACGGGGTATGACTGTGAGTGCAGCTCGTTATGGAGCAGTCCGTAGTATATTTACCGTGATTGGGCCGATGATGTGGGCTTGGTTTTTTGCGGACTTAGGGTGGAGAGCGATCGCTACTAACTATGGTCGCATCATTCCTACCATCTTCGCCTTAGCTCAAATTCGTCTCACTCGTGCTGAATGTTGGGAGCCAGCTTGAACAAAGGTTTTTACCATTTCAACTCCCGTTGGAACTACTCTTTATTGGCACTGTTAATCTTCCCGTTGAGTCCTTTAGTCGGGGCTGTGACTATAGGTTTTGTATCATTATTTACTTGGATGAAACAAAACCGCCAAATTAGCCGCCGCCCTCTCAACTGGGGATTTGCCCTTTTGAGTCTGTTGCTGATTGTCAGTGCTGGATTTGCCCAGAACAGGACAGAAGCTTTCCTCGGCTTATTTAATTTTTTACCATTCTTTTTAGTTTTCGCCGCCTTCAGCACCCTGATTCAAACAACTGCCCAATTGCGGCAAATGTCTTGGGCTTTGGTAATCGGTTCCATGCCGGTGGCGACTCTCGGTTTAGGACAATTATTTTTGGGCTGGAATTTTAAGTTCCAGTTTATCTGGGTTGTGTTGAGTTGGACAATTATACCAGGAGGAAATCCACCAGGCCGCATCGCCTCATTTTTCTTGCACGCCAACACCTTCGCTGCCTATTTAGTAATAGTTTTCATCCTTAGTCTTGGGTTGTGGCTCGAACAATGGCGATCGGGTATAGGGCATGGGGCATGGGGCATTGGAAGTGTGGGAGGAAGGGGAGGAAGGGGAGGAAGCATAAATTCTCTTTCCCCCCACACTCCCCCCACTCCCCCATCTCCCTCATCTCCCTCATCCCCCCCACTCCCCACTCCCCACTCCCCACTCCCCTTCCTCTTCCTAACCTTGGCGGTGATTACGAATTTCATCACCTTAATTTTCACCAATTCACGTAATGGATGGGCGATCGCTATTTTTGCCTGTTTAGCTTATGCACTGTACCAAGGTTGGCGGATTCTTGTGGGTGGCGTCGTCGGTATCGTCACTAGCGTTATGTTGGCAGCTTTTGCTCCCTCACCGATCGCTCAATTTTTTCGCCGGTACGTTCCTGCTTTCTTTTGGGCAAGATTAAACGATGATATGTATCCAGGTAGACCAGTGGCTTTAATGCGAAAAACTCAGTGGGAGTTTGCCTGGTCGTTGGCTTGGCAACATCCTTGGACGGGCTGGGGTTTACGTAGTTTTACTGTACTTTACAAAGCACAAATGCAAATTAAGTTGGGTCATCCCCACAATTTGTTTTTAATGTTATCTGCTGAGACTGGTTTTATCACTACTTTTTTATTTTGCGGCTTACTGGGTTGGATTTTGATTACAGGAGTCCAATTACTGCGAAATTCAAAACACATATATACAGAAGATAGATTGCTAATTTTCAGTTATCTTCTGGCCGTTGTGGGCTGGATTCTATTGAATACCGTAGACGTAACCCTATTCGATTTTCGTTTGAATGCCCTTTCATGGTTAATTTTGGCTGCTACTTGTGGAGTAGTTCATCGTTATAACCAACAAGAAAAGCTTGCATCTCATTGAACTGGGGATTAGGGAGTGGGTAATGAACAAGTTCTTAGGGTGCGTCAATCGTAGATTTTTAGCTACAAATTTGGTATTTTTTAAAATCGAAGTCTCTGAATTCTTTTTCAGTGTATGCACTGGAGACGTTTAAAGCCTTAAGTTAATAATATAACTATATTCACGTCTGTGACTGTGAGTGTGACTAAAACCTAATTAGTCACTGTTGCTGATTGTTGGGAAGGTGTAGGGATAGCCCTTTAGGGTTTTCCTGCATGACGGGCATCTCTTGTAGATGCCCTTTTGTATGTTTATTTTTCAGGAATGAAATTGGAATTTCTGCATTAAATTATTTTCCACAATTTTGCATTAGTTTTGATAATTGTATTCTTAAACATTCAGTAAAAAATTACACTTTTATATGGCGATTTACATACATGAGATGCCATAATTTGGAAAAAATCTTTGGGATGTAAGTAATAAATATGACTTTCAATCGCCGTCAATTTTTGCAAATTACTGGTTCGAGTGTTGCGGGGTTTGGATTAAGTCAATTCTTTACGCAAGCCGATCGCTTTGGTCAAGTTCTCGCAAAAACTACACCACGTAAACTTGCATTGCTGGTTGGGATTAACAAATATCCTGGAGAAGACGCACTGCGGGGATGTGTTAACGATACTGAATTGATGCGGCATTTGCTTACATATCGCTTTGGATTTCAGCCAACAGATATTTTGACTTTGACAGATGAAAAAGCAACTCGTACTGGCATCCTCCAAGGATTTGAAGAACATTTGATTAAACAAGCCAAGCCCGATGATGTGGTAGTGTTTCATTATTCTGGGCATGGTTCCCAGGTTTACGATCCACATCCCATAACTGAAGAACTAGGATTAAACGGTACTTTCGTACCTGTGGATTCGGGTTTGCCTGCTGGCTATCCCGAAAAAAGCGGTACAGTGCAAGACATCATGGGCCACACGTTATTTTTGTTGATGTCAGCTTGTCAAAGTGAAAATTTTACAGCCGTTTTGGATAGTTGTTTTTCGGGTGGGGCGACGCGCAGCTACAAAGTGCGATCGCGCCGTGGTGGTAACTCAGTCCAAATTTCCGCAAACGAAAAAGACTATCAAAGAAAATGGCTATCAAAACTCAACCTATCACCTCAAGAATTTACCCGACGCTATCGGGCGGGAGTTGCTAAAGGCGTGGTACTCGCAGCCACAAACCCCGAACAAACCGCAGCCGATTCGAGATTCAATGGCTTCTATGCAGGAGCGTTTAGTTACCCACTAACACGTTATCTCTGGCAAAATAGCAGCACACCAGAAAAAGCGATCGCCCAAGTACTTGAGTATCTATCTGAAGAAGATTACGAACAAACACCCATCCTGGAAGTCAAGCCCCAAAGTGGGTATGAAACGCAACCTATATTTTTCCTCCAAGGAGCAAATACCACCGCCGATGCTGTGATTACCGAAATTAGTGGTAATCGAGCAAAAATTTGGCTTGGTGGTGTTGATATCGGAAATATAGAAGAAGGTGCCGAATTTAGGGCAATGGGTGTCAATAAAGCTAACTCTCCACAGGTGCAATTGATATCGCGCACTGGATTAGTAGGAATTGCCACAGTCAAAGGTATTGCAAAAGCAGGGATGTTGTTGCAGGCGATCGCATAAGCAAGGAGTCAGAATTCAGAATTCAGGAGTCAGAAGTCAGAATTGGCAAATACTCTAACGATAAAAGTATCGAGTCTCTGTAAAATGGGGTTGTCGGTAACAAAAAAAAGACGCCTCAGCAATCAACTTTATGCTCACAACAGCTGATTTTTTTCAGTACACCCAATGGTCGGGTATAGCTACCTTGGTATTCACTGCCTTAGCAGTGTTGGGTTTTGTTCTCAAATGGGGCATCCGCTTCCGCCTGGTGGGCACGACTGGCTTTATGGTGGTGCTAACAGCTGGTTTGTTTGCACTCTCCATAGTCCCCTTGAGTCGCACTGTGATTCCGGGAGCAGTCCAATACACTCTAGTTTATGACAATGGCTCAACACAAGCGGCGATTGCTGTATCACCCAAAATTTCTCTCACAGAATTAGAAGCAACTTTACGTCAAGCAGCTAGCAATCTCTACTCTTATGGTCGTTCTGGTACACTCCAAGACGACAAGTTAACAGTTCGCGCCCGTGCCATTCTTCATCCAGAGCCAGGGATTTCAGTACCAGTTTACTTGGGTGAAGTCAAGCGATCGCTCGTTTATCGTGACAACTCCCCAATAAAAGTGGAAATTTATCAAGACAAATTCGCCCAATTGCCGAAATCTAAGGGTTAAGGGGACTGGGGAAGATGAGGGGGATGAGGGGGATGAGGGAGATGAGGGGGATGAGGGAGCAGGGGGAGAATAACTTTTACTCTTAACTCTTAACTCCTAACTCAATACTCCCCATGCCCCATTCCCAATGCTTGTTATCAGAATGACATTATTGATTTTGTATTTACCGATACTTTAAAGATTATTTTTAGATTAAGATGTTTACACTTTAGTGGTTGGGCTGTAGGCAAAAGTTAATCAGTGTCAGGGTTATGGATACTGACAGTTGTGATTTGTCAGTTGTTTTCCTAGTTACCAATGTTGCCATATTCAAAAATATTTGCAGCTGAGTTAGCTGTAGAGACCTACAAAGGTACGCCCCTAGCTTATGTATTCTGTAGCTGGGATTGCCTGAAATGGTGCGACTACTGAAGAGATTCTCAGATATCGATCGCTTTTTTTGGGAATCTGAGAGTGGTAATCTTATTTAATTATACGGTTGTTCAAAACTTTGATAGTTCGGAATTTCAGATCAATGGGCATCATCGATTCAGGCAACGTCGTCAAATTACTTAACCAGTGGGCAACAGGCTTTGTCTATTTCATGGCACGGCTAAAATCTAAGTGAAGGGGTGTTAAATTTGTAGCCATCTTTAAATCAGTTCGGCAACAAGTATCCCTAACCCCAAGTCAATTTGATTAAGAAATATCAAAGTTTTGGCAAACTAGTTTATATGCCTAATAAATTTTCTACTCAACCTTCTTTGTCTACTCAAACCTCTAGTTCGTTATTTACGCTCACAGTTGCCCCAGCAAAGTTAATCCGTGGTTCTGGGGTGTTGCAAGCAGCTGCGTCAGAAATTGCCTGCTTGGGAAATCGGCCTTTAATTGTGGCGGGAGAACGCACTCTCGCTATCAGCCAAGAAAATCTGCAACCGATTTTAGAAACGCAACAGTTACATTCTGTCCAAGTTTCCTATGGTGCAGATTGCTGCGAAGCTAGTTTGAAAAGTTTACGCAAGGCAGCCAAAGAACATAAAGCTGATGTGATTATCGGTGTTGGTGGCGGCAAAGCCCTGGATACAGCGAAATTAGTCGCCCAACAGTTACAGTTGCCAGTGGTGACAATTCCGACTTCAGCGGCTACCTGTGCAGCTTGGAGTGCCTTGTCCAATGTTTATTCAGAAGACGGGGCATTTCTTTATGATGTGGGGCTGTCTCGTTGTCCCGATTTATTGATACTTGATTATGACTTGCTTAAAACAGCACCACAACATACTTTAGTAGCTGGAATTGGTGATGCGATCGCCAAGTGGTACGAAGCCTCAGTTAGCAGTGGGCATCTACAAGACACTTTAATTATTGCCGCCCTCCAACAAGCACGAGTTTTGCGAGATATCCTCTTGCAAAAGTCAGCCGCCGCCCTCCAAGAACCAGGTAGTGAAGTTTGGCAAGAAGTCGTAGATGCGACTGTGTTACTCGCTGGGGTAGTTGGGGGACTTGGAGGGGCGCAGTGTCGCACTGTTGCTGCCCATGCGGTGCATAATGGTTTAACGCACATTTCGGGACACGGCAGTATTCATGGCGAAAAAGTTGCTTTGGGAATTTTGGTGCAACTGCGTTTAGAAGAAATGCTACAAAACAATCAACTAGCAGCATCGGCACGACAGCAGTTGTTAAAGTTCTACGCAGAAATTGGACTACCCCAAAAATTAAGTGATTTGGGATTGGGCAATATAACATTAGGTGAGTTGCAAACCGCCGCTGAAGTTGCCCTAGCTCCTAATTCTGACATCCATCGACTACCTTTTAAAGTCGCGCTGGAACAATTGATGGCGGCAATGGTTTCTACCACTGCACCTATAGATAGTAAAGATACGATGAATCGAGTTTCGCCCAAGGGAATGAGTGACGAGGTTGAAGAATGAGTAGTTTAAATTGGATAGTGCCAGCAGAACGTATACAAAAACTGCCACCTTATGTATTTGCCCGTTTAGATGAACTAAAAGCTAAAGCACGGGAACAAGGGTTAGATTTGATTGATTTGGGCATGGGAAACCCCGATGGTGCAACACCACAACCAGTGGTAGAAGCGGCCATCGCCGCTTTGCAAAATCCCGCCAATCACGGTTATCCTCCCTTTGAAGGCACTGCGAGTTTCCGCCGAGCGATTACTAATTGGTATCGTCGGCGTTATGATGTCATTCTCGATCCTGATAGCGAAGCTTTGCCACTGCTGGGTTCTAAAGAAGGATTAACTCATTTAGCGATCGCCTACGTTAACCCTGGCGATGTAGTTCTGGTTCCTTCTCCCGCTTATCCCGCCCATTTTCGCGGCCCAGCCATCGCCGGGGGAAAAATCCACAGCTTGATTCTCAAACCAGAAAATGACTGGTTAATCGATTTAGCTGCCATTCCCGATGAGGTTGCTAGACAAGCCAAAATCCTCTACTTCAACTATCCCAGCAATCCCACCGCCGCCACCGCCCCCCGCGAATTCTTTGAAGAAATCGTCGCCTTCGCCCGCAAATATGAAATTTTGCTGGTGCATGATTTGTGTTACGCCGAGTTAGCGTTTGATGGTTATCAACCCACTAGCTTGTTAGAAATTCCCGGCGCCAAGGAAATTGGTGTAGAATTTCACACCTTATCCAAAACCTACAACATGGCTGGTTGGCGCGTCGGGTTTGTGGTGGGGAATCGCCATGTCATCCAAGGTTTGCGGACGCTAAAAACTAACTTGGATTACGGCATTTTTGCCGCCTTGCAAACAGCCGCCGAAACCGCTTTGCAACTACCAGATGTGTATTTGCATGAAGTACAACAACGCTACCGGACTCGTCGTGATTTCCTGATTGAAGGATTAGGACAGCTGGGTTGGGATATCCCCAAAACCAAGGCAACGATGTATCTTTGGGTGAAATGTCCTGTGGGGATAGGTTCTACAGATTTTGCCTTGAATGTGTTGCAGCAAACTGGCGTTGTGGTTACCCCAGGTAACGCCTTTGGGGTTGCGGGTGAAGGGTATGTGAGGATTAGTTTGATAGCAGATTGCGATCGCTTGGGTGAAGCTTTGCGTCGCTTTAAGCAAGCCGGCATCCGCTATCAACCGGAAACTGTAGTTTCTGCTTCAGGAGCGATCGCCGATCTTGTTAGCTGATTAAAGGAAGAATTTCCTCCGTAAATACCTCTTTCACATATTCCATTACAATCGGTGACTGGCTATAGCCACCAACCTCTGTCTCAATTAAAGAACGCCTAATCAAGCTTTCTACAGCATCAAACAGTTTGGCTTTAGATATTGTAGGCACAATTTTAATGTGTAAGTAACCAATAGTAGTCAATTCTTGATTGATTTGTAACCAGTACATTACCTGCTGTTCCAAAGCCGAAAGGCGATGGAATTGCTGATCGAGTAAGCGGCGGATACCACTGAATACGAAGGTATTTTGCTTTAGAAAGTTATTGATATCTTTATTGAATAAGTTAATGATGGTATTGGCAACCAACCGGATTTTTAGAGGATTATTAGTGTATAAATTGCACAATTTATATTTATCCTCATCCGTACCGAAGAGTGGATAAGATTGCACTATGAGAAAGGCTGCTTCAACTGAGCCAAATAATTTGAGGGAGCTAACCGTTGGGTTAGCTCCCTCCAGAAAATTCATTTCTATTGGTTTCTCTCTAGTAGTTAAAATTACACAGCTTTTATGCTCTACTTCTGATATTACCCGGATTAACTCAGTATATTCTTGATAACCGGAGCGATATTTACCAGTATGACCGACATCTAAGACTGTTTCTAGGTTATCTAAAATAATTAGACATCGGGAAGTACGCAGATAATAAATGAGTTTGTTGATGTCGGGTTTGGGTTCTTGATGATTGGATACAAAAGACACCAAATCACTTATTATCTCATCAAAGGATGGGGCTTGACGGAGCGATCGCCAAATCACAGAATCAAATTCACCCTGGATCTGTTTTGCCAGCTTGGCAGCTAAAATGGTTTTACCAACGCCACCCATGCCGAATACTGTAAGCAAGCGACACCTATCTTGCAATATCCATGATTCTAACTGTGCCATTTCTTGGGTGCGATCGTAAAACACTGAGACATCAACCGCAGTTCCCCAGTCTTGGTATTTGTTACTGGCTAATTCCTGTGTATTTATACTTTTTTTGAGAGAGGTAGACTCAAAATCAGGAGTAGAAATTTCTCTCCAATCTAGGTTTAATTTCCGACATATTTCTTCAAAGGTTCCATACAAAACGGGTTTACAATTGAGGAATCTACTAATTGTGTCTATGGATAATCCCGTTTCATAAGCCAAAGATTTTTGGGTGGGATATCCATTCTTAGAGAGTGCAATTTTGACATAGTTAATCCTCTGATGATTTACTCTCAATGAGCGTGGCATTAATTTTTTTGTTATTTTACTTTGTAAGTATGTAATATAAAAACCTTGAAATTTTATCAAGTTTATGTAAAGTTTTCCCTGCATCGGATTTCAATACGGTTCGGATAAGGTTTTTTGATGAAAATCCATAGATCGCAAAGACGCGATAAATCGCCATCTTTACAATAATCAGTCCTTTGTAGAGACGGCGATTTATCGCGTCTCTTGTTTTAACCGAAGCGTATTGCATCGGATTTTTCACCGAATCATATATATCTATCTATGGTCAAGCTTAGTTAAGCCGGTAAGAGTTGATGAAGCCGTAAAAGTCAGTTACAAGTCATAAGAAAGTCATAAGAAAGCCATAAGAAGTCAGTGATTGTCAGGCTTGTACTCAGCAATGAGCAGTATATGATGTTGGTGCTTAAGTAAATCTACCAATCCTAAATCATTTGTGAAGATTTATTCATATTGCAGAGATGTAGCAATGCTATATCTCGTGTATAAGCGTGGATTGTATCTTCACGACTAATTTAGGATTGCTATCGGTTTAGGAATTCAACCAAATTATCAAATGAAACAGCCCTGCTTTTCAAAGGGGACTTAAACTTCACTCCCTTCCTTATAAAGGAGGGAAATCGAGGATTTGCATAACTATTGATACCGCAAAGCATTTTCTAAATACCAAATTCAGGAATCAATCATGTCTAATATTATTTTCGCTAACAATCTGGAAATTGATGTCACCATTCAACAGGAATGGCTTGATATTGTGAATGTAGCCAGAAACGATGCCTATGATTATCTCAGCAGTTTCCGAAATGATACAGGGTATACAGAGAAGTTACAGACTGCGTTTGGTAATGATTTTGATAGTGAAGTAGCTAATCAATTATTTGATGGTTTTGCTGAAGGGAATTTTAGCGGTATTCCTACTATCGAGATTGTGAATCGTAACGATCTCAATGGTGCAAATGGTGCTTTTGCGATCGCTACGGGCAAGATTTATTTAGCTGCTGATTTTATTAGCCAAAATGCTCAGAATCTTGATGCTATTGTGGCGGTGTTGCTGGAAGAAACTGGGCATTCTATTGATGCAAAAATTAATGTAGTGGATGCAGCAGGGGATGAGGGTGATATTTTTGCGAGGTTGGTGCAAGGGAAGAGTATAAATCAGCAAGAGTTAGCCGTATTGAGGGCTGAAGATGATACGGCGACTGTGACCGTGGATGGTCAGGTTGTTCAGATTGAGCAGAATATTTACAATGGTGGTGCTGGTGATGACACTATTAATGGTGGTGCTGGTGATGACATCCTTAATGGTTATGCTGGTAGTGACATCCTTAATGGTGGTGCTGGTAATGACATTCTAGACCCTGGTTTTTCCTCTGGGTCTACAGATACAGTAGATGGCGGTGCAGGTAATGATGTCATTCGAGTAAATTACACCAACAAAAATGATGGTGCTGGTATCCATGTCCGGTATCTAGGTTCAAATAACATTTTTAGCCGTGTTAATAATGGTAATCAGCCATTCGTTACTATATCTAATGTAGAAAACTACGATATCACTGGTACACAATATAACGATGTTTTCGAGGCGAATTCCGGTAATGATACTTACAGCGGTGGTAACGGTGATGACATCCTCAATGGCGGTGCTGGTGATGACAACTTAACTGGGGGAGGTGGAAAAGATACTCTGACAGGTGGGACAGGATTTGATAGTTTTGACTACCGCAACTTAGCTGATTCCCTCCTCAACAGTTTTGATGTTATTACAGACTTCAATGCTAATGCTGGCAATGATCTATTCCTTGTTTCCACAGCACGATCTGGGTTCTCTAATGCGGGAACTGTTGCAACTCTTAATGCAACTGAAATTGCAGCTAAATTAACCACTGCTAATTTTGGTTCTAATTCTGCTGCTCAATTCACCTTTAGTGGCCGCACCTTTGTTGCTATCAATGATGCTACAGCCGGGTTTAATGCCAATAGCGATGCCATCATTGAGGTGACAGGATTCACCGGAACCCTGGGAATTGGTAACTTTGTTAATGATGTTGCTGTTTTACCCAGCATTACCTTAGCCGTATCTCCAGCCAGCGTACTAGAAGACGGAACAGCCAACCTCATTTACACCTTCACCCGGACAGAAGCGACAACCAACCCCTTAACCGTTAACTATGGCATTACTGGCACAGCTGGCAGTAGTGATTATACTGGAGCAACCCCCGGTACAGGAAAAACTATAACCTTTGCTGCGGGTGCGAGTACAGCTACTTTAACTATTGACCCCACAGCAGATACCACATTTGAAAGCAATGAAACCGTTGCTTTAACTCTGGCTTCAGGAGCAGGTTACACCGTTGGTACAACTACAGCCGTAACTGGAACTATTACCAATGATGAATATATTGTAGGTGGATACATAGGCTCTTGGAATGTGGATGCTAATACTCCAGCGTCCACTCCATTTAATAAACTGACACATTTGTTCTACTCCTTTGCAGATGTCAGTGCAAATGGTACGGTTCAACTACCTCAAGATGCAACAGGTGACATCGCTAAACTTCAACAAATTAAGGCTCAAAATCCCAACCTGAAAATCATGCTTTCCATTGGGGGTGCAGTAGAACCAGATTTCTCACCTGCTGTTGGTACTGGCTCTACGGCCATAACGAGAGCAAATTTTGTCAACTCTGCTATCCAATTGATGAATGATAATGGTTTTGACGGGATTGACATTGATTGGGAATCTCCTAAACAAACAGAAAATCAGAATTACATTAATTTATTGAATGCATTAGATCAACAACTGCCTGCTGGTAAGTTATTAACTACCGCTCTTATGGCTTCCTCTTGGAGTTTGGAAGGACTTAACGGTAGCGAATACAAGTTAGGCGATGTTTTGCAACAAACTTCTCAGATAGTTGACTTTATCAATGTCATGACCTATGACTACAAGGGCACTTGGGAGGCTGATACCCTAACCGGGCATCAGGCTGCTTTATATGGGAGTCCCGGTACCAAAGATACCGCAAGTTGGGCAGTTCAGTATTACAAAAACGCTGGCGTTGACCCTAAAGATATTGTCCTGGGACTTCCACTCTATGGTCGCACCTGGACTGGAGTTGAGCCTGGTGGCAAGAATGATGGGCTATTCCAGTCGGGTACTCCTGTCATAGACGGCGGTGTTCGCTATAGTACACTCCATGATAAGTTGGGGACAAATGGCTATCAATCTTTCTGGGACAATAATGCCAAAGTTCCTTACATCTACAGTGCTAACGAAAAAGTTTTCCATACCTACGAAGATAAAATATCAATTGGAGCTAAAACTGATTACGTCAAACAACAAGGAATTGGTGGTGCGTTCTTCTGGGAAACCCCAGGTGATCTGCCTCTAACTAATCCTGATTCTTTAATCAGTGCTGCGGCTACAAATTTGGGATATTAGATCCCCTCAACCCTCCTTATAAAGGAGAGAATTTAAGCCCCCTTCTCAAGGGGGTTTGGGGTATCTAAATCTTTGACAACTGGTGACAAACCGCTTCAAAAAGATTCAACACCCGATCATTGGTAAATCTCACCACTTTTAACCCATACCCTTCTAATCTTTGGGTTCTATCTTGATCATAAACTTGCCCATCCTCCGTAAAATAGCTATCTCCATCAATTTCAATTACCAACTTCAACTGAGCGCAGTAAAAGTCCACAATAAAATGGTCAATGGGTTTCTGTCGCAGCACCCGAAACCTAAAATTGCGTAAATAGCCATCCCAGAGTGCTTAAGATAAGCTGGTGATAAGTTCATAATCAACTCCCTCTCTTCATCACTTACATTATCTTTCACCTCGATATTTTTGCGCCAAGAAGCTAAAATCTCTAGTAGTTGATCCCATTTAGAACTTCCTTCTGACAGTTGAACCAACTCTTCTACCGCCTGTTTTTGCGTTCTTCCCTTTCCCAAAACCCTTAACCATAGAGTATCTTCAATAATAGGTAACTGATTAATGGCTACGATCGCTCCTTTCAACAATTCTGGCAGAAAATAAACCCCCTCAACCCAATTCTCTGACTCTTGAATTTTCGCCCCAAATCCGTTCAGCATTCTAGGAGAACAAGAAGGAGTTAAAATCCATAAACATGGTAATTCTCCCTCTGATAAAGACCATTTTTCCCGTTTTGCTTGTCGTAATAAATCTCCATGAACCGTATATAACTTTAATAAACAACTCCTAATTTCCACTTCACTAGGAGCATTACGGAACGGTTCAAATAGACAACTGGTAGCAGCCATTTTCGCCAATAAACCTAATTCTGATGTATTAGATGGGGATGCATTGGGGACAAACCAAACATCTATCTCACGAACTTCGCTTTTAACATCTTTGCTGGTTTCTACTTTACCTAAATAGGTTAACAACTCCTCTAGATATTCCTTGGCAAATTGGTCATGGGGTTGTCGAGTCATGAGATTATGAATGCCAGCATTGTTAATTTTGCAGTAATTAGTATTTTTTCATATCCGGGAATAATTTTTTAACGAATGCAAAGGTTTAACTTTATATATTCTCAATTTGAAAATTTTGCTGATTTTTGAGAGAGTATGAAGTTTTATCAATATCTCCCGACTACTAATACAGTTAGGTTAAGGTTTTTTGATGAAAATTCTAGATCGTGTCTTTGTGATGAATTATCATAAAGACGCGATAAATCGCCGTCAAGACAATAATGTGTCTTTTGTCTTGACGGCGATTCATCGCGTCTCTTGCGTTAACCGAACAGTATTGTCCCCACTCCTTACATAAGGGGGAATTATTTTTTCTATGTTGGCTGAGATTTTATTGATGAGTGCGATCGCCCAAGCACTATAATGACATCCGTCGTTACTGACTTATCAGTTCACATTTTTGTTGCTGAAGGTGCGATGTCTGACGACAAGCCTTACGGCTACGCACCTAAAGTATAGTTTCTAGTTCACAATAGAGTTAACATACCCTTATCGAACTCTAATTGATGCTCACCTCCTGTGCCACCATTCCTCATTTAATTGCTGCTGGCTTTCATGCCCTTTCCGATCCACTCAGGATTAGTGTGCTGGAATTGCTACGAAAGCGAGAATTATGTGTATGTGATTTGTGTGAAGCCTTGGGGGTAAGTCAGTCGAAACTATCTTTTCACCTGAAAACCCTCAAGGAAGCTGGCTTAGTTAACTCCCGTCAGGAAGGACGTTGGATTTATTACAGTTTGAATTTACCCCAATTTAACGTTTTAGAGGCATATTTGGCAGATTTTCGCCATAATAATTTAATTTTATCTGCGCGTCCCTGTTGCGATTAGAAACAAGTTTATCTATCCTTGGGCAATTATCTAAGTGGTTGACGTATCAATATAGATATTTTGAACTTGGTGTAATACAGTAGGGACGCACAGATGTGCGTCCCTAAAAACTATTGCCCCCAAAGGAAAATTACTATCCATAAAGTATGCATCAACTTTTTTTGATGAATTTTTGTGTATAGTGCTATGCTTGCTATTGACACATCAAGTTTTTTTGAAATGATATAAACATACTTTCAAAATTACCGATAACGGTGAAGTCAATGAACGCAAGAGCAAAAAAAATTAGCTCTCTTATTTGGGGTGTTGGCTTTTGCGAGGAGTTGTACAGGCACATCCAATTCATCAATTGAAACTCAGGAGTTGGTAAAAGTTACACAGGTCACTGATTCGACAAAGGCGACGACGATTAAGGATTAAGATTGATGGTTTTAGCACAGAGTATCCGATTATCGAGGCGATCGCTAACCAGTTTCAACAAACTAAGCAACAGTACAAAGGACAGGTTGCAGTCAACTTTTCCGGTACTAGCGCTGGGTTTAAAAAATTTTGTAGCAAACAGACAGATAACTCAAAAATACTGATGCAAAAGAAAGTTTTGATAGGTTCGTAGTAAGCACTTTAGTGCTTAAAAAATCAAGGACTAAAGTCCTTACTACAAACACACTATTGAATAAATTTGGTACTACCGATTAATTGAAAATGCATTCATAAACTCAGATTTTGTTGATTTAAATAAACTTAGGAAAACCGATGAGAGTACGTGTTGGCATCAACGGATTTGGCAGAATTGGACGGCTTGCTCTGCGCGCTGCTTGGGGTTGGTCAGAGCTAGAGTTTGTGCATATCAACGAGATTAAAGGCGGGGCACTCACAGCCGCTCATTTGCTCAAATTTGATTCTGTCCACGGGCGTTGGTCATCAGAAGTAGAAGCACAGGGGGAACGCATCCTGATTGATGATATACCCCTGAGCTTTAGCGAACATTCCCAACCTGGTGAAGTTCCTTGGGAAGAATTGGGCGTTGATCTCGTGCTGGAATGCTCCGGCAAGTTTAGGACTCCCGCCACCCTAGACCCGTATTTTAAGCGGGGAGTACAAAAGGTAATTGTGGCTGCTCCGGTAAAGGAAGAAGCCTTGAATATCGTTATGGGGGTTAATGACTACCTCTATGAGCCAGAAAAACATCATCTCCTAACCGCTGCTTCTTGTACAACTAACTGTTTAGCTCCAGTTGTGAAGGTAATCCATGAAGGCTTGGGCATTAAACATGGAATTATAACCACCATCCATGACAATACCAATACTCAGACCATCGTAGATGCACCTCATAAAGATCTACGCCGCGCACGGGCTACCAGTCTGTCCTTAATTCCTACCACCACTGGATCGGCAACAGCGATCGGACTGATTTATCCAGAACTCAACGGCAAACTCAACGGTATAGCAGTAAGAGTGCCATTGCTCAACGCTTCTTTGACAGACTGTGTATTTGAAGTTGTGCGACCCACCACCGTAGAAGAGATTAATAACTTACTAAAAGCAGCTTCCGAGCAAGCACCGCTCAAAGGAATTCTCGGCTACGAAGAGCGTCCTTTAGTATCCATCGACTACAAAGACGATCCTCGGTCTTCCATCATTGATGCCCTCTCAACGATGGTGGTAGACGAGACGCAAGTGAAAATACTTGCCTGGTATGACAACGAATGGGGCTATGCCAACCGGATGGTTGAACTCGCCCGTAAAGTAGCTCTGAGTCTGAAAAAGTAATCATAATGCGGCATTGGGCATTGGCCAAACAGCTTATTCTTTCTCCCCCTGCCCCCCTTGCCTCCCCTGCTCCCCCTGCCCCCCCTG
>NZ_JACJSJ010000190.1 GCF_014698115.1 Nostoc sp. FACHB-973
AGCATGGCGGCATGGCTGCGGGGGTGGTTTCTTTCATGAGCTTTTTTCAACGTGAAAGCTATGCTAGTTAAACATTATACCCTTTTTTCCTTTTTAGTTTTGTTTAAGTCCCACTAGCTTGAAAATGAGGTGGGAGGCAGACAGCGTAAATGATTACCTGGACTCAGAAAAATTAATGTTGGTTGTATGGTAATTGACTATCATGAAATCAAACTAGTACGTAGCAATATCTTTTACCCAAGCGAACATTCCTATAGGTGAATAAAATTACAAACGCAGATATGATTAAGTTTAGTGAACAACACTTGCAAATTATCCGCACCCATGCAGAAAACATCTACCCAGAGGAATGCTGTGGTATAATTTTGGGTTATCTGGCTAATGAAGGCAAAACGACAGTAGAAGTCATGCCAACAGAAAATGTCTGGAATACAGAGGCATCTGCTGAATTTTCCGGCGATGTCTCACGACAAGCCGGTTCTCTTCTCTGCGAGAGGCTGCGCCAACGAGAGGCTTCGCCAACGCGTCTACGCACACCAGAAAGTAAAAAGCGACAATATACGATCGCACCCCAAGTGATGTTACAAGCACAAAAACAAGCACGCGATCGCTCTTTGAACATCATAGGCATTTTTCACTCCCACCCAGATCATCCTGCCATACCTTCAGAATGCGATCGCCTATACGCTTGGCAAGGATACTCGTATATAATAGTTTCCGTCCAAAACGGCAAAGCCACAGAACTGCGAAGCTGGAGTCTTGATGATACTCATCAGTTCCAAGCGGAGACAATCGAAAACATAATTTAACGGGTTAATTTCAAGACAGATATCATTTTTCGATAGGATTAATATTCCCGCTCTTCCACAAGACAACTGCTATGTTAAATCCAAATCTGGATGAAATCCAGTTGACCAAAGATGATTACGAACGCTACTCCCGACACCTGATTTTGCCGGAAGTAGGATTGGAAGGACAGAAGCGCCTGAAAGCTGCTAGTGTACTCTGTATCGGTACAGGTGGACTAGGTTCGCCACTACTTTTATATCTAGCGGCGGCGGGTATTGGACGCATTGGAATTGTTGATTTCGATGTTGTCGATACTTCCAATTTGCAACGTCAAGTAATCCACGGTACATCCTGGGTGGGTAAACCCAAGATTGAATCTGCAAAAAACCGCATTCATGAGATTAACCCCTATTGTCAGGTAGATCTCTACGAAACTCGCCTAAGTTCCGAAAATGCGCTGGAAATTTTTGAACCTTACGATATCGTGGTGGATGGCACCGATAACTTCCCCACCAGGTATCTAGTTAACGATGCTTGCGTATTGCTAAACAAACCCAACGTCTACGGTTCCATTTTCCGCTTTGAAGGGCAAGCTACTGTATTTAACTACGAAGGCGGGCCGAATTATCGTGACCTTTACCCAGAACCACCACCACCAGGAATGGTTCCCTCTTGTGCAGAAGGTGGCGTGTTGGGAATTTTGCCAGGAATTATTGGTGTCATCCAAGCAACAGAAACTGTCAAAATTATTATCGGACAAGGTAACACCTTGAGTGGACGGTTGCTGCTATACAACGCCTTAGACATGAAATTCCGGGAGTTGAAACTGCGTCCTAACCCCATTCGTCCAGTGATTGAAAAGCTGATAGACTACGAACAATTCTGCGGAATTCCACAAGCTAAGGCAGAGGAGGCAAAACAGCAGATGGAAATTCAAGAAATGACCGTTAAGGATTTGAAGGAATTGTTAGATAGTGGTGCGAAGGATTTTGTACTACTTGATGTCCGCAACCCCAATGAATACGAGATTGCGAAGATTCCTGGTTCAGTTTTGGTGCCCTTACCAGACATTGAAAACGGTGATGGTGTTACCAAGGTGAAGGAAATATTAAACGGTCACCACCTAATTGCTCATTGTAAGATGGGCGGGCGATCGGCAAAAGCCCTCGGTATCCTCAAAGAAGCCGGGATCGTCGGGACGAACGTCAAAGGTGGAATTACCGCCTGGAGTCGGGAAATAGATCCCTCAGTTCCGGAGTATTAAAGAGGAGATGAGGGAGGATGAGGGAGATGAGGAGGATGAGGGAGATGAGGGAGACAAGGAGTTAATTTCCTAACTCCTCACTCCCCACTCCTCACTCCCCACTCCCCACTCCCCACTCCCTACTCCCCACTCCCTCATCCCCTCTGCTTATGACTACCTCAAAATCTTCTTTTAATATCTTATGGGTGCAAGTTTGGGTGTTGGCAGCGGTGCAGGGGGCAATTACCCTGACTTGGTTAATTTATAATGCGTACTTGCCCCAACTTTTGACTCAATTTGGTTTTCCTGCCTCATTGGCTGTTGGTTTATTAGTGGTAGAAAATGCCTTGGGTGTAGTATTGGAACCATTGATGGGGGGACTTTCGGATCAAGCTAGACGCTGGGTAGGGACTCGATTTCCCTTCATTTCAGTAGGTGTAATTCTGGCATCAGCTTTATTTATTGCCATACCATGTGTTGTCAGTTTTATCCCGCCTACTATGGTATTGCGATCGCTCTTGCCAATAACTCTGGTAGCCTGGGCATTAGCAATGACGGTATTTCGCTCTCCTGCTATATGCCTGTTGGGAATGTATTCTACACCAGCTCAGTTACCATTGGCTGCCAGTGCTGTCACTTTAGTGGGAGGATTTATTGGTGCTTTTAGACCGATCGCCAATAAGTATATTCTCAGTTTAGGGCCAGTTTTGACCTTTGCCATCGGTTCTTTTGTGTTGTTGGGGGCGGTGGCTATGTTACGGTTAGTTAATCCCCCAGAAACACCAGTTGATCGACACAATGCACAGATAGTAGAGTTTCCTTTACAAAAATTGGCTTTGATTTTAGCAACTGGTTCTGCTGTAGCGTGGGGTATCCGATTTTTGATGGATGTCTTGGGCAAAGTCCTCAAAGCCCAACTTAATACTGATAATATTGATATGCAAATGGTGTGGATTGGAATCGCGATCGCTCTCGCCAATATACCAGCTGGAATCTTCGCCGTCAAAATTGGCAATCGTCAAGCAATGCTTTGTGGTATTTGTGTAACCATTCCTTCATTACTGATAATGGTATTTGTGGGCGCACAAATTCCCATAATTCTGCTAATAGTTGCTGGTTTTAGTTTAATTGTTAACGGGGCAGTTCCTTTTGCTTTAGGACTAGTACCCCAAAGATGGGCGGGATTAGGAATTGGCACCTATTTTGGTGGGTTTGCTGCGGCCATGAGTTTGTTTGGCGTCGTATTTCCCCAACCACAAACCATAACACCTTTTATCGGTGCAGTCGGGGGTGCAATGGCATTTTTCCTAGCTGGTGTTTGCATTGCCGTGAATGGTATTTCTCAAACGCCAAGTAACGCAGAGATTTAACGCAGATATAGGGATTGGGGACTGGGGATCGGGGACTGGGGATTGGGCGTTGGTGAATTGCGGTATGAATCCAGGTGTAGAGACGTTGCAATGCAACGTCTCTACAAGGATTTTGATATCATGCACAATCGTTTTCATACATGAAATCAGCAACGCCGGGGATTGGGTATTTCCCTCATCTCCCTCATCTCCCTCATCCCCAGTCCCCAGTCCCTTTTACCAATTACCTACAGGTTTAACTTGGCTTAACAGATTATGCAGTTTTTCACCTTCAATGACTTCTGTTTCCAATAGTTGAGTTGCGATCGCTTCTAGCAAGTCTCGATTCTGTTTTAGAATCTCTAGGGCTTGTTCGTGGGCTGTTTCCACGATTTCTTTGACTTCGCTATCAATGGCTTTGGCTGTATCTTCACTCACCGCCCGCCGGGGATTAGGGACACCATTACCCAAGAACATTGCTTGTTGTCCTTGTTGGTAAGCCAGTGGACCTAAGACTTTACTCATACCATAACTAGTCACCATCCGTTCTGCTAAGTCTGTTGCTCGTTGCAAATCGTTGGATGCACCTGTTGTAATACTGCCAAACACAACCTCTTCGGCGGAACGTCCTCCTAACAGAGTTGCAATCTGACCCCGCAGTTCTGCTTCATTCATCAAAAAGCGGTCTTCAGTGGGTAATTGCAAGGTGTAGCCTAAAGCAGCCATTCCACGGGGAATAATCGAAATCTTTTCTACACGACCGTTTCCTGTGGTTAGCGCCCCTACCATTGCGTGACCAACCTCATGGTAAGCAACAATCTTTTTCTCGGTATCGTTCAATACACGACTCTTCTTTTCTAAACCGGCGACTACCCGCTCAATTGCTTCCGCAAAGTCTTCTTGAGCAACCGTTTCTCGGTGATTTCGCGCTGCTAATAATGCAGCTTCATTTACCAAGTTTGCTAAATCTGCACCAGCAAAACCAGGAGTACGAGTGGCGATCGCTTTTAGATCTACATCATCTCCTAATTTCACCTTTTGAGCGTGAATCTTGAGAATTGCTTCACGACCAGATAAATCAGGACGGTCTACCAACACTTGGCGGTCAAAGCGACCTGGACGCAGCAATGCAGGATCGAGACTTTCGGGACGGTTGGTAGCTGCAAGGACGATTACCGTAGCATCCCCAGCCGCAAACCCATCCATTTCAGTTAGTAACTGATTGAGGGTTTGTTCCCGTTCATCGTTACCACCGTAGAAGCCATTACTGCTACGAGACTTACCAATGGCATCCAATTCATCAATAAATACAATACAAGGAGCCTGTTTCTTTGCCTGGTCAAATAAATCTCGCACCCTGGAAGAACCCACACCAACAAACAGTTCCACAAACTCCGAACCAGAAATACTGAAGAATGGAACACCTGCTTCCCCTGCTACAGCTTTCGCTAAAAGTGTCTTACCAGTACCCGGAGGGCCAACCAACAGCACACCCTTGGGAATCCTCGCACCAATTTGCGTAAAACGTGCCGGAGTCTTGAGAAAATCTACAATTTCCACTAATTCAGTTTTAGCTTCTTCTACCCCTGCCACATCTTGGAAGGTAATTTTAGCTGATTCACCTTCAACATAAACCTTAGCTTTACTCTTACCGATAGAGAGGACACCTTGAGAACCGCCGCCACCACCACGTGAAATAAAGAATTGCCAGATGCCAATAAAAATTAACGGTGGGATTACCCAACTCAAGAGGGTTGTAAACCAAGTATTCTTCGGTGGAGGTGTAGCCGCGAACTCAACTCCTTTTTGTTCTAGGAGTTTGGGCAATTCCAAATCAAAGATTGGTGTAGTTGCAAACACCTGTCCTGGTTCGCCATTCTCTGTTTTTAATTCGTAGAGAATCTGGTTTTGACCGACGGAAGCACGGGTGACTTCGCCTTCCTGTACTTGATGAATAAATAAGCTGTAGGGAACCCCAGCAGGACCAGAAGCAAATAAACCAGGTAAAAACAGATTTAAAAGCAGGAATAGCCCTGATACTGCCAGTAATACATTGGCAATAATTCGAGACCGGGGTTGTTTAGGCTGCTCTTTAATTGTCATAGATGTTATCAATCCTTAAAGTCAAAATAGTCGTTGGTCGTTGGTCGTTGGTCGTTGGTCGTTGGTCATTGCTTATTCCCCTGATCTCCCCAGTCGCTATTCCCCTGCCCCCAAGCCCCATTCCCCAGTCTCCTCTAGCCAATCAAAAATTTGAGCTAACTGGTCTAGTGTTATCAGCCCATATTGCCAGAGGGTCATTGCTAGGAAGTTGGGAGTCTGTTCGCAATGTCGCAAGGCCAGGGAAATTGCTTTCCCAGAAATAGCCAACTCTTTTTCTAAAAAATGCACTAACTGATTTGTGGCTTTCATGGCAATGTTAAACATTATTAAATAAATTTTATTTTTGATGGAATTTGAGAAGCTTGACCAAAGCTATGGCGCTATGACCCCTTTTATCTGGCGTAAATCCAGGCTGAGATGGGGCATCTGCCCAATTTTAGCGATGTCTCCGACGGGCTACACCTACGCTAAGTCGTTCATTTTATCTTTATCCTCAACAGTAATCAATTCTCACTTTCAGCAACTTTGGCTGCGATTTTTAATCTATGTAACTAAACTTAACAATTAAATTAATCTTTGGGAACTAATGGACAAATACGGTTTACCGTACTCAGAGGAGGCAAAGAGTGGGGGACGCTCTAACGCACAGAAATTATCAAGTCACACGATCAGAGTCTCATCTTTGATATCTGCGATCGCATTGACTATAAATACTAGAAACTGCCCTTTCGTTCACATAACTCATCTAATAAAATAGGAATCCTATAGATATGACTATCTTTTGAGTCAAGGTTTTCAATACTCAATTTATCAAGAATAACTCAGAAGTCAGGAGTCAGAATTCAGTTGGGTATTCTGTACAAGTGGCTGATGAGTATAGGTTAAAACCGTACTTCTCTACGAGACGCACTTGCGTTCGTGAGCGAAAAGAAATTTAAACATTCTTCCTGATTAAAACTCTATCCCTTCCCTACGGGACGCTGCGCGTAGCTTGCTTCCCTGTAAGGGTACATGCGTAGAGTATTCTGAATTCTGAATTCTGAATTCTGACTCCTTCTTTATATTACACTTATTGAAAATCAAAAATGTTAATGAATAAAATTCATCTTCCTAATATGTCACGCAGCAAATTAACATATTTCTATTCTCTGGCAATAACTATATCATTAGACTTAATAACTGCATAAGCTTCTTTTCCCTCAGCTAGTTCCAACTCTTCAGCGGAAGCTCTGGTGATAATCGAAGTTAATTCTACTTTGTGAATAATCTCGATAGTCACTTCACTATTAACAGCTCCATAAACAACTCGTTTAATGACACCTTTAAGAATATTCCGAGAGCTAACTTTTAATGATTTTTTGGGAATGTTAGTTTCAAACTCAGGCTTTTGAGTGTAGATATCTTCTTGTTTTTCCTCCTTGGTTGGTAGTGATATTGGTGCTGAAGAGTGCTGATTGAGACTACGCACGAGTTCTCGCAGAATCTCAGTCTTGGTGCGTTGAGACTGTTCGCAGAATTCTTCTAGAATCTTCCGCTCGTCCTCAGAGGTTTGAAATGTGACCCATCCTTGTTCTTTTCTTGGCATAATGTTATCAATTTTGGTTATCTTGGTACGATTCTACCAAGTATCAATTCGATGTATCGTTTTAGTAATAACATTTTTTTTCCAGGAATTTCTGCATTTTCCTGGAAAATTCATCAATTAATCTCATACATTTAACTACATAGATATTTATTTTTTGTAGATGCAAAATAATTTGTTACTTGATAATGCATAACCGTCATTACATATATACCAACAAAAATGGTAAAAAATGATGCTTACTAACTGCCCTGCGTTTTAGCCAATGTCAGCGCTTTTATTTTGTATGGGTAGGTTGATTGGGCTTGATATCTTGTCTATAAGTAGCTTTTTGGGTGGAATCTTCGATTTGGCTGTTGTAGGATTAATTTGGCAAGCGATCGCCCGAGTACCATAGGATTATTTCATGTGAGTTTATAAAAAGGTGATGAAACACCTCAAATCGCGTTCTCAAGACCTGCGGAGCTTGTTTGAGAACAATATCACCATTGAATACGTAGCAGAACCCCTCAAAGCTATGCCAGCTGATGCAGAAGTGACAGAAGTGCTGCATTGGATGGAGGCACAAAATTTTGATGTCATCGGCGTTGAAACGGGAGATACTATTAGTGGCTATGTAGAACGCTCTAGTTTGATTCAACGTAAAGAAGGCAAATGTAGCGATTATCAACGGGTATTTCATCCCAAAGAACTAATTGCCATTTCCACCCCACTGATGAAGTTACTACCCATTTTGCAACAAACTCCCCGATTGTTTGTTCTCGACTGCAATCAAGTGACTGGAATTGTTACCTGTGGGGACTTGCAGAAAGCACCCGCGCGAATGCTACTATTTGGCTTGGTAACGCTGCTAGAAATGAATCTGCTGCGGCTGGTGCGGCTTTACTATCCCCAAGATTCTTGGCAACAAGTCCTCAAAAAAGAGCGGTTAGAAGTTGCTCGACGGCTATGGCGAGAAAGTCAGGAAAGAAACGAAGCTACCGATTTGTTAGATTATCTGCAATTTTGCGATAAGCGAGAGTTGGTTTTAAATCAACCAGAACTTCTTGAGCAACTGGGACTAAAATCCAAGCGGTTTGGCGAACGTTTCCTCAAGTCTGCTGAACAGTTGCGAAACCGATTAGCTCACGCCCAAAATTTAGTCACTGGTTCCTCTTGGACAGAGTTGATTTCTCTAGCAGAAGCGATGGAAATGCTGTTAATTCGCTGTGAGGAAGTTGAGTAAAGTTTATTGATAATTCTGCAACCAGCCTACTAAATCTGCTGCTGTAGAGAAATCTAATAGTGCTTCGCTTAACTCTTCTAATTGAGTCAGAGATAATGCTTCGATGTCTGATCGCAATTCTGGAGCGATCGTACCAATTCGCCGAGCCAATAAGCGCAGAACCACTGACAACGCCTCTTCTTTTCTCCCCTGCTCAATTCCTTGTTCAATTCCTTGTCTAATAATTCTTTGATAAACTACAGATTCCTGCATAAGCTCCTCCCGCAAAAGGCTAGTGATTAGATTGTTGTCATATTTTAACCCTGCAAGCAACTGAGTACAGGCGGAAATATTTCGTTGCTGGCTTGGTTCTTCAATCATATCTATCTGAGCAGCAACTTGCTCCAGCAAAGATTCAGGCGAATCTGTTCGCGCGAGAACCGCTAAAGGTAGAAGCCCAACAGATGCTAACAAAGGAGCGGGATCTTGCTCCCAAATCCTAATTACTCGGAATCGATGAACTGTGTTTGTGTCCGTAAATTGTTCAATAAATACTGCGTCTGAAGTAGTTTCTTTAAGGTAGATGACAACCTGTTCAATGGGATAGAAACTGTATTGCCTACGCAATCTTGCGTAGTAATCTAGCATCCGAATTGGCATCGGCGGGACTGAGGCGGGTGCAACTTGGAACTCTAGGTGGAGAATTTCCTGTTGGGGATTTAGCAGAATAATGCAGTCTGCTCTAACTGGCTCAACGCTCAACTCGGTTTTGAGGTCTTTAACGTCTGCTGGAGTTTTGCCTAATAACCAGGTGGCAAAGCTTTCGGGATATTGTTCTGAAAGATAGCGGCAAACGTTATCGATGGACATTGAGGTTAGAATAAAAATTACAAATATTTACAACATAAATAATCTTTAACGCGGCTTATTGAGGGAATCACTCACATGAGTGCCTGTATAGTTAGGAACCCATCCTTCCGCATTTGTAAAATAGCGTACCGCCTTAAAATTCAACGATGCATTTGGGCTGCACCAATGCTCAACACCAGCGGGTATGTAGAGATAATCTTGTGCCTGAATTAAAAGCTGTATTTGGCTGCCATCAGGTCGCACGAAGCCATAGATCATTTCTCCTGCCAAGACGTAGAGGGGTTCAGCGGCAGTGTGAGTATGGTAACGACCGTATGTTGCTATCAAGTGGTGAAGATTGGGGGAACCTGGATGTAGATTCAGTAAGTCAGACCAGAGAGCCTCATTTTCTTGCTGGATAAATTCAAAGACGCTGTTATGAAGTTCTGTAACATAAAGTTTTTCAGATTCACTTAAAACCTCCTGATCTAGCAGGTTTGGGAAAAGAAGCGACGTTCCTGGGTCGTAGTGTCTAAGTTCAATGCCAAGAGGGGCAAGTTCACGAGCTATTTCGCCTAAATCGCTCTCAATTGTGCCGTCATCAAGTAATAAGTTAGCCATGACAAAAAGACTAATTAACTGTTAAGAAGAGTATACTCAACTTTTAACTCAAAAGCCACTATTACCGATTGACAAACCGGGGAATGGGGCATGGGGCATGGGGGAGATGAGGGAGATGAGGGAGATGAGGGAGATGAGGGAGTGAGGGATAAGAATTACTAACCAATGCCCAATGCCCAATGCCCACACAGAATAAATTTATCAACAGAATGATGCTGATAGGTACCGTTAGCATCTAAGCTAGTACGGGTGAACTATGTTGAGTATGGAATGTCTGACTTAATTCTGTTTTGGCATCGTCGGGATTTACGCATTTCTGATAATACGGGACTGGCTGCGGCACGGCGGCAAAGTCCGAAGGTGGTGGGGGTGTTTTGCCTCGATCCGCATATTCTGGAACGAGATGATATTGCCCCGGTGAGGGTAACTTATATGATTGGCTGTTTGGAGAAATTACAACAGCGATATGCCGAAGTTGGCAGCGAGTTGTTAATACTTCATGGTGATCCTGTGCAAGCAATACCAGCTTTGGCTGAGGCGTTAGCAGCTAAAGGTGTTTTTTGGAATTGGGATGTGGAACCTTATTCGCAAGAACGCGATCGCACTATTATAAATGCCCTCAAGGAAAAAAGTATTCAGTTTCTTACCCAAAACTGGGATCAAATCCTCAATTCCCCAGAAGAAATACGGTCTGGTAGTAATCAGCCTTATACGGTTTATACTCCCTTTTGGAAAAATTGGATTACTAAAGCGAAGAGTCAACCAGTAGAAACTCTGCAAAATGTCGAGGGGTTAACGGAAGCTGAACAGAAAGTTGCCAAACTTGCAGGAGCATTAGCATTACCTTCAGCAAAAGATTTAGGATTTATTTGGGATGGAGGATTGATTCTTTCACCAGGAGAGGCGGCGGCGCAAGAACGGCTAGAGGAATTCACTACTAAAGCCATTACTGAATACCAAGAACAGCGCAATTTTCCCGCAGTTGACGGAACATCGCAACTGAGTGCAGCTTTGAAATTTGGCGTAATTGGCATTCGCACTGTTTGGCAAGCCACAACACAAGCACAAGAAAACAGCCGCAGTGAGGAAGCAACAGCTGGTATCCGCACATGGCAACAAGAATTAGCTTGGCGCGAGTTTTATCAACATGCAATGTATAACTTCCCCGAATTGGCTGATGGCGCTTTCCGCAACACCTTCAAAAACTTTCCTTGGGAAACTAACGAAGAACATTTCCAAGCTTGGTGCGAGGGAAGAACTGGCTACCCCATTGTGGATGCAGCAATGCGCCAGTTGAACGAAAGCGGCTGGATGCACAACCGTTGTCGGATGATTGTCGCTAGTTTTCTCACCAAAGACTTGCTAATTAATCCCCAACTAGGAGAAAAATACTTTATGCAGAAGCTGATTGACGGTGATTTATCTGCTAACAATGGCGGTTGGCAGTGGAGTGCTTCTAGCGGGATGGACCCCAAACCCGTGCGAATTTTCAACCCAGCCAGTCAAGCACAAAAATTCGATGCAGATGGGGAGTATATTCGGCAATGGGTGTCAGAATTGCGGTCTGTGGATACAGAATATTTAGTCACTGGTAAAATTCCACCTTTAGAACGCCATGCTGCTGGCTATCCTCAACCAATTGTGGATCATAAAATACAGCAACAACAATTTAAACAGCGTTATCAACAGCAAAAAATTGTCAGTAGTGCCCAGTAAGCGAAGTTCTGAGGGCTGGAGCAAAGAGTCTATTATGGGCAATTTAGCGGACATCATAACTATCCTATAAGTAAGTCGTGGAGAAAATTTATAACTATGTAACAAACAATTAAGGAGAAGAGTTAGAGTTAAATCTTATACGTTGTGTACTGTAATTTCCCTTCTCTGCTCTAGCTTGAA
>NZ_JACJSJ010000191.1 GCF_014698115.1 Nostoc sp. FACHB-973
CCCCCCACTCCCCACTCCCCACTCCCCACTCCCCACTCCCCTTATGAACTTGGTTGCTGATCGGGAAACATACACTTATCGGAATCACAACCACTAGGGCCAGCTTCTGACATTTCGCCTAAATCGTAGCGGCTTAGCACTGCACAGAAATCATCTGTTTTGCGGCGTGCTTTGACTTCTTTAGTTAAGCGATCGCAAGTTGCTTTATCTATTGGTTCAAACGGCAAACGTGGGAAGGATTGCAAATCGTCAAAGCGGGCTAAAAGCGCTGCGGAAATATATCCTTCATCGTTGTGGATGCTTTCGTAGATGCGCTCTCCAAGGCTTTCTACTTCATCAGAGCGGAGTTCTAAAGTTGCTGATGTGTTGTGACTCACATAAAAGCGCTGAACTTGGAGGACAAAATCGAATTGAGCTAGGGCTGAAAATTTAGAAACATCAATTTCATCTGCCCCAGGTAAATCAGCCCAAGATACAGCAACGGGGATTTCCACCAGCCATTCACTGACGCGTGGATCAAAGGGATCGTTGAGTAAATTGCCTTGTTCGTCTTTGTCTGATTGGGAGGGAATAACGTTGTAACCATAGTCAATACAGGCTAAAGCTACGGGGTCATTTTTGCCGAAGGTGATGCGGCGGATAAATCTTTGTGCTTTGGGGGGATGCCATCCGGAACTAGCATTAGTTAATAAAGCTTTAGTGCCACTAGGTTGGACTGTGGTGCAGCGATTTGGACGTTTGAGATTGTGGCGATCGCAATAATCCCAAACAACTCGATGCACAGTATCTTTCCAAAAACTTAAATACTTCTCTTCCTCGCGCTTAAAAGCTAATCCTTGGGGAGTTGCAGGCCTTCCTTGTTCCCACCAACGCAGCCAATCAACACCAAAAGCATGAACAAAGAAATCAAATAAACCTGTAAAAGAAACCCCGACAATTGGATCTAATTCACGGCTGTATTGATAACGTGGTTCTTGAAATTTGTGATTTAAAAGTGCTGCTACAGATAGTGCCCCAGCAGTGAAAGCCTCCTCTTGTTCTTTGTAGTTATATGGGTCAATTTGATTGAGGTGAACCTCTGATAAGTTGCAGTTGCCAGTCAGGGTATTACCAAATACTCCTTTGTGATGTTCCGGTTCATTGAAGCAATAAGTATCGTGCAAACTTGGCAATTCTTCCACGCCCCTAACTATTTGCCATTTACCTTTGTATTTGGCGTCACATCCTTTGCTTACATCCAAACGTTGGCAAGGAATTTGCCCACAGTCAGTGATTTGCAAGTAGTACAAATCTTGACTGCGAACACCATAATTAGTTACTGACCCTTTATGAGCTAAAAGATTTAAAGAAGAAGGGATACCGCATTTAGTTAGCAATAACTGCACTCGATACGCACGTTCGTAATCAGAGACGTAAATCCTAATGCCATTGCTATGTGTATTTGTGCCATCTGTATCCGCCAAACCAGCGATAAAGTGCAAAATTGCTTGCCGATTCCAACTAGCAATCACATTCAAGGACTCTGGATTTGTTTTTAAACTCTCTAAAAAGTCTCCAGAAAAACCTAAGTCTGTTACATCTGTAAAAGTCGGTGAGTAGCCATAGTTTCTTTCACCAGACTTAGTTCCGATTACAGATAAAGCTGCTTTCTGTTCATAGAGTCTAACTTTAGCATTACCATTTTGGTCTGTAGTTCCATCTCCTACAGCTATCCCCAAAGTATAGGCGTAACTTTGATCGATATTTAATCCATCTTCATACTGAATAGTAAAAGGCTCAGTATGAATGGCATATCTACTAACATCCATCAAATCCTTTGTTTGGACTTCTTTGTATTCTTTCCCAAATCGATCTTTCACAAAGAAGCGATGATATGCGGTTACATCCAAGTAAGTACCATCTGCAAATTTGACTCGATACAGATGGCGATCGCTACCAGTTTGAAATGGTGTTACTTTACTCCATCTTTGACCATTCCAAATTTCGGTTTCACATCCAACAATATCTTTGATTTTATGCATTCCATCTCTAGTGATGAGCAAGGTATCACCACTCACACAATGGAAGTTAGCACCGATTATCTCACCACATGGATTTAAACCATATCGCTGTAAGCGATGTTCTAGCTCATTAGCATCAAGCTGAGGATAGCGTTCTTGCAACCATTGTTTTGCTGTTCCTTGGTTATAAGCATTCAAAAAATCAACTTTTAATGCTTGTGTTGGCAACAAATCTATATTTGCTCTGGCTACAGCTTCACCAGCCCATTGAATTGCACCTTCGCCACTGTAATATTGTTTACGGACAGCATCAACACATTCTTCTAATGTTGGCTTGCGATGAAAAACTCTGGTATGATTTGCCATCCTGAGTGCATCACGTTCGGGATCAATTCGCCAGTTGCCACTTTCATCTTGCTGCCATAAATTATCTTTGGCGGTGGCTGCTAGGCGATCGTCAGAATCAAACTGCCGCATCCCCGCGCTTCGTCTAATATTTCCAGCAACAATTGTGACAGCAGCTTGATCGATTAATAGACAGCATTCAACTGAATTTAATTGTCGCCCTATAGCCTTATTTAAGATAGATGCACAACGCTGATAAAGTCCTGGTAATTTCACAGGATTAGCAACTCCCCCAAAGCCGTTGAGAGTTTCTCCTGCTTTGCGGACATCGCTGATATCAACTAATACTTCAACATCTCCTGAAAAACGTTCATCTGTGGAGAGTTCTAATAGGGTTTGATATGATTCAACCCAGCCCTCACGGCTATCTCCAACGTAGATAGTAACCTTGTTACCTTCTATACGTGTTTGAGTATATTCACGACGCCCAATTTTAACAGTACTACCAATTTCACCTTGTACAGTGACGTTCAACTGATTACGGATGGGGGGCAATTGGTTAATGTATTGTGGTTCTAGCATGGCTCCAGTACCACAGCCCATCATTGCCAAATCCATCATTAATCCGAAGGCACTCCAGTCTTCTAGGTTGGTGGAGGTGCAATTATAAGCCCCAGAAAAATTCTTTGGTTTGGTTATCCAGTCTGTACCACCAACCCATAACCAGCGTCCACTGGGCATGGCTTTGAGGTTGCGCTGCATTCGATCTAATATGGCAACTTCTTCTCTTGCGAGTTTTCCCAACTCGATTAAGCCTTCTAAAGTGCGATCGCATACTTCATCCCATGTTTCCCTCAACCCTGCCTTTGTACGGCGGCTATAGGTTCTAAAAAATACAGGATTAGCAGCAGGGGCAGTCTCTGGAAACCCTCCGCTCTGGCGTTTTCTTTCAAGCTTCTGAACCATAAATCAAGTCTTGTTGCGTGCGAACAGATTATGACTATACGCCAAGTAGATTTAGGATTAAAGATTGTCAAATTGTCCACTTTACGCTAGCGCTACGCCGTACTAATTGCAACAGAACTTCATGATATATAATATTCACCACTCCTAAGTGGAGTTATTCTACTAAGTTTTAATTATCACAAATATTTTATGGGTAAATTTTCTCTCTATCTTCAGACTGATTGTCATATCATGTCCGGTAAAAGACTTATTTTTAGCTGATGCGGGGACACGGGGACGCTCTTAGGGACTTCCAAAAAATAAATTATCCAATTTATTTTTAGATTTGTAGGGTAGCACCGCTGTGCTACCCTACGATGCGATGTTTTTTTTCATTAGTCTAAATCGCCCACTTCAAGCATTGCTGAATTCTGAATTCTGAATTCTGAATTCTCTTTTAATTCAGCCCTGGCTGCTCAGTCGGTATAGTTTCTGTACCTGCTTCTGGCAGAGGTGGACGGATAGATAAATAAATCAATGGTCCCAATAGTGGTATTAAGGCTGTTATCCATATCATTTGGGGATTTACCCAACCACGACGCGCCATATCATCTACCACTAATGTGGGAAATAGTAGGCAAAGTAGACAGAAATCTAAACTCATTACATGGATGAAGCGGTTAGTTTGCCACTGTTGGACAAAATTTTCCCAATCTCCTGCTGTTAAACCGTAGACAACTAGAATAACGGTAGCTACAGTTAAGGCAAAACCAGTGACGCGGGAATCTAGGAGCTTGAACAAAGTATTCTTTTCACCAACAAACTTCTGATTTGATTCCCTAAGGGCTAAATAGGGCAGTAGGGCAAAAGCACCAACTCCAAAAGAAGCGATCGCAAATAACCAAGCAGGTACTTTTTGCCCTCTACCATCGATAAACACTACAGCGCTGTAGATGATAGGCCAAATGCCCATGAGGTTGAATAGGGCTATTACTAAGGGATTAATACCTTGCCATTGACCAATAGAAAGCTTTTTAATCAACTCGAATGTGTCGGGTTGTTGAGGAGGCGTGAGGAAAAACGCATAGATAGTGAATCCCAGCCACAGTAACCCAAAGACAATTTTTCTAACCATAAGGGACTTCCAAGAAAAAAATATTCCATCCCTGCGGGACGCACTCGCGTTCGTAGGGTAGCACAGCTGTGCTACCCTACAAATGTACAAACAATTTGGGATAATTTATTTTCTTGAAGTCCCTAATTTCAGCAACCTAACTGAAAGCTTCTGAAAGATAATCAGCAGCAGCCGCCACCACAGCGATCGCACTTTCATAATCTAGGCGCGTTGGTCCCAAAACTCCTACGCTTCCTACCGGTATTGAGCCTCGGCGATAGGTGGAAGAAATCAAGCTACAGGTGCGTATCGGTTCTAAAGGATTTTCTGCACCAATGCGAACGGTTACTTTTGGCTTACCTACATCTTCCAAGTCTGGTTCGTCAAATATTAATCGCCACAGTTGGTCTTGTTCTTCTTCCAGCAGGTGGATAATTGTTTGCACTTGCTGTAGCTGGGAAAATTCCGGCTGACGCAAAACTTCTGCAACACCCCGAACCATAATTTGCGTTGCAGTGGGTGCAAGAGTGCGACGAGTCAATTCTGCAACTGAGTTTTTCAAAAATTCCCCGTAGCGTTGGAATTCTCGATCCAATTGACTCCAGTCGAGATAAGCTAATTCCAACAGACTCCGCCCCCGCAAGTGGCTATTCAAAAAGTTAGAAACTATTTGCAACTCGCGATCTATTACTTCTGGTTCGCGTTGTGTTTCCTCTGGTACTGGCGACAAATCCATCAACTTGGAATGTGTTTCATAACCATCAGTCACTACAATCAGCATGATCTTTCCCGCTTCGATTTGCACTAATTGTAGATGTCGCACTAGCGCTGTAGTGGTTTGGGGCATGGTAATCAAGCTAATGCAGCCACTCAAAGTTGCTAAAATTTGTGCAGCTCCTTGGAGTAAAGTTTCTAAACTCCAATCTTCCCAGTGGAGGTGCTTTTGCAGTGTCACCTCTACTTCTTTGGCTAAAGTTTCTGAAGGTGTAATTAGCTGGTCAACGTAAATACGATAACCTGAGTCTGAAGGTACTCGTCCAGCAGAGGTGTGGGGTTGGTAAAGTAACCCAGACTTTTCTAAAACACCCATGACATTGCGAATTGTGGCTGAGCTAACACCCAAATCGTACTCATCGACCAAAGCCTTTGAACCAACAGGCTCTGCTGTAGCAATGTAGTGACGTACCGTTGCCCAAAGTATATGCTGTTGTCGATTTGTCAACTGGACTTCCATAGGGTATGCTTTGCTGAGTGCAAATTTTAATCAAACGTGGAAAAAAAATTTGGGTATTTGATTTGAAAGAGAGATTATTAATAATTAATTAATTTAATAGATTATACAATTATATTGTGATAAATAATCTTAAGGTTTGCGTATAACACGGTTGAAACTCTCCTGCAAATATAATTTCGTTTTTTGCTATAGAGAGCGACCATCTTAATCTACAAGCTCGTAGCTTCATAACCGTATTTTTGCACAACTATATATTGTGAACAGTATTATTGAATACGTATTATTCTGGAAATAGCTGCTATATTGGGACTTAAAAACTCCACAAATATCCGCCCAATCTCTAAAGTTGCAAGCTTTACCAGAAAACCCCTAAATGGATTCAAAGCTGTTTTCACAAGAGCAAAAGCCAGATGGAAGGGTAAGTCCCATCTGAAGCAATTCGTAAGCTTACAAGTTAATACTGGGGAATTGAAGGATCTACTAATTTAGAGTAGGCATCAATACCACCTGAAATATTTTGCACATTAGTGAACCCTTGAGCAATTAACCACTGGCACATCTGGGCAGAACGGATACCGTGGTGACACAGCACAAGGGTTTCAACTTGGGGATTGAAGAGAGTAGGTACTTGATCTCCCCATTCGGCAAATTCACTCAGGGGTAAATTGACAAATCCCTGAATGCTAGCGATCGCCAATTCTTGTGGTTCTCGTACATCTACTAACTGTATGCTTCCATCAGATGAAGCGAGACGTTGTGCCAGTTCCTCTACACTAATATGGGCAATGGATTGACTAAAAGAGTTCTCTGTCATGGGTTTTTGTAGACAATCGTAATTTATTTATGTTGACAGAAAATCTCTATCTTGGCATGAGCATCGATTCTCAAGAAGACGGGGAGATGTGGAGAGGTGCAGGGAGATAGCGAAATTTGCATTCTTACCTTTTTGCTACTTTGCGTCCCTCCTTCCCCGCGTCCTCTTCATCAATGGGCTAGGGTTTCTGCTTAAATGGCTGTGAACAGTCTTTTTTAATAGGTTTAACGTGAATAGACAACGCTCATTTACCGGTTTTATCGTAGCTGGTGCGATCGCAGTGCTAGTGATTGCGATCGCTGGCTTTTACTGGTTTTTTCCTAAAAGTCCGGCTAACCTCACTGCTTCTACCTCTCAACCTGGTGCAACGATATTTGTGTCGAAACTTGCCCCTGTGATGGTGTCATTACTGACAAATCCTGACAACTTACAGGCGTTGGAGCGTGAAGGGGAAATATCTAAACTCAAAACTAGTTTCTTGGGTAAGAGTGGCATAGACTACCAACAAGATATTAAACCCTGGTTAGGTAACGAAATTACACTGGCGATCGCCACCTTAGATATCGATCGCGATCCAGAAAATGGACAACAAACAGGGTATATTTTAGCACTTGCAACCAAGCAACCGGAAAAAAGCCGCGAGTTTGTGGAGTTATTATTTTCCAAACGAGCGTTAGCTGGGGCAAATTTAAATGTTGAAGAATACAAAGGCGTAAAACTGATTTATGACAATCAGGAAGCGATCGCAGGAAATAAAATCCAAAATTATCTAGCTGGTGCTGTTGTCGGCGAAGGTTTTGTGTTGTTTGCTAATGATCCCAAAGTGCTACGAGAGGCTATCAATAACGTCCAAGCTCCCGATTTAAATTTGACTAGCTCGCCCGAATACCAAAAAGCTACCAAAGAACTGCCCAAAGGTAGTATAGCTGTAGCTTTCTTGAATCTTCCCATCGTGGCAAAATGGCAAGGATTAGAACTACCAGAACAAACATATAACAGTGAAATCATTTCCCTGTTGTTGAACCCCAAAGGATTGCTAGCAGAAACCGCCTTTGTGACTTCATCAGAAATTGTTTCTCCATCCTCACCACTAACCAAACCTGTAGGAGCATTGGAATATGTGCCAGCATCAGCAAGTTTGGCAGTTTCCGGCTCAAATTTGAGTAATTTGGGTAACAGTGATGTAGCCAAACTCTGGAAACAAACAACAGCAACTATATACGGTTCCCAGGAAGATGTGGTTTCTCGATTTGTAAAACCCTTGGGCGATGCTCAAAAACGCTGGGGGATAAATTTGCCAGAAGATATTTTCAGTTGGGTACAGGGAGAATATGCCATAGCATTGTTACCTGAAGAACAAACAACTCCCCATTGGATTTTTGTCGCGGAAAAATCCCAGGATGTAGAACAAGGTGTAGCGCGTTTAGATGCGATCGCTTCATCTAATGGACTCACCATCAGTCCTCTGTCCATAGACAACCAAAAAATTTCCGCTTGGACAGAGTTAACCACAGCTAGTAAAAAAACCAATGACAAAGAGGGAGCATCATTCACCATTGAGACAAAAGTGCGGGGGGCGCATACAACCTTAGGAAATTACGAAATTTTCACCTCCGATCTTGAAACAATGGATCAAGTCATCACAACTAAGGGCAATTCCTTAATTAATAATCCCCAGTTCCAAGATAGTATTGCTGCGATTCCTCGACCAAACCAAGGCTACATCTATCTTGACTGGACAAAGAGCCAGAATTTATTAGAGCGTCAAATCCCAATTCTCAAGTTAGTGGAAGTTTTAGGGAAACCGTTTTTTAATAACCTGCGATCGCTCACAGTCAGTAGTTACGGAACTAACACAGGAGTACTCAAAGGCGGCGTCTTTTTCCAACTTCATAATTCCTGAGATTTTCACACAAGCTCAAAGTACACAAGGTTGAAGAAGAATACAGAATACAGAATCAATACTTGTCACCGCCCAAAAAACCATCCCACACTGCCCTTCGGGTCAGATGTGGGGCTTCTTTTCCTTCAAACTAAAATCGTCTGTCGAGGCTTTTCTTTAGGGAAAAAAATCCTGCGTCTAACAGAGGTAATCACATCTAAATAATCAGTTGAGGAGTTTTAGCTGCTGTTTGTTTCAAGATACAACCTAGCAATTAGCTGCCTGCATTCAAAGTCATTAATTGTGGCACATTTGATTGTGGCACACCAAACTGCAATCTGACTGTAATTTTTTCACTACAATAATATGTATATATCATTACCATTTTAAAAGCCTGTTGGAGGGCTACTATGAAAGACTGTCGCCCCCGACTTCAGTATTGTGGCGGCTGGCTGTTAGGCATACTTACCGTCTTAACAGCTACCTCAGCGATCGCAGATACAGCAAATTTTGGTACTTTGAATCTCTCATCCAACTTTAAACCAGCACAAGGAAAAGTGCAGGGCTTTACAGGTGGTTCTTACTCCTTGTCTGCTATTAGTAACCGCGATCGCGATCAAAAAGCTTGTATTGGTTTTGCCGACCCCAATCCAGATCACATGATGATTTTGGAAAATGACTTTTCCCAGCTAACAATACAAGTTGATAGCAATAACAACGATACCACTTTATTCATCCAAGGCCCAGATAAAACGACGATTCGCTGCGGCGATGACACTGGCAAAATTAAAGATGCTAGCGTTAGCGATCGCAACTGGAAAAAAGGCACCTATCGGATTTGGGTAGGCACATTTAATCCTGGGATGAAGCGGGATTATACTCTGACAGTGGAGCAGCAGTGATGGGGAGATGGGGGAGTGTGGGGAGATTATAAAAAAGCTGCCCACATTCCTAATACCCAATGCCCCATTTTTATAAACACCTGAGAGGATAATATGGGATAGTAGCTTGTTGTGCTTTCCGAGGGTACTATCTCGTGCTATCTACTCTGAGTGCTGACTTTCGTATCATATTTGAACGTGACCCGGCTGCTCGTAACTGGCTGGAAGTTTTATTTTGTTACCCTGGTTTGCAAGCCTTGTTATTGCACAGGCTGGCTCACTGGCTTTATGGTGTTGGTCTTCCCTTTATCCCGCGCCTGATTTCTCACTTAGCTCGGTTTTTGACTGGAATTGAAATTCACCCAGGTGCAACAATTGGGCATGGTGTGTTCATTGACCACGGTATGGGTGTAGTAATTGGTGAAACTGCGATCGTGGGAGACTATGCCCTAATTTATCAAGGTGTCACCCTTGGGGGTACTGGTAAACAATGCGGCAAGCGCCATCCTACATTGGGTGAAAATGTTGTAGTCGGTGCGGGAGCAAAAGTCCTGGGAAATATCCAAATTGGCAATAATGTCCGTATTGGCGCTGGGTCAGTTGTCCTCAGGGATGTACCTTCTGACTGCACTGTGGTAGGAGTACCTGGTCGTATTGTGTATCGTTCTGGAGCTAGAGTTGCCCCATTAGAACACAATAACTTACCAGACTCGGAAGCTGAAGTAATTCGCGCTCTAGTAAATCGGATTGAGTTGCTTGAAGAACAAATACAAAATCTTCAGCGTACCCATTATTCAAATGGAAAAACTCCTGTATTGGTAGGTTCCGTAGCCTCGAAGGAAGCTGATATATCACAAAATCCCCCTGTGTGTAGCCTCAGAGATAAAGCAATACAGCAGTTTCTAGATGGTGCGGGCATTTGAATTTTTCAGGTAATTAAATCATGCGATGGGGTAGCAAAGTTGTGCTGCCCTAGTATTTTAACGTGAGTTCGACAGATTCCAAACAACCCCACTTCCATTCCTTTAAGAGAAGCGGGGAGAGGCTTAAAAACCCTAATTTTTCGTGCCCAACTCAGGATATTACACCAATTTTCAGGTAAATAGACCACGTTGTAGGGTAGCACCGCTGTGCTAACCTACCGGGGATTGTGGTTCTTTCAATGAATTGGGAGAGCTACGTCCGTCTATACAGCGGAGTAATTCACGGATTAATTTCTTCACAAAACCATTCTTGATTTTCATCCCGGCGATAAAATTTTCTATTCTGTGGTTCACCGCGCAATTCTAAATGGTCTACCTGCACTGGGTCGAGTAAGAGTAGACAAAAATTATGTAATGGTTGCACGGGGTCGGGTGCTGCTGGCTCAAAGGCTTGTAATTCCTGAACTCTAGTTTTACCAGGATGAGGCCAAGCAAACTGTAAACGCGCCGCATCACTGAGTTCTTGCCAAATAGAAATGCGTGCTGGCTGTAAATCATGGTGAAAATCATCATTACCTACCAGAGTCAAACAGCCAGTGATACGGAATTGTTCTCGTGTATTGGGAAAGTACCAGCAAATTTCTGCCCAAGGTTGTTGCTGTATTTGGTCGGCTTTGGCGCTACGGCTATCGGTGATAAATTTTAGCTGGTTGGTATCTTCTAGAAAGCCGCGAAAGACTAGAGTCCGATTAGCGGGGTGACCGTTCGCCTGTATCGTTGCTAGTTGCAGGTAACGAGCATAAACAAGACTGCGGTTGCGATGTAGGGCATGGGCGATCGCACCTCGCCAAGGAGCAAGAGACATACTAAATATAATTCGTAATTCCTAATTTTTGAAAGTCAGATTAAATCTGGGTTTCCAATTTGTCAAGTATTACTCAGACCCCAGGGTTCAAGATACTTACAAAACAAGCGTTACAAGATTGTTAAGAAAGATGTGGCTAATTGATAGGCTCGTAGGAGAGGCGTAAAATTCGAGCCACTGAACTGGCTGATACTTGTTTGCTTGCGACCTCCGTGCCATATCCTCATTCCTTCTGCCTCTTCCATAAGACTTTACGCTAACCCTCCAGTTTTTCAGCCCAGTGCAGGTGCCTAAATCCTAAGAAAAAAATTTTTCTCAAATTACTTTACAAAACTCAATATTCGATTTAAGATATGTAACAAGGTAGTCAAACCTACCTAATTAATTCGCTAAATAAGCAACCGCATTTATAAAACAATGACAGCAACCATTCAACGCCGCGAAAGCGCCAACGTCTGGGAGCGGTTTTGCAACTGGATCACCAGCACCAACAACCGCTTATACATCGGCTGGTTCGGTGTACTCATGATCCCCACCTTGCTAGCTGCTACCGCTTGCTTCGTAATCGCCTTCATCGCAGCACCTCCAGTAGA
>NZ_JACJSJ010000192.1 GCF_014698115.1 Nostoc sp. FACHB-973
CCCCTGCTCCCCCTGCTCCCCCTGCTCCCTCATCCCCCTCATCCCCACTCCCCACTCGCCAAATTTGAAAAACTGTAGTCGCCAATTATGCGCTAGATAAGTTAAAGATTGAAATAGCTGGAAATTCACATTCAGCGTTTGCTTCTCCTATACTCTGGGAAGGACTGCGCCCTAACTTAGGGCGGATTTTCTCCCAAGCAGGCAGTTTGTGTGAGGATTAAATCACCGCCCTAAGCGTGACGTTTTATCTTGACAATTTGCAAAAATTACCTCAATTTGACTGTTTAGCTTAGCAGCTATTCTTTTTTTTGAAATTTCCATGTCAACTCTCGTCATCGTCGAATCTCCAACCAAAGCTCGTACCATTCGCAACTACCTGCCATCAGGCTATCGGGTGGAGGCGTCTATGGGTCATGTGCGTGACTTACCGCAGTCTGCTAGTGAAATTCCCGCCGCCGTTAAAGGGGAAAAATGGGCGCAGCTAGGGGTAAACGTGGACGCCGACTTTGAACCGGTATATGTTGTCCCGAAAGACAAAAAGAAAATTGTCACCCAGCTCAAAGATGCGCTCAAGGATGTAGATGAACTGATTCTGGCAACGGACGAAGACCGGGAAGGTGAAAGCATTAGTTGGCATTTATACCAATTGCTGAAGCCGAAAGTTCCGACTAAGCGGATGGTGTTTCACGAAATTACCCAAGATGCGATCAAAAAAGCGCTGAAGAACTGCCGCAATATCGATGAGCAGTTGGTTCGCGCCCAAGAAACGCGGCGGATTTTAGATCGATTGGTGGGTTATACTTTGTCTCCCCTGTTATGGAAAAAAATCGCCTGGGGATTATCTGCTGGGCGGGTGCAATCTGTAGCGGTGCGACTTTTGGTCACCAAGGAACGCCAGCGCCGTGCCTTCCATGAAGGAACGTACTGGGATTTGAAGGCCAGTTTAGAAAAGGAAAAAACCCCTTTTACTGCCCAGTTGGTAACGCTGGGAGGAACTAAAGTAGCCAATGGCGGCGATTTTGACCCCACAACCGGACAAATTGTCGCAGGACGCAATGTCTTGTTGCTCAACGAAGACCAAGCCATAGCCCTCAAGGAACGCCTGAGTGGAAAAACTTGGAGTGTCAGCGACATTGAAGAACGTCCAGTGACGCGTAAACCGGCGCCACCATTTACTACTTCGACGCTGCAACAAGAATCTAACCGGAAACTGCGCCTCTCAGCCCGCGATACGATGCGAATTGCCCAGAATTTGTACGAACAAGGGTATATTACCTATATGCGGACAGATTCAGTGCATTTGTCAGATCAGGCGATCGCAGCTGCTAGAAGTTGTGTAGAAAAACTCTACGGTCAACAATATCTCAGCCCCCAGCCCCGGCAATACACCACCAAATCCAAAGGCGCACAAGAAGCGCACGAAGCAATTCGCCCAGCAGGTAGCAGCTTCCGCACTCCCCAAGAAACTGGTTTGGGCGGTCGAGAACTTGCTGTCTACGATTTGATTTGGAAACGTACCGTCGCCTGCCAAATGGCTGATTCTCGGCAAACCCAAATTTCCGTACAACTGCAAGTTGAGGACGCTGGTTTTCGTTCTTCTGGCAAGCGCATTGAATTTCCGGGATACCTACGCGCTTACGTTGAAGGTTCAGATGACCCGGAAGCGGCACTAGAAGACCAAGAAGTAATTTTACCTAGCTTAAAAGTGGGAGATCATCCAAATTGCAGAGAACTAGAAGCAGTTGGTCATGAAACTCAACCCCCAGCTAGGTACAGTGAAGCAACTCTGGTGAAAACCTTAGAAAGCGAAGGTATCGGTCGTCCCAGTACCTACGCCAGCATTATTGGCACCATCATCGATAAGGGTTACGCCCAATTGATGAATAACGCCCTCATACCCACCTTCACTGCTTTCGCCGTCACCGACTTGCTGGAAAAATATTTCCCGGATATCGTCGATCCCAGCTTTACCTCAAAAATGGAGCAAACCCTCGATGACATAGCCACAGGTGAAGCTAAATGGCTACCCTACCTCCAGAAATTTTATTTGGGAGACAAAGGTCTGGAAACCCTAGTCAGGGAACAGGAAAGCCAAATTGATGCTACCAAAGCCAGAACTGTAGAACTGGAAAATTTGGCAGCCAAAGTCCGCATTGGGAAATATGGTCCATACATTGAAGTTGAAAATGGTGAGGGTGTTATCACCGCTTCAATTCCCAAAGACTTGACGCCAGCTGACCTCGACCCCAAACAAGTAGAAGTATTGCTGCGGCAAAAAACCACAGGCCCTGACCAGGTGGGTCGCCATCCCGAAACTGGCGAACCAATTTATGTGAAAATTGGCGCTTATGGGCCTTATGTCCAATTAGGTGACAAGACTGAGGAAAACCCCAAACCGAAACAAGCCTCTCTACCCAAAGGTGTCACCCCAGAAAACCTGACCTTGGAAACGGCTGTTGGTCTGTTGGCACTACCCCGGACATTAGGAGTTCATCCAGTCACTAACGGCAAAATCCAAGCCAGTTTGGGACGCTTTGGCCCTTATGTTGTTCATGACCAGGGTAAGGAGGGAAAAGATTACCGCTCTCTGAAAGCTGCTGATAATGTATTGACAGTTAGCCTAGAACGTGCATTGGAATTGTTGTCCGAGCCAAAAAAGGGACGCAGTTCTACCAACAGCAAGTCCAAGGCAGCCTTACGTGAATTGGGTACACATCCAGAGGACGGCGAACCAGTGAACATCTACGATGGTCCCTATGGCCCTTACATCAAGCATGGCAAAACTAATGCTAGTATCCCAGAAGGTCAATCGGTAGAAGATGTCACCCTGGCCGCAGCCTTGGAATTGTTGGCTGCTAAAGCCTCCACAGGAAAATCAACTCGTAAAACCAGTAAATCAACTAGTTCCAGATCCAAGTCAACTACTAAGTCATCAACCACAGCTACGAAAAAAAAGACCACAGAAAGCTAACAATTTTGGATTTTGGATTTTGGATTTTGGATTTTGGATGATCTACCGAGGCAACCTTGGGAAGTTGAAAATTCTCCCCTTTCCCGCGTCAGTCATAACTCGGCAATTTTGGCTTGATAAACTACTAACTCCCCTTGACTCTTGACCCTTGATGCCCATCCTTGATAGGATGCAGTTCTGTAGGTTGCAAGTGTGATACTCTAAAAGGTAAGGTAGAACACAAGTCGAAATCTTCAAAGTAGCTGATGTCCCAAAAACGGGATTGTATGTTAGCTCTGTTAAAAGCTAGAGGTGCAAAAATACGCAATTCACTGCGTATTTGTTAATCAAAATTGAGGTAGTATCTCAGGAGCGGTCAGTTCATGGACTATATAGAAAAGGTGCTAGAAAAGCTTAAGGAATTAGCACGTAGGCTAATTGAGAGCCTTTTAGGCCCAGAGGCTGAGCCGGAACCGGAACTGATTCCGATTCCTGTGAACGATCGCTCACGCCGTCGCTAGTAGCCCCAAAAGTGCTAAACCCGACGTTAGAACCCTTAAGTATTCTGGCACTGCACGGGCCAAACTTAAATTTGCTAGGACAACGAGAACCTGGAATTTATGGATCGTTGACATTAGCAGAAATTAACCGCCTGTTAGAAGAAGAGGGATTAAAATTACAGGCGAAAGTTTTTCCTTTGCAGTCAAATCATGAAGGAATTTTGGTTGATGCTATTCATGGAGCATTAGGGCAACATCAAGGAATTTTGATTAATGCAGGGGCATATACCCACACAAGTGTGGCATTACGAGATGCGATCGCTGCCGTTAATTTACCCACAGTAGAAGTACACCTGAGTAATATTTACCGTCGGGAAGATTTCCGCCATCATTCGTACATCGCCCCAGTAGCCATCGGCCAAATCAGTGGTTTTGGCTCTCAAAGTTATTTGTTAGGCTTACAAGCACTAGTGAATTATTTAAGAGTTAGGAGTTAGTAGTTAGGAGTTAGGAGTTAGGAGTTAGGAGTTAGGAGTTAAGATATTGACAGTGTTGGGCTTACAAGCACTAGTAAATTATTTAAGAGTTAGGAGTTAAGATATTGATAGTAAAGTCAGGAATTAAAAATTTTTATAATTAACTCCTCACTCCTCACTCCTCACTTTTCAGTCCATATTTAATGCGTTACTCCCTTATAAGTCGGTTTAGAGGTACTTTACTCGGAGCATTCCTGGGGGGAAATTTAGCTTCGGATAGTGGAATACAGCCTCAGAATTACCCTGATTTTGGCAGAATGGCGATTCTGGGCGCCGAGAGTTTAATTAGCTTGGGTAGATTAGATTTAGATGATTGGATAGCCCGTCAGCAACAAACTTCTCTTGATTTAGCTCCAACAGACATAATTATTGCCACACTACCAGTGGCACTTTTTTTTCACGAAAATCCAATTAAGCTACGACAAAACTTGCTGCATGTACTAAAAATCTGGGATGATGACCCAGTAGTACGGGATGGAACATTAGCAGTAGGGTATGCGATCGCTCTAGCGTTGAATGAGAAACTCGACCCCCTAACCCTCATTCCCCAAATAATTTCCTTTCTCCAAGAAACACCGACATCAATACCGAAAAAATTATTAAGAATTCAGAATTTATTAGAACAAGGGGCTGGATTAGAAAGGGTGCAAGCCGAGTTTGCGGGCAAAGAAAAACTCAGTGATAGTATTGCGATCGCATTTTACTGTTTTCTGAGTACATTGGAAGATTTTCGCCTTGCAGTTTTGCGAGCTACTCACAATGGTGATTCCAAACTCCAAGATGCTAACCGTTTAATGAGACACTCTACAGGTGCAATTACTGCTGCTTTATCAGGCGCATATAACACTACAGCAGGAATTCCTCTCAATTGGCGAGTCATGCTTCTGCAAAGGAATTATCCAGCATCGGAACTGACAAGCTTTGACCAAATGTTAGAATTGGCTGATGCACTCGTGGCTGTGTGGTCAGGATTGTATAATAACGTTCGCCTAGATCCAAAGGAGTTAACAGAGGGAGGATGTGCCATGTCTAGGGTAGCTTTGCTTTCAGTTTACGCAGCCCCTCGTGTTATACGGTTGCGTTAATGCTATTTTCAGCAAACAACACTGCGGATGCCAAACTCCCAGTCTTAACAGTATTCTATACTAATATTTTTCAGCAAACCCTCGACTTGATTCTGTAGGTAAGTTCCGCCAAACGTAGTTGCAATAATAGCCGTAGATTGGAATTCCCTGATGATTGTTTTGTTTTGAGCTAAGCTAATGAACATTCAAGTTCCATAGAACCAGGTTTGAAGCCGCTTATTTTATGTCCGGTTGAAGACTTATCATTAGGGCTGACCCTCTGACGTTCAGATACTTTAATAATTAAGTAATTAACTGGGCTTAATGTTACTACAAAGGAACCATCCTGGAAAAATCAATGATCATTAGCTGATCAAAGTCAGCAATTGCAGGCAGAGATAATGAAAACGACTGAGCAATTTTTGCAGTTATTCACCCAGCAATTGTCTTACTGGCGGCGATGGTACAGATTACTACGCCGTAAGGGAAAGCTACTTAAAGCCAGAAACCATAGAAGGGAACTTCTAAAAGCTATCCAGAAAAATGTAATCTTGTTTTTCTCAAAAACCAATGACAAAAGCGAACGCCGAAAACAAGAAAGAGCGCTAAAGTCAATGGCAAAATCAGTTCAAACTCAGAGTAGTATTTATACAGTTGGTTGCAACTGGGTACATGGAAAGCGTTGCTTGGTCATTTTGGCGATCGCTGTAGTCTCACTCACAGGCGTAATTGGCAACAAATTATACAATCAAACTCAAATACAAATAGGCAATCCCGCACCCCAGACAATTAGAGCGCCTTATACAGATAGCGTTGAAGATAAGAAAAAAACAGAAGCTGAGCGCAAAATTGCCAGCAAAGGTTTTATACCAGTGTTAATGGTTGATCCACGAATCAATCAAGAAATCAATCAAAATTTACAACAACTTCTGGATGATGGTAATGAAATTCGTGCCATTGCAGGAGAGTTTCCTTTTTTTGATAGTATAGTCCTGTCTAGATCTAGCCAGGGTTACCTGCGTTCTTGCTCTGATCCGGAATGGCAAGCGGTGCTAGCGGCTCTAGAAAATCATCGAAACCACCGCCAAAAAATAACAGGACGAACCGCCGCTTCATCCATAGCTGCACCTAATCAAGCACCACCCAAATCTAATTCCCAGAATACCGAAGTAGGGTCCGATGAGACAAAACCTGTTGATTTTTCTCAAAACACTGACTTTACTCAAGCAATAAAAGAATTAGAAGCTTACCAACTGACAAGTTCTGAGAAAAGCTTTTCGTCACTCATTGCCCAAATTTCCCAAGCACGCCAAAAATACACACTCGCTACTGTAAAACTTTTACAGTTGGAGAGTGTTAGTCCAGAAACAATATACGAGGAATCTCTGCTCCTAGACTTATCAGATCTGGAGTGGGAAAATACACAAACGGCAATTCATCAAAGTGCAGAGCGAATTCTCACCCAAGGTATCCCCCACGGACTACCACAAAACATCTTACAGGATGCGGTCAGCTTACAAATCCAGACGTTTGTACCAGCAGATGCCGAACCTTTAGCAAGCAAACTGTTGTTAGCTGTACTCCAGCCAAATCTGCAAAAAGATGAAGAAAAAACCAGAGAAAAAGCTCAAAAAGCTGCTGCTGGGGTGCCACCTGTAATGATGAATGTACAGCGTGGTCAGGTGATTGTCAAAAAAGGAGAGCAGATTAGTGCCTGGGATTTTGAGCTATTGCAGCATTATCACCTGATTCGCCGCGAGATCAAGTGGGTGGAGTTGGTGAAGTTAGGAACCATTATTACCATCGCCATTGGCATTTTTGTCTGGGTAGAACGACATATTAATTGTGAATTGCGACAACGCGATCGCCTTTTGGTCTTACTGCTCACCCTGAGTGTACCAGGAGTAATCGTCATGGGATTGCCCTACACTACCTGGAGTGCCCTTGGTTTATTGTTGGGAAGCTTCTACGGCCCGAGTTTGGGGTTGACAGTCGTCGGACTGCTGTCGCCAATATTAGCAATCAGCTTGGATATGAGCAAAGCTGCGCTTTTAGCTGGTGTAGGGGGAGGAATATTAGGTAGTTGCATCGCCCAAAGATTGCGATCGCGTGAAGAACTGGCATTATTAGGTGTGGCGATCGCTTTAACTCAAGGCATCATTTACCTGATTGTAAAAGTCTTAATTGGTCAAGCATTTGGTTCAACTTGGTATATCGTCCTCCGAGAAGCAGGGTTATTTGCTTCATCGGGTTTTGTTTGGAGTGTTGTCGCTTTAGGGTTGAGTCCTTATCTAGAAAGATTTTTTGATTTAGTCACTCCCATCCGCCTAGCAGAATTGGCGAACCCCAATCGCCCCTTATTAAAAAGACTCGCTACTGAAACTCCCGGAACTTTTCAACATACGCTGTTTGTGGCTACCCTTGCCGAAGCTGCTGCCAAACAACTAGGATGCAATGTTGAATTAGTCAGGGCTGGTACATTATACCATGATGTTGGAAAAATGCACGACCCCCTTGGATTTATTGAAAACCAAATGGGGGGACCAAATAAACACGATACAGAAATTAAAGATCCTTGGAAGAGTGCAGAAATTATCAAAAAGCACGTAAGTGAAGGGTTGGTGATGGCGCGTAAACACCTTTTACCCACAGCAATTCAAGCTTTTATTCCCGAACATCAGGGAACAATGCTAATTGCTTATTTTTATCACCAAGCCCAGCAAATGGCTCAAGAAGATCCGAGTTTAACCGTAGACGAAGCAGATTTTCGCTACGATGGGCCGATTCCTCAGTCACGGGAAACAGGAATTGTGATGTTGGCGGATGCTTGCGAAGCGGCGCTGCGATCGCTCGAAGCCTCGGCGAAACGTCCCGTACCCGTGAAAAGCAAGGTACGTGGGACATCTGAGGGAGAAGACAAGCGATCGGCCAAAGATGTCTCCACCGAACAAGCTTTAGCAATGCTGAATAATATTCTCCGTGCCAGATGGCAAGACAATCAACTCGTAGATTCCGGATTAACACGGGAAGAAATGTCACAAATTGCCGAGATATTTGTGGATGTTTGGCAGCAATTTAATCACAAACGCATTGCTTATCCTAAGTTGAAGGCTAGTAGCACTGTGCGGAATTCGTAATGCAATGTCTACGAGGGCTACGCCTGTGCGTATCTGTTGATAATTTCGATCAAAATCACTCATTCCTGGACATACCCAAACCCAATCCCCAGTCCCCAACCGCTTTTACTTTTTAATTCTCACTACGTCGCACAGCAGCCAAAATAAAATTAACTGCTGCTTGGGTATGCTGCTCAATCATTTCTGGACTTAGCAGTTGCAAATCGGGTCTAGTATGCTTGATGTTTTCGTAAGCGTTGAAGTATAAATTACAAACCCCAACAATATGCAGGGTGGTGAGAAATGGATCGAGTTGACGAAAACAACCCTCCGCCATCCCCCGTTCTAAAATCTTGATGAGATACGCAAAATTTTCTTGCCAATTTCCCTGTTTGAAATACTTTCCCTGATTTTGGTTCGCTTCTTGGAACCAAAGCATCCCTCGGTGTGGGTGGGCTGCTTCGTAGGCGATCGCTTCCTTAACAAGCAACTTCAAAGCTTCCTCTGGTGGAAACTGATCTAGATCTAACTGCTGAAACCCTTCGTGCATTTCTACCGCTGGGCGTTGCAAGACAGCTTGATATAGTCCTTCCTTGCTCTGGAAGTAGTAATAAATCATCGCTGTGGTGACACCTGCACCTTTGGCGATCGCCTCTGTCCGCGCCCCACTCAGCCCATTTCTAGCAAACTCTGCTTCCGCTGCATCGAGAATCTGCTTTTTCGTCGCCTCTGCATCCCGCACCTGGCGAGGTTTTTTATATGAAAGTTTTGATTGTGTTGAACGACCCACGGTACTCCATCAGCTTAACGAAAACATCTTAACTAAAAAATTGGTTAGTAGTTGACATAGAAGATGAACTTTATTAAATTAATAGTTATTAACTAATTTTTTAGTTAATTCGTCTTTTGCATAATCTAGCCATGCAGTAGTCGAAGTTAGCCGAGCATTGCTCGGTAGTATTACTTCGTCCATTACCAAGCAAACCTTAATTATCCCAATTGACATTCATTCATAGCAATGTAGGACAGACGATACTAGGTCGTCAATCACAACTTTTAACTTTAGAGATTAACACCTGACTATTGAGTTCTCTGTTGTTGAAGAAGAATTCAGAAGTCAGAATTCTGAATTCAGGAGTCAGAATTCAGGAGTCAGAATGAATCAGTGGGGGATTGAGACCCACCACTGTCTTGTTGACCACTAAATATGCAGATTTAGTGGGGGTCTTAAACCCCTGGATTCATTCACCAGTCGCACAAAATTCATTCTGAATTCTGACTCCTGACTCCTGAATTCTGTTTGATAAATAATTTGACAATATTTTGGAGGAAAAATGCAATCTATTTTACCTGGTGCGCCTTGGTTAATCGCGCACAAATCTACATTAGGAGTGAATAAACCTCATAAAATTACTTTAAATGGACATGATTATGTCATTTGGCAAAACCAAAAAGATGAAGTCTTTGCCCTTGATAACATCTGTCCACATATGCAAGCACCCTTATCATCCGGCTGGGTTTGTCAAGAAAGAGATACTATTACTTGCCCTTTTCATGCACTAGAATTTGATGGACAAGGCAGACTTTATCAAGGAGGTAAAAAAGATACTCAGCCAATTACCAAGCTATTAGAGCTAATTATTAGTAATGATTGTATCTGGACATATGGCGGATTTGAGCCAAGATTACCTATCCCAGATTTACATCAAAGAATTGTAGATGAATACGAATTTATTGGAGTGACTGGCGAAAAAAGTATTCAAGGAGATTTTTTGAGTAATCTAATGGTTAACTATGACTATAATCACCAAAATGGTACTCATAAAGACCTATTTAAAATTACATCTTGTGATGTAAGCTCTTTTGAAGAGAAGGGATACTATGCGACAGTAAAGCAAGATTTGACAAGAGCTAAAAACACACTTGGAGAAATTATTCAAAATCCTGTTTTGGGAATCTTCCCTAAAACCCTAAGTAACACACTCGAATACGCTTTTCCTTCGACTACAGCTTTTTTTGCTAAAACCCCTATTGGTGATATTGCTCAAACTCACATTCTTTATCCTGAAACAGAAAAAACAACTAAGACGTTTATTCTGATGTATGCTCAAGTGAACAATCCTTTGATGAAATTGTTCTTTAAAAACTCAGTTTTACAAGTAGCAGCTACAGTCATAGAACAGGATACAGGTGCAGTTGAAAGTTTGTATCCCCGCCAAAAACCAAAAATCAGATTGCCAAATGAAGAGATTATGTTCTATGCAGAAAAACTCTACCGTAATTGGTAATTTGGTTTTGGAAAATATAGCTAAATTCAGAATTGGGAAGTAATACAGCAAATTGCAACTTGGTGAGGTACAGATAATTGTAAGGGCACAACATGTTGTGCCCCTACCCGTGTACTTCATTTACCTGAAATACGCTGTATTTAGACCTAAGCAAAGACACAGGGAGGCTCTTACGTGGAGAAATTTTAATGATAAGTGATTAGTCGGAGATGACCACTCCCTACTCCCTACTCCCCATTCCCTGTCTCAATCCTAAATACCTGAAAACTGCTGTAAATTCTGATTCTTCACTATTGAGTGCTGAATTATACCAAGTTTCAATAAAAACCCCTGGTAGTTAGCCAGGGGTAATGCAAGTCAGTACTTTTCGCATGGAATGTATCCTACTTCAATACCATAGCAAGCCTCTAATTTGCAGATCTGCCATTTTGCCAAACAAAAAAGCCCCCAGTAGTAAGCTGAGGGTTAATTTTTTTTTGGAATAGCGGTAATCTACAAAGCTATTATTCCCAGGTAAGTAAGCAATAGAACGAAAATAAAACTAAAAATTTGCATATTTTGCATATATATTAGCTGCGGCATATTTTAAACCTCGTTGCTTAGCCTTAAATAAGTAAAACTAATGACTGACACCAGCTTTGTGAATGTCCCAACACTTGCTTAAATTTTGTAAAGCAGTGTAAAGTACATTCACAGGCAAAAACAAAGCCGCCTGATTCATACACAAAATTCAACCGCAATCATAAAACAATGACAGCAACCATTCAACGCCGCGAAAGCGCCAACGTCTGGGAGCGGTTTTGCAACTGGATTACCAGCACCAACAACCGCTTATACATCGGCTGGTTCGGTGTACTCATGATCCCCACCTTGCTAGCTGCTACCGCTTGCTTCGTAATCGCCTTCATCGCAGCACCTCCAGTAGA
>NZ_JACJSJ010000193.1 GCF_014698115.1 Nostoc sp. FACHB-973
AATCAAGTAGGGACAGATAATGGTCAATTATTAGCTCCACTACAAAATCAAATTAATCTGACTTCAGCCATCCTCACTGAAAAACTCAATAGCGTCAGCACTTTGCTTACACTCGAAATTGATCCCGCCAGAGAAACTTCTGTTGTTGGCCGCTTTCTGAATTCATTACGTCAACTATTAGATGCCAAACGCTCTGATTCCATTCAAGGCGCATTTAAAGCAGCATTAATAAATGCCACAAAGGAAAATGGTACTTTGCCTGCGGCAGTTAAAAATGTGGTTTCTGAGTCTGTGAAACCATTAACCGAACAAGTAGAAAAGCTGACCAGGGAAATTCGAGATCAACAGGTGACACAACAAGTACTTGAGCAGACAACTGCAAAAGGCATAACTTACGAACAATTAGTTGTTGCTGAATTACAACACTGGTCGAAGTTAAGTGGAGCAGAGGTGGAGCATCTTGGTCAGGATGGAGACACTGGCGATATTCTGGTCAAGTTAACAAGTAAATCCCTTGTAGCAATAGAACTGTCAATAGTGATTGAAGTTAGAAGCCGACCGTCAAAACCTTTTGGTCGTCAAGCAATTGCTCAACATTTACAAGAAGCGATGGTGCGGCGTTCTGCAAATTCGGCAATATTTTTAAGTTATTCTCGTGAGGGATTAGCGCAGGAAATCGGTGACTGGGCAGAGGGAATTTCTGAGTCAGGTTATTGGATCGCCACAACTCATCCATTTTTAATTATTGCTATCCGCTTTTTGGTGATCCAGCAAAGGTTGAATAAATTGCGTACCTTTGAATCAGAAATGGATGTGGCTGCTGTTGAACAACAAATTCAGCAAATTCGTACAGCTTTGGGTAGAATCAGAACCATGAAAAAAACTCTGACAGAAGTTAGTAAGGGTATTGCTGTAATTAAAGCTGAGGCAGATGCTATGAGTACAGATATTCAATCGGCACTGAAATCTATAGAACAAACGCTAAGTTTTGTTGTCAGCAAAAGTATCGATTAATAAATTAAGTGCATAATCCTGCAACATTAATACAGGTTTTGCCAATACGGTTTAGCAACGGTTTTAAATACCTTACAATGTATCCACGCTTACTTTAAGCTTTCTGGAATCCAGTAAGACTTCTTTAAAGACTGTAGCGATCATGGAACTCATGACCGCTTGAGTAATTATCGTATTACTCAATGCATTGAGTATTTTTACAATTGGAGAAAACTTTCAAGGAGTATGCTGCTATTGCAGTGAATTACCCACTTTTAGATTTAGTTATAAATAGTCGTCATTAACTGGGTACGCCAGAGTAAATGGAAAAAGCCAGCCTCACCAGTGTACCGTGGTTCCCCAGCTTTTTTGAAACTAGCCTCTGAATTGTCTCAATTTTTACCAACATTTTTGGTTTATTTGCTGCTTCCTCTGTATGCCAATTTTGGGTGCGGAATGTGAGTTGTAATGGTCTACAAAATATCTCACTAATATTCTCTCTAGTTGATTAAGCGTCAGACAGGCAGTTCTTTCAGCTTCGGCAGGACGTTCTTCAACACTAGAACCAATATATCCGTAAAAGTAAGACAAAACTTCTTTATTAATCTTGTCAAAAATAGGTTTAATTAAACCACCTAAATATGGAAAAGCAAGAAATCGTCGTTTAAAACCTAAATGTAGTGAAATATGTCTGAAATGTTCCGATTTAAATTCCTTTGTATGGTCTGTCACTATATATTCAGGAATACCACAAATATCCCATGTTTGTTGAAGTTCGTATTCTGGCCCGTAGTGCTTTCGTGAAATTGCATGACGCAGAGCTAAAGCAACTTCATTTAAGCCAGGAGGTTCAAAACCTAAATTAAAACCTGCGACACAATCGGAGTAGCTATCCATTACCAACGTTATGTATGGACGGCCAAGAACTTCTTTTTTGTCTTCGTCAGTTAACTGAATATCCAACCCGGTATGGTCAATCTGCCAAACCTGGTTGCTATGGGTAATTTCTAAACTTCCTTCAGTCGTGTGAATAATTTTTTCGGGATACTGTGGCGGATTTTCGTTTTGGAATCGGTTCATTATTTGCTACTCCTTCCTTAGTTTCCTTAGTTTGAACTGATTCAAAGGCTATATCTCATTCCGAAATAGCTTGAGATTTAAGCAAAGAATAGATTTTAGCTTTTCTTATTAAATTTAACTCTTGGTTCTTTACGTCTACCGAAACGTTGGGTTAAATCGTGTTGATTCAGTTTAAAATTCGGTTCATCAATTTTCAGTATTGTAATTTTGCGAAGTAAATCATACAAAGGCTCAATCAGACCTTGGGATTTATGTCCCAAATAAGAAATTGCACTATCAATTTGAGTAAGATTTAATCGACGGTTTTCTGGCAAAAATTTTTCTTCCCAGTCGTCCACAACCTCAATTATTCCTTCTTTAGTTAAATTAGGAAACTCGTATGATTCTAAAAATGAATCATGAACACGCACGTATGGGAGACTTTTCCGTTCAAGAATATTATCGCCTAGATAGTAAGTCCCAACTAAAATAACGGGGATTCGCATTTTTGTAAAAACATCGATTAGCTCATTAAAGGCTTCCAACGTTAAATAGTCAGCATTACCAATGATGAGTATTTTGACACCGTATCCTTTAAGAGTTCCCCATGCACGCGCTCGCAAATCTCGCAGCGTTCCAACATGAGCAAGGGGATGACCTATTTCTTCCATAATGGAGCAATATAGATCCGTTGGCCCACCATGCTGATCAATTTCAGCATAGATAACAGTCGCAGGAATTTCTAAGAGAGTTCCTCGCCGTTTTACATATTGTGTCCTGTACAGTTGACAGGATTTGAGTAAGCCAGAACCCGTAGCGGAGGTAATATAACCACAAAGTTTTGCATCACGCTGGTCATCAAGCCAATCAAACAATTCGGTATCGCGGTCTAGGGGAAGGTAAGTGTTAGCTTTACCAATCCGCTCAACCTCAGCTTGTGCTTCAGGCGATCGCCTTTGTTCCTCAGCAGGTTGAGAACTTACAGCTACCTGCTGCTGAGATTCTAGATTGGCGTGGGCTAAGTTTGTCTCCGACATTTCATTTACCAATTATCCCTTATAAATTGGTTCCAATCTTTCACACCTGCTCTAGGTCGTCGTCTAGCTTTGGCTGTTTGATTAGGATCGGGTTTATTGTGCGTAACTTCCTTATCTATTGAATTTACAGCGTTTTCTGAACCTGCATCAAAAGTAGATGTTAAATTTTCTTGCGATGTTGTTATTTGCTCTGGTGTTGCATTTTCAGGAAATAACTCTACAACTCTTGATTTGTTCGACTTGATTTCGTGTTCTTGTTGAGCTTTTTTCCGGCGTTGTCTGCGTCTCTCCTTTCGTGTTTGTTCAACATCATCAACGATAGACAATCGCTCGTTTAAAATAGAGGAATTATCTACTTCTTTACCTTCATCACGCAATTTTTTCTTAATATAATTCAACTCAGATAGAGACATTCTTTCTCGTTCACAGTCTCTAGCTTGTATAACACCTATGAACTCTCCTGGATCGCCATTAATAGGGCGAGTATAAGCAAGAACTGTTGTAATATTACGCTTGTCATATTTTAAAGAAACTTGTTTGCCTTCGTAACCTAACAAGCAATCGCCTTGATATACCGAACCAAGAAAGTTTACAGAACCATGTTTTTCTACATTGCGTATCGCAACTTTCATTAAACAAATGTCTAGTTCACGCTCATCAATAAGTTCAGGATCTTCTAGTAAAAAATTTGATTTCCATCGTATAGTACGTTTTTCATTGATCCTTGGATATTTATGATAATTGTAGTGAGTTACAAAATATCTCACTAATATTCTCTCTAGTTGATCCAGCGTTAAACAGGCAGTCCTTTCTGCTTCAGGAGGACGTTCCTCTATACTTGAACCAGTATATCCACCATAGAAGGACAAAACTTCTTTATTAATCTTGTCAAAAATAGATTCAATTAAACCACCAGCCTGTGGAAAAGCACGCAAACGTCGTTTGAATCCTAACTGTAGCGAAATTTGTTTTAAATGTTCCGATTTAAATTCCTTTGCACGGTCTGTCACTATATATTCAGGAATACCACAAATATCCCATGTTTTTTCGAGTTCGTACTCTGCTCCGTAGTGCTTTGGTAAAATTGCATGACGCAGAGCTAAAGCAACTTCATGTGAACCAGCAGGTTCAAAACCTAAATAAAAACCTGCAATACAGCCAGAATAACTATCCATGACTAACGTTATGTATGCGCGACCAAGAACTTCTCTAAATTCCTCATCAACCAACAACATATCTAATTTTGTATGGTCTATTTGCCAAATTTCGTTGCTTCCTGTGATTTCTAAAATACCTTCGGTTGTTTGGATAATTTTTCCTTTTATGGGTGAACCAGGATGACGTACTTTCTTATTCTTTTCTTCTAAATAACAATTGATTACCTTATAAACAGTGACATGAGAAGGATGCTTTCCTACTATTAAATCTTCCCGTACTTGAGAATAACCCTTAAATTTCTCATTATATTTCTTGTCTTTTAGTTTCTCTCCTTTAGAAGCTAAAGCTTGTAAATAGACAAAAATCTGATTGTGATTAATCCGAGAACCTTCTCTATTACCCCATTCATGAAGACTTACAATAAAATCATGCCAATACTTGGGAATACGATATTGTCCCTTATCCTTGCGCCCAACAGCCAGAGTCGCAACTCCTATCTGTTCAACTTTCTCTATCATGCGCTTAATAGTTCGAGTGCTTTTACCCAGAGCTTTCGCTGCATCTACGATCGCATCCCTACGAGCCGCCTTGTTAGGTGCTTGACAAATAGCATCTATCAAGTCCACCTTTTTTAAGTAATCTGCTGAATCTTCGTTAACAAGAAGGTACTTTGCCTGTTCATCCTCCATTGTTGGTGTGTCTTCTATTTCTAAAGGTGGAAATCCTTTGCTCGTAGGCTTTCTGGGCATAAGCTACTCTTAAAAATATGTCATCATTTACTTTAAAATTTTATAGTATTTATGACATCATTTACTTTAAAAATTTCTCATTGAGTTATTTCACAATAAAATCGCCAAAATCCTTATTGGTTAGGTCTTTTGGCGATTGCGACTCTTCAATGCAAACATGACAAGAATTATTTAAATTGGACAATAATTATTTAATGGACACCATAAGGCGGAGCCTTCTTAACACCCTAAAATCTTGCTTAACTGTCTTAAGGCTGTCTTAATGATAAACCATGACATAAGGGTAGCTTGACTATTTTTAGGTATCCGTTTAATTAGCTGAATACCTCTCCCTGGTTTTACTACGCAAAACCGTCCCTCTCCGACTCCCAGAGGGACAGACTTGAACTTTAGTTCAAGACAGGGAGAGGTTCGTCGAATTCACTTTAAAAATAACGTGAGTTCGATGAACCTCCCCCCAACCCCTCTCCGTCTCGGAGAGGGGCAATAAGATCCTAAATTGGGCATGAAAAATTAGGGTTTCTAAGCCTCTCCCCGTTTCGGGGAGAGGAATGGAAGCGGGGTTCTTTGGCATCTGTCGAACTCACGTTAAAAATAGGGCAATATTTCATATTAGTTTCGCTCACTAGGGGCGAACTTTTAAACCAATATTCATCACTAATCAATTAGTTTCAGGGTGTCAAAATAATGTCGATATGATGAGCTTTTTGTTGCTCAAATTAGTTCATAATAGCAGGAATATCCTTGGCAAATTTAAGTAATATACCACTTCTTTCAACTAGAAAAATATCATAAACAATATCTAAGAGTAACTCTAAAAACTCTGATGGTTCTATACCGCCAAATAATTTTAGATTTGAAGGTGCAAATTCTGCAAAGATAATAGGCTTATCTCGCCTAAGAATATTCAACATACCCCTGATGGCAAATGGTTCATGTCCTTCAATATCAATTTTGACTATATCTACTCTAATTTCTGTTAAAAAAGTATCAAGTTGAACAGCCTCTATATTTTTAAAGTTTGCATCTGGGGCAGAAATTAGAGATTTTAAAAAATCTTCATTGTCAGCAGTAACCCTTGCCCCAGAATTAGATGTATTACCCAGGTCAGAAATTATAATAGTTTTATTGGTGTCGCTGACAGCAAAATTATATGCTTGGATAATTTCCTCAAATCCGTTATAAGCAATACTCGTTTTCAACAGTTGAAAATTATTCTTGTCAGGCTCAAAACTAAACACTTTACCGCGAGGACATTGGCTGGCAGCCAATAAACTGCAAAAATCTGATGTGAGAGCATTCATTTTTGGGAATGCTCTTATTTTTTATAATTCATCAGTGTTCCACAAAATGGAGATTTTTTTGACTATCTGTTCTTTCAGAGAATTCATCATCCAGTTGCAATTTTTGAAATTAAATTAACCAAGTGAAATAATCTGCTTTAATACAAGATAGCTACTGTATCGCACACCCGCTATGTCCGCCGAGTATCTGACACCAGAACAACGTGTATTCATATCCCGATGTCGAGAAAAATGGCAACACATTGGGCTATCCACTGAACGCATCAACCAACAAAACGCTACAGATGCAGTTCGAGCAATATATACTGCACTTGAATTCACCGAACCTGAAATAATTATCGTTGATAGCCCTAACGCTGCGTTCGAGTACATCTGGAATTTGCTCAAAGTTAATTCCCACACAATCCTGGGTGATGCCATAGATAGTTCCCATTGGAGCAGAATATACAGTAATTTGCAATCAGGTTTACTCGTGCGGCTACCTGTTGATTTACAAACAAATTTACATTCGTTGTTTGACAATCATCTGGCAAAAGAGTACGCTAATCTACTGCAAGAACAGCTAGAAAGCCAGTGGAGAGATGTTTTCGAGGAATATTTTGGCAAACGCGTAGGCGTAGCCAGCCATAGGCATCGCCACTTGATTAAAAATATATTCTCTTCCTGTCGAAAACCTGAAACTTTAATCGCAGGATGTAGTTATTTTGACTTTTGTATTTATGGTTTAAACTACTATCAATTTCAAAACAAACTATTAGTTTTAGAAGAATTTGTTAAAAATTGCGGCTGGACTTTCTTCTTTCAAAACATCGCCATTATCTCCAACCATTCCACCACAATTAGTATTGATAGCAACAACCACCTCCACGGTGAAGATACACCTGCGATCGCCTTTGCAGATGGATATAGCCTGTATGCAGACCACGGTAAAATAAAGCTAGAACGCACGCGTCGAGTAATCGATGATATCGGCTGGGTACGCTTGTTAGAAAAAACGAACACAGTCGAAATTGATTCCTGGGAAGAATACAAGTTGTTACGTATCGTTAGAAAGCGAGTTAATGTCCAGCCTATGCAGTTCCTCAAAGCAACAAATCCCAATACCGGGGAAGTGCGGGTTTCTTGGGTGCCTCTGCGGTTTGCGTCTGCTATTGAGGCGGCACGCTGGGTGAACCAACGCAAAACTCAGGAATCATGAGTGAAAATAAGCAGAATTCCCGAAACTAACTTCAGGTTCGTCTTTGTTTGCTGTGATCGCTTAATTATAAAAACTGATTGTCAGCGAAGTAATCCCAAAAAGGGCGATCGCTCTTTGATGCCATTTTTTTAGATGAGATGCAGAGTTGAGGAAAGCCGCTTCCGAGTCAAGGATAGCCGCTATTGAGTCGAGGATAGCCGCTTCAGGGTTCGTTTTTGTGTGGTGCGATCGCTCTTTGATGGCATTTTTTTAAACTAGATGCTCTAATAAGCCGCTTTCAGCCGCGCTAGTAGGAGAAAATAATCTTTAAACCGTTGCAAACTCAGTATATTTCCTCACTTCGGGAGGCTGAAAAGCCAAGACAATATCACTAGCAGGAACATCTAAACCCATTAACTCAGTTGCCATTCCTTCTTCAGTCAAATCTTCTTCAATGTAAATTTTTTCATTCTTAATGCGAATATAGACAGAAATTCCTTTAACTCTTTTGCCTTGTTTCCAACCAATATTGAACCACAAATATTGACTTCTTTCATCATCAAACATTAACACTTCATCCACATCAACAATAGTAACCTGTGATGAAATCCTTTGATACTCTGTTAAAATTTGCTTGATTAGATTTTGATATTGAGTTAACTTATCCATTTCACGATCTCCTCATTATTCATATTAATAACTAATAGTGAGACTTGATACTTTGCCAAAACTAATTGAATTGCAAGTTTTTGGAAGAAATCTTCATAAATTACTTCCCCTATTGCCAAATATAATTCCTGTTCGGGATGTTCGAGAGAAAGAAAAGCTTTATAAATGAGATACTGACCTAATGCGGTTTCAAAATCACGCATAGGGGAACGGCTGAGAAAACTTTTAATTTCAATAACAATTTGTTTTCCTTCTCTACTAGCCGCAATAGTTTTTTCACCAGCAAGATCGGCAAAGAGTTTAACTTCTTCATATTTAATGGGATAAGGATCGGCTGTAATTATCCAACCATCCTTAATTAAGGCATTTTTAACGGCATCATGGTATACATCTTTTGCTGGCATTTTCTCCCTGATAATCCAAACACAGTAACTACTTGGGGGTAGTTAATATAATTTTACTAAGGGCGGTTATGTTTGCGATCGCTTAATTATAAAACTCATTGCCAGCAAAGCAATCTCTAAGTCTTGTAAGCTTTACTCGCTCTGACAAATAAATCTTTTTGTTTTGCCCATAGACGCAAAGAAGACCGCAAAACAACTACTTTTAGTCAAATAATGATGTAGAAAAAGTTTGTGAAAAGTTGGATTGCAGGATTGGTTAGAAGTAAAAACGCAACCCCAAAGTATTCACTTAGCTGGTTCTGGTGGTAAACCGAGCTTGGCACGAAAATCGTTTTCGTATTTTGCCTTCTCCCAATTTTTAGCAGATTGAACTTGCTCAGAAGTAAGGTTTCTGACATAGCTGAGGTCGGCACCCCAGAGGTTGGCACTGCTGAGGTTAGCACCCCTAAGGTCGGCACTGCTGAGGTTAGCACCCCTAAGGTCGGCACCGCCGAGGTTGGTATTGCTGAGGTCGGCACCGCTGATGTTGGCACCCCTAAAGTCAGCAATGCTGAGGTTGGCACCGCTGAAATCTATACTAGCTAGACTCTCACCAGCTTGGATTAGTTTTTCAAGTGCTTGAATTCTTGCCTGACTATACTCCTTTCCTCTAGCAGCATCAACAGTTTGCCAAAGTTGGTTTATCCTAAACGATTTCTCAATAACTATGCCGAATACTGATAAACCCAGCGGGATAATTAAGGAAAAAGCAATTGACCAAAAGCGAGCATTCCGTCTTCTGACACTTGCTTGAATAAACTCAATAGCTAAGTCAGATAATCTTAAGTTCTCAGTTTGTTGCTTCTGAAAATCTTCTACCTCTCTTAACCGCTTCCCCTGAAAGAGATAATGCTTAAACCTTCGCCTATCTCGCCATTCAATAGCTGCCGCTTCAATTTTTCGCTTTTGTCGTAGTATGTCCCGACTTTCTTCAATCCATTTGCGTAATAGCAACCAGTGACGAATCAGTGCTTCATGTGCCACATTTACCATAGCAATTTGATTAGATGAGGTACTGGTGACAACTAACTTCTCATCAGCTAACCGTTGAATTATTCTATTAATTACAGCTTCTGGATACTGTGAAGTAACTAAATCCCGTTGCAAAACTTGTCTGCGGGTATCTTCTGTTCCTTCTCCCAACTGCGTCAATTCTAAAAAAATCCGCTTTGTTGCTTGCTGTTCTTCTGGTGATAATGACTCATAAACTTCTGTAGCGTGTGTTTGCAGGGTTCCTCTGACTCTTCCCAATCTGGTATAAGTGGTAAGGGTTAACCGATTCTCTGTTTTTGGTTTCCATAGTTCTGTTAACGTGTACTGCAACAATGGTAAACTTCCAGGAGAACCTTCCACATCTGCAATCATTTCAGAAACTAATTCCGGTTCTATTTCTAAGTTCACTTGTTCAGCAGGTTTGATAATTGCTGTTTCTAATTCCTCCCGAATCATCGGTGTTACTGTTACTAAATGCTCTTGAATTTTCTTAGCTAGTCCGCCATACTCTTGTTCCAAACATTTACCAAAAAAATCAGCCCGCATTGTGATTATTAGGCAGAATTTATTATCATCACGCTGCAAAGCACCCAGCACACATTCAAAAAACTGCTGTCGTTTTGTAATGTCTTGACATTGAGTAAAAGCTTCCTCAAACTGGTCTACCACTAGCACTACGCGCTGAGTTTGATTAGCAGTAATGAACTGTCCTAAACCGACTGCGCCTTTGGCAATTAATTCTTCTGCTTTTGCTAATTGTGAGGCTCGGTCAATATCTGATAAATCCGATTCTACAAATGCCAGTGCTAAATTTTGTAAGGGATTAATCCCTGGTCGAAATATTTTCAACTGCCAAGTATCGCTACCTGATAACCTACGTCCTAACTTTAATTGATAAAGTAAACCCGCTCTGACAACACTAGATTTACCACTTCCTGATGCTCCCAACACAGCAAGGAAATTACCCGATCGCACTTTTTCTAATAATTCGTCGGTTAACGCTGTTCTGCCATAAAATAAGTTAGCATCTGCTTCTGTGCAATCAAAATAAGACAACCCTTTGTAAGGACAAATAGCTGATACTTGTACTGTGGAGTTAACAGGAGAGGAATTCCATTTGCGGGTGAGATTAATTGCTTCACCAGAGTTAGCAAAAATGGGACGCTGGGGGAACGGGTGATGTTCTTGATTAAGCAAGTCAACTAAAGTGTAGTTACTCACCCAACGGTCTTGTTTTGGTTCTAAACCTTTCAGCAGTGCAGCAGTGAGAACGCTGTGTTGGCTGTTAATCTCTTCAAAAGCAACTTCAAAATCACGAGAAGCCGCAATAAAACACCTGTCTCTGCCTTTACCGCGATCGCCTGGATCTGCCTCTGCAAAATTTAGCACTTCTCCGCTATAGCAGCAATCCAAAATCACAATTTGTTGTCTGACTTCACTTTCTTGCAGCAGTCGCCGCAGCCATTGCAAAGATAATCCCCAATTACCTGCATCGGGGTTGACTTCACTCGTCGCTAAAAAACCTTCCTGAATTCCTAAATTTTTCCGCAACCCATGACCAGAAAAATACAGCAACGCTGTATCTGGCGGCTTACCATCTGGCTTAAACAATTGGACGATCGCTTTTTCTAACTGAGTTAAACTAACTTTAGTTCAAGGGGCGACAAGGGAGCTAAAATGCTTTCTGTATAAGCTTCATAGCCCTTAAACCCCTGAGATAAAAGCTCTGCTTATTGCGAATGGAAGCGACCAGTTCCTCAACCCATGC
>NZ_JACJSJ010000194.1 GCF_014698115.1 Nostoc sp. FACHB-973
ACGATAATCATTATTATAAAAAAAACTCGAATATTAAAAGTGAACTATAAACTGGATACTCATTTCTGAAGCATATCATGAGTTAAAATCTCATTTTTTAGTTCAAATCACAGATGTCATAATTCTGTCCTCATCAAAATATGAATTGGTTACTGAATTAAATAATTTGTAATTCGTAATTACATTTATTAAAGTAATAAAAATTACTATTATACTGATTTGATAAACGGTATTAAATTTTATCGAAAAGGTCGCTGTGTTTGCATGAGTTCAATATAGGCAATTGACTCTCACTTGTCGTCCACTCAGAGTTTACACTTCTTCCCAACAAAGCGATTGATGAAGCAATCCATCTCAAAATGGCAGCTTGGCTCTAACTAAAGTTGGTATCCAAGTTTGAACTAAAGTACAACTTACAAACTTACGCAGTCATGCTAATTCTTGGTGGATCTGGAGGTAGAGGTTTTGATCAACCTTAAGTTTGAGGCTTTGAGCAATCCTAAGTTGGTGGTAGTAAGCTTATACGGTGGTAAGCCCTCGTCTTAGGGCAATAATGGTTGCTTGGGTGCGGTCTTTAGCCCCCAACTTACTTAAAATTCGGTTGACAAACGATTTGACGGTGCTTTCAGTAATCGTTAAGGCAACACTAATTTCTAAATTGCTCATGCCTTGAGCGACTAATAGCAGGACTTCTAATTCGCGATCGGTCAATTCTGGATTGTTCATGCGCTCCACTAATTTAGCACCAACATGGGGTGGAATATATTGCTGACCGGCGTGAACAGTGCGAATAGCGCTTCGTAGTTCACTGGGTTTAGAATCTTTGAGCAAGTAACCTTTTGCTCCCGCTCGTAACCCTCGATAAATATCCTCATCGCCATCGTAGGTGGTTAATACAATGATGCGCGCTGTGTTAAATTCAGTGCAAAGCGCCATAATTGCTTCAACACCTCCCATTTCAGGCATTCGCAAATCCATCAAGGTGACATCTGGTTGCTCTTTGCGAAACAACTCGATCGCCTCAATTCCATTTTGTGCTTGACCAACCACCGTCATATCCGATTCTTCATCAATGATGGCAATTAATCCTTGTTGGACGATGGCATGGTCATCTACGATCAGAATGCGAATGATGTTTGTTTGATTCACGGCTGCTTACTCCCGATTGACAACGACAATAATTTCTGTACCTTGACCCGGGTGGCTTTGGATGACTAATTCACCGCCAATTTGCTCTACCCGTTCACTCATACCCAATAACCCAAATCCTTTATTGACAGAGACTTGGTCAATGGTAAATCCCTGTCCATTGTCTTTAATTCGTAACAAACACTGAGACTCTTCACAAATTAATTCAACGTTAATTTGAGTGGCGTGAGCATATTTAATGGCATTAGTTAATGCTTCTTGTCCAATCCGTAGTAAATGATTTTCCACATTGGGTGGCAAAGGATAGGTAGCACCAATGATTTCACAGGTGAGCTGGGTATTCGTAGATAATTTCATTTGATTAGTTAAGCGTTTAAGAGCATCAAATAAGTTGCCCTCTTCCAATAGTTTGGGTCGCAGTGCCGTCACCGATCGCCGTGCTTCAGCCAATCCTGTACGCGCTAATTCATCTACAGTTTCCATGTGTGCTTCTGCCTTATCTGGTTTTTTGATGATGAGTTCCATTGCGGCTCCAATATGCAGCAGAATGCCCGTAAAAGCTTGCGCGAGGATGTCGTGTATTTCCCGTGCCATCCGGTTGCGCTCGTCCAGAATGGAAGCTTCTTCAGCACGTTTGCGATCGCTAATATCTTGCCCAATCCCCACAAATAAACGATTATCAAGCTGAACATTTGCCCAGGCAGTGCTTACAAAGCGATCGTCTCTTGTCCTGATTTTTAGATCAAGCCAAGTGCCAGTGGCGGCTAACATGTGGTTCAAAATCTGCTGTCGCTGTTCTGAATCAGAACTACATTCAGCGATGAGATCAATCTGCTGTAAATCGACGGTTGACCAACCTAAAATTTGCTCAACTTGATGATTAACAAACTCAACTCGTCCTGTCGCGTCGTAAAGCGTAATCATCACCGGGATATGATCTACGATCGTTTGTAAAAGCTGTTTTTGCTGGCTTAAAGTCTCTTGTGCCTGTTTTCTTTCAACAATCTCTTGCTCTAGTTTCAGGGTTCGCTCTTCCACCTTTTGTTCCAACGTGCGAGCGTACTCCTTGAGATTTTCCCACAGCAGATAGGTATTGCTAGTAATGGCAGATCCTACAAGAGCCAGCAGCGGTGGTACGATGATCACCCACCAACCCACTAGGAAGAAACCGTAGGCTCCACCGCAAAGAGCGATGCCCAATAGTACAATTTTCAATACGGTTTCTCGCGGTGATGAAGCTGTCCAGCCGATGACGGCTCCAATGGTTGACCAAACAACGATCCACAGGCATTCCAAGGGTTCTGACCAGGTGTGCAGTAGAGATCGTCCATCTAACGCCGCGCTCAACAGTTGGCTGGTTAACAGCGCGTGAACTTCAACACCAGCGGGTACGGCAGTAGAGTCAGTGGTGTAGGACGTAAAAAACTTGTCTTTTAGGCTTTCTGCTGTTACCCCAATTAGGACGATACGGTCACGCACTAAATCGCGTGGCAATCGTCCCTGCAAAACATCCGTGAGTGCGACTGTGTGAAACCCATGCCGGAATTTGGGAAAATTTGACAAAATCTGATATCCGCCTGCATCCATCCCTAAATAACCACCATCATTGGGCTGCAATGGCGTAAAAATCGCTCGACCCAATCGAAACTTCGTCTGCTTAGGGTTAAGGGGTTGACGGTAAATACCTTGTTTGTCAAGGTAAAAGAATGCCAGACGTGCGCCCAGCGTAAAGATTGATCGATTGTCCTGAGTTCTTAAATATAGCAGGCTGCGGCGCACCCGACCATCTTTATCCAACAGCAGATCGCTGGCGCTGACTTGATCGCGCTGTTTTAAGAGCGATGGGGCTGGAACAACTTCACCGTTTGGCGCTTTAATCACGTTCTCAATCCCAATTAAGTTGGGTGTAGTGGTAAAGATTTTCGCTAAGGCTTGATGACCGGGTTCTACAGGTAAATTTCGAAAGATGTCTAATCCAATGACTCTCGGTTGCTGTTGTTTGATGGATGAAATCAGCTGAGCCAGCACCGCATCAGACATGGGCCATTGTCCAAGCTGCTTAATATCTGACTCATCAATTGTCACAAGGACAATCCGCGAATCAACTGGTTCAGAAGGACGCAAACGAAACATCTGATCCAGCGCGATTAACTCCATTAATTGAAGTGCGCCAGTTAACCGTAAAACCAGCAAACTCCCAGCAATGCTGGGGACTGTGATCAAGACCCCACTCCATCGCCAAAATTGCTGTTTCAGTGTTGTCCACATAAGTTAAAGCGATCGCTCAACGCGGGTTTTCTTTCTCTAAGTTGCTATTAATCATGGTATCGACTCCCCCTGATTGCAATAGTTCGCGCCAAGCGGTGTTGATACTTGGGTCATTCATTTGGCTGCGCCTCAACTGATACAGAACGGCAAGAGCATCGTACCAGACATCTGCTTTCTGATAGAGTGCTACCTGTTCTTTGAGTGATGCTTGCTGAATTTGACGTAAACGCGCGGAGTCGAAGTCAATGCGCTCAACCATACCTGTGACAAAGCGATCCTCCAGGCGATCGCTTGGATTGCAAATGATGGCAAACGACCAGGTATAGGGTTGACCTACAGTTAAAGGCGGTGTTTGGGTGGGCAGGGTGAGGTTGATCAGGTTGGGAGTGTTGGTCAAAGCAACCGTGGTGCGATAAATCCCGCGACTCCCTCGACTGCGGAGGCTAAATTCTGCATTCTTCGCGCTGGTTTTTGGCACGTAGACGAGAAACGTAGGGTGTTCTGATAAGGTGAAGCCTGGTTTAGTTGTGGGGCTGAGGGCAGTCAGCAACGGGCTACTTGTTGCCGCTTCCGTATCTTGAGGGCAGTTGGATGGATTGCGCCGTCCTCCTGCCGATGATCTATCTGGATTTGTGGGTGGCGGTGGTGGATTACTCTGGGCGAGTTGGATGGTAAATTGATTCGCAAAGAAAGATTGGGACGGGGTTGGCGAAGCAATACCGGGCGATCTCGCCAGTTCTAACGTCAGAACAATGCCAATGGGCAGATGATACAGCAGAGTTTTGAGGTTAGACATAACGTTTTTATAACCAATTTCCTAAAAGAACAAACGGTGCCCAGTAGTAAGGCGAGGTGTAATCGTCTTGATGCAACAAGGCGATCTGAGCGCGACGCAATGCCTCGGCTTTCGTCACTCCGGGCTTTCTTAACTGACGATAAAACTCAATCATCAAAGAAGCTGTGGAGCGATCGCCCACAGACCACAAGGAAGCGATGGTACTGCGCGCTCCCGATCTCACTGCCACACCTGCCATCCCCAGAGCTGCGCGGCGATCGCCCGTTGCCGTTTTGCAGGCACTGAGAACTAGCAATTCGATTGGGTTGAGTTTTCCTTCTCTAGAACGGAGCAGTCGATCCAATTGTCTAACGTTAATGCGTCCATCCCAAGTCAAGATGAAGGTGTTGTCTGCATTCGAGCTAAACTCACCGTGCGTTGCTAGGTGAACGATGGGTGACAGCTTAGAATCAATCGTTTTTTCAAACGAGCCATTTGTGAATGATTTATCTAGCAGCACTTGGGCTGGAATTTCTGATTTAATTTGATCAATTTCGACTGCAACATTGGGCAATGCCGCAAATCCTCCCCGCGCTTGCGTCAACCCAGCTAATAATCCTTGGAACCGTTGACGCTCCAGTGGTTGGGTTTGAAGCAACTCTAGACCGGGAGTTAGCACGATGCTATATTTTTCAATCAAATACTGCTGACCATCGTGCAGGGCTGCCATTGGCAAACTACGCAGCAATCCATCAGGCACAAATACTAGCGTTTTGATCTCACTTGTGGCAAGTTCAGCCGCGAACGGACGCAGGAGCAAATTATACACCTGTTGGGTACTAGGCAACCAATCTTCCACAAAGGCAGTAGGTCTAAAGGATTGGCGCATCTGTGTCAAAATGCGTTCTACTTCCAGTTGAGGAAGGGGCGTTTTGTAATATCGCAAAGGCTGATTGGGCAATGCCAGAATCACCGCCAACTGGCTGGGCAGAATGATTGGATAGATCACCGCCGCATGAGGATCAATCTGGTCAATTTTCACCGGATGGGTATTGGTGCAGGCTTCTCGGAAAAAGTTGTCGAGTTCTGCCAACTGGAGTGCTTCGATCGTCTCGCGTGCCTGTTTCAGGTTTTCCTGGCTGGGTGTATCACCGTCAGACTGCAACAGCAGCTCCACAAATTGTCGATAGACAGGTTCGACACTTTCCCGGAATGAAAACTGCACATCCTGGTTTACCGCAACCAGGTCACTACGGAGGGATTGCAGCAGTTTGACCGCTGAACCATAGGCGATCGTTGCATTGTGCAGATTTCCAATGGCAGGGCAGGGCTGTTTACCTTGACAAAAAATCCGTCCCAACTGCCACTGCCACTGATAGGCAATGTCGGGGGCATCAATGGATTGAGCCAGGCTGAGTGCTTGTTGGGTTAGGGTTTTAGCATCGTTCCATTGATGGGTTGTTTCATACAAACTACCCAAAGCGCCAAGGGCATAGGATTCAGTACGAGAATCACCTGAATAACGAATTTGTGGAATCGCGATCGCCAGTTCCTGAGCTGAGGTTTGGAGCCATTGAGCAACGAATTTGGGAGTAGATGAGGTGGATGAATTACTGGTGGAAAGTCTGAAATGTTTATCCGTTTCATCTGTTTTATAATTTGTTGCCAACTTGATCAGGCTTCGAGCTAAATTGATGCGGATATATGCCGCAAGACGACTAGGCGGTAACTGGGCAAGCTGGGATTGAATTTGTGTAAATAGACGTTGAGCCTCTGCTGGTTGATCGCTGTCAATTAGCAAACTTAACTTGGCAAGTTGAATCTGAGTTTTTGCAGTCAGGGAGGGAGCGATGACCATCGCTTTTTGATAAAAATCCAGGGCAGTATCTGTGTTTCCCTGAGCGCGGGTTGTGTTACCCAGACTCAAGAGAATGCCGCTGCGCTCGGATGCCGATTGCGGTGTATCGTTTTGCAGTTTCTGGGCGATCGCTAGACTCTGCTCCAAAACAGTCTGAGATTGAGCCAGGTTGCCCGCTAACCTCAAAAGCTTACCCAGATTTCGCAACCCTGTCATCTTCAAAGGACTATCAGGCTGATTTTGCAGCGACTGTTCTACTTGTGTCAAAAGATTGGCTGCTCGTTTGTAAAGTCCGTCTGCTTGTAAGGCTCTGGCTTGATTAATCTGGCTACCGAGAATGCCAGTGATGTCGCCTGCTTTGCGATAGGCAGCGATCGCCGCTTGCCAGGTTTCAAACGCCTCGGATGCTTGACCATAAGTAAGTTGTAACTCTCCCTGGATAGTCAACACTTGGGCAAGCACAGAAGCAGTCTCTGAATTGGCTGCCGAGTTTTGAGCGGTTAATAGCGAGAGAGCTTGCTTGATTTTCCCTTCAGCTTGTGTCTGCTGTCCCAGATCATTAAACGCAATGGCAAGAAAGCTGAATACCAGCCCCTGATTGAGACGATCGCCGCTAGTCTCGTAACGAGCAGCTGCCTGTTCCCAGAGGGCGATCGCATCTGAAAGTTGCCCTGCCCGATAGCGATCTTCTGCCTGCTGCACAAGCTGGGCTGGTGGAATTGTAGAATACTGAGGAGACTGGGATATAATTTCTACTGATTGTCCTTGATTTTCTACCTTGCGGTCATGAGTGTCATCTAGGCCAACCGTAATTCCAGCATAAAGGCTCATTGCGATGAAAAACCCTACCAGAGCAAATCGAAAAGATTGTAGCCACCCCCGATTTAATAAGAGGCGCTGCATTTTAGACAATCCCTGATTGATTTGCCTGTTCTTGTGTCCTCTATTCATCGCAGGTATAAGGCTCTCTAGTACTTGCGTAAACAGATGTCTGTTTGTGACATCACAGTTAACATTATTGCAGGTTTTGTTCAATCAAGCTAGGGAAGATAAGTAAGTTTACTTACTTAAGCTGTTTGCTGCTTTCCCCCCGTGAACAGACTCCTGACCATTTCAACCGATTCTGCACCGTTGGGTCAGGAGTGCTGGCAACCAGGGAGATTTCTCCAGTAGGAGTTATCAGCCATCCGGTAGCTTCGATGATGGGGGTGTGGGGAAGTGGAGGAGAATTAAGAAGTGAAGCAGTTTCCGTGTCCCCTTGTCCTCCCCCATCTACCTGCTGATTTGCAACCAGCCTGCGCCGATCCTGCCAGTTGGCATCATCATCTAATTGCTGTTCCGGTGTGGGCGGCAAGCCTCCGCGACCGCTGATCACGAAAGAATTCCCTTGATTGGCAGGACACCCTTGGGCAATCAAACCAGAACGATCTACAAAGTCAGTGGGCAACGCGACTAATCCAGAAGTTGGGTCAATGCCTGCGGTGTTCACATTGGTCGTGCCATTCAGCGCAAAGGTCGCACCCGTTGCAGTGATATCACTAAAAGGGGTGGAAACCAAACTGGGCTGGATACCAAAAATTGAAAAGGCATTGATGCGAACATTACCGCCGCGAAAGTCTTCAGAGTTGGCGCTGATGTTACTATCTTCGTTTGGCACTGCCACCAAAAAGCGCGTATTGATCCCAATGTTGCCGCCAGGAATGTTGGCTCCAGTAGCATTCGTTGTAATGTTGCTGCCATTGCGTAAGACAATCAGGGGCGATCGCAAATTAATATTGCCTCCACCCCCCAATGTGTCGGCTCGAATGCTGCCTTGATTATTGAGAAAGATGCGATCGGCATCAACAAACAAGTTGCCTGCACTGCCGGTACCCGAACTGCTGACAGTGACTTGTGCCTGGTTTTGGATGTTGAGGTTTCGAGTACGGAGATTCAAGTTTCCACCATCGCCGCTGGCATCCGTTCCAGCAGCAATCACCGAACCGTTCCCCGTTAACGTAATGGAGTCAGGGGCAGTAATGGTCAACTCTCCTCCCTTCCCTCTGTTGAAAGTGGAGGCAGAAATCTGTGCGCCATCCTGAAGGTTTACCCGCACACTTTGTCCGTCACCGCTTGGCTGAACGGTCAAATTGCCTGCATTTCCAATGCTGTTGGTGCCAGCAAATAAACCACTGTTTGCTCCACTGAGTTGCAAGTCAGGTGTATTCACCGTGATGTCACCTGCACTACCGTTACTTGACGTAGTGGTAAGCAGTTGCCCACCACTACTCACGCCCACCGTGTCGGCGCTGACGGTAATATTGCCCGCATTTCCGTCGCCAGAGGTAGAAGCTGAGAGTTGAGCGTTATTGAGGACTGAAAGCGATCGCGCGGTGATATCAATATCGCCACCCCTACCCACTCCTTCTTCATCGAGCGTACTAATGGCATCTCCCCCATCAAACGAAACCGTATCGATCGCCTGAATTCGGATATTGCCAGCCCTTCCTTGCCCTCTAACATTCGTGACGATTCTCCCCTGGTCGGAAACCAAGAGGGAACCTGTAGCAATGGTGACATCTCCGCCATTTCCCGCAGCTTGCCCTATCGGAGAAATGGCTGTGTTTGCCAAAGTAACTACTTGACTATACTCTGTAGCAGTATTAGGGGTGATTCCACGAATTTGAACAGCGTCACGCGCCTGAATCGTGACCCGACCAGCATTGCCGTTACCACCAATATTTTGGGTAGCCACAATACCGCCATTAATCAAAAACAGCGATCCAGTTGCGATTGTGATGTCTCCGCCTTGCCCCGAAACTCCTCCATTCACTCCTGTTGAGATTCCGCTTCTTCCAAAAGTTCCATCTAGAGCGACGGTATCCCGCGCCTGAATATTCACACTGCCGGCATTTCCCTGTCCTGCCGTTTCGGAATCGAGGAAAGAAAGCCTGGTTAGATAAAGCGACCCTGTGGTGATGTTGATGCCACCAGAGTTGCCAATGGCATCTGAAAACACACTATTGAACATAACACTATCGTTATCTAGAGAGATGGTATCCCGCGCCTGAATATTCACACTGCCGGCATTTCCCCGTCCTCCGGTGAAGGAATTGACTTGAGACCCCACTGTCAGAGAAAGCGACCCGGTTGTGATGTTGATACCGTCAGCGTTGCCAATACCAGTTGGGTTTACAGTATTGAATACAAAACTGCCATCTAAAGAAACGGCATCGTGAGCATTAATATTTACACTGCCTGCATTTCCCTGTCCACTGGTGCTGGAAACCAATTGACTACCCTGTGTGAGTGCAAGCGACCCTGTTGTGATGTTGATGTCACCACCGTTACCAATACCAGTTGGTTCCAGGGTGTTCAATATGATACTCCCACTCCCGTCGAGGGAGACAGCATCACGAGCAGCAATATTTACGTTGCCCGCATTTCCCTGTCCACTGGTTTTGGAAATCAGTTGAGCGCCATTTGTAAGAGCAAGTGACCCTGTTGTGATGTTGATGTCGCCACCGTTGCCGATACCAGTTTGCTCCACAGTATTAAATACAAGACTGCCATTGAAAGAGACAGCATCACGAGCGTTGATGAAGACATTGCTTGCATCGGTTTGCTGAGATGTATTCGCAACAAAAAGTGAACCATCAAACACAATTGTTCCAGCTGTCATCGTTACATTTCCAATATCACCCACGCCATCAGGCTCAGCTGTACTGAATAATCCACTTCCGTTGATGGTGATGCGATCGCCTGCGGTTAAAATGAGGCGACCCATCGTTCCCTGTCCAAATAGGCTGTTTGCCAAAACACTGTCGCGAAGTGTGATGGACCCAGTTGCATTCAACTCAATATCTCCGGTTTGAGTAGCAGGTAGTCTTGAATCGCTCGGAATTTCAATCCGAAGTGTACTTCCAAAAATATCAATGTTTTGGGCAAGAATCCGGATACTGCCCCCGTCACCTTTGACGTTAATGTCACCAGCATTCCTTAACAGAGCATCTGCTCGTGTCACCCCACCAGGAATATTCAATTGCCAATCTTCTTGAACAGTCGATAAGTCAACGATTCCCACTCCGCCAACACTCCCCAGTTCGACATAGCTACCCGGACTAATTAACTGTCCGCCATCAAGCTGAACAGGTCCTCCAACCAGTAATAGGTTTTGTCTTTGAGGAACTTGTAGACCCGTGTTGTTAAACGTGGATTGATTGACGATCGCTTGCGCTGCCATTTGATTGAAAAACAAGGCATTGGGATTGATATTCAACAGTTGACTGGGCAGAGGTTGTCCTGGATTGGCACTAAAAATATCTCCATTTGCCAACCCGAGCGCAGTCGCAGTCGTCGCCACAAACGAACCACCAATGTTGAGTGACGCATTGGGTCCAAACAAAATCCCGTTTGGATTGAGCAGAAACAGATTTGCCGTCCCGTTTGCCCGAATTAAGCCATCAATGTTCGAGATTGACCCACCCGTAACCCGACTGAAAATATTCTGTACATCAACCGCATTGTTGAAGTAGGCAGACTCACCCGTGGGGATCGAAAACTGGCTAAAGCTATGGAACAGATTGCCGCCCCGCCTTACCCCACCATCAATTTGAACGTTGGGGTTGCCAGAAACTTGCGATCGCTCTCCCACAGGTAGCGTCGCATCGGGAATCACCTGAGCCGCGCTCGACTGGGCAAAAAGCAATCCACTCAAGATACTGCCCGTCAAAACCCAGCCTTTTAAGTGCGATCGGTTCATCTTGCTACCCTCATGCCGTTGTTGTCCTTTGAATCATAATGTGGTTCTTGGCAACTTTTGGTGATCTAGGTTGGGGAAAGGCAGAGGGCAGAAGGCAGAAGGAAGAAGGCAGAAGGAAGAAAGATATAATCGAGATACTTCAAACTTCACTCCTTCAAACATTTGAGGTATAAGCCTCAACAAGTTCTATGTCGGTGCTAACTCACCTATTACCAGATTCAAG
>NZ_JACJSJ010000195.1 GCF_014698115.1 Nostoc sp. FACHB-973
TAGTTCACAGGTTGCAAAATTTTTCTCCCACCAGTCCAGCATTGCTTGTCACCTTTAGCACCTAATTTTAATTACTGTACCGTATTTGCTGTGCTGTTTCTTAAATCCTTTGCCAGTAAACCTTTCAAGACTTAACGGGAAAAGTCAGGTCATAAATCCCAGCTAATAAACTCTGCAAATCTACCAAAGGTTCACTATCACCAGTTCGCAATGGTAAAGGAAATGAGGGAATTACATCTGATAAATTAAAAGCATATAAATCAGATTGGGGACGATTTTCTGCGCGACTAACCAAAATTCGGTAATCATTTTGCGTACCATCACCAAAAACTAGCATTGGTTCTCCAACACGTAATAAATCAATTTCCACCAAATGTGTTAAACTTCCCAAGACTCTCTGTCGCTTAGTTTCGTATGCATCGCGTCCTTCTCCTGGGCGTTTATTTTTTGGTGAGAGAACTTCAATTGCTGTCACTACTTCTTTTGTTCCTACCTTTCGCACTTCTAAATGTCTTTCTTTGACTGTCTCAGGTATAGGAACTGTCACTGTTTTAGGTTGAACCACAGGTGCAGCTACAGCTATATTCGGTATTTTAGGATTTATTACTGTTTGTGAATTTTTGATTATGACATCAGGAATACCAACCAAAAGTCTATCATCACTAATAGTTTGATAAATTCGTTCTTCAATAGCGACAAAATATTTAGGACGCAGTTGAGGAGATAATGAGTCTGCGATCGCTACTATTAGTCTCCCATGTACTCCTGGCCATAATGCAGGATCTTCTAAATACGGGTTCATTCCTGGAAATGGTGAAGGCATAAGCAATTCAAAATTCAAAATTGTCCCGTTCCAATGCTGGCAATTATATAAAAATTTAATATTCAGAATTCAAAATAGTTTGATATTTAAGCTTAATTTTTTTAAAATAAGGTTATTTAAGTTACTTAATTTCTCCGTATTTACAATAGCGTTCCTCATTCTTTGGGCATCTGTTCGCCCAAAGCGTTTCGTAGAAAAGAGAAGACGTTAATCATTCGTCAAAAAATCTGTTGCCTATTGCCTGCCTCCACGAATAATTTCACAACTCAAATAGGATTGCCATAAAAATTTCAGCTATCTGTAGCGATTATCTTCTAGAAGCTGCTATTTGAGATCAAGCACAAATAAACATCCCCCGTAAGATAGATAATTTTTCGTAGTCAATCGTAAACTTACCAACATTTCTATCGCCACCATAATTTTTATCAATATCAAAAACTCTAGTGTAAAGCAGCAAGTAATAATACAATAAAATGTTAATTGCTGCTTGTAGCCATTAGTGCTTCATTCACTTAAATTTGACGGTTATTAGGTCAGGTAAATCCAAAACTTTAAGCTCTGTTTTGAGTTTTAACTTTTCGGTTTACCCTGCCAGAGAAACTTAGCGAACTACTAGGTATCAAGGAATAATGTTGAAACGTCGCACAATACTAGCTGGTCTAACTGCGCTTGGCTTAACGTTGGCCGTTAGCACACAAGTCTATGGACAATCCACTAGCGGCCCAGAAGCTTGGCAGGATGTCTACGATGAGGCAGTTGCCGGGGCAACAACGGTAATTTCAGCTCCGTCTTTGCTTTTTGGCTTATTATCTGACCTGCTAAATATAGTTTACAACTTGGCGGGTTTTTGGGGCGGTTAAGCCTCGGTCTCAGATTCAAGCAAAGAAAGAGTCTAAAATATGGGCTTTGGCAATGTGATTTTTTGGTATAGCGGTTGAAGCATAGTTTAAGACACAAGCTTACCGTGAAACCCAACCTCTCAACAGACAATAGCCCGCCTGTTCCCTATTGCCTGCCATAACTCTTAAACGCAGATTCTCCTGTAACCAAATATTCGCAAAACCGTGAGGAGTTTTCTTTCTATGTTCAAACCTCGCGCAATTTTTAGCGCCTTAGCTGCAATTGTCCTAGCGCTTGTCATAGGTACACAGATATATAAGCAACCCGCCGTTGCATCTGGAGGGACGTGTAATCCAACTGTGAATAACCTACCTATATGCCCAAGTACAGCACCGTCGGACTCAGCTAGTTTCATTGACCCAACTGCGACAATTGCCAATCCAACAAATATTAGCTTGGGCGAAAAAGTCTACGTGGCACCATTTGCCGAGTTAAATGCTACTACTGCCCCCATTACCATCGCAGATGATTCTAACGTTCAAGACCAAGTTAAAATTATAGCTTCGGGAACGGGAGTGGAGATTGGGCCGCGAGTCATTATGGCACACATGGCCACCATCAAAGGTGCAGCCAAAATCGCTACTCAAGGCTCAACCGGGCCTTTTACTGACCCGATTACCAATAGTCAGTTCAACAACGATATTCCAGAGACATTTCTCGCTTTCAACTGTGAAATAGACGGTGCAATTATACAAAGAAACACGGTAGTCAACTTTCTCTCGCGGGTTGGCCCTGGTGTTACCTTACCTGCTGGTAAAGTTGTACTGCCAGGTAAAAACGTTACAACTAACCTACAAGCTAGTAGCGGCAGTTTGGGAAAGGTAGCAAACCTGACACAAGCCGACGTTGCATTGATGGAAGGTATCATTGAAGTCAATGAAGCATTTGCCAAAGGTTACACAGAATTAGCCAGAGCAGACTTGACAAACGTAACAGGGATAAATTACGCCCCAGTCACCTCTTTTAACCCCGGAGGTCTGCCGAAGTTAGCTGGGAATGAGACTCGCAATCCAAACTTCCGTAACCGCATCATCGGCAATGTCGTTTTGGAAGATTCTTTCTCAAGCCTCAACTTCAAAATAGGTAATAGAATTTCCCTGCGTGCTGATGAGGGTCAACCTTTTAATGTCGGGCAAATTGCTGGTATGGCAAACGATGTTGTCTTTCACGCTTTAGAAACTACTAGCCTAACCGTTGGCGATCATATTGGCTATGGGCCTCGCGCTTTAGTTCATGGCGGTAGACAGGTTGTCAATGGTGTTGCTAATGGCCCTGAAACCAGGGTAGGTGATTTTGTAGGGCTAGGGCCGAACTCCGTTGTATTCCGCTCAGTTATTGGCAGCAAATCAGCAATTGGGCAAAGAAGCGCTGTCTTCAATTCTACAGTACCTTCCAGAACGTATATCCGTTCTAAAGTCATCTATGCCGACAACGGCAACATGATTTCATCTGTGGAGTGGTAATACTAATTCGCAATTTGCAATTCGTAATTCGTAATTCGTAATTCGTAATTGGCAATTTGTGAAACTTAGATTCAGCAAGAGTTTTCTGATTTACATCTGTTGCCGGATTTTGAAGAATTGGTATAAGCAATTGACTTTTGCATGATTATGAATCTGAAAATCTTGTCGCTAGTGCAATTACAATGCTTGCGATTGATTGTACTGTTCAGTTTAATATTGGCACTGGTAGTAAGTGTTGATGGTGGTTCATGTATGGCTGCACAAAAGGTCAGTCAAGCTAGATTTACAGACGGTATAAATGCTGACATCAGTTTGAATCAGCCTGAGGTGGTACAGCCTCCAGTCACCGGACTTGTTTCTACATTATCCGATGAAGTCGAGGAATTACCAGCAGAGTTAATTCGCTGGTCAACCTATTGGCAACTTTGCTGGGAACCATATCCCAAAGCTAAAGAATACGAACTGCAAACGGTGCTTATGGAAGGCAAGTCTCCAAAGTTGAAACATCAAAGCGATCGCTGCTTTGGTTTACAAGCTGCATCTAATGAAAACGAAAAATCACAAGGATTACTCAACCGTGAATTAATTTTGTTGACGCATAAAATTCAGCTTGGTTATCGAGTGCGAGCTGTCTTAGATGGTAACCGCGTCAGTGAATGGTCTCAAGTAATGGCAGTCGGTGCAACTACTGTGCCTGAATCAAATGGTACTACAATCAGCGTAAATCCCTGATTTACTGGCGCAAGGAGTATGGGGTGTAGGGAAATTCAGAACAAGACAATTCTGTTTAGAGACTTTCAATGAAAAAAACATCCCATCGTATGAGATCACAACTGTGCATTGGTGTCAACTTAATGTGAAACCCTTGTAATGACATTAGAGCAAACTTACTCAATTACCAATTAATCCGGAGTCACCCCACCCCGGCTTTGCTAATGCAAAACCTCCCCTAAGAACGTGCAGGGAGGGGATTGAGGGGTGGGGTAAAACGGCTGTGGGACAAGGGTTTGAGCTTAAGTTGACACCAATGATAGCTGTGCTACCCGAAAAATGTACAAATCGGTTTTAACCAGGGGAAAGGTCAAGAACAACTAGTAAGGGCTGCACCACATTGATCTTCTCTTTTCAACCAACCCTTAACACCTTGATATTCTGTCTGCGCCCAATCTCCCTGACAGCCTAACAATTTGACAGGCGTATTAGCAGGAATTCTTCCTACTTTTCGGCTTTGTTCATTGCTGCTAGCATAAACATCCACGCCATTAGTACTGTAGCCCTGAGTTGATAAACCTAAATTTGGCACAAATACCCATCCAGTTCCTTGAAAACCACTACTAGCATTAGTAATCTGCACCCAATCTTTAGCAGCAGCAACAATCTGAACTGTTTCATTAATGGGTATTTGCCCTAAAATTCTGTTTTTCGTACTTCCACCACTCCGCACATTTAAACCTTGCGGATCTGTATCAGTAACGTAGGCAAAAATATCACACTTTTGGGGATTAGTTGATTCCGCTAAAGCTATTTGATTAGCTATGCCACTGAGCATTACACTAATACAACTGAATGCCAATGCGATCGCTAACTTATTCACCGACTTTTTCACTTTTTTGGTCATAATTTCTCCAATCTGCTGGCATCAGTACTCAAAGCTGGAGTTCTCTTCCTATCTCACATCGTAACCATTATTAAAATTGATTTGAGGACTGTAATAACTCTTGATTTTACAAAATTTAGTCATGCGATCGCCGATAAAGGCAACAGAACCACAGGATTGAGTATTAACATGTCAGTATATGGTATCGTTAACCGCAATACTGACTTTCAAAAGTGATTCACATTGATTAAACTCATATGAATACCAAGATATAGTCAATATCAAATGGCATAGGCAAAGAGATTATTAATATAAATAATATCAGTGTCTTAGAATTAGACAAGGAAGAAATTATTAATCTATTTAAATCCTATGGAATCTTACTTTTTCGAGAATTTCTGGCTAATGCTGAAATTTTTAAAGAATTTACCAATTCATTGAGTACAGATTTTATAAACTATGCTGGCGGTGCATTCAATAGAAGAGTTATTAATGGAGATAAAACTCTTTTAAGTGTAAATGATTTTAATTCTGAAATTAAGTTGCACGGAGAAATGTACTATCAGCACAATATCCCCTTGATGCTATGGTTTTTCTGTGCTAATCCGCCGTTAAAAGATGGTGAAACTACTGTATGTGATGGGCGACAGTTTTTTAATGAACTTAGTAGTTCAACCAAAGAATTATTTAGGAAAAATAAATTAAAATTTACTGTTGCGATGTCTCAAAAAGACTGGCAGAAAAAATATCAAACAGATAATTTGAATCAGCTAGAAGAAATGTGTTCTAAAAATAAGACGCGTCTCAAGATAAACGCTGATCAATCGATTTGGCTGGAATACATTTGTGCAGCGATTATCCCCAGCCGATGCGGAAAGTATCAGGTGTTTATTAATAGCCTATTACCCACAAAGCAGTTAAATCCAAAAATTTTAAAGTTTGAGGATGATTCAGAGATTCCTGATGAAATAGTGTCTGAACTTAATGAAATCGCTGAAAAAATAACCACGGAAATTTCGTGGCAGAAAGGGGATATTTTAATGATTGACAATACAAGAATACTTCATGGTAGAAGGGCTTTTGCTGACAATCAAAGAGATATTTATATCAGGTTATGTTCCCCAGCTTTTCCTTTTTAGAAATTAAAATGTAGGGTGCGTTGTTAGCGACAGCCTAACGCACCGCGATCCAAAATACTACTTCATATCGTAGCCAAATAAATTGGGGTCAACTTCTCCTAATTGCAACTCTGCCAAACCATACTCGACCCATCGTCTATCTACCATCGCTGCCACATCTGGATCTGATTCTAAAGCAGCACCCCATTCATGGTCTGTTTCCGGTGGAATTTTTGTGGTAGCATCAATTCCCATACGTCCACCTAAGCCAATCTTTTCGCTGGCAAAATCCAAACTATCAAAGGGCGTATTTGGCAAAATAAACACATCTCGCACTGGATCAACTTTAGAACTAATTGCCCATACAACTTGACGCGGATCGCGAATATTTATATCTTTATCCACTACAATGACAAACTTGGTGTAAGTAAATTGTGGTAAAGCACTCCAAAACGCCAAAGCCGCCCGTCGCGCTTGTCCGGGATATGCTTTATCAATGGAAATAATCGCTGCTTTGTAACTCAAAGCTTCCATTGGTAAGAAAAAATCGACGATTTCGGAGACTTGTTGCCGCAGAATAGGTGTATAGATGCGATTAAGTGCGATCGCCATCATCGCTTCTTCTTTGGGTGGACGACCGCTAAATGTTGTTAAGTAAATCGGATCTTTGCGGTGTGTCATGCAGTTGAAGCGAACCAAAGGCGAATCCTCAACACCACCGTAATAACCCATGTGGTCGCCAAAAGGCCCATCCGGTAAAACTTCCCCCGGTGTAATCGTTCCTTCCAAGACAAATTCTGAATCTGCGGGAACTTCCAAATCTACAGTTTTACACTTCGCCAACTGCACACCCGAACCGCCATAAAGTCCAGCAAACAGCCATTCTGATAAATCTACAGGAATAGGCGTAGCTGCTGCCATGATAATTAAAGGATCTACACCAAGTGCGATCGCCACTTCTAATTTTTTCCCACGTTCAGCCGCTTTTCGCAAATGCCTTGCCCCACCCCGTACCGATAACCAGTGAACCGTCATCGTATTTTTTGATTGGAGTTGCAAACGATACACTCCTACATTTGGTGTACCCGTCTCACAATCCTTAGTAATTACCAATCCCAGCGTGATAATCTTGCCAGCATCACCACAATAAGGACGTATCAAAGGCAACTTATTTAAATCCAAATCATCGCCTTGAATCACAACTTGCTGACAAGCAGGGAAAAAATCCCGTCCCGGTTTAGCCTTCACAACATCAAACAACACCTTACCAAAATCTATCGCCTGGGAAATCTTCTTCGGTGGTTTTGGTTGTTGCAGCATACTCAACTTTTTCCCCAGAGTTTCCAACTCCTCTGGACGCTGCATATTCATCGCCCAACAAATTCTTTCCACAGTTCCCATCAAATTTACCGCCACCGGGAAAGAAGCACCTTTGACGTTTTCAAACAACAACCCTGGCCCACCTTTCTGTAGCATCCGGTTAGAAATCTCAGCAATTTCTAAATCAGGGTCAACTAAAGCTGAAATCCGCCGTAATTGTCCTCTTTCTTCTAGAATTTTAATGAATCCCCGTAAGTCTCTGGCCATAGTTCTTGTAAAGCTGATTATTTAAGAAGTGTGAAGCGCTTTCTTATATTATTAATCATTAGTCATTAGTCATTAGTCATTAGTCATTGGGCATTGGGCATTGGTTATTTCTCCCCCTGCCTCCCCTGCCTCCCCTGCCTCCCCTGCCTCCCCTGCTCCCCCACTCCCCAGTCCCCACTCCCCATTCATTTAGCCTTAACTGTAAATTAACCTGTTTCTTAACGTTTATTAACTAAGTTTTGCAAACATTTTAGTTATCCTAACTGAGGATACGCATTATTTTTGACAAATAAGCGCTAACCTAATCAAACATGGCCAGAATAAACTATACCTTCCTAGCAGGTGGTCTTGTTATATGACCTCTGCTGGGTTTATTTGTTACAAGCTTCGGCTGTGCTTGGCTTTTGGATTTTTGCGAATCTTCGTGAGTTTGCGTTGGCTTAACCCAACTCAAGCATCGCCACATAATAGCATTTTCAAAAATTTTTGCAATAAATTCATCAGCTGTAGGGGCGTACACCTGTACGCCCCTAGCAATGTATATGTAGCAGGTATTTTGTGAAATTGTATCAGGAGTATTTTTCTAAGTTCAGCAAAGGATAGAAGTTTAAAATTGTTGTTTCGTCTACTATTTTTAGGTTAGGTCTGTGTATTTAACCAAATCAAAAATAGCTATATAACTAATACTTTTTTAAACATTATTAAACTCAAAGTTCTACATCCAAAAGATGTTTAATTAACAATATTGACCTCACCAGTGTCAATATCGTAACAAGCACCAATAATTTTTAGTTTACCTTCACGGAGTAATTTAGCTAATATCACTGAGCTTTCTTCCAATTTTTTAGCCTGATATTTAACATTCGCTTTAACCGCATCATCACTAGTATTAGCAGTTGTCAATTTCACGTTAGCTAAAGCAGGTTTGATGCTTTCAATAACAAAGCCAATTCTGCCAGGAAGTGGTTCGTTTTTGATTGCTTCTGTGACTGCGCCGCATCTTTTGTGACCTAAAACTACAATTAACTGCGAACCTAATACGGCTGTAGAATATTCTAAACTACCTATAGCCATGTCACTAGCAACATTACCAGCCACTCGCACAACAAATAAATCTCCAAGTCCTTGATCGAAGACAATTTCCGCAGGTACTCTAGAATCTGCACAGCCTAATATTGCAGCAAATGGATACTGAGCTTTAGCAACTAATCGTAGATGTTCTAATGATTGATCGGGATATTTACGTTGTTGATGAACAAATCTTTGATTACCATTGAGCAAGCGTCTAACAGCTTCATTAGGACTGACTGGATTAGGGTTAACTGGATGAACATCAGCCGCAGCAGCTTGTTCTGCACTCCAAAAGCGATCGCCAAAAGCAGTAACCGCAATACCCATCACACTTGCGAATTTCAAGAAATCACGTCGCCCTACGAATCCATTAATTTGACTCATCAATCTACCTGACAATATTTTTATTAGTATCAGGAAGATATCAGATGCAAATAGAATGTAAGAGTACCCTATTACACTGTTTAAGAGTTATTTAATTTTCATTTTGTATCGTAAAACGTGATTATAATTATTTTTTCTAAAAAATAGCTTCTTCAAAAGTAATTTTTACAAACTGATATACATCTGGTTCATCGGAAGCTCTTGTTCCTGCAACATTAAGAGTAACTATTTTATAGTTTAAAATAAATAATAATAATTCGCTGACAGGATTTATATGGGTTAATTCTTTACATATATGTATACAATGTTTCTGATATTTTTGAGCTAATTGGGCAGTTAATAAAGTGCCGGCGAAAAGTTTTTGAGCAATAGAAAATATAACAGTTCCATCAGAGTCGCAGACATTCCATTCAGTCCGCTGGGAATATTCATCTGATGGTGTTTCAGTTAGGTTATAGCGTGGATTAATAACACCATCTTCTGCTTTCCGTCCTCTAGGACACCAGCCTCCGTGAGGAACTTGATGAGCTATAGCCCCATCCAGAGCTGCGCGGTCTGCTCCAGTTTGACCACCAGAAACTATTTTTAAGCTGTTAGCCATTTTATATTTTGAATTACAGCAATTTGCAGCGAGTGAGCTACAGAATCTAATACAAATTCTGTATGAACATGCGCCAAACTATATGAGGAACGTAGACGCACAGCGGCTTGCCGCAGGCTACCGCAAAGAGCGCAAAGGACACAAAGAAAGAAAAAGCCAAGAAAATTTGGCGTAGCCTTACAAAGAAATGGTATAAGTTTCAAATCCAGATATAAAGGCTGTTTTACTCCTGAATTCTGAATTCTGAATTCTCCTGTATTAATGCCTTTTACCTGCTCCCAAATACAACTCACCCACTTTCGGATCATTCAATAATTCTTCACCAGGGCCCGAGATAGCATCGCGTCCCGACTCTAATACATATCCGCGATGAGCCATTTCTAAAGCCTTGCGGGCATTTTGTTCTACTAATACGATCGCAGTACCTGTTTGATTTATTTGTTTAATCTGCTCAAACACTTGTGTTACCAGGATCGGTGATAAAGCAGCAGAAGGTTCATCCAAAATCAGTAAACTAGGTTCCAACATCAAAGCTTTGCCCATCGCTAGCATCTGGCGTTCTCCTCCAGATAAGGTACCAGCGCGTTGACTACGGCGATCGCTCAGTCTAGGAAACATAGTAAATATTTTATCTTTGAGTGGTTTCAAAGGAACGTTGAGGACAAAAGCACCCATCTCCAAGTTCTCTTCGACACTGAGGGAGGGGAAAACATTAACTATTTGCGGTACATAGCACATTCCCCGTTGCACAATTTGATTCGACTTTAGCCCCACAATATTTTCACCTTTGAAGGTAATTGTGCCTGTGTGAGGAATTAAAAGCCCAAAAATTGTTTTTGCTAAAGTAGATTTACCAGCACCATTAGGGCCAATTACTGCTACCAATTCCCCTGGTGCAGCGTGAAAATTCACACCTTGTAGGATATCTACGTCTTTGATATATCCGGCGTGGACGTTTTGAACTTCTAGTAAATAATCATTTGTCATGTGTCGTTTGTGATTCGTCATTTGTCATTTGTCAGTGGTCATTGCCAAAAAACAACTGACAACTGACCACTGACTATGAACTATTCCGGGGTTTTTTGCAACTCCGGTCGTTCTTCTGGAAGAATTGCCCCTTCAACTGGGCAAACTTGGAGACATATACCACAGTCAATGCAGGTGGCAAAGTCAATCCAGTACCAATCGGTTCCCTTGGCATTTTTGCCTGGGCCTTCATGAATGCAAGCTACGGGACAGGCACCTACGCAGTCAGCGACGCCTTCACAGACTTCTGTAACAATTGTGTGCGGCATGTTCTCGATTCCCTTTGTTCTGTATCGGCTATTTCTAGACTAGCAGGGGAGGGGGGAGTGGCTGACAGGTGTAGGTTTTTTACAATTTAGGAGGAGTTAAAGTAATAGAAGTCATCAACAGGAGTATGGGGGAAAGAACTCCAG
>NZ_JACJSJ010000196.1 GCF_014698115.1 Nostoc sp. FACHB-973
TTTTTTGAAGATGTGCTGCAACTATTTTTTCTCGAAGATCGACAGAGTAGGATTTCATTTAAAGGTATTTATATTTTAATTTATTGTACCTCATAACAGACGCAAGTGCTGTATGTTCGGCAACTATAACCCATTCATCTTTTTTATCTTGCTCATATCTTTTGTGAATAGTAATTTCAAAAATATTCATGATTGATATTACCTTTATAAACAATTAGTTTTTGTGTTTCAAACGGAACCCATTTTTACTATGCTCCGTATGAGATATCGAGTGGAACGAAATTCCAAAATCAAACTTGATCTTGGCTTTTATTCTTCATCGCCTGAAGTAAACTATTGGAAAATAGCGTTATTGCTTGCAAATTTGTAATCTCCTCTCCTGAAGCTTTCTTAACTTCCTCTAAAAACTCTTCCAGGGATTTAATCAAGTTAACTTGTGCTTGCTTTAACCCAGTTCCCTCGGCAGAAATGACCGCAGTTTTTACTACAGGTGGGGATTGCAAAGTTATTTTTGTAATAACTGGTCGCTCTGTATCCGCATCACCTACAAATAATCTCACTGCCGGGTCTCCGATAATGGCATAGCTCCGAGCATCATTGTTAGCTGTCCACATACGAGCCGTTTCTTCTTCCAAAAGCTGCAACTTATTCCAAAAACAACCTTAACTCCTTATGGTATATTTCTTCCAGAGTTAGATGAACTATTTTTATACTTTACAGAGTCTAAGGTAACGAGTGATTTTATTATCGATATTTTAGAAGATTTTTGGAAAAATCAGAGTTGGCGATTTCCACAAGTTAAAACACTTGTTCTTAATCAAGATAATGGTGTGGAGAATAATTCACGACGTACCCAGTTTATGAAGCGTATAGTACAGTTCGCTCATGAATATCAACTCAATATACGTTTAGCCTACTATCCACCATACTACAGCAAATATAATCCAATTGAACGAGTATGGGGGATATTAGAAAATTCTTGGAATGGCAGCATTTTAGATGAAGTTGAAACAGCTTTAAACTTTGCTAAAAATATGACTTGGAAAGGTAAAAATCCTGTAGTTAAGTTAGTGACTCAAACTTACGAAACTGGGGTTAGGCTTACCAAGTCAGCTATGTCATCTATCGAACAACAGATAGAGCGTCTGACTAACTCGAAAGATGAAAAGTTTCCCAATTTAGGCCAATGGTTTGTTGATATTTGTTGTGGCAGCACTTAATTTTTATCACTAGTTTTAAAAGCTTTCAGCTAGAAAAATATCAAATTAATTATGACAATGCACTCTTACTCAAACACGAGAGTGCAGATTTTTCGCTCTCATATTTGAGGGGGTGAGTGGTGGTTCCTGTCGGCAACCACCACTCACCCTCTTCAGAATGATTATTATTCTCTTTTTCAGGTTAACTTATGATTTTTTTGAGTAATTTATTCCTTGGAAGTCCCCAGCAACCAAATTCTCTAAAACAAGAACTAAATTCTGAAAAACGAGAATCAAATGCTGAGGATTCAGAAAAAGATGCTGGCTCTGAAGAAATGGGTGCTTTAAATCAAGCATCTATTTTAGGTCAAAGGCAGTCAGAGCAAAGGTTACAGGAAACCTCACGAACTGTTCAGGAACATCTCACAAACTCTTCAAAAGAGTTTGTGAGATGTATCTCTGACACGCTTACAGAAATTTCGCATGGAGATGAGACGGCTCATGCTCCCTTGAGGGTCGCGTCGCCTCAGACTGTTGAAAGCGTGGAAGAGTTGGAGGAAGAATTGCCTGTGGCAATGGACTGCACGACGCTAACGCTTGTGGATGCTGTACAGGGTGAATCTGCTTCGTTGTTGGCTGAAAATCATGACTGTGGCGTTGAACCGAAAGACTGTCATGAAGGCACTTGTTGCGCCGCGCCCGTCGCTCAAAATGAAAAATCTTTAAATTCTGCGATCGCAGATCAACCACAGGGGCAAGTAGAACAAAGTAATACCGCTTCGTTGTTGGCTGAAAACCAGGAATGTGGCGTTGAAGCGGCAGTCCCTCATGAAGGTACTTGTTCCGCCGCGCCCGTGTCATTAAATCAAAGTGAGATATTTGAATGGTTGGATAGAGCAAACGTTGGAGAATGCCCCCCATTGTGGGTAATTCAATATTTACTAGACAGCAAGTATTACGCCAGCATAAGGGCAACAATCAGCAAGTTTGAGAAGCAGTGGAATATATCTGTAGTCAATTATCAGGTGCAAAAATCTAGTGATGCATTGTTTACCACTGAAGACATCACCATTAGATCCAAAGCTAGACTATTACGAATGGAGAAACTGAAGAAGGCTTCTCTGATTGGGGAAAATCCTGGTTTTGACTTCCTCCAACAATGCTGGAATGATGACCCTGCCTTGCAGCTTGCAGATTGTGATCAAGAAATTGCTGGTGAAGTTTCCGCAGTGGGGAATTGCGGTTGTGGATGAGGTGTTGGTTGATTGGGAGCAGTAGCACGATCGCTGACTTTGAAGGAAACACTCCGAATGAGGATTGGCGTTAATTCACCAGAAGCCGTGTTTGTTGTTGCTTGTAAGGAGGAGAGAAAAACGGAGTCCACACAGGCCAAATCTGCTGTGGAGGATTGGTTTAAGTGGGCGAGACGGCAGAGGGTTGTGATTGCTATGTCTGGTGAAGTTGTGTATACGCCGGAGGGTGAGGCGGTGGCAGTTGCGGAAATGATGCGGCGGTATCTGGTGGGGGAGTGAGAATTTTGCGTTTTAATGCTGACGAGCGTAGTAATGATATGAGCAAAATAATCTTATCACATTGATAGAGTGGGTAAAGCTATGATATTCATCGCTTATTACCCACTCTACTTAAAATTTGATTTGTTAGGATTCGCTCAATAATACTAGAAGCTACGCTTAGGTAGTGGTGAAATTACTAATTCCTAGAGTACCAGCAAAATCTGTTACCTCAATTATGGCATCGGTATTAGTATTAAAGCCATCTGTAGCATCATTAATAGCGACAAAAGTACGACTACCAAAAGAAAATTGAGCAGCAGAGTTAGAAGCAAAACTAGTGGTTGTTAACTTGGCTGCAATGCCTACTATATCCAAAGTTGCCACAGATCCCACATCAACAAATCCAGTGCGTGTATTGGAAATGAGGAATAAATCATTACCAGTGGTAGCATTAAAGTCGGTAATAATATCAAAGCTACTGAAGATGGAATCAGCTAAGTTGCGGTAGTCAAAACGGTCTGCTCCAAATCCTCCAGTTAGAGTATCTTTCTCAACTCCCCCGGTTAATATATCATTACCATCACCACCATTAAGGGTATCATTACCAACTGCACTATCAAGGATATTATTACCAGCATTACCTGTGATAACGTTATTAGCTGCATTACCTGTACCATTAATCGCAGTGGCTCCTGTGAGGGTGAGATTTTCCACGTTAGGCAGGTTAGCCAGACTAAAGGTGACACTCGATTGAATTGTATCTATACCTTCATTGGCATTTTCTGTGACGCTATCATTAATAGTATCTACAACATAAACATCATTACCAGCCCCACCTTTTAGGATGTCATTACCACCGCCACCATCAAGCGTGTCATTACCAGCACCGCCATTAAAGATGTCATTGCCTGAAAATCCCAACAAAACGTCATCATATTGTGTGCCAGTAATATTATAGTTTTCCACATTAGAGACATTGACTAAAATCTGACCAGTAACACGGTTCCAGACATGAGGTGTACCAAAATGTCCTATATGAATACCAGCACCATCTACCTTGTTGGTGTAATTAGCTTCGAGAGTATCTGTACCATCTCCTCCATCAATTGTATCAACTGACCCTTCGCTATAACCAGGGTTAAGGATGTCATTACCAGCACCACTATCAAACCTGTCATTACCAGCACCGCCATTAAAGATGTCATTGCCTGAAAGTCCTACAAAAATGTCATCATATTGTGTGCCAGTAATATTATAGTTTTCTACATTAGAGACGTTGACTAAAATCTGACCAGTAACACGATTCCTGATATGAGGTGTATTAGAAGTACTAGTAGCTCCTACATGAATACCAGCACCATCTGTTTTGTTCGTGTAACTAGCTTCGAGAGTGTCTGTACCATCTCCTCCATTAACTGTATCAACTGAGCCTTGGCTATAACCAGGGTTAAGGATGTCATTACCAGCACCACCATCAATGATATTATTACTGCCATTACCTGTGATGACGTTATTAGCTGCATTGCCTGTACCATTAATCGCGGCTGTTCCTGTCAGGATCAGGTTTTCCACATTGGCAATAGTAGCCAGACTAAAGGTAACACTCGATTGAATGGTATCTGTTCCCTCCCCTGGATTTTCGCTAATCATATCAGTGGTGCTATCGACAATGTAGATATCATCGCCATTGCCGCCAATGAGGGTATCAATCCCTGCACCACCATTAAGGGTATCATTACCAGCACCACCATCAAAGATATTATTACCAGCATTACCTGTGATGACATTATTAGCCACATTGCCTGTACCATTAATTGCAGCGGCTCCTGTGAGGGTGAGATTTTCCACGTTAGGCAGGTTAGCCAGACTAAAGGTAACACTCGATTGAATTGTATCTGTTCCTTCATTGATATTTTCTGTAATGGTGACAGTAGTCGTATCTACAACATAAATATCATTACCACTTCCACCATAAAGGTAATCATTGCCACTTCCGCCATCAAGCGTGTCATTACCAGCATCACCATTTAGGATGTCATTATCTACACCACCATTTAGGATGTCATTACCACTTCCACCATAAAGGATATCCTCACCATCGTTACCATAAAGGGCATCATTACCATCCTCGCCAAATAAAACATCATTACCTTTCAAGCCAGAGATGGTGTCATTTGTATTATCTCCATCAAGAATATCATCGCCATCAGTGCCGTTTATCCTTTTCCCACTAATAACAGGAGTATCTTTGATTTTATCGCCTATTTGGTATTGAGGTTCTTTATCGGCTGTAGCATCCAAACTATTATGCAAGTCGTTGATTTTCTTTGTTGCATATTGACCTATAGTTTTTGCCTCTGTAGAATGAATTAGCTGCCAGTTTCCATCAAAGGAAACCTTAATGCCTATCGTATATTCCCACCATGAACCGCTAAACACTGTTCCCCAAGCAGCAACATAGTCATTGCTTGATATACCGTCATTAGTATACTCAACATAAACTTCCCCAGAGCCTAGATTTGTTCCGCCGATGAAGGGGATAAAATCAGGAACATTGACACTCGCCTCACCGAACATATAAAGGTTTTTTGTGGACGTAGCCAAGAATTGAGTTTGTGTAGTAATTAGTCCATTTAAAATGTTGAAATCAGATGATGCCCACAAATATCCTTTATCCCAATTGATTTCAGCATTACCATTACCTTTAATCAACCCACCTAAAACGGTAATGTTGCCAGTTGTTTTGAAGTAGCTGCTAGTAATTGTGGCGCTTGCATCTAACTCAACCAATGAGCCATGAATACCACCACCAGCCCAAGAAGGTAGATTTATGTTAATTTTAGCCCCGGCTGTTATAACAACTTTGCCAGTAAATGCTGAGGTGTTTCCTCCCTCATATTTTCCTTCTATGCTCTGAAGAAATGCACCTGTACTACCAATCGCTTTATCCAGGTTATATGCCCTTATCTCAATATATTGCAATTGGCTACCATTCCATAAAACTGTAGCAGCAACATCAATTCCAGAGGGAATTAAAACAGTGGCATTGGCTGTGACTTTTGTTTGATTATTGCTAGTATCAATAAATACTATGGCAGTTTTTATCTTCCAACCAGCAGCGATATTAATATCGCTGGCAGATATCGAGCCAACGACTTCTACATTACCTGCACTACTAATTTTGATGTAGTTATTAGTATCACTAAAGTTGCCCGTGAGATTGTATAGATCGGGCAGAATGAGTGTACCTTGAATAATGAAGACTTTTTCTGTTCCTATCTGGCTGTAGAGAAGGCTAATCTGCTTGCCTTGAACCCGTAAGAAACCTAGCAGGTTAAAATCAAGGGTTTCTTTATAAATTTTGCCGCCAGTGAGGTCAAAACCGTCATTGTTTACCAACAGATAATCGTTACCCGTAACGCTAACTGTGATTCCTCCTAATGCTTGTGGTAGTGCAATCACACCCTGTAATTTAAATTCTGGGTCCCAAGTGTCTCCTTCATTAGGTTTTCTATCAGGTGTAAAGTTGATGGTAGCGTTACTTACTTTTGCACCAAATAAATTAAAATTGACGTTGCTAGCAGTAATATTTTGCAAACCATTACTATCAAATATTAGTGATACACCAATATTTTCTCCTGTATAAGTTTGCAGAATTGCACTACCATAAAATTTCTTGTTAATCCCGTCAAAATCCGCTTGAATATTACGGAGTTTCCAGCTACCTAATTGAATATCTGCTGCTGATAAATGCGCTCCTGTTAGATAAGCATTGTCTTTGTTGACTATTAACTTATTAGTATCTGTTAGCGTACCCTTTAAACCCTTGAGTTGAGGAATTTCAATTGCACCTTGGAGGGAAAATTCAGGGTCCCAGGGTTCAGCATCTGCCGTATTTCTGTCGGTAATAACCGTTATTGCCTGAACATCTACTGCTGCACCTAAGAAGGTGAAATCTGTGCCAATACCACTACTAGCTGTGATTTGGGTGAGTTTACCTTGGTTAAATGCTAATGCTAGATTAATTGAACTTCCAGGAGTTTTCAGTTTTGCATTGACTACAAAGCTATTATTAGGAGTATTAACATTTAAGTTGATATCCTGAATTTCCCATGACCCAAATAGGGGAATATTCGAGGCAGTAACATTTGCTACCATTGAGAAGTCAAGACCTGTGGCAGTCTTTTTGACTTTGATGTAATTTCCACCCTGTAGATCAAATGTGGCGTTCTTGAGAGTGGGAATTATAAATTTACCCTGAAGTGTGATTTCCTCATTAGTAAAATCAAATTTTACTTGGGCATCTAGTGCTTTAATTTCTAGTAAACCGAGAACAACAAAGGAAGTTTCACCAGGGAGTTTTACGAACCCACCTGTGACTTCAAGACCATTATCACTAATGCCAATATAATCATTGCCGTTAATTGCTACTAGTAACCCATTTCCACCCACTAGGTTTTTGGGTAGTAGCATTGAACCTTGGAGTCTGAGTTGAGGACTCCCATCTCCATCTTCCCCAAATGATAAGCCTTCAAAATTAACTTCTATTCCACCAATTAATTTAAAGGCAGAAGGATCGCTACTATCACCCTTATCGGTAATAGTTCCTTTGAGGTTATCTGTATCAAATGCCATATCTCCATTAAATAAGGCAGCATTTTGGTTATTACCGATCGCAGAATAAACTTTTGCATTTACATTAGAGCTATTTGGTGTAACTTCGATATATTTTTTCGTTTGTCCATTTTCAGTTTTTTCACGAACTGTTACTTGTCCACCATCAACAGTAGTCTGTGGTGTAAAGAAAGGCCCTTTTCTTCCTATTTTAATTGTTTGATCTATCCAGGTATTTGATATTGTAGTAGTGTCATATTCATATGTTGTGTTCTTTTGCTGAATCGGTGCTGGCGCCATGAGAGGATTAGCAACAACTGCATTTCCAACTATTATTGTTGCATTGTTGTTTATTTGGGTGTTGTTTATTTGGGCAAATAACGCTTGATGAGAATCACTAAATAATAATAGAGAGTCTGTTATATTTTGACCCAAATAATTTACTTGAATATTCCCATTTGCAATGATGTAATCGTAATTTGTATGATGTACGCCGCTATAAGGAGAGTCCAAACCATTAATATTACCAGCAAGCCAATTTGTTACGCTTGCTGTTTGAGTTTTTGCTATATTTTCATTAAGTTTGACATTAAAATCACCAAGAACAATAGTAGGAGTATTATTATTAGCATTATTAGCGTTTCTAAGACTGTCAACCAGATCCGCGAATCCCTGCGTTCTGGCATTCTGACCTAATGTACCACCTTCGTATTCATTATGCCATGTTAAAATACGATATTGTTGATTGCTATTTCTATAGCAATCCTAAATGATTTATGAGAATATACGGAGATTACAACGTGATTTATAAAACTTAGTTTTAAGCTATATATTATGCAATATATATAATTCTAGCCTCCAAATTAAGTCATAAATGAGTGTTTAAAACTACGTTTGTAGGTTAAGTATTTTCTCACATATGATTCAGGATTGCTATATGTGTAATATCTACCTCATAAGGAGGACGTAGATAGTAATTTGTATAGTTGTTATTGCCAGAATCAAGGGAACCGTAAAAATTTTCTGGACTAAAGAACCCAGAGTTATTTATTGTGATTGTGTTGGGATTGTACAGGATTAAGTACCCATCAGAGGTATTGGTATTAATTTCTCCATCACTGTTTGGAACGTTAGGTGTAAGTGGATTATTCTCACTTGGTACAAGTATAAAGCTATACCCGTTCAACATCTGTTGTAGTCCCTGTTGGGTATATTGATTAGGAAGGGGGAGATTATTTTGATAGGCATGTAAAGCACGTGCTAACGGTTGTTGAGCTGAATCTGGAATTTCTTGTAGTGTAATTAGATCAATACCTGCATAATCACTATATCTAGCAATGTAATTTATACGTTGTAATATGTTCTGTATACCAACCCTTGAACTATTGCCTCTACCATCCCAAATATTCCACGTTGCCACCCGAAGATCCTGAGCATTTTCCTCAATCGTAATATTTGACTGACCAGGAATAACAGTAATCCCTTGACCATTAGAAATAACAGTAGCTATATCATTCTCTGTTTTTAATGCTTGTAACTCCTGTTCACTTAGCACATTACTTTGCACAAGGTTTGAAAAAATCTCCCCTTCATCACCAGGGGAATCAATCTCATTAATCAGAGAATCAACAAAATGTCCAGCTTCTTCTAATAAGACATCAGTAATTTTGGAGGGATTTTTATAATTTTGAGTTAAAAATTCAACTGTCAAATAAACTAATCCAGTATCCGCAGAAAACGCACCATTCCCACCATAAATTTCAGCACGCTTGACAATCCTGATGGTGGGAATATCCGTAAAATTCCTGTCAGCAAAATTATTAAATAATTGATCTGCTACTTCCCGATTAAAATCATTACCAAAAGTTGTCTCTAACTTCTGGCTGTACTCAGGATCAAAACGGAACTTGCTGAGATAGTCATAGCTATCCCGTAAGGCTTTATCTACTATTCCGTAAATATCCAACAAGTTCAATTCGCTGTTATTCTGAAGACTTTCAGCAAAAACAACAGTCAGATTATCCTTAACCTTCGTTTCATCTAACTTTGTCTCTGGATTTTTCGATACCTCAACAATTGTCCTGCTGATAACTGTATCAGCATTACTTTTAACATGATTATCAACATTACTACTTCCCCCAGCATGAATTGGCTGATACTGTTCTAATTCACTATGGTAATTATCAAAGAAGGCAGATTTTTTCAAACCTTTATTTGCTATAAAAAAGTGTCTATTATCTATATTTTTATCCAATAACTCGGTTAAGGAAAAAGGAATGATATTATCTGTATTTTTTTGCTTGAAAATATCTAAAAATTCACTATTTGAAGTAGAAACTTGTCCATGCTTACTGATATAAGAACTATCAACAACTGGTGTCGTGATTTGCGAAGTTTTGTCTGTCTTGGGAGTCAATCTAAATGGAGAATCACCCGCTAATCCGCCATTTTCTAGAAAATTAGCTAATAAATTCTGAACATTGGGTTTTTCTCTAGGAAAACGAACTTTATGTGAATGGTTGGGTACAGTTTTGAAGCTTCTCATGGCAGACTCCTAGTTTGAAAATTGTAGATATTGTTTTTGTAATATTTCTATGTGATTTTCCTGACTTGAAACCAAAGTTTTTTATTTCGCAGGGAACCTTATTTTCTAGCTGAGTATTTTCATGTTGTTTCAGCCTTAAGCAAAATTAAAAACCTTTAGCATTAAGTCAGTCATTGAGCCAATACGACTGAGCAAAACTCTCTATTTCCCAAAATCACAACTTTAGAGTTTTGAAAAAAGGATATTAAAGGGGATTATTTGAGATATACCCTTGTTTGTTGTTCTAAATTGCTACTGTTTAATTGGTCTAAAATTCAAAGTATATTGTGCAACATGAATTTGCCGCAAATACTCTCACATCATCTTTATTACCAGCTTCAACTAACAATAGATTGTTGCCTCTCTAATTAACTAACCGAGCGTGCTTCATTAATTAACCACTCCTTCATCATCCCCAGCACAACGTGGCTCATATTCAGCCCTCACAAAGTCCAGCATGAAAGCGTTTCTTCAGTTCGTCTGGGATACAATTTGCATGATGGTTAGTGTAGTGTCTATATAAAGCTACAAATGAAATGTACAGAACGGATTGCAGATTGACTATAGCAGTCTCAGCAGATTTACGATAGAGTTTGCTTAAGTGAATTTAAGCTTCTTTACAAAATACTCGCTTTTTGCCCTATTCAGGCTTGATTTAAGCGCTTAAAAACAATTTTCCGCTTGAATTGATTGGCTGATTGTGACCGTTTCATCACAATTACATCCCAGTTATGGAGAAGAGGGAACCATTGAGGCAGACGCACCGAACTGATAGGTATTTCCGAGATGAGTTGCGATTCTGGCAACCTGAATAGGCTTCCAGTGTATCGGTAACTTTTTAGACAACTAAATACAAGTACCAAACCCTGCAATCGATGTAGGGGAAATTCCGTGCGTCAACATAACAGGAGATTGTACAATGACTGCAACTATTACAAAACCCAAGCTCAAAAAGGCTGCTGCCGCTAAAGTACAGTCACCGTACAAGCG
>NZ_JACJSJ010000197.1 GCF_014698115.1 Nostoc sp. FACHB-973
ATATGCAAAATCCCCAAAATCGTCAGATGGTGAGTTTCCTGGCTGAAAATGAACGCTACCCGTTGATTTTGTTTACCCTGGAACCACCACATTCCTGCGCTCATGTTCTAAGCAGTCGCATCGACCCAACTCAGCGGCAAATGTTAAAAACTTGGGTGGAACAGAGTCAGAACCTACCACCCACCTCTCAACCCCACTTGAGTAAACAGCTATTAAAGCAGCAGTATAAACAAATGCAATCCCGGATATTGCAGCATCTACAATCAAAGTCCCAGGTTGTATTATCAGGCTCTATTTAGAATGGGGAGTGGGGAGTGGGGAGATGGGGACGCGGGGATACGGAGAATAAATAATGACCAATGACAAATGATTAATGACCGCAGAAAAATAATTTTTAACTTCCAACCCAAAAACACTTGACAAATAGAAAAAAAATAGCGACAATAGCAAAGTTGCCATCAAGGGACTGTAGTTCAATTGGTTAGAGCACCGCCCTGTCACGGCGGAAGTTGCGGGTTCGAGCCCCGTCAGTCCCGTTCTAAATTTATAGATAGTTAATGTTGACTTCTGAGTATTCAGAGTCACAGAACTCATACTATGACTCAGTAAAGACATGAGGAATCGTATCTCTATGGAGTCAGGGCTTAGAGTTTAAATATAAGGTACATTTATTCATGCTTTGCAAAAGAGAGAATTAACTGTGACTGTCAGAGTCCGTATTGCGCCGAGTCCCACTGGAAATTTACATATTGGTACAGCGAGAACGGCTGTATTTAACTGGTTATTTGCCCGCCACCACGGCGGGAAGTTCATTCTCAGAATAGAAGACACAGACTTAGAGCGATCGCGTCCCGAATACACTGAAAATATCCTTCAAGGACTGCGTTGGCTAGGGCTGAACTGGGATGAAGGGCCATTTTTTCAATCGCAACGCCTGGATCTTTACAAACAAGCAGTACAAAAACTGTTAGATCAAGGATTAGCCTATCGCTGCTACACCACCTCTGAGGAACTAGAAGCTCTCCGAGAAGCCCAAAAAGCCAGAGGCGAAGCTCCCCGCTATGACAACCGTCACCGCAACCTCACCCCAGAACAACGCGCCGCTTTTGAAGCAGAAGGTCGTTCTTCTGTGATTCGCTTCCAAATTGAAGACGATCGCGAAATTGTCTGGAACGATCTAGTGCGGGGAAAAATGTCTTGGCGAGGTAGTGATTTAGGTGGTGATATGGTCATCGCCCGCGCCTCAGAAGAAGGTAGTGGTCAGCCTTTATACAACTTTGTAGTTGTAGTGGATGACATTGATATGCAAATCACCCACGTCATTCGGGGAGAAGACCACATCGCCAACACAGCCAAGCAAATTTTGCTGTATGAAGCTTTAGGAGCAAAAATCCCAGAATTTGCCCACTCGCCACTGATTTTGAACAAGGAAGGGCGTAAGCTTTCCAAGCGGGATGGCGTCACTTCCATTTCTGACTTTCAGCAAATGGGCTTTACCGCTGAAGGCTTGGTGAATTACATGACATTACTTGGTTGGTCGCCCCCAGATTCAACCCAAGAAATATTTACCTTAGAAACAGCAGCCAAGGAATTTAGCTTTGAGCGGGTCAATAAAGCCGGTGCCAAATTTGACTGGGACAAGCTGGATTGGTTAAACAGCCAGTATATCCACAATACGCCTGTAGATAAACTCACAGATTTACTCATACCCTATTGGCAAACAGCTGGGTATAAATTTGATGGTGGACGCACTCGCCCGTGGTTAGAACAGCTAGTAGCTTTAATTAGCCAAAGCTTAACTCGACTGGTAGATGCTGTAGCTATGAGTCAAGTGTTTTTCAGCGACACAGTTGAATTTAGCGAAGAAGGGAATGCACAACTCAAGCAAGAAGGTTCTGCTGCTGTCCTAGAGGGGATTGTCACAGCTTTGCAAAATCAACCAGAACTCTCCGAAGAATCTGCTCAGGACATTATTAAACAAGTGGTCAAAGAGCAAAAAGTTAAAAAAGGCTTAGTAATGCGATCGCTCAGAGCAGCCTTAACTGGAGACGTTCATGGCCCCGACCTCATCCAATCTTGGTTACTGCTCAATCAGATTGGTTTAGATCAGGCGCGCTTAAGTAAAGCAATAACCGGGAGTAGGGAGTAGGGAGTGGGGAGTAGGGGGAGATGAGGGAGATGAGGGAGATGAGGGGCAGAGGGGTGAATAATAACTCCTCAGTCAACACTCCCCATTCCCCACTCCCCACTCCCCATTAGTCAATTCTCCTCATATTGGGAACTTGGTATGTAAAATACATGTCTTCAAAAGCACTTAGAAGCAAACCTAATTACAATGCCGACTAAAGCGCTCAATAGAGGGATGAGATTATCGTTGATGATAGTTACGCTTTTCATCACTTCAGTTAATGCCATAGCTGATGCCCAAGAAGCGCCAACGATATTTGGAGATGTCACCATTGGCCCCCAGTTTTCCCCAGACCCACTAACAGTTCGCGGCATGAGTGGTGGCTCAGTATCTGGAAATCAAGTAGGTGGTAGAAGTGAAACAGTCACTGGGCCTTGTACTGGATTTGTTGATGAAACACCAGACCACACATTAGTATTAACAAGTAAATTTGATTACCTAAAGCTGCAAGTCCAAAGCCCTGAGGACACCACCATGATTGTTAAAGGACCTGGTGGCACTTGGTGCAATGACGATTTTGATGGTAAAAATGCCGGTCTTGTTGGTGAATGGCTAGCTGGAACTTACCAAATTTGGGTTGGTTCCTACGACAAAGGTAAGTATCTTCCTTACACTCTACAAATTACGGAAGTGAAGTAGGGGAGTGGGGAGTGGGGACTGGGGACTGGGAATTGGGAAAATTTTTTCTAATCTCCCAACACTCCCTCATCCCCCTCATCTCCCCCCACTCCCCACTCCCCTTTCTCTTTCTTTTCTCGCGCAATATTGTATTAAAATTAAGTTAACTTTAATTAAGATTCTTGTTGGCATCGCCATAATGGTCTAGAGCCTCTATGGTAGTGCATGTAAGAAATCAAGTTAAACAAAATGGATTTATGAACATCCGTTTAACGGCTCAAAGTGACAGAGTGATAGACCATTCGGTTGCTAAGGCTAATGAATTGTATAGGCATCTAGAGGCAAATTAACATGAAATTCTCCTGGAAAGTCCTGGTACTCTGGACCTTGCCGGCTTTGGTAATTGGCTTTTTCTTCTGGCAAGGAGCTTTTGCAGGTGCGCCTGCGGATATGAGTAAAAATGCAGCCAATACTCGGATGACTTATGGTCGCTTCCTAGAATATTTGGATGCCGATCGCGTCACCAGTGTTGATCTGTACGAAGGCGGTAGAACGGCAATTTTAGAAGCCCGCGATCCAGATCTGGAAAATCACATTCAAAGGTGGCGGGTGGATCTACCTGTTAACGCCCCTGAGTTAATTAGCAAGCTTAAAGAAAAGGGAATTAGTTTTGATGCTCACCCCATGCGGAATGATGGCGCAATTTGGGGATTGTTGGGCAATCTGGTGTTTCCAGTTTTATTGATTACTGGATTATTCTTTTTGTTCCGGCGTTCTAGCAACCTTCCCGGCGGGCCAGGTCAAGCAATGAACTTCGGCAAATCCCGTGCCCGCTTCCAAATGGAGGCAAAAACCGGAATCAAATTTGACGATGTAGCCGGTATCGAAGAAGCGAAGGAAGAATTGCAAGAAGTTGTCACCTTCCTCAAACAGCCAGAAAGATTTACCGCTGTGGGCGCACGCATTCCCAAAGGAGTGCTGTTAGTCGGACCTCCCGGAACTGGTAAAACTTTACTAGCAAAAGCGATCGCTGGTGAAGCAGGCGTACCTTTCTTCAGCATTTCTGGTTCGGAATTTGTAGAAATGTTCGTTGGTGTTGGTGCATCCCGCGTCCGCGATTTGTTTAAGAAAGCCAAAGACAACGCCCCCTGTATTATCTTCATCGATGAAATCGACGCCGTAGGCAGACAACGGGGCGCTGGTATCGGTGGCGGTAACGACGAGAGAGAGCAAACTCTCAACCAACTGCTGACTGAGATGGATGGGTTTGAAGGTAACACAGGCATCATTATTATTGCTGCCACCAACCGTCCCGACGTATTAGATTCAGCATTGTTGCGTCCCGGACGCTTTGACCGCCAAGTAACTGTCGATGCACCCGACATCAAAGGGCGTTTGGAAATTTTACAAGTCCACGCGCGGAACAAGAAACTAGACCCTAGCGTATCCTTAGAAGCGATCGCTCGCCGCACTCCTGGATTCACTGGTGCTGATTTAGCCAACTTACTCAACGAAGGGGCAATTCTCACCGCTAGAAGACGCAAAGAAGCTATCACCCTCCGCGAAATTGATGATGCGGTGGATCGGGTAGTCGCTGGGATGGAAGGTACTCCATTGGTAGATAGCAAGAGCAAGCGCTTAATTGCTTACCATGAAATCGGACACGCTTTGGTGGGGACTTTGTTAAAAGACCATGACCCAGTGCAGAAAGTCACCCTAATTCCACGCGGACAAGCGCAGGGTTTGACTTGGTTTACTCCCAACGAAGAACAAGGGTTAATTTCTCGTTCCCAGTTGAAAGCACGGATTACTGGTGCTTTGGGTGGTCGCGCCGCTGAAGAGGTGATTTTTGGTCCTGCGGAAGTAACCACTGGTGCGGGTGGAGATTTGCAGCAGTTGTCAGGAATGGCGCGGCAAATGGTCACCCGGTTTGGGATGTCCGATTTAGGCCCATTGTCGCTGGAAAGCCAACAGGGAGAAGTGTTCTTGGGTCGTGACTGGACAACTAGATCGGAGTATTCTGAATCCATCGCCTCTCGTATTGATGCTCAAGTGAGAGCGATCGTTGAAGATTGCTACGAAAATGCTAAGAAGATCATCCGCGACCATCGCACCGTCACTGATCGCTTAGTAGATTTGCTCATCGAAAAAGAAACCATTGACGGCGAAGAATTTCGTCAGATTGTGGCTGAGTACGCTGAGGTACCTGAGAAACAGCAGTACGTACCACAACTGTAATAGCTGATTCATTTCTCGGCTAATATCTGGAAATGAGCAAAAAATCAAATGAGGATGGCACATACCATCCTCATTTTTTTATGGAATATAAATTTTGATAGTTCAGAAATTCACGAACATGTAGGAAAAAATATGTCTACTCAAACCACAATCAAAAAAAGCCAGCATTCAATATGTCCATAACTCAGAACAGTTCAAGTCAAAAAAGGCTGTCATAGACTTTTGCAATTGTGGGAACCAGACCCATTTCATCTTGCGACGGTCTTCTTCCAATACACACCACTGTGTAGCAACATAAAGACTTTGAACGGCAGTTAGTTTATAGTCGTTTATTAGTTGCTCCCAAGCATAGTCTGAAACGCCATCGTAAATGAGACTTGCATGATACTTACGCAAGACGGGAATTTCCCATTGCCGTCGGAAATCGGAGTCCCACCAATGCACCATCATATATGCAATATCGCTGACTCCTAACCAGGTAGTCAATGACCAGTCAAACGGTTGGCGATCGATCAGATAGGTTTTACCAGTCTCATTCAAAGGAGAGAGAATATTTCCAGGATTGACATCACCATGAATTAACGTGAAGCCAGATAGATTTTTTGTACGTTCAATCATTTTGGCAGGATGGTACTGAAACACATCCATAAGTGCTGATGACCATGAGCCATCAATCTCAGTGCTAACCTCCTCTAACATCGGCAATAATCCAGGCTGCACATGATTTACGTATCGTTCAATTTCCATCTCTGTGGGAATACTAGCACCGATGGTTTCTAATTTTTCGGTTCCCCAAAAATGTGCATGTAATGTGGCTAGCGCCTGAGCAACCGCGCACCCATAAGCCAGTGTTGGCTTAATTTGCCAATTAGGCCGATGACTTGCAGATAAATCTTCTAAAAGAATGTGATAGCGACGAGGATTTTCTGCGTAGCCTGCATGGTAGCAAGTAGGAAACGGTGGATTTGTGAGATGAATATAATCTCGTGTATAGTAATTGACTTCAGATGCTCCAAAAATGCTATCGTTGCCTGCACACATTTTCAGGAATAGTGATGTTGGTAGTGTACCTGTTGTTCCTAACTTATACTGAAGCTGGATTTTGGCAATACGGGCATTTGCACTACCTGAAAGTGCGATGCCTTCGGCGAGCTTCGCTAACGCAAAATCTTCGACCCTTCCTGTTACCAGTGCTTTGCTGTCGATTAGTACCGAATTTAGCCAATCAAGAGCAATCTGACTAATGTTAGTAATTACTTGATCATTCATAATTTATGGATAATTGCTACTAGAAAGCAAAATATGAATTATGGAGATTGTATGGCTTTAAGAGAAAAGTCTGAAATTGGCATAATGAATTTTGTAGATAAAACTATAAACGTGTTTTTACCCCAAAAATCATGAATAGTAAAGCTAAATTATTGAGTATTTTTACCACAATGCTTGCCCTTTCTTCTTTGACAGTCGGGACAGTGCTAGCACAGGGAAAACTGACCAATCAATCCAAATTGTTTACCAATGGTATTGGAGAGGTGCGAGTTGGAATGACTGTCTCTCAAGCGAGGAAAGCTGCTGGTACTCAACTAATTGGCGACCCACCGAATAAGTATTGTTACTACGTGAAGCCGGAATGGGAACCGAAAAATGTTGGATTTATGGTGACAGAAGGTCGGATTTCTAGGGTGGATGTGTGGAGAGATAGCAAAATTACTACCTTAAAAGGTGCAAAAATTGGCGACACGGAAGCCCGGATTAAATCCCTCTATCCAGGACAAATTAAAGTCACTCCTCATAACTATGTCCCAGGTGGACACTATCTGACATTTGTACCAAAAGACCAATATGACCAAAATTATCGTGTAGTATTTGAGACTGACGGTAAGCGTGTGACTCAGTTTCGTTCAGGTAAACTACCGGAGGTTGAATATGTGGAAGGATGCAGTTGATTTCACACATCATCAGATTCAAACGACTAAAAGCAATTATCAGTAATCTGATGTTCAGATGAATACTTTTAATTAAGGCTGACGCACAGACACACCAGACACTCTGACACGGAACTTACTACTTGTGGGGTGGGCGTCTCGCCTACCCAGCTTATATGGCGGGCGAGAGGCGCACCCCACAATAAATAATTGAATATTTTTTTATTTGGAAGTCCCTCAATAACAAAGGGAAAACTAGTATTTTTAGCTACAACTTTGTCAACAATTAAGATAAATAAGCCAGGGTTTTTTTATTAAAATTCTAAATTCTAAAGACGCGATAAATCGCCGTCTCTACAATAATCATTGCTTCGTAGAGACGACAATTTATCGCGTCTGGTGTCTTAACCAAACCGTATTGACTCCCCAGCTATTTCGGTGCTTGAGGATTTGACGTTGGGCAAGTTTGATTAGCATAATCACACTGATAAATGTACTGTTCTTGCCAACTCAGGGGAATTTCTATTAAGTCTCGCGTGCCTGTTATACCTTGTCCAATAAATAGCAATAAAGCAATACAATTTAAAATCGTATGAATGATACGCCACCGATTGGATTTATCTTGATAAATATCTTGAACAATTGCTAAGGAAAAAATCATCAATAGTGCTGCGGTCATCCCAATATAAAAATGTGACCAGTACCACTCATTGTCACGACGAAATACTCCGTCCTGAAAGCCTATAATTAGTAAACCTGCACCAGTTAAAGTGGCAAAAACTCCTCGCCATACTCGCTGTTTAGCACGATAAAGTAATACTAAAGATGCGATAGTTGCGGCAAACATTAACACAATCAAAACAACTTGAATAGGTGTTTTATTCCACAACTGATTTTTGATAATATTTTTGCCAATTGGGTAAGATAATCCTATTAAAGTTACTCCAACAACTGCACTTGTTAGCCATTCTCCTAATTGCTTGTGTTCTAAGCCGACTACTGGAGGAATTTTGCTCTTATTTCCAGCTAAAATTTGCAATCGACGTTGACGTGTTTGCCAAGCAAAATTAACTACTATTCCGATGATTGGGAAGATAAAAATAACTGCGATCGCTGGATGTAAAATACCCAAAATATCTGTTATTTGCATAGAACACCTTTTGATAAATTATTGATACAAGGCAAAGTCAAATATGAATAAAAATTCAGAATCCTTCACTTGCAATAGCCATGCCCTTAATATTGGCTCAATGCTAAAATCTCATAGCTTTGGTGTCCGAAAGTTTATTCTTAAACTAAAATTTAAAACATCATACCATTACTTAAATTAATTTAAGCTGAGAATTTGTTGAATATTTTTTTTGTTATTTATAGCTGGTTCTCATAAAATAAATATATATTTGGATCACTTATAAAAAGAAGTGAGAATTACAGCCGAAAATATATAACAACATCATTGAAAATTAAAGTATTATGAAAAACTTTGTTATAATTTTATTTAAATTTTGCTGAAATCCACGAATTTTATTTAGCGAAAAATTATATGTCAGCCTTATAAAACTTTCTAAAGTGTAAAATTTTTCAATCATTTTGATTTTTGATTTGGGATTAATTTCCAAACAAAGTAATGATTATCGCTATATACAACCTTTGTTGTATACTTGTAAGCTGCTTCGATTTTTTGACGCCAGATATCTGAAGGATTTAGTATAAAAATATCGGTGAATACACCAGAAATTTTTGGGATAGTTTGGTCTTTTACTAATTGAAATTGTACTTTAGGCTGTAAAAGATAGCTGAGAGAAAAGACATTTCCATAATTTATTCCAGAAGCATCACTAATTAACAGAGGACGATTAGCCTGATTAATAATTTTGGCAACTTGTGGATTACCATAGCTAATAACCTTACTCCACCATGTTTCTGCTTGAGAATTCACTCCATAAGAAACTAGTCCACAAATAATTAGTAATCCCATGATTATTTGCCAGATTCTTCGGCGTATAACACTCTCATTTTTTATCTGGGTAGCTAATAGATACGTAATAGCTAATTGGATACCTAAATAAGAAGGTAATAAATAGCGTTCGGAAAGTGAGCGTATACCGCCAAAAATTAAATCTGGTAGAATTAGCGGTAGTGCAGGAATGAGAATTAATATTATAATAAACAACCATGTTTTGTAGTTAGTTGTTCGACAAAGAAAATAAATTGAATATGCAATCAAGATTAAAAAAACTGGTGTTATTACATAGCTAAGCGGATTTTCAAAGCCAAAGTTTAAATCGAAAAAAATCCGGCTTAACTGTAAAAGCCAAGATTTAATTAAAGCTTCTAGGGGAAACTGTATATTTGTCCAGGCTGTTGAACTATTAAATTGCAAAAAGTTAGTTATTACAACTAACATCCAATGCGTGAAGGCTAAAAATCCTGCGAAAGATGCTAGGAAATAAGCTTTCACCGTCACAGTTAACCTAAATCTGGCAGTGATAATTACATAAATTCCATGAGCAATTGCTAAAAATCCACTCAACAAAAACGTATAAAGACTAATTGTCAAAGTTACTGCATAAATTCCCCAATTTAAGAAGCGTGATGATTGATGTGTTGATTCCAATCTTAATGCTCGTAACAATGAGGCATTGCATAATAATATAGTGACTATCCAGAGAATATATTCTCGTGCTTCTTGGGCATATACTAGATGAATAGGAGAGATTGACATAAGTGCGATCGCAATCTCAGATATCCATAACTGTGTTCTAAATAATTCTCGACATAACCAATAAATACTGGGAAAAATTAACAAGCTAATCAACGCAGATAAACTTCTAATGGCCGTCACCGAATTGCCAAAAATTCCCACCCAAAACCGAGCCATTATATAATACAGGGGAGGATGCTGTGGATCTTCGACTTCTAAAGACTTAATTGTGTGAATTAAGCCTTTTTCCACATTCAGACTTTGGAATTTAACAAAACTTTCTTTAGTAATTACACTACCATTAAATATTTGCTGTTTTACTTCATTTACCGTATATCCAGAAATCCGCAACGAAGTAAAAGTCTCATCATGCCAATACACCTTCCCATCAAGGTTAAAAAAACGAAAAAAAATGCCCACCATTAACAAAACGACAATAAAAAACCGCAACCTATTTTGAGCAACTTTGAGATGCCGCATAACTAAACTCTCTCTCTGCGCCTTTGCGCCTCTGCGTGAGCTAAATATCTAACACCTTACCGAACTATAAACTAGCAGATAACTTATTATTAATGGGACTTAAACAAAACTAAAAAGGAAAAAAGGGTATAATGTTTAACTAGCATAGCTTTCACGTTGAAAAAAGCTCATGAAAGAAACCACCCCCGCAGCCATGCCGCCATGCT
>NZ_JACJSJ010000198.1 GCF_014698115.1 Nostoc sp. FACHB-973
AGATGCTAACAACAAGAAAGCTGATGCTGACAAAGCTCAAACAGACGCTAACAACAAAAAAGCCGATTGTGATAAAGCTCAAACAGACGCTAACAACAAGAAAGCTGATGCTGACAAAGCTCAAACAGACGCTAACAACAAAAAAGCCGATTGTGATAAAGCTCAGACAGATGCTAACAACAAGAAAGCCGAGGCTGATAACAAAAAAATAGAATGTGATAAAGCCACAAAAGATTTAGCTGATAAACAGGCAGCCCAAAAAGCAGCACAAGAGAAAGCAGAAGCAGCGGCTAAGGAAACCAAGGAAGCTGTTGATAAGGCTGAGAAGGAGAAAGCTGACAAGGAAGCTGCTGCTAAGGCTGAGAAGGAGAAAGCTGACAAGGAAGCTGCTGCTAAGGCTGAGAAGGAAAAAGCTGACCAGGAAGCTGCTGCTAAGGCTGAGAAGGAGAAAGCTGACAAGGAAGCTGCTGCTAAGGCTGAGAAGGAAAAAGCTGACAAGGAAGCTGCTGCTAAGGCTGAGAAGGAAAAAGCTGACCAGGAAGCTGCTGCTAAGGCTGAGAAGGAAAAAGCTGACAAGGAAGCTGCTGCTAAGGCTGAGAAGGAGAAAGCTGACAAGGAAGCTGCTGCTAAGGCTGAGAAGGAGAAAGCTGACAAGGAAGCTGCTGCTAAGGCTGAGAAGGAAAAAGCTGACAAGGAAGCTGCTGATAAAGGCTCAACTTCAACCAGACCCTTACCAATTATCAATTTCAACCTTAGTGATATTGGTAAAAAGTTCCAATTTAACTTTGATGGCAGCGTAGCTACGCAAAATGTCTCTGGACTAACATCTACAGCATGGTTGACCTTGAAAAGCTTCACTGGTGATGCAGCAATTTTTGATGTCGCTTTAGATAACACCTCTAGTAATGGCATCAACTCTAGAACTTCTGGTTTGGGTTTTAATGTATATACTGACCTTCTGTCTACCAACAAACTTGATTTAGCTTCTGGAAAAACAAATGTGTCGGGGCTTTTTAGTAACGCTGTTCTTAACGGCGCTTTCCCGAATCAATTTGGTGATATAGATGTATGCTTCACTGACGGTAACACTTGTCAAGGAGGACAAAATGGTGGTGTGAAGACAGAAGATAGTCTTAAAAACTTCTCTTTCTCTCTTGCTTTCGGTAAGACCGTTGATTCATTCGCTCTAGGTAACTTTGGGGTACGCTACCAAAGTATCGAAGGAACTAATCTGGGTACTAGTGGAACAGGCCAAGGAAGTTATTATCAGCCTAAGGCTCAGGAACCGTCACCCAAACGAGTACCTGAGCCTGGTACATCTGGAGCTTTAGGCTTATTTGCTCTAGCTGCGCTGAGACTGCTAAAGAAAAAGCCTTTAGTTTAATTCAAAATTAAGCTCTTGTAGTGGTTAACGCTTTGATCAGTAAGTAAGTCGGTGCAATAAAACCAAACTGTATAAAGAAAAGCAAATAAGGCTCAAACTCTTTCTCCCCCTGCTCCCTGCCTTATCCCAACGATAATTATTTACGCCGACTTACTTAAAAGGAAAGTATAAGTTAAGACGAAAATTGATAGGTTGTCACTAAAAGATTTTCGTTACAGACTGTCAGGTGCATTTGCCAAAATCCTTGAAAAATTGACTTATGAGTTAGATAGCGGTGCTGATTTCAACAAACAATGTTGGACGAAAAAGCCCCGCTATTTTTTAAAATGTTCAGCGATGAAAAACTCTATGCAATATTATTTTAGTATATTTACTTAAGCAATATTCATTATTTAGTACTATTAAATCTTTTGTATGGGCTGAGATTACGGCACAATAGAGCCACTACAGCCAGCCGCAAAGTTCTAAAATTAAGAAGTATTAAATCAATTTGAGGACTTTATGGCTGCAAAAGTAGAAATTTACACTTGGAGAACTTGTCCATTTTGCATTCGTGCCAAAAGTTTGCTGAAAAATAAAGGGGTTGAATTTATCGAATACAGCATTGACGGAGATGAGGTAGCCAGAAATAAAATGGCTCAAAGAGCGAATGGACGCCGTTCTTTACCGCAGATTTTCATCAATGACGATCATATTGGTGGTTGTGATGATATCCACGCTTTAGACAATCAAGGTAAGCTGGATGAGCTACTAGCTTCTAGCAGTAGCATTTAGATTCAGAAGGTATTGCAAACTCTGGCGACAAGCCGCTGAACCACACGGCAGTCGCTAAAACTCAAAGAAAAGCAACGCACTGCACAAACGGTGTCTATCAAAATATTAGCTTCCAAGTTATCCTGAGCAATATGGCTATACGTCAATTGGTGAGAACATCAGGAGTTGACACTCACCGCACTTTTAGGGCGGTGATTCTTGGGCTGATCGCTGCCTCCACTAAGCAAGCTTAATTTTGGTCTTACAGGATCATGTCTAGTCCGACTACACCTTTTACAGCAAGCACTCTTATGCACTACTCCCCAAGCGTAACTTTCCGTATGCCCTACGGTAGTTTATTCAGTTCTTCTTTTCTCCCACCTATGCCATATTTGTTAGAGGGCAGTGAGGTCTTGGGGCAACCCTGAAAGGATTGGTGACATTAGTCTTTATACAGCGTATGAGTTCGTGTGCCACGACTACATCTTCGTTCCCGCTTACGAGCAATTGTATCAAAAAGCCGCTCCTTTAGGAGCGGGGTTTTAGACCCAAATTTTTGATAATGATTGAATAACCATTTAATTTTCTGGTGATTGAGGTAGACAGGGTGAAACTGGCTTTTATCATTGATCCCATCCATCAACTTGACCCGTGTCATGATACCAGCGTTGCCCTGATGGAAGCAGCGCAAATTCTGGGACACGAAGTTTGGGTGACTCAGGCAAATCTGCTGAGTGTGGTGGAAGGCAAAGCTTGGGCTGTTCTACAGCAAGCCGAACTTGTACCAGTGCAGTTGGTTGAAGGACGCTGGGTAGCCGCGAATCCTTGGTATAAATTGAGCGAACGTTCTTTAACTTCCCTGGAAACAATGGACGCCGTATTTATGCGGACAGATCCACCAGTCAATGATTCCTACCTGTATGCTACCTATATCCTGGATTACATTGACCAAAAGAAAACTCTGGTGATTAATAGTCCTAGTGGTATCCGAGGGGCAAATGAAAAAATGTACGCCCTCCAATTTACCAAAGCGATTCCAGAAACAATTGTTAGCGCTGATAAGCAGTTTATTCGGCAATTTGTGGAAGCAAAGGGGACTGCGGTTCTCAAACCGTTGGGTAACAAAGCTGGGGAAGGGATTTTGATTTTGCAATCTGGCGATCGCAATTTCAACTCGATTATCGAACTCAGTACCCTCCAAGGTAAAGTACCAGTAATGGTGCAGACCTATTTACCCCAAGCAAAAGAAGGAGATAAGCGAATCATCCTCCTCAACGGCCAACCGATTGGTGCGCTTAATCGCCTCTCTAGCGGAACTGATTTTCGCAATAACATGGCAACTGGTGGTACAGTGGCTCAAACCGAAATTACTCCTAGAGAGCATGAAATCTGTACCCAAATAGCCGAACGTTTACGCCAAGACAGCTTAATTTTTGTAGGTATTGACGTTATTGGTGGCTACCTGACTGAAGTTAACGTCACCAGTCCAACTGGAATTCGTGAGATTGACAGGCTAGATGGTACTCGCTTGGGTCATCAGGTTATTCAATGGATTGAACAGACTCTGAATAAAAATAGGGAGTAGGGAATGGGGAGTAGGGAGTGGGGAAAGAACGTGTTTTTTTCATCCATACGGATGGGGGTTGCCGTCAGTGAGTTGCTTTTAGATAGCTACACGAATGTTACAGTCTAAACTTCAACTAAATATATTTACTAATAGTCGAGCAAGTGTTCCTGTTTTTTTGTGACCAAAGCACAGCCAAACATGGGAATCAGCAGACTCCAGCCCAAGTTAACTCTGTAAATAGCCTTGAGAAGTTTCCTTACTTATTAGCAAAATTGGGGATGGCAACGGATTGCTTACCCCTGCTCTTGGTAAAATCCTGGAAATAGCAGATTTTATACAGCACTCAGCTTGATCTGATACTGGTAAGTTAATCTAAAATCTCAAATCCAAAATTTCTTAATTCCGTGGTGTACGTCGGTTTTTTAGAAAATCAGGTATATCCAGTCCCAGTTTTTCTTTTGGTTCTGGAATTGGAGTTGGAGTTGGGGTTGGAGGATTAACTGTGGGTTGCTGTGTTGCTGGTCGCTTGGGAGTATTAGGTGCTACCCGAACGTTAGCTACGCTTTGTTGTGGTGCTGTTTGTACTTCACCTGTAAACCCGGTAGCAATTACAGTAATTCTGACTTCACCTTGGAGCCTGTCATCAATTACAGCACCAAAAATAATGTTAGCGTTGGGATCAACCACTTCATAGATTGCTTCTGCCGCAGCATTCACTTCATGCAAAGTCAGGTCAGTACCACCAGTAATATTAAAGACAACTCCTCTGGCGCCTTCAATGGAACATTCTAGCAAAGGCGAAGAAATCGCTGCGATCGCCGCTTCTCTGGCTCTAGATTTCCCTGAGCTAACGCCAATTCCCATCAATGCCGATCCTGCATCTGCCATCACAGCTCGGACATCGGCGAAGTCAACGTTTACCAAACCTGGGATCGTAATGATATCAGAAATTCCTTGCACCCCTTGACGCAGCACATCATCTGCATAGCGAAAAGCTTCTTGCACAGGGGTTTGTTCGGGGATCACTTCCAGCAGTTTGTTATTGGGGATAATAATCAGTGTATCTACTCTACTTTTTAGTCCTTCAATACCTTGTTCTGCTTGGCTGGTACGGCGGCGTCCCTCAAAAACAAATGGACGTGTAACCACGCCAACGGTCAGAGCGCCCATTTCTTTGGCGACTTCTGCCACAATCGGAGCAGCACCAGTCCCAGTACCGCCCCCCATCCCAGCTGTGATAAATACTAGGTCTGCACCCTCTAGAGCCGTGGCAATTTCGTCTCGTGATTCTTCAGCGGCCTTTTGACCAATGGCAGGATTACCACCTGCTCCCAAACCCCGCGTTAGCTTCTGTCCAATTTGTAATCGACTGGGAGCGCCAGCTAAAGTCAGAGCCTGGGCATCAGTGTTAATTGACCAAAACTCTACACCAGAGACATCAGACTCAATCATGCGGTTAACAGCATTGCCACCACCGCCACCAACACCAATCACTTTAATGTTGGCAACCCGACCAGGAACAATCTCACCAATTCGGCTATTTTCCGGAGAAATCTTTTTATTATCGTGATTTTGTCCGAAGTTCAGACCAGAGTTATTAAAGGGATTGGTCGAGTTAACTGCCAGAGAGAACCCCGGCTGTCCTGTAGATTGGGAATCTTTATAGGTAAGTCCTTGGTTATTATCAAGTGTCATTGGATTTGTCAGAGGTAGATAAACGACTTTTTGGGGTGTTATTCAACTAGGAGTCAACTATAGTTTGACACTGCCATAATATTGTGGCAGTGTTTTTTATTGTTTTCACTACTGCCAAGCCTAACAGAATTGGTAGTGCGAAAATTTACTCTGGGATAAGGTTTTAACCCAGGCGATCGCACAGCTAATTCTACAGAAGTATAATTCCATCTTACGTAGTCAAATATAGCCAGACTACTACATATATGTTTGAACAACAATAATTTCTGCATAATTACGTTGAATATATTTAAATACTTACATGTATCTAAAAGTCTTCTGTATAACTTCCAGCAGACATTAATTTCTTCATTTTCATCGGCGGACGCCATAACTTGTAAGAACACGCCACAGCGGCTTTTATCTGGCTTAATAATATTGTTAATAGATTTCACCATTGGGGATGATTGCAACTTAAGACACAAAATTTACATGATACTTACTTATCCTTGAGATGGAAGTAAGGAATTATTTGCTTGTCAGACTATACCTGATTAATTTGTTATTTGGGGAGTCTTAATGGACACTTTGTTGCAGCAATACTCTATCCTCCGAGAATCTTCACTGATGCCCTCAATAAACTCAGATTTCCCAAAAGGTTTTGTAACCTCATAAGAATTACTACACAGAGTAGTTCATACTGATTGCCCAATAGCAACCCTTGGGCAACTTTGAGTACCATTTTTACAGATTGAAACTTTGGTCAACTGTCTTTGGAAGTGTCCTTAACAGACCAAAGCCAGAGTCTTTTTGGCTCTGCACTTCAATGGCGGCGTCAACCGCTCTCATCAGTGTTTTCTGTTCGTGAGTCAGATTTTAATGAAAAACTCAAACATTTTTCTCCTTTCCACGCTGGGTTCAGTCGAAGAATGTACAGTCAGAAGGCGTTTTGTACGCCATACGCCATCATTACATTGTCTAGTATGCACCCCACACATAAAAGTTAGGGTTATAATCGGGGGTCTTTAACTCCCAATGTAGATTCTATGGTTGATCTTCTCATTTTAATTAGAAGTTAATGCCGATTTTCCTGCGATTTGCGAGAAAACTAAAAATAATAAATATCTTTATCAGCATAAAGCTTCTTAATTTCCTAAGAGCGCTCAATACATGAGACACCCTAAATGTTTCGAGGGATTTTGGGAGTTAATTTGGGATTTTCTTGGTTCATCTGTACTAATGGAAATTCGGGATTTTTCAAATCAATATACTCTATTTGGCCAGAATTGAGTTTTGCTTTTAGATGGCGCATCTGGGCTAGTACCTTAATTTGTTCTGGTAACTGGGGGCTTGGAGCGCCAAGATGCACATTTCCTAATTCTGTTTTCAAAATTAAATTCGTTGGATTTTGGCAATCAATTTCCATCACTTTGACTGGACTTTGGTTGATAGCTTGATGAAGTTGAGTCCAATAGAGGCAGTATTGTTTTGGCGATCCAATAACTCTGAGATTGGGTAATTTTTTGTTGGGATTGAGTGATGTGTATTTTTCTAGGGGCATCCAAACTCCACTTGCATCTAGTAAGCCAATTGTGACTTTATTGTTACTAGTGCCTTGATTTTGCACTGTTGGTGTTTGAGTCACTGCTACAGGTACTCGTTCTTGGATATCGATGATTAAACCAGGAGGAAATAGGCGGCGTCTCACGATCGCATTGGCAATAGTTGGTTGTTTTTTCAGAGAGTTGGCGATCGCCGACGGTTCAATTCGCCACAAGGACTGGGGATAAGATAGCACCAACAGCGATCGAGTTGTCTCATCCGACAGTAATTTATTGCCTGATTTCATCACTATTTGTTTAGAAGCTTTGAGCATCCACACTGGTTGAACTGCCACCCAGAACAATCCACTTGCCAAACCGATAATGGCAAACGTTCGCCAAATAGCCTGAATAATTCTCATCTGCCGTTGCCGACGCAATTTTTTACGACGCTGGGCTAGATCCGTGCGGGAAACTGATATTATGCCAGCCATTCAAACCCCTTTTTCCTTGCAGTCTAAATTCCTTGATGTGTTTGTATCATTATTAATTTCAGTAAACACTGTCGGCATATGTTAGCCGCACTCCTCAAGACTTTTTTTATTTTTAGTAACACTTTACAGTAACTACACAAAAATCGTGGCGCTAGTCATTGTTGTTATTTAAAGTTTCCGGTGTCCATTTTTAACTGACTGTTGTCTTTTTGACAAGTTTTCATCGAAGTTTTTTCCCTAAATGATTACAAAATGTTAATTGAGATGTTCATGATTTTGTTTTATTGACAAATACAATGTGAAATGATACATAAGTATTCCTGAATCTCTGTGTACCTTGCTATAATTCATACCAGTCCTACCTCATCAGCCATAGAAATTGAGAATCATCCAGTCTAGTAGTTTTTTTTACTTACCAAGTTAGGCACAGAGATTTGTGCCAGGTCAATGAAGAGACAAGGCGACAAGGGAAGAAAGAGAAAAACCTCTTACTGCATTTACCTTCCCTTCGGGGCGGGAGTAGGGAGTAGGCAGTAGGGAGTAGGGGAAGAAGTGAGCAAGGAAATTGAGGTTTAAAGCTTTGCCCCTTGTGGGCGAAAAAAATCCTTGTATTGAATGTTGCCCTGAAACCCCGCCCCTTGTGGGCGGCTTAGTTTCCCCACTCCCGACTCCCGATTCCCTACTCCCTTTCATCTCCAAGTCTTCCCCTCCTTTTGTCTTCTTCTGGTCAAGCAAAAGCTAGAGATTGTCAAAACCTCAATAGCAGGTGTAAAAAGGACAGATATGCTTAACGTTATTAGGGTCAATTAAATCTCTACCATATACTCACAGTTACCCGTTGCAGGATCGCTACGAGTGCTGTCTGTTGCAAGACACTACCGACTTGCAAACCAAGCCTGTGCCTAAATGTAGGCTAGAGATTACCTGTATAAAAAATACGAATTAAACTGCATCTACATACACATCTACATACACCTCAACATACATGAGAACGACATTAAATTTGTCACGTTTTTATAAAGCATGTAATCCAAGTTACACCCTAAATATAGGCAACGTACTAGATCGGCAATACTACATAGATTTTGCTGATGTACGTGGTTGCAAGATTGTGGAAGAATTACAACGGACAATCTGCCGTATTTCTCCGGATGAGCCAACCTGCCAGTTATTTACTGGTCACATTGGTTGTGGTAAATCTACAGAGTTACAGCGCCTGAAAACAGAACTAGAATTGGCAGGATTTCATGTGGTTTATTTTGAGTCCAGTCAAGACTTAGACATGGCCGATATAGATGTCAGCGATATTTTGCTGAGTGTAGCCCGTCAAGTGAGTGTTAGTTTAGAAGGGATTGGTATCAAACTCAAACCTGGTTACTTTAGCAATTTGTTTAAAGAAGTAGGGGATTTTTTACAAAGTCCCATAGAGGTTTCAGCAGAAGCAGAGTTGTCCTTGGGGATTGCCAAAATTACTGCCAAAACCAAAGATAGCAACCAATTGCGTAATCAACTGAGGCAATATCTGGAACCACGCACCAACAGTATTTTGCAAGCGATTAACGAAGAAATTTTAGAAAAAGCCGTTAATCAACTAAAGCTGCGGGGTCAAAAAGGACTGGTAGTGATTGTAGATAACTTAGATCGAGTAGATATGCGTCCCTTAGCATCGGGGCGATCGCAACCAGAGTATCTTTTCATCGACCGAGGTGAACAGTTACGCCGACTCAAATGCCACCTAGTTTACACAATTCCCCTAGCGTTAATTTTTTCTAATGAGTACGAGACATTGAAAAATCGCTTGGGAGGAGGGATTGCGCCTAAGGTACTACCGATGGTGCTGGTGCGGCAAAGAGATGGTAGTGACTACGAACCAGGCATGTCACTGGTGCGCCAGTTAGTCCTAGCTAGAGCTTTTCCAGAAGTTCCTTTGAATGGAAGACTGTCACTAATTACAGAATTATTCGATAATTCCCAAACCTTGGATCGTTTATGTCGCGTTAGTGGTGGTCATATTCGTAACTTATTGGGTTTACTTTATAGTTGCCTGCAACGACAAGATCCACCTTTTTCTAGCGCCTGCTTAGAAGCTGTGATTAAGGACTACCGCGACGATTTGCTATTAGCTATTGACGAATCCCAGTGGGAGTTACTGTTTGAAGTAGTGCAACAGCAGAGAGTTAAAGGCGAGTCAGACTACCAAAGCTTACTACGAAGTATGTATCTGTTTGAATATCGCGATCCTCTGGGACGCTGGTTTGGCATCAGTCCAGCCCTAGCAGAAACAGAAAAAGTTTTGGCTTGGCAACAAAACAAATAACACTGTTGGGTAAGTTAAGTGTAATTAGTCATTAGTCATTTGTGCTTTGGGGAGCATCCCAAATGTGCAAAAAGAGGGTGAAAAGACCAGTTTATTCGCGACTATTACTCGCGAATAAATGGGGGCTGTACATCAACACAAGAATTCGAGAGAATTATTTGT
>NZ_JACJSJ010000199.1 GCF_014698115.1 Nostoc sp. FACHB-973
TGCTGCGGCGTTAGCTTCGGGATTGGGGATGGGGGATTGGGGATTGGGGATTGGGGATTGGGGAGTGGGGATTGGGGACTGGGGATTGGGGACTGGGAAAGATGAGGGTAATCCCCAATGCCCAATGCCCATCTACTCAATTTTCAAGTTGAAAGGTAAGCGGGCATAAATTCCCTGTGGGTCGTTCATTTTTTGGAGAATTTGGATTTCTTGTTGGAGTTTTTGGAATTCAGCAGTGAGGGGATTAGATTGTTTGGGTTGCGTTGACTCAATTCCTAAATTATTCCGCACTTCTTGAGTTGCTTGCCCAAAAAAGCGTTCTCCGAAGCTGCTAAAGCGGGGATATTCTTGCAATTCCCAATCTTCTTCTAGTTTCGCTTCTTTGGCAGCATAGGCGATCGCACTATTCAAACCGCCAATTTCATCCACCAAACCAATTTCCTTAGCCGCCACACCTGACCAAACCCGTCCTTGGGCAATTTCTGCTACTTTTTGTTCTGGAAGTTTCCGACCTTGGGAAACTTTATTGAGAAACATGTTATAAATCCGGTCAACACTGCGTTGATAAAGGGCTAATTCTGGGGCTGATTTCGGGCGAGAAACTGTTTGAGAATCAGCATAGCGCCCGGTTTTCACTGAATCCCAGGTGATACCGTTGTCATTTGCCAACTTTTGCCCATTAAATAGTATGCCAAACACCCCAATTGAACCTGTAATTGTATTTGGTTCGGCAAAAATCCGGTTAGAGTCGCTAGCAATCCAGTAACCACCAGAGGCGGCGGTATCACCCATTGATACTACAACTGGTTTTTCTTGGCGAGTTAATTTCACTTCTCGCTGCATGACTTCGGCTGCGGTGGCGCTACCACCAGGGCTATTAATTCGCAGAACAATTGCTTTTACATCTTTATCTTGTCGCAGTCTATTAAAGATTTTCGCAAAGCGATCGCCTCCTACTTCTCCATCTTCACCTATACCATCGACAATCTCGCCTTCAGCATAAACAACGGCAATTTTATTTTTTGAGTCGCGTTCTACACCCAAAGATTTACCGGAAACTTGTGAGTAGTCATTCAAGTTAATTTGGCGGAATGTTTTGTCTTCTTTGTCAGTATCTGTAAGCTTTTTTAGGTCACTCACCACTTCATCAGCGTATGCTATTTGGTCTACTAAACCGCTGGTTTTGGCTTGTGTTGCTTCTAATAATGCCTGATTATCTGCGATCGCCTGTAGCTGTTCTGGTTGAATTTTCCGGCTGGCACCGACAGCATTGCGCCATTCTCCCCAAACATCATCCAATAATTTCTGAGTTTGTTCGCGGTTTTCTGGACTCAGCTTTGTGAGGATCAACGGTTCAACAGCTCCCTTAAATTTCCCTACCCGCACGACTTGAACCCCAATACCATACTTTTGCAATGCTCCCGTTAAGAACATTAGTTGCGAACTCAACCCGTTGACTTCCATTAATCCCAACGGGTTAAGGATGATGGAGTTTGCCGCTGAACTCAGATAATATTCCTTTTCAGTCCAATTACTGCCATAGGCAACAATCTTTTTGCCACCAGCGCGGAATTCCTCTAAGGCTTTGCGGATTTCTTTCAGAGAGGCGTAGCCGATATCACCAGTTTCCCTTGTGCTGCTCGCATCCAGATAGATACCCACAATTCGCGGATCGCGCCGCGCCTTTTCCAAGGTTTCCACAACTTTGCGGAGTGTCATTCTCTCTTCACCCACACCTGAGAGTGCATTCTGAAAGAATTCGCCAGAATTGGGTTCCCCGTCAGTAATTTTCATCGACAAGTCAAAAACTAACATTGACTTATCTTTCACTTCTGGCCCAGTATCTTTAGAGGATGTAGCAGCCAACAGCAGCACCAACAGTCCAGTTGTTCCCAGACCGCAGAAAACAATTAGTCCTAGTAAGGTGCCAATTAAACTAGCAAAAGTTTGTTTAAAAAAGTTAGTCATATCTTGTAAATCTATGTTCTACTGGTTTATTCATTTTCTTATAAGTAGCATTTAAGTAGCAGCTTGTCTTCTTTGGCTATCAAAAATCAGGACACTCAGTAATAGACCTGCCTTGAAAATAGGGACTGGGGACTGGGGATTGGGGACTGGGAAAGAGATATTTTCATTCCTTTCTTGTGCTCGCGTAGGAAGTACTTTTGTGGCTGTTTTGTAACTCTGTGCGTTCTCATGCGGCACATGCGCTGGGTCAAATCGGCAAAAAAACTTTTAGTTTGGTCACTACTCTTGCCCAATTGATTAACCAACACCAGGATTCAAAATATGTTGGAAATGGAATTGATTTGCTGTGGGATTTAGTGTGTGGGTAGATAAAGTTACCGAAATAATTACGAATTACGTTAGCGTAGCGTTAGCGAGTCCGCGAGCGTCATTACGAATTACGAATTATTTTATTCTATGCGCTGTAAACCATCAGAGTGCTTTAACTGATACAAGGTCGCATTGCCTGTGCAAAATAATACTGTGGTGATTTCGGCAATTAATACCTCAGCGAGTTCGGCAACTGCTGTCTCTGATACTGCTGCTGCTTTCAGGAAGGGCATTGCGAAACCAGCGATGTCTGCTCCTAAGGCGATCGCCATTGCTGCATCTAGTCCATGACGCAAGCCTCCCGAAGCAATTAAGGGCACATCTGGGGCGATCGCTCGAATACTGGTAATGCACTCTGCTGTCGGTAAACCCCAATCGGCAAATGTCCTGCCTAAGCGACGTTGCAAGGCATTTTCAGCCCGTTCGCTTTCCACCTTCGCCCATGAAGTACCACCAGCACCAGCGACATCAATGGCTGTGACTCCAGCATCTAAGAGTTTTTTGGCGATCGCACCTGAAATCCCATTCCCCACTTCTTTCGCAATTACTGGTACTGGAATTTTAGAACATACTTTAGAAATATTGTCAAGCAAACCCTTAAAATTCGTATCACCTTTGGTTTGAATGCACTCTTGTAGGGGGTTAATGTGTAAAATCAATGCATCAGCCTCTAGGATATCGACTACCCGCAAACATTGATCTAAGCCGTATTTATAGTTAAGTTGCACAGCGCCCAAGTTGGCAAATAGCAGAACATCCGGCGCATACTTGCGGACAGCAAAAGTATCAGCTACCTGGGGTTTTTCGACGGCTACTCGCTGGGAACCGACACCCATTGCAATTTTGTAGTGTTGGGCGACTTCGGCCAGGCGTTGGTTAATGATTCCTGCTTGTTCGGTTCCTCCAGTCATGGAAGAAATTAACAAAGGTGCGCCGAGGTGTTTACCCAAAAAAGTTGTACTGATGTCAATGTCGCTGTGATCTAATTCTGGTAAGCAACAATGGATGAACCGATAGCGTTCTAGTCCATTGGTAACTTCATGACACTGGACATCTTCTTCTAAGCAGATGCGAATGTGATCGGCTTTGCGATTTTGAGTTTGGGCGGAGACGTTGCTAGGGGCGTTCACTGGTGATGATGATTTGTTTGGTTGCGATCGCTATTGTTACATTCTTACAGCCTCAAGTATCTGCTTTGCCTACTTACTCAAAAATTCTGTGGCTGACATCAATTCCATACCAGACTATAATTTAGTACATATGAACTGATTGCTGCTGGCGATCAATATAAAAGGCACAATTAAATATTATCCCGCAGCCAATTTCTAAAAGCTTGAATTGCTTGGCTGCTACCAACAACTTGACTTTGCTGGACGTATTGATTTACTAGCTCAATTATTGGAATATCTGGAAAAGTAGGACTAAAATTTGACTCTACATATTTTCCACTTTGCAAGACGTTAATTTGTAAGCCTTGTTTTCCATATCGCCAAAGTTCTGGTACTCCCAAAATTTGGTAATTATCCAATTGCGTGCGAGAAGTTAAATCAATTTCTATGGCTAAGTCTGGGGGTGGGTCTACACTTAAATTTATGCGATTTTTACCAATAACTACCGCTTGATTTTGAATGTAAAAACAAGTATCCGGTTCTACTCCCTGACTCATTTTTTCGTTTTTTAGAGTGGTTGAACCTAAAGCATCATAATTGATACTTAGTTCATTCAGTAAAATTTTGACTATATCGCCAATAATTTCTTTGGCTTTTTCATGTTCGGGTAAGGGAACCATAATTTCTAAAAAACCATGACTATAGGAAATTCTGGCAGCGCGATGTTCTCCTAATTCTGCCAAAATATTTTCAAATTGCTGCCAGCTAACGTCCTCAAGTAACAGTTGCTGTCCCGGTTGAATCCTCAATTGTCTTAACTCTAAAAGCATAAAGATTCATCCAACTCTTTTACTACAATATATCGACCCCGCAACACACTAATTGCCGCATTCATCCCCTGCGGACTCATTTCAAACATCGGCACAAAACGGGCAATTTTTTCGGCAGTTTAGTATAAATATTGGCAATTGCTTCTGGTGACTGATGCTGATAAATATACTCATAGGACTTACGCAAAAACTCTCTGAAACTCTTATTTGTTTGTGACGGCAGTCGCTCATGGGGGAAACCCCCAAGACCTCGCTGCCTCTCCTTTGCGTCCTTCTCTACGAGACGCTGCGCGAATGCGGTTCGTTTTTTCATGATTTTGCGTAAGTCCTAACTCATTTAAAATGGTTTTGATGCCAATACGCGAACCTTTTAAACGAATGTCGTCCGGAGCGAGAAAAGTAAAATAATCTTCGAGTTGCATAATTTAATTTTCCTAGATATAGCAATCCTAAATGAGTCATGAAAAATATAGATAAGGAAACGAACCGCATTCGCGCAGCGTCTCGTAGAGAAGAACGCAAAGTACGCAAAGAGAAGAAAGAAGAAAGAGATATATAATTTTCACAAATGATTTAGACTGCTATAGTGTACTTCACTAACTTGAAATCTGCTGTAAATATTTCTGAAAGCGATCGCCAAGTTTTTCCACTGTCAAATTCTGAGTCCAATATTCTACTAATGCGTGACCAAATGCCCAAGCATTTTGCTCAGGTGAAGCGGAATTTTCTAACAGCAACGGCCACAAAGCTAGCAACTCAAATTTTAGCGGGTTAGGGTTACCTGTATTCAAAAGCGAGAAAAGGTCATAGGCCATTTGGAGTTTGCCAATTACAATTGGTAACTGTTCCACGGGGATTTGTTCTGCTAACAAATAAGCCAAGGTTGGAGATCCAGTTGATAGGGTAGAAATAAACTGAAGAACCGGACTTTTGAGCAGTGATGCTAATCCCTTGGTTGTCGCCATTTGGAAAGTGTACTGATCGATGATTTTCGCAGCAGCAACGGTGCGGGCTTCTAGGTTACGCAAAAACCGGGCGAGACGGAGTTGTTTTGCAGGGGCGATCGCATTTATTAATCCCAAGGATAGCGCCTCCACTCCCCAAGCAACTCGATTTGTTTTACTGTCGGCTGTCACCAGTGGTAAAACTAGATTGCAAAAGTCATCCAGCAGTTTAGCACGATATTCAGTAGCTTCACGAATGGCAATTTCCTTGGGACGATCGCCCCATTCCCAATCATAAGGCGGTTGCCATTCCCGAATCGGACGCAGACGATCTACTTGGGTGACAACTGCGATCGCCGGTAAATCTGCAATTTCCGCTTTGATATCCTGGAGAAAGTCTACATCCATTTGCAGGGCAGGATCGAGGGCTGGAGTAGCTAACAGCAATAAATCTGCATTTATAGCATAATCAAGCACTAAATTTCGTAAGTCTGTACGGTTGACTTGTTCATAACCTGGTGTATCCCAAAGTGTCAGACTTTCCCCGGTTTGAGACTGCCATTGGTAATTTTGAATGCGATCGGTGCTGGGCAAAACATCAACGGCTGCGAGATCCTGTTGAAATAGCGTGTTAATCAAGCTGCTTTTTCCCGAACCCGTGCGCCCTACCAGCAGAATATTCACGGGTTTTTGTTCAACCGCTTCGGCTGGTTGGGCTTGACTCAGTATTTCTTTGAGTGTTTGAGTTTTTGCCTTGGGTAGGGCTGGCGTAGTTGGAGATACTGAAATCGGTAATGCTTTACCTCCGTAGAGAGCGATCGCTTGCTTACATAAATTCCTCAGGGCAACTTCCCGGAATAATTGACTCAAATTGACCAATAATTGCTCAGTTGCGCGGTTACTGGAACCCTGGCTAACTTGTTTTGCCACCGCTGCCACCGGATTTAATAGCCACTGTGCCCAGTTCCAAGCTTTCCAGAATTTTCGAGCTGATGGTTCCAACTTCCGGTAAACTTCGTAGGCTTGGTATGCTTGCCCAACCGTTACCTGATTCAGCACAGGAGATAACTTTTGCATCCACAAATCCACATCATCCACCGTTCCCCGAATCAGCCCGTAAGCTTGGGGTACGTAAATATTCAGCAGGGGATATTGAACTTGAGGATTGTAAATATGAGCGATCGCTACAACTAAATCCTGACATCGCGTCCAAAAAGTTTGCCAATCTTCCCAAAGCGGGCGATCGCTTTGTGCAGCTTGCAGAATGTCTTGCAGGGCGACTTCTGCAAGCTTTGTGGCGTCACTTCCCACTGGTACTACATTATTTTCTGCCGCCGATTCTAATTCTTGTTGGACTTCCGCCAATACAGCTTCTACCTGTTGTAAGGCGGGTTGAGTCCATTTTACTAACAGCCAACGCCAGCCAACGAATAAAACAGTGAACACAGCCCAAATCCAATTAATGCCCCACGCATGGATTTGCAAACCAGCGGATACGAGTAAGAAAATAATAATGAAAGCGATCGGCATCGCCAACACAACCCATTGCCACAGCTTTAATCGCACCATTGCCCGATACCTTTTGAGTTTTAGTAAAAATCACCCCTGTAAAAAGTTTATCGTTTTCAATTTGGGCAGGATAAAGCGATCGCTTTATGGGCTGATGTTGCTCAAGCCTGAAAGAAAGTTCTCAAAAACTTGACTTTCAGCAAATTAGTACACTCGTAGGGGCAGGCAGTGCCGTGCCCCTACACCTCGTGATATTATCTTGTACCGCATCTGAATGGGAACCAATATAAGTGTCTCCAATAACAATTTGAAGGGGAACTAATGAAAACATATTTTTATTAATTTAAAACCCGTCTAGGCGGGTTTTGTTTGTGTAGACGCGGTTTCTAACCGCCCTTTCACTTCTCAATTCTGAATTCAGACTCCTGAATTCTCCTAATTGATTATATTTGTCCCCGTTCACGGAGATAATTTAAAACTTTTTCTAGACATTCATTTACAGTTTCTTTGTGAGTTTTGAGAGTTATATTTGGGTTTAAAGGCGGTTCATAGGGAGAAGAAATTCCAGTAAATTCCGGAATTTCTCCAGCTAAAGCTTTTTTATACAAACCTTTGACATCCCTTGTGATACAAACTTCCAAAGGAGTATCAATAAAAATTTCGATAAAATTGGGTATTTGAAGTTTGAGTTGTTCGCGGGAATCTCGATTAGGAGAAATTAAAGCCACAACGGTATTGATGCCATGTTTATTTAAAAGTCCACAAACAAAGCCAACTCTAGCAACATTGGTATTTCTATCCTCACGAGAAAAACCTAACCCTTTAGAAAGATTAGTGCGGATGACATCACCATCTAAATATTCACACGGAAGTGATAATTGCTCTAATGCTTGAGTTATTTCTATTCCTAGAGTTGACTTTCCTGCGCCGGATAATCCAGTTAACCAACAAGTGAAACCTGGTGATTTCAAGTCTTTCATTTTTGTAAAATATATTCTTATTTACAATCTGAATATTCAATTTAATTTAACATGCGATCGCCATACCCTTGATTTACAGCATATTTCAAGTTATGAAGTACACTATCTAGGTCTGGTAGCTAGGCACAGAGCCGATTCTGACTCCTGAATTTTGCTGTTAAAATAATCTGGTTCATTTTTCGGAAAATCGCTGTAAAATGTGCTACTACAAAAATCTATTAGTTAGAAGAATGAACCTTGATTTGAGTAATCGCTACGAGCAAAATATTTTGATTCAAGCCATACATACTGCTGTTAAAGGCAGAGCAAGATATAAAGTAAGTGGACTGAAGCATTCCCAAAGTCTCGAAAACTACATAAAAACCAGATTATCACAGGAAAAAACAATCGCCGAATTTCAAGTCAATCATTTGACAGGAAATGTTCTGGTGATTTTTCATCAAGATTTCAGTCCAAATGCGATCGCCTTAATTCTCCAAAATATTGTCTTAGATTATACAAAATTCTTTAAAAAAGTACTTATCAGTAAAATTGATACCAACGAAAAGGCTAAAACTTTACCTATATATACAGTAAACAATCAGCTTATTCAGTTATCTGGAGCTATTTTTTCCCTAGCATTTTGTAGTGTATTGCTACACAGATATGGCCTTGATCGCAGTATTTTGCTAGCAATACAAAAGCTGCATACTCCACTACTAGATCAGCTAATGCTGAGTATAACTTTTTTTGGTGAACCACTGGTTTTACTATTAATTAGTTTAGGAGTAGAAATTAATTGGTTATATAATAATCGTCGCTGGCAAGCAACTACTTTGGGTATAGCTACCAGTAGTGCAATGGTTATAATTTATGTGCTGAAAATACTTTTTGGTAGGCCGCGTCCAGCACTGTGGAAGTGGATTATTAATGTAGGTCACCCTAGCTTTCCCAGTGGTCACGCCATGCTGTCTTTAGTAGTTTACGGTCTCATAGCCTATATTTTTGCAAAGCAATTTCCTCAATGGCAAAAACCAATTTTCAGCTTGACTACTATCTTAATTATTGCCATCGGTTTTAGTCGGCTTTATCTAGGCGTTCACTGGCCTACTGATGTCTTCGTTGGCTATGCTGTAGGTTTATTATGTTTAGTTGCCTGCATTCTTACTCTCGAACTAGAGCAAAAATATCGTGCTTATCAGTAAATTGTTTGCCGATGAATTCAGCGCGATCGCTAATGATTTACTAATAAAGTCAAAAGTAATATTCAATTTATTTTCTTTTGCCTGACTCAGTGAATACCCTGTTTTTATATGTATATTTTAATATAAGCTTAACATTATGTTTATAATTCCTGCATTTAAATTAGCTAAACTTCACATTTTAGAGTAAAATTTATTTCTTCACCCTTAATCAAGGAATATCGCATTTGTCTTCATTATTTCTTAAATGCAATTTCATTGATTATACCATTGTAGTAACAGCATAAAAAACTGATATTAGAAAAGTACTAGCAAAACATAGTTTCTTGAATCATGAATAAAAAATGGGCTGTTAAACGATTTACAATCAATCTGGCATCAGAAGAGGCACAGAAGCTTGAGCAATACTGCTCAACTACAGGTAGACCGGCAACCGACGTAATTCGGGAGTTAATTCGCTCTCTTTCTACTAATGAGGAAAAAGTTTCTCAAAAATAGAGGGTGTCTGTTGACATAGGCAAAAGGAAATAGCCAATAGGTAAAATTAATTGCAAAATTTAAAGCCTCTCCCCTAGAAGGGGAGAGGTTTTACGACAGATAGATTCATACAAGCCAGATACACAACGCAATTCTCAATCCAAAATCCAAAATCTAAAATCCAAAATGGTTTAGCTCTCCCTACTCTTTCAAGGGCAGGTTTTCCTCAATTCAGTCCCAAAACCTGATTTTTGCGTTCAAAAATTTTCCCCCCATCCCCGCGTCCCCCTGTCAGTCCTACTTAATAGATCTTCAATTGAACCTGATATTAGGGACATCCAAGAATTAAATTAATCAATTCCTGCATCCAACACTAGTATGCAATTTCTTCTCCCCCTGCCTCCCCTGCCTCCCCTGCTCCCCCTGCTCAC
>NZ_JACJSJ010000002.1 GCF_014698115.1 Nostoc sp. FACHB-973
TGAGATCATCGTCAAAAGAGCAGGGGGAGCAGGGGGAGCAGGGGAAGCAGGGGGAGTAAAGAGAAATATTTAGTATTTTTTACTACCTTGATATCCATGAATAAACTTATTTCTTTGTCTCCCCCTGCCTCCCCTGCCTCCCCTGCCTCCCCGCGTCCCCCTAATCCCCCTGCGGATGTTCATCCCACAAGGTTGTCAGTTCTCGTAGACTTTGATGATTGCCATCACCCAAAATGAGATGATCTAGTAGTGGAACGCCCAAAAACTGTGCCCCTGCTAACAACTGGCGCGTCAATTCTATATCTTCTTGGCTGGGTTCAAGATTACCAGAAGGATGGTTGTGTGCAACTATTACTCGCGTTGCACCTTGACGAATAACTTCCCGAAAAATTTCACGGGGAGAAGCGAGGGTTTCAGTTGCGGTGCCAATAGTAATTACTTGTGTGCCTAGCAAACGATTCTTAACATCTAACAGCAGCACTGCAAAACGTTCTTTTGTTTGCCACATCAAATCTTGACTGAGGGTAGCAGCAGCAGCAAGTGGGCTATCAATTAGTGTGCCTTCAGAAGGACGAGATTGAAAAGCACGTTTGCCCAATTCAATTGCAGCTAAGATACTTGTTGCTTTCGCCGGACCCACACCAGAAATTTGCATTAATTCAGCAGGTGTAACTTCTCGCAAAACTGCCAAAGGATCGCGTTGGTGTTTGCCTAATTCACTCAAAATATATTGTCCCAAACCCACAGCAGAGAGTTTCCCCGGCCCTTGACCAGTGCCTAGCAGAATTGCGATTAACTCGGCTGTGCCTAAAATTTTGGCACCATGCGTCATTAGCCGTTCACGGGGACGCTCATTTGTAGGTAGGTCAGCAATTCTAAGGCAATAGGTCATAGAAAACTCAGGGAATAGTCACCAAAGATGGAACTATCTTTAGTTATCCCTTGTTTGCTTTCAAAATTATCTTTATTTGAGAAAATCTTTAATTTTGGGGATTTTGATTGCTAGGCGATCGCTATATTACAGCGGTTTGCCGTGGCAGATATCTCGATTGAGTAATACGTTGTAGAAGTGTATTTTCCATAATCACAGCAGTCCATTGACATTAGATTAAGAAAAATATTAAAACTTTTGGTGTATTGACTTACACGTCAAATACGCCAGTAGCACGGCAATCGCACGAACTCAACCCTCTTCAGAATGCACCACAACCACGTTAAGCTGGATCAAGGTGGCAATTTACTGCGCTCTTGAATAATAAAATCTCTGTTACTGTCAAATTTTAATTTTTTCCTGCTTGAGAAACTTGGAATGCTAGACCGAATTTTTGATTACCTCCACTTTCATTTCAGCGTTGAAGCCCCGATAGTCCTGCTGATCCTGATATTTTTAGAGGCGGTGCTATCTGCTGACAATGCCATCGCCCTGGCTGCCATCGCCCAAGGGCTAGAAGACAAAGAACTTGAGCGTAAAGCTTTAAACTTTGGTTTAGTTGTTGCCTATGTGCTGAGAATTACCTTGATTCTGACTGCCACTTGGGTGCAAAAATACTGGCAATTTGAATTATTGGGTGCTGCCTACCTTCTATGGCTGGTATTTCAACACTTTACCTCAGAAGAAGCCAAGGACGATCATCATCACGGGCCGCGTTTTAATTCCTTATTGCAAGCAATTCCTGTAATTGCATTTACAGATTTAGCATTTTCGTTGGATAGTGTGACAACTGCGATCGCCGTTTCTCAAGAAAAATGGCTAGTACTTACGGGTGCAACAATTGGGATTATTACGCTGCGATTCATGGCGGGATTGTTTATCCGTTGGCTAGACGAATATGAAAATCTAGAAGATGCAGGTTATGTAACTGTAGCTTTAGTGGGCTTGCGACTGTTCTTAAAAGTGGTGAACGATAATTTAGTGCCACCAGAATGGGTAATGATTACTGCCATCTTCCTAATTTTAGGCTGGGGATTTTCCAAGCGTGTTGGCATCGAATCACCTCAAGCAGAAATACCCCAACCAGAACCAGAAAAAACTGAAGTACCGAAGTAAGAAGAGGGGCACAGGGGCAGAGGGGAGAATATATAACTGCTAACTTCTAACTCCCTACTCCCTACTCCCCACTCCCTACTTTCTTACTCGTGCAACCAGGGTGTTAAGTGCGGTTGCCAATTGACTAATTCTTCATCCTTAAACCACAGGGCAATTTCGCGTTGGGCGGTTTCTTGAGCATCGGAACCGTGGATTAGGTTACGCCCAATATTAATGCCAAAATCGCCGCGAATTGTTCCCGGTTCGGCTGTTAACGGGTTTGTTGCACCAATGATTTTTCTCGCAGCTGCAACGACGCCATCTCCTTCCCACACCATCGCCACCACTGGCGCGGAAGTGATAAATTCGACTAGGCTACCAAAAAAGGGACGTTCCTTGTGAACATCGTAATGTTGTTCAGCCAATTCCCGACTGACTTTCAGGAACTTTAAACCAACTAGGGTAAAACCTTTCGTTTCAAAGCGACGGATAACTTCACCGACTAATTTGCGTTGTACTCCGTCAGGCTTAATTGCTAAGAATGTGCGTTCCAAAACTATCTCCCAAAACTTAATAAAGTTTTTATCTAGTCAATTGTCCTTTGTCCTTTGTCCTTTGTCCAAGGGTTTTGCACTCATGACTGATGAGTAATGACCAATGACAAATAACACATGACTCTTGACCAATCAGAGTTTATCCCAGAAATTAACCTTGGGTGCATATCGGTTCTGAAACGAATGCGCTAAATTGTTAATTCGTGGGTGAAACACAGAGGTTAGGAAGAAATGGGTGTTGAGTCAACTGCTACATCTGACGAGGTGGTACTACTACCGTCCAATGGACAAAAATCTGACGTGAAAAATAATAAGCAAAAAAAGCTGTTACCACCGAGTACTACCACAGGAGATTTACCTCGCTCCTGGAAAATTGAGGATAGCGAATCTTTGTATCGCATTGAAGGTTGGGGACAACCTTATTTTTCCATTAATGCTGCGGGTCACATTACCGTTGCGCCGAAAGGCGATCGCGGGGGTTCTCTGGACTTGTTTGAATTAGTCAACGCCTTGAAGCAGCGGAATTTGGGACTACCCATGCTAATTCGCTTTTCCGATATTTTAGAAGACCGGATTGAGCGGTTGAACGCTTGTTTTGCCAAAGCGATCGCCCGTTACAACTACCCTGGTGTCTATCGTGGTGTGTTTCCTGTCAAGTGCAACCAAGAACGGCATTTGATTGAGGATTTAGTCAAATTTGGCAAGCCCCATCAATTTGGTTTAGAAGCCGGTTCCAAGCCAGAATTAATGATTGCTCTGGCTGTGTTGGATACACCAGGAGCATTGTTAGTTTGCAACGGCTACAAAGACCGAGAATACATTGAAACGGCAATGTTAGCCCAAAGACTAGGGCAAACACCAATCATCGTCTTAGAACAGATTGAAGAGGTGGATTTGGTGATTGATGCTAATCGCCAGTTAGGTATTAAGCCGATTTTGGGCGTTCGCGCTAAACTCAGTACCCAAGGTATGGGACGTTGGGGAGCTTCCAGTGGCGATCGCGCTAAATTTGGTTTGACTATGCCTGAGGTGATTGAGGCAGTTGACAAGCTACGGGATGCTAATCTGCTGGATTCTTTGCAGTTGATGCACTTCCATATCGGTTCACAAATTTCTGCCATTAATGTGATTAAAGATGCCATCCAGGAAGCCAGCCGCATTTATGTGGAATTGGCAATGCTGGGGGCAGACATGAAGTACCTCGATGTTGGCGGTGGCTTGGGTGTAGATTATGACGGTTCCCAAACCAACTTCTATGCATCGAAAAATTACAACATGCAAAACTACGCCAACGATATTGTGGCAGAGTTAAAAGATACCTGTGCTGAACGGCAAATTCCCGTACCAACACTGATTAGTGAAAGTGGACGAGCGATCGCTTCCCATCAGTCGGTGCTGATTTTCGATGTTCTCAGTACCAGTGACGTGCCACTAGATACGCCAGAGCCACCACAAGAGGGAGAATCCCCAATCATTAATTACCTCTGGGAAAGCTACCAATCCATCAACAAGGAAAATTACCAAGAGCTATACCACGACGCGGCACAATTCAAAGAAGAAGCCATCAGCCGCTTTAACTTGGGAATTTTACGCCTCAGAGAACGAGCCAAAGCCGAACGGCTTTACTGGGCTTGTTGTCAAAAGATTTTGAACATTACTAGACAGCAAGAATACGTACCAGATGAACTGGAAGACTTAGAAAAAATCATGGCTTCCATCTATTACGTTAATATGTCAGTGTTTCAATCAGCACCAGATTGCTGGGCGATCGATCAGCTATTCCCGATCATGCCAATCCACCGTTTGGATGAAGAACCAACACGCCGGGGGATTTTAGCAGACCTCACCTGCGACAGCGATGGTAAGATAGATCGCTTTATTGACCTACGCGATGTCAAATCGGTTTTAGAACTCCACCCTTACAAAGCAGGAGAACCCTATTATTTGGGCATGTTCCTCAATGGAGCTTACCAGGAAATCATGGGTAATTTACACAACTTATTCGGCGATACCAACGCCGTTCACATCCAACTGACGCCTAAAGGCTACCAAATCGAACACGTAGTTAAAGGCGACACCATGAGTGAAGTAGTGAGTTACGTCCAGTATGACTCCGAAGATATGGTGGAAAACATCCGCCAGCGCTGTGAGAAAGCCTTAGAGGAAAAGCGCATTACCCTAGCAGAATCTCAGCGACTCCTACAAACCTACGAACAGAGTCTCAGAAGATATACGTATTTAAATAGTTAGGGACTGGGGATTAGGGACTGGGGATTAGGGACTGGGGATTAGGGATCAGGGATTGGGGATTAAAAAATTTATAACTATATCTCTTTTTGAGTCCCTAGTCCCCAGTCCCCAATACCCAGTCCCCAGTACCCAATCCCCAGTCCCCAATCCCTAATTCACGCTTGTCCCCAGCAATTCTTCTATTGCTTGTCGCTCAACAGGGGTATGGGATGGTACTGTCTGACGAGCATCGGTAATCAGCCAGTCTAAAGCTGCGGCTTGAACATCTATTGCAGCGCCAGTTTTATCGACGCAATAACGTCCAAACACCAGCTTATCTACTAAGCGGACTCCTGGACCGAGGCGTGACCATTCAAAAATCACGCTATTTTCTACCGTTGCGCCACTACATATCCAACAATTGGGGCCAATCATGGCTGGGCCGACGATTTTGGCTCCGTCTTCTATTCTTGTCATCCCACCAATGTAAACTGGGCCTGTGATATCCACTTTGTCCCAATTGACAGCAACATTTAAGCCAGTGTAGATTCCAGGGGCGACTTCATGACCAGGAATTTGCACATTTTTGATTTCACCTAGCAGTACACCACGAATCGCCCGCCAATAGTCTGGTACTTTACCAATATCTACCCATTCAAAGTCCATAGGGATGGCATAAAACGGAGCTTTGATTTCCACTAGTTTGGGGAATAATTGGCTACCAATATCGTATTCCACGCCAGAGGGGATATAATTGAATACCTCTGGTTCAAAGATATAAATACCAGTGTTGATGTTGGTACTGAGGGCTTCCTCAGTTGAAGGTTTTTCTTGGAAAGCTTTAACGCGACCATCGTCGTCGGTAACAACCACACCGTAACTAGAAACTTCTTCCTTGGGGACAGATTTCGTAATAATAGTAGCGATCGACCCTTGAGCTCTATGCCATTTAACTGCCGCAGTTAAATCTAGGTCAATCAAAGCATCACCGCACAACACGACAAAAGTATCATCAAAAAACGGGGAAAAGTCTTGAATGCGCCGCATTCCTCCAGCGGAACCAATGGCTTCACCGACGAGTTTACCGTCGTCGTCTATTTTACCTTCAAAAGAATAGGCAATTTGTACACCAAACCGCTGACCGTCACGGAAATAGTTTTCTATTTCCTCAGCTAAATGACTAACGTTGACAAGAATCTGGTCAAATCCATGTTGGCGTAACAGTTCCAGCAAAAACTCCATCACTGGCTTTTGCAGGATGGGCATCATCGGTTTGGGCATAGTGTACGTAATTGGACGCACGCGAGTACCCTTGCCAGCCGCGAGAATCATCGCTTTCATAAAAGTTTATTCCTCAACCACAAGCCAGTTTACTTTCATTGAGTGATACTTAATCATCAGTTTTATTTCTGCTTTAAAATATCCCTTCAAACAGGGATAACAGTAATTTAGTGGTTATTGCAACCATAGGTACACTTAGATGACAAGCGATCGCTTATCTTTTCAATTTACTCGGATTTTGAGGCGCAAGCAAAAATCTGTCAATTATCTGTAGAGCTAGTTTTGGCTTCTTGAGTTGATTGGATGCTCACAAGGTTGGGAATTATTAGGTGAATCTGTGAGTAAGCGAACTTTAATTTCATCGTAAAATTCCTCTTGAAATAGCTCTACTTTCGATTGGGCTGAGAGTAGTAATAGAGCCCAGAAAACGCTAACTAGATGACTGTGTTCAGACTCGTGTCCAGACCCATTTTGAGATGATTGCCTGGTCTGAGTCCACAACTGCACAAGTTCTTCCAAATTCAACCAATTTTGTTGTAAACATAGCTCTTTTGCCGATAATTTCAACACCTGCTCTAGTTCTTTTGCTACTTCTGTCAGATTTTCCTGGTGAGCTAACTCCAGAGCCTGCCGCATACTTTGGATGCTAGGCTGACGCCTGGGACGGATAGGTTTGCTGGTTTTCTCTACAAATTTGAGCTGGTTCGCCATAATTTGTAATTGCTCGATTAACTCTTGCAGAGTTACCCGACGTTTTGGCGGTGGCATTGCCGCTGGACGACGACGCAATTGCCGTTCTAATGGTAGGCGATGACCGTGATGTGATGCACCGTCTTCATCTAGCAATAGAGCATCATCTACTACACCATCATGTGCATCTTCTACTATTGACAATTGCATTAAAGTATTTGCCTTGAATAACACCAGCATTGATGCTGATAAAAAGGCTTGTCCAGATTGAGACAAATCTGTTTCATAGCCTTTTCCTATTGTTTGTGGTGCCATTAGTTCTAAGTAACGGTCAATCACCTCAATTACTTGGACATCCCAAGGATCAATTTCCCCCTGCTCGGCTTGATGAATCAGCAGTGTAATTGTTTCTAACAGCTCGGAAGCTTCCATCAGCAGCTACTAAGTTAATTAATCAGAGTCGAAAAATCTAAAGATAACAGAGGGAGTGGGGAGTGAGTGGGGAGTGAGTGGGGAGTGAGTGGGGAGATGAGGGGGATGAGGGGGATGAGGGAGTGAGGGATAAGAATTAATAACCAATCGCCAGTCCCCAGTCCCCAATCCCCAGTCCCCAATGATTAAAAACGCCACCAAGTTCTTTGAGCATAACTAATAATCCCGATGGCGATCGCCCCTAGTAACAATAGCCAAATAATTCCACCCGGAATAAAAGTGAGAATACCAAAGCCTCTGAGTATCCAGACGGCTAGGCTCATACCTAGAAGGATACCGAAAATCTGGATTAATCTACGATTTAAAGAAGATTGACTCACTTAATTTTCCTCTCGACTCAACAGACATTACACTTAGTATTGACATTCAAGTATGAAGATACGATGAAGGTGTAGTTTCATCAGAAATAACACGCAAAAATTAGCAGACGCTAACTAGCAAAAGTCGGTAAAGGTGGACGAAAGTTACTACTGGGGAAACTTCTAGAATTAATCCTGGTGCTTAATGTTGGGTGGTGTTTGTGCTATTTTAGCTGTTAAAAACTTTATTTTCTATTTACGAGTATTGCTTTGATAAATTTTTACTTAAGTGTTGATTGTGTTAATTGTGATCGGAAATACAGTTTTGACTGTAAAGTGACTGAAATAATTATCATAAAAAGTAGTGTTTCCGGAAAAAACAAGTACTAAACTGGAACTAAAATTTAGTGGGTTGGAGCTAAATTAATTTTTGATAGCTTGTAGTTTAAGGTTGTTAGGTGGATGAGTTGAGGAGTCACTGAAATCATTATGTCTGCGTCTGATATATTAAACTCAATTATTGCAGGTTCAAATATGGCTTGGAGTCAAGACAAGCAAAAGTTGCTGGTACAGGGTGAAATTTTAGTAGAAACGCGATCGCACAAAGCCTGTGGTGGGGCTGTCACAGCTTGGATGTATTTGCCGATGGTGCGATCGCAAGTCTGGCAGCAATTAACCGATTACCCCCGCTGGGTGCAATATTTTCCCGATATCACCAAGAGCGAAGTAACACATCGAGGTGAAGTCAAGCGTCTGTATCAAGCTGCACAAAAAGCTTTCTTGTTTTTCACGGCTCAAGTGGAAATTTACCTGAATGTTGTAGAAGTGCTGGGGCAACAAATCCAATTTCGCATGGAAAAAGGGACTTTTGAGGACTTTAACGCTCGTTTAGAACTCAAAGATTGCGGTAATGGCACTTTACTTGCTTATACGGTGCAAGCTACGCCTAATATTCCGATTCCATCAATTTTCATTCAACAAGCAATGAACTTTGAATTGCCAGCGAATATGCGTAAAATGCGACAAGTGCTTTGTAAAGACCAATAAGCAAATATACAGTCAAATTGCACATTTTTTACTTGAGAGTGTCATTAGTCTTTTGTGCTTTATATAGCGATTTTCATTTGAATGAGATACATGGTAGGGGCGCACAGTTGTGCGCCCCTACTCCACGCAATTGCAAACTGCTATAAACACTAAAAAATATTTCATAAAAAAACGCAAAGAAGCTTCAGCTTAACTTTGCGTTTTTGTGTTGGACACTCTTCGACAATCCAAAATCTAAAATCTAAAATCCAAAATCCTATCAGCCGGTAAACACCTCAACTGGTAAACGACTAAAGGAAAGACGCTCATTCTGTACATCGACAAAGATGGTGTCACCGTCGTTGAATTCCCCGCGCAATATGGCTTTGGCAATTTGCGTTTCTAACTCCCGCTGAATTGCTCGTTTTAGTGGACGCGCCCCATATACGGGGTCATATCCTACTTCTGCCAAAAAGTCAAGGGCAACATCGGAGAGTTTGAGAGAAATCTTGCGATCGCCAAGTCTTTTCCGTAGTCTTTCCACTTGCAATTGCACAATTTGCCGTAATTCTTTCTTATTCAAACCGTGGAAGATGATGATTTCGTCAATCCGATTGAGGAATTCTGGACGGAAGCTATTTCGCATCGCCTCCATCACCCGACGGCGCATTTCATCATAGTGTGCGTTATCGCCAGCAATATCGAGAATGTACTGAGAACCGATGTTGCTAGTCATGATGATAATAGCGTTCTTAAAGTCCACTTTATGACCTTGGGCATCAGTGACACGACCATCATCAAGAATTTGCAGGAAGATATTAAATACATCGGGGTGTGCTTTCTCGATTTCATCAAAGAGAATCACCGCATAAGGACGACGACGAATCGCTTCGGTTAGTTGTCCCCCTTCTTCATAACCTACATATCCTGGAGGCGCACCGATAAGCCTTGAGACGGCGTGTTTCTCCATATATTCCGACATATCGATTCGCACCAGTGCTTCTTCAGTGTCGAACATATAGGCCGCCAAAGCTTTTGCTAATTCGGTTTTACCTACACCCGTGGGCCCCAGGAAAATAAAGCTAGCGATGGGGCGATTGGGATCGGCTAATCCAGCACGCGATCGCTGAATTGCATCGGCTACGGCTGTGACTGCTTCTTCTTGTCCAACCACGCGATGGTGCAATTCATCTTCTAAATGCAACAGTTTTTCTTTCTCTGATTCCACCAACTTGCTAATAGGAATTCCTGTCCATTTAGAAATAATTTCAGCAATATCAGCTTCCGTTACTTCCTCGCGCAACAGAGATTTGCCGCTTCTTTGGGCGTTTGCTAATTCGCTTTCTACTGCTTCTAATTGGCGATGTAAATCAGTTAATTTCCCATATTTTAACTCAGCAGCCCGATTGAGATCGTAGTCGCGTTCTGCTTGCTGAATCTCTAAATTCACCCGTTCAATTTCTTTTTTAACGGACTGAATTTTGTCAATGATATCTTTTTCAGATTGCCATTGAGCGTTGAGAGTACTTTGTTCTTCTTTGAGGTCGGCAATTTCTTTTTCTAATCTTTCAAGACGTTCACGGGAAGCGGCATCACTTTCTTTTTGAAGTGATAACTTCTCCATTTCCAATTGCAGAATCTTGCGGTCAATTTCGTCGAGTTCTTCTGGTTTGGAGGTAATCTCCATTTTTAATCTAGCAGCGGCTTCATCTACTAAGTCAATGGCTTTATCTGGTAAAAAGCGATCGCTAATATAACGACTCGATAATATCGCCGCCGCAACTAAAGCACTATCAGAAATCTTCACCCCGTGGTGGTTTTCATAACGTTCTCTCAAGCCGCGCAAAATCGAAATTGCATCTTCGACACTGGGCTGATCCACATAAACTTGCTGGAAACGTCTTTCCAGTGCCGCATCTTTTTCGATGTATTTGCGATATTCATCCAAAGTTGTCGCCCCAATACAGCGCAATTCACCCCGCGCCAACATTGGTTTTAACAAGTTACCAGCATCCATCGCGCCTTGGGTAGCACCAGCACCGACGACGGTGTGAATTTCATCAATAAATAAGACAATATTGCCGCCCGATTCGGTAACTTCTTTTAATACTGCTTTTAGACGTTCTTCAAATTCACCCCGGAATTTTGCCCCCGCAATTAAAGCCCCCATATCTAAAGCAATTAATTTGCGGTCTTTGAGGGACTGGGGAACATCACCAGCGACAATCCGCTGTGCTAATCCTTCAGCGATCGCAGTTTTGCCAACACCCGGTTCACCAATTAATACAGGGTTATTCTTAGTACGACGAGAGAGAATTTGCACAGTCCGACGAATTTCATCATCCCGCCCAATCACTGGATCGAGTTGACCTTTACGGGCTGCTTCTGTGAGGTCACGCCCGTATTTTTCCAGTGCGTCATATTTGCCTTCTGGATTTTGGTCGGTCACTTTTTGGCTCCCACGAATTTGTTTAATAATATTTTTTAGTTTCTTTTCGTCTAAAGCGAATTCTTGAAATAAACCTTTGCCAAAGCGGTCGTCTTTAGCATAAGCCAGCAATAAATGTTCAATTGAAATATATTCGTCTTGAAATTCCTTGCGATATCCGTCTGCGCGATCTAGAAGTGTATCCAAACTGCGTCCTAAGTATACGGAAGTACTGTTACCAGAGACTTTCGGCTGACGTTGGATAAAATTATCGGTGCGATCGCGCAGTTTTTGCAAGTTAACACTGGCTTTCGTCAAAACACTGCTGGTTAGTCCATCTTGTTCTAGCAGTGCTTTCATCAAATGTTCGCTTTCAATCTGCTGTTGTTGATATTGCTTGACAATATCCGGCGTGTGGGCGATCGCTTCCCAGGCTTTTTCCGTAAATTGGTTTGGATTAGTAGGTTGCATAAGCTATTGGATAAACCACTTTAGGGGGACAAGGCACACAGAGCAATATTCTCTGATAAAGATATTGTAAAAACAGGTAAGCCCTTAGCTGGATCGGTCTTCACGTCTTTGTAGAGTAGTAGTATTACCGCCCTTGCTGGTTTTTCGTCACCTGTTGCTTCGCGTGCAAACATTTTTCTAGACACAAAAGCGATCGCCCTAAGCATCCTACAGACTCTACTGTAGATTTAATTTAAATTAACTGATTACTGATATTAGTAAATTTCTGTTAACTGAGTGCTAGCAAATGAATATAATAAGTTTCTTGACAGTGGGGGCGATCGACACACCCAAACAATCAAAGAAACATCCTCTTTACCCACTCCCCACTCCCTCTATTTCTTCAGAGTCATAGGTACTTGTCTTGATAACTTGAGTAGAATAAAGATATAGTATGATGATCTTTACCGATCAAAATTTTGTCAGTAAATGCATAAAATCTGAAAATAAACCAGTAAATTTATTTATCCTTATTTAATAGTGATGAAAAACGTGAAAAATTTTCCAATAAGAGGTTTAACAGCCGAAGAACGGCAGTTTTTATTAATGAAAGAATCTAAAGAGTATATGCGCGGTAAGAAAAGCCTCAGTCAATTTCAAGAGGCTGAGCGCAAGTATGGTACAGATTATGGTTCAGTTACCCTCGAATTAGCTAGCAAAGATAAACTTTTACCAAAGCTATGGCGTTTTTTAGCATCTCCTTGGCAACAAAACAAAGACAAAAACCTAATTAAAATCAGATAGCATCTATCTATGTGCTGAGACTGTCGTTTTAATTAGTAATCGAATATTGTAATTGGTAATTACGGGCTACTAACATCACTGCCGCTAAACGATTCGCAATTATAAATAGTAACTCTTGGGTAGCTTTAGAATCAAAAGTTGTGACATCTCTACTGTAGAGACACAAAACTCCTAAACTGTCCGTACCTCCGATAATCGGTATAGTAATCAATGTCATATAATCTAAAATGCGGCCAGTTCTATCCTTGCTAAAAATGTATTGTGGATCGTCAGCGTGCCACATATTATTTATACGTGATAGATGTACAATCCGTCGTTTGCCATCAATGAAAGTACAACCTGCACATCCCCGATTTTGATTAAGGTCTTCACCAATGTAGAAACGTACTTTATTTCCGTATTCATTTGGTGATTGTGATTGACACCAAGTAGTTAAAAAATCTGGGTTACTAGGGTCTGGTGCATAAATAGCAATACCACATCCATCCAGAAGCGGCATGATATTATGTGTTTTTTCAATAAATTGCTCTAATAATCGCTTCAGTGATTCATGAATATTTGGATTTACATCCAACTTAGGCAGCAGTAATAGTAATGAATCATCTAATTCGTTAAGCTTGATGGCGATTTGATGTGCTTTGTGATAATGTCTTACAGTCAATAAAAGCGGTAACAGAGTAATTAAAAAAGCTAAAACCAAAATCCATAGCCTGATTGTTACTGACTGACTAATTAAAGACCATAACTTTTCTGAAAAAGTTTTATTTACTTGGCTGGTAATAATACTAGTAAAAACCGCAAGCGATAAAGACGCGATAAAACTGATAGCTATTCTTACCCAGTTGGGAATTCTCGTTAGATTAAGCGCCATAGGTGCTGATTGGCATCTAAAAAGGTGGTCAGTATACCCTTAATTACAGTATAAAGGTTATGTAAAGAACGACAAGCCTACTTTAGAGAATCTCACTGAGATTGGGCATTGGGCATTGGTTATTAACTGCTCTCCCTCATCTCCCCATCTCCCTTGCCTCTAAATAAACCTTTCCTGTCCCCAGACAGAGTTACCATAATTCCAGGTCGCCTAGTGGATGCTAAAAATGATTGACCCCTACGACTTTGAGGATGATGACTTTGACTTAGAGGATGAGGATTTATTTGAAATAAAACCCATCAGCAAAATGACTGAAGGGGAAAAGCTACAGCGATTTAAGCGTTTCTTTGACAGCAGCAGTCGTGCTATGTTGCAAGACTGCCTATTTCGGATCGTAAATCAGGAAGATGGTTTCGGTACTTTGGAGATTCTTTGCCCTAATGAAGTTGTAAGGCAACGCCTTTCCAAGAAAAAGCGCAAAATTACTAACAACATCAACACCTGTTGGAACCATATCAGATGGTTTTCCCTATGTGTCCAGCAAGATAGTGAGTTGAATTGTCAAAAGTTTACCCGCAACGGTGATTTGGTGACACGTTAGTTGTGGGAGTGGGGAGTGGGGAGTAGGGAGTGGGGAGATGAGGGAGATGAGGGAGATGAGGGAGACGCGGGGAGACGAGAACGCGGGGAATGACCAATAACAAATGACAAATGACAAATGACTAATGACAAAAAAACAAAAATTTCCTTACTTACTCGGTTCTAAGTGGACAGCACAGCAAAAAGTTGACGGATGGAGACACTTCCAAGTCGTCAACCGTAAAAATCAGAGTAAGTGGGTATACGCTGAAATGGTGGCTGCGTGCGATCCCAAAGTTCGTTTTTGGATAAATGCCAAATTATTACAGGATAACTCCCAGTGGCAAGCTGGCTGGCAAACATTACAGGAAATTGAAGAACTAGAAGATGATGTGTCTTGATTGCTTGAAACAGATAAACTGAAATAAATCTCAAGTAATATATGCCTTTAGGTTACTTGACATTTTGACTGATGTTTTAATTTGACATTAATGGTGGAGTTTAAGCGATCGCACACCAGATTTCAAGGAAAGTGAAGTACACAAATTAAGTCTGGTAGCCAGGGATAAAGCTTGTTTTACTTCTGAATTCTGAATTCTGAATTCTGACTTCTGAATTCTGAATTTTCCTGCAAATTTCACGCTAAAGTTTCTGGATCGACACCAAAGGCTTTTAAATTTTGCGCCAAGATTTTTACCCGTTGTTCTGATTCCACGCGCTGCTGTTCTTCAAAAGCTGCGCGTTCTTCCAGTTCTCGGATGCGTTCTTCTGGTGTCAACAATCTCTGTCCTTCCTCGTCATACCAATACAACCACTCCCGCACTATACCTTGATAAATTCCTCGTTCTCGCCCAATTCCTAAACCAATTTCTGGTAGCCAAACAGGGCTTCCTGACATTAAAGTATATTCCCCATCAACTAAGCGATATACTTCCAAGGGCGACTTTTTGCGCCGCAGGGGATTGTACACAACGTAGTATAAAATTCCTAATTCTTTGGCATAGAATTCTTTCTTGGTAGTGTATTCTCCTCGATGAATTTGGGAAACAACTTCTAGTGCTAAAATTGGCAGCTTTTTTTCTTCCCACAGTACATAACTCAGGCGTAAGTCTAATCCTTGGGAGAAGGCTTTGCCTACATCAATGAAACGTTGAACTCCTAAGCTGAGAAACCCATCAGGGACGATCGCTGGTTTTTCTGGGTGATAATAAATACCCATATTGATGCCAAAAAACCAATCCCAGCGATCGCACCAAGCTAAAGCCAGTATGGTTTTCAGTAGGCCAGGAATTGAATTTTGTAGTTCATTATCCACAGGAGTATCATCTGAGTCTGGTAGTTCTTCGGAAGAAGGCAAACAGTGCAGCGGATTGTAGTTTAACATTACGGGTTTTGCTACATCTGATTCTAAATAAATTGTAGAAAATCTATTGATGTGCGATCGCATAGTAACAATCAAAAACTATTTTGAGCGTAGGCGTAGCCCGTCGGAGACATCGCTTTGTGTTTTTTCTCAGTATTTAAACATAATTCCAAGTGTAAAATTTTTTAAATACGTAAATTTTCGGTACTGACTACCAGAGTGTCTAACTGACAATAGCAACAAAGGGCAGAAGATTTTTCAACGATTCAAAAAATCTTGTGCAGTTGGAATGCCCTATTGTTAATTCGTACCGAAGTATTAGATATGTCATTACAAATCCCTTCACGAGTTTTAATTAAACGCTTCCTAACGGTTTTTTTGCCGTTATCAGCGTTAGTTGGAGGTGTTTTAGGGACTATCTATTACCAACACATACAAACCGAGAAAGTTGTACTAAAAACGAATGAATTCCGCAAAATAGATTTACAAAAAAAACTCATCAGCACAGACTTTCGCTCGGTTGTCTCAGATTTGATGGTAATCTCTAGCCAAAACGAGCTAGAGGGAATCTTAGAAAAAGCCGATGGAGAACAACAAAAACTCGCCCAAGAATTTTTATTAATTTCTCGATATAAAAAACTTTACGACCAAATTCGCTTTTTGGATGAATTAGGTAAGGAAGTTGTTAGAGTCAACTTCAACCAGGGAGAACCACGAATTGTCCCCGAAGAAAAACTGCAAATTCAAGCCAAGCGCTACTGGTTTAATGACACTTTGCGGCTAAACCAAGGACAAGTATTTGTCTCTCCCCTCGATCTCAACATTGAACGAGGCCAAGTTGAACAACCCGTCAAGCCAATGATCCGCTTTGGTACTCCCGTTTTCGATCGCCGGGGAAACAAGCGAGGCATCATAGTGTTAAATTATTTCGGTGCCAAACTGCTGGATAACTTTAATCAAGCCCCCGCCAACACCTCCAGCCAGGGAATGCTGCTGAATGCTGACGGCTACTGGTTAAAAGGGGCAAAGTCTGAGGATGAATGGGGATTTATGTTTCCCGAACGCCAAAACCGGACTTTTGGCAAGGCTTTTCCCTTAGCATGGCAGCAGATTTCTCAAACAGAATCGGGACAATTCCAAACTGGTGAAGGAATGTTCACCTTTACAACAATCTACCCCCTGGCGGAAGGGCAAAAATCCAGTACAGGAGCCGGACAGGCTTTTGCAGCAAGTAAGAATCAAATTGACACTAAATCCTATTACTGGAAGATTGTCTCGTGGGTGTCGCCACAAACGTTGACGACCAAATCAAAACAATTTTTGAATCAATTACTACTGTTATATGTCGGCTTAGTAGGACTAATTGGCATTGGTTCTTGGCTACTGGCAAAAGCTAGCGTCAATCGTCAGATGTCCCAGATAGAGTTAAGGCAGTCTGAAACTCAGCTGCGAGAGCTAGTTGAGCGAGAAAAAATCCTGAAAACTCGTTTATCTAGTCAAATTCGTAACTCGCTGGATTTAAATACGATTTTAAGTACAGTAGTGGGTGAAGTTCGGGAACTGCTCCAGATTGACCGATGCCAGTTTCTTTGGTGTCACACAGAAGATGAATCTACAAAATTTGAACTGAGTCAGGAAGCCTGCGCTCCCGATTTGCCAGAACCCTTGGGCGACTCTGCTATGGAGAAGCTGCAAGTGCTGAGTCAGGCTGTTATTGGGGGGAATTTGCTGCGCTTGGATGACATTGCCACAGATTCCGGGCTTGATGCCAAAAATCGGGATTTACTGATGAGTTTGGGCTTGAAATCTCTATTGGCAGTATCAGTTTACAGCCAGTCTGGCTGCTTGGGTGTGATTGTCTGCGAACACAGTAGAGGGCTGCGTTCCTGGAGTGATGATGAGGTGGAATTGATTCGAGGCGTGGCTGACCAGTTAGCGATCGCCATTGACCAGGCACAATTGTATAATCAAAGCCGTGCTGCCACTGCTGCCGCGACTACCCAAGCAGAACAACTCAACCAAGCTTTACACAATCTCAAACAAACCCAAGCCCAACTGATTCAGACCGAAAAAATGTCGAGTTTAGGTCAATTAGTCGCTGGGGTAGCTCATGAAATTAATAACCCAGTTAACTTTATCTACGGCAACCTGACCTATGTAAATGAATATACACTGGGCTTACTAGAACTAGTAAAACTCTATCAAAAGTCTAATGCTCATTGCACAAATGAAGTACAAGCTCATATAGAAGCGATCGAGCTTGATTTTATAGTTGAGGATTTACCTAAAATGTTAGCTTCTATGAAAATAGGAGCTAATCGCATTCGTGAAATAGTTCTATCTTTGCGGAATTTTTCTCGACTTGACGAAGCCGAAATGAAGCCTGTCAACATTCATGAAGGCATTGATAGTACACTACTAATTTTACAAAATCGCCTCAAACAAACCTCTGGAAATTCTGGCATTGAAATCATCAAGGAATATGGCGATATTCCTTTAGTAGAGTGCTATGCCGGACAACTCAATCAAGTGTTTATGAATCTGATTAGTAATGCCATTGACGCCCTAGATAGTTATAACACTCAGCGAACTCCTGAGGACATAAAAGCCAAGCCTAGCCAAATTGTAATTCGGACTAATTTACGTAACTTGGATCGTATAACTATACAGATTGCAGATAATGGTTCTGGAATAACACCAGCAATTAAACAACGATTATTTGACCCTTTCTTTACCACAAAACCCGCAGGTAAAGGTACAGGATTAGGGTTAGCAATTAGCGCTCAGATTGTCACAGAAAAGCACAATGGAGCTATTTGGTGTGTTTCAGAACCCGGACAAGGCGCAGAATTTTGGGTTGAGATTCCAATTAAGCAAAACTGGAAATTAGTTACTGCAAATGTTACAACTATAGCAGTCCTAAATCACTAAAAATTAAAATTATCATCTGCAATCAATTAATGAGCAATATTAACGATCGCGCTGATTTTGATAGTCCTTGGAAAGAAATTATAGAAGCTTATTTCCCCCAAGCAATGCATTTCTTTTTTCCCGAAACTTCTGCATTAATTGATTGGGAACGTCCCTATGAATTTCTCGATAAAGAATTTCAACAAATAGCTCGTGAAGCTGAACAGGGGAAGCGATATGCCGATCAATTGGTCAAAGTTTGGCAAATTCAAGGGGAAGAACTTTGGTTATTAATCCATGTAGAAATTCAGGCACAAAAAGAAGATAACTTTCCCAAGCGGATGTTTACCTACAACTTTCGCATATTTGACCGCTTTGATCGACCAGCAATTAGCCTTGCAATTCTCTGCGATTCAAACCGCGAATGGCGACCAAGCAATTACAGTTACAATTATCCCAATACTCGCTTAATGTTTGAATTTGGCAGTATTAAACTTTTGGATTACGAAAATCGTTTTCACGAGTTAGAAAATAGCGATAATCCATTTGCAACTGTCGTTATGGCGCATTTGAAAACGCAGCAGACACGCTTATCACCTAAACAACGCAAAATATGGAAATTTAGATTAATTCGCAGACTATATGATTTGGGCTTAGAAGAGCAGGATATTCGTAATCTGTATCGATTTATCGATTGGGTTATGATATTACCAAAGGCATTGGAAAATCAGTTTTGGCAAGAGTTTAAGCAATTTGAGCAGGAGCGCACTATGAGATATATAACTACAGGTGAGCGCATCGGCTACGAGCGCGGAAAACAAGAAGGTAGACAAGAAGGTAGACAAGAAGGTAGACAAGAAGGTAGACAAGAGCTTATTTTAAGGTTACTACAAAGACGAGTGGGAGAATTATCACCAGAATTACAAGAGCGCATCAAATCTCTGTCTTTAAATCAATTAGAAACTCTTGGTGAAGCTTTGTTAGATTTTACTGCTATGGAAGATTTACTTAACTGGTTGCAAACAAATCAATCAGCTTAAAATTTATTTTCATGGGAATTGGAAAAAATATATCTACTCACTTATAGCAGTTCACCAATTCCATGAGTTTTTTTACTTGACCCAATCAGAGAGCAATAAAAAGGGCAGGTAGAAAACCCGCCCTCAAAGTAATTTTAATTTAAACTAAACTAGCGATCGCCACCTAATTAGCAATTTCCGGCGCACTCAAAGAAACCTTTGGTGCTTCTGGTTTTTGTTGTGCTAATGTCGGCACCGAATTACGCAATCTTGCTGTCAATTGTACAGTTGTGGCGTCGTACATTTGAGTGAGCAGTTTCGGATAGAAACCAATACCAATAATTGGCACTAACAAACAGGCAATAATAAATACTTCACGGGGTTCAGCATCTATCAAAGCTTGGTGAGAAACTAATTCTTCGTTCTCTTGGCCGTAGAAAATTTCTCGCAACATTGACAGCAGATAAATCGGAGTTAAAATCACCCCAACTGCCATCAAGAACACTACGATAACTTTAAAGGTAGAGCTGTAAGCATCGCTAGTAGCAAAACCAACAAATACCATTAATTCTGCTACGAAACCGCTCATTCCTGGCAACGCCAAAGATGCCATTGAACAGGCGGTGAACATGGCGAAAATTTTCTGCATTCTCTTACCGACACCACCCATTTCATCCAACATCAGGGTATGTGTCCGGTCATAAGTTGCACCTACGAGAAAGAACAAACTCGCCCCAATTAACCCGTGAGAAACCATTTGCAATACTGCTCCACTTAATCCCAAATCGGTAAAGGAAGCAATCCCAATGGTGACAAAGCCCATGTGAGAAATTGAGGAGTAGGCAATTTTCCGCTTCAGGTTTCGCTGGGCAAAGGATGTCAGCGCGGCGTAGATGATGTTAACTACCCCCAAAACTATCAACACAGGGGCAAAATAAGCGTGGGCATCAGGCAACATTTGGGCATTCATCCGAATCAGAGCGTAACCGCCCATTTTCAGGAGAATACCTGCCAATAGCATATGCACAGGTGCTGTAGCTTCACCGTGGGCATCAGGTAGCCAGGTGTGCAAGGGAATAATCGGCAACTTGACGGCGTAGGCAATCAGGAAGCCAGCATAAAGTACAAGTTGGAAATTCAGGGCGAAATCTTTGAGGGCGAGCGATCGCATATCGAACGTCACCGTATCGCCGTAAAATCCCATTGTCAGGGCAGACAGCAAAATAAACAGCGAACCGCCAGCGGTGTATAAAATAAATTTAGTCGCTGCGTATTGTCGCCTTTTGCCTCCCCAAATCGACAGCAGAAAGTATATCGGCACCAGTTCCAGTTCCCACACCAGGAAAAATAGCAGCATATCCTGGACGGCGAACACGGCAATCTGACCGCCATACATCGCCAGAATCAAGAAGTAAAATAGCTTGGGCTTGAAGGTTACAGGCCAAGCCGCTAAAATCGCCAGCGTGGTAATGAATCCAGTCAAAATAATCAGAGGCATGGACAAGCCATCTGCCCCTACCGACCAATTCAAATCGAGTTGTGGTACCCAGGGGTAACTCTCCACCAACTGCAAATCTGGATTGGAAAAATCGTACCCAGTATAAAAAGCGTAAACAATCAGTGCGAAATCTATCAGCCCCACAATCAGGGAGTACCAGCGCACTGTCTTGCCGTCTTTATCTGGGATGATGGGAATCAGTAGTGACGCCGCTATCGGAAACAGAATAATCGTCGTCAGCCAGGGGAAAGTAGCTGTATTCATCGCAATTTGTCTGCTATCAAAATCATGTTTGGCAAAAAGTCACTAGTTATTAACTAACAGCTTTTTGGGGATTTGCTCTTCCTCGTTAGGTTGATTTAATTAAATCGGCAATCCCCGATTTTTTCTCTTGGGAGTCTATTTTGACACTTGGGAGTGCGGAATGTGGGTGAGGGTAGTCCCGATCAAGTCAAAAATTTAGCCTCTACAAAGCCGCTAAACTAGAGTTATGGCGATGCGATCGCTAAAAATACATCATGCTGTTTGCTGGTTGTCGAAAAAAGTGATTTAGTGCAAAAAGCATGAGAGGAGAAACAACCCTATGATAATGGCACAAATTGAAAATCAGATTCGTTATGTCAAAAGCAAAAATATTAGCCGACCGGCAAGAGTCTGTGTGACAAGCAGCAGCAGGACAAAATTTCCCAGTCTCACAGCTTTGGCAATACGGTTCGGTTAAGGTTTTTTGATTAAAATTCTAAATTCCAAAGACGCGATAAATCGCCGTCTCTACAATAATCATTCCTTTGTAGAGACGGCGATTTATCGCGTCTGGTGCCTTAACCGAACAGTATTGAGAGCTTTGGGACTACAGTAGGTGATTTGATTGAGTTTTTTTAGTAAAATAGACAGGGAAAGTTGATAAAAGAAATTCGATTATGTCATCTCCAGCGATCGCTACTGTAATTAAGATGATGAAATCTTTATCTGAAGATGTGCAATAAAGAGTTGCAGAACATCTCCGAGACTACCTGGAAGATTTGCAAGATGAATTTAAATGGAATAAATCATTTAAGAAAACTCAACAACAACTGATTGCATCTGCCCAATCCGCTAAAAGAGAGATTGCAGAAGGACTTGCAAAACCAATGAACTAGGAAACGTCTCAAAACTCTAACTAAACAATATCTGTATCATCAGCTTCATGAATGGTAACAGAGAAGCAAGTAAGAACACTAAGCTGCATATCTAATAATCTCCAATTCTGCTCCATTATTAATAGCTGACTCTGCTTTTTCTAAAACATGTTCGGTAACTGCATCACTTAAATAATATTCACCGCAGTTATCACAAATTTCTGCTGGAACTTTTTTTAAGACAACAATACATTCATCTCTTTCTAATGTTACAGTTACTAAACCAGGTTTAGTTTCTCCATGCTGACAAATTACGCATTTTATCATCTTTGTCTCCTAGTTGTAAAACCATCTAACCAAATATTAGCATCAGGAATATAAGCTGTTACTACATATCCTGTATCTGTAGCTTCATCGTAGGAAAATACAACATGGATCGGTTTACCTTCTATAAAATCCAATATTAGATAACTAGGGTAAGGTGTATCATCAGGATTTTTTTCTATCACTTATCCACAAGAAATCGCAGTTTTTACATCTTGTTGACTGATCCGACGATAAAACATTTGTTGGATAGCATGACGGGAAAAAACTAGATTTTGACAATACATGAATTATTTTTTTTAATAGCAAAGAGTTCCCCTATCACCTTCAGGTGGCGACTGGCGTCAAGTGGCGTCAGGGCATGTAGCTTGCTTCTTCAAAGGAGTACCGAAATATCTAAAATCTAAAATCCGCACGGTCAAGTCAAAAATTTACCCGAAAAAAGCTGCTAGGCTAGAGTTTTAGGGATGCGATCGCCTAGTCCAACCCAGGGGTCGCTAAAAACACACGATGCTGTTTGCTGATTGTCAAAAAAGCGATTTGGTGCAAAAAAGCATGACAGGAGAAACAACAATAATGATAATGGCACAAATTGAAAATCAGATTCGTTATGTAACCAACGCAGATGGAGAAACAACAGATGTACTCGTCCCTGTAGAACTTTGGCAACAGCTTATCAGTTCCATAAATTCTGATAACGCCAGTGGTTTAGCTTGGATTGATGAACAAGAGCCAAAAGCACAAATATTAGCCGACCTGCAAGAGTCTGTACGACAAGCAGCAACAGGACAAACTTTCCCAGTTTCAGAGCTTTGGGACGATATCACAGCCTAGATTTATGACAGAAGTCCGGTTTACACCTCCCTTCAAACGCCGTCTCAAAACTCTGAGTAAACGCTATCGCCAAATTCAAATCGACATTGAACCCATTATCGAGCAGCTACAGGCTGGAAATTTTATCGGCGATCAAATCTCTGGGATAGACTTGAGCGTTTTTAAAGTTCGGGCCAAAAACAGTGATATACCGACGGGCAAAAGTGGTGGATATCGTGTGATTTATCAAGTTGTCTCACCTGAACGTGTCTTACTCCTACTCATTTATGCAAAATCGGATCAGGCAGATGTGAGTTTAGAGGAGATTGAAGATGCAATTAAAAAGACATAGCCATATCGCCGAGATTGCTTAAGCGTAGCCCGTTGCAGGCATCGCACAAAACTTAAAATTCAATAGTAGAGTTATGCTCATTCTCATCACTACGATAGACGATCGCACTGCAATATTAAAGATTAATTTTTAATAGAGAAAGCGCGATCGCATATCATTTATCTACTGTGTAGTCTGTCTTCCATAGCAATAACTTCATGCCTTTCTCCGATTTCACTAATCCTTACCAAAATCCGGCTAAAATACCACAAAACTATCGCCAGGATAATATAAATTTACGGAAGTTATTTAAAGCTGATGGTTCTTATGTGCGTCCAGCAGAAGACCCTGTGACGATGTGGGCGCTTGAGATTTTAGTAGAAGAGTACGGTGTTCCACTAGAAGCAATAGAACTAGAACTAAATTCAGATTTTGCCGAGGGAACTTATCAAGGTGGGCGACGCTATCAAGGACGGGCAGACCTTGTAATTTATGATGACCGTTATGCTGATTCTGTAGGTAATTTGGATGTAGCCTTCATCATGGTCGAGGCTATGGAACCAAGTAAAAAAGTTGGTGGAACTGAGGGCGAAGGTTGGGTCGATCATCTTAACCGACTCAATGCTTACATGAGTGCTTCACCATCTGCCCGTTATGCCATTTTAACCAGTGGTAAACATACAGTAATTTATCGTCGTGACCTTGACTACCCAAGAAAATTAGAACCTATTGGCGATTTACCTAAATACGAAAGCGCCCGTAAAGCCGCACAGCACAGTCCTTATACTGTAATTTTTAATCCCAGCGAACCAGATGAAATTCAAACAGGACTCACGCCTCTATCTCGTGATAAGTTTCGGGAGGTTTTGGGAGATACGCGTTCTGGTTGTCACTCTATTCTCAGAGATAACGAAGGTTTGCAGCCACAAGAAGCCGTTGATGCAATGGTTAAATTCTTGTTTGCTAAGTGGTATGACGAACAGGCAACAATTGACTTAGCCAAGCAAACAGGAGAATCACGGGCTTATGTATTTAGTATTAGTAATGAAACTGACCCAGAACGTTTATTAGTTCAAGTTAGAGACACTTTTGAAAAAGCAAAGCAGTGGGAAAGAGAAATACTAGCGAAAAAATTTGGTGCTGATTTGGGCGTGCGTTTGGCATTTAATGATGATGTGCTGCAATTCAAGCCTCACACCACAATGGAAATCGTTAAGCGTTTACAGCCTTGGAGTTTGCGACAATCTTCAGCAGATGTTAAAGGTGGGGTGTTTGAAGATTTTTTGAGTAAAACTTTCCGTGATGATTTGGGGCAATATTTCACACCTACACCAGTAATTAATTTAATGGTGGGGATTTTGCAACCAACAGTAAATGATTATGTTGGCGATCCTGCTTGCGGTTCAGCGCGGATGTTGACGCACGTTTTGGATTATGTGCGTAAGCAAGAGTATGCAAAAGCAATAGCAAATAATGGTGGTAATCCTGAAGGGATTAATCCTGAAGAACCAACACAAGAGTTTATAAAGTTTCGAGATAATCATTTATTTGGTGCTGAATATTCTCGAAATGTGATGCACGTAGCGCGAGTTAATACTTTAATGAATGGCGCACAATATGCTGATTTAAAGTGGATGGATTCGCTAGAGAGATTGGGTAGCATTACAGGAGGAATTACAGAGGGGCTTCCAGAACGTCCTGGGTTTTATCTGGGAGGGTTGACGATGATTTTAACTAATCCTCCATTTGGTTCTAAATTAACAAATGAAAATGTTTTGAAGGACTTTGCTGGACGAGATGGGGTGACAAAGAAAAATGGCAAGGTTGTTCCAAGCCTACCGCAAGAAGTGGCTTTTATTAATCGTTGTCTAGAATTTCTTGCACCAAGAGGTAAGTTAGCGATTGTGTTGCCTGATGGAATATTAGCAAATAGTTCAATGCAACATATTCGAGATTGGATTTTACGCTGGTCAAAGTTGAAGGCAGTAATTAGTTTGCCACAGGCTACATTTGCGCCTTATGGTGCAGGTGTAAAAACTAGTGTTGTGGTTTTAGAAAAACGCGAAATATTGTTACTAATAAATAAACAACTAGAACTTGGTCAACAAGTTATCGAAGCTGATGAAAACTATAAGGTTTACATGGCTCGCATTGACAAGATCGGCTATGATGCTGCTGGTCGTATGTCTGTATCTGAGGATGAAGCTCATGAACCACCAGAAGTTAAAATGACGATTCAAGATTTTGATAAATGCTTAGGGTGGTTAAGTTATGGAGAGTAAAACTCTAACTATTGGCTATATTAGTCAACAACCAAGATGGGACTTTCATTACTTTGATGACAAATACCTACAAATAGAAAAACTGCTTGATCGAGGAAAGTATCCGATAGAGCCACTGGCAAAATATACAAAACAAATTGTCAACTTCGGTGCATATTCTTTATGCAATTTATTAGTTTGGGTTAATGATGGGATTCCGTATTTACGAGTCACTGATTTAAAGGAAGATGGTATTTCTTGGTCAAATGTACCTCGGATACCACATGAAATTCATATAAAATTACCTAAATCAAAAGTCTATCCTGGTGATGTCCTATATTCTATGGCTGGGACAATAGGTTTATCAATTGTCGCTCCTGAAGAAATAGGGGAATGTAACTCAAATCAGGCTATAGCAAAAATTAGACTTAAATCTGATCGTTTAAATCCTTACTACTTAGCTACTTTTTTAAACAGCCAATTAGGGAGATATCAATCAGAGAGGATTGCAAACGGTCAAACGGTTTTCAACATAAATATGGGAGAGATTGGTTTACTTCGCATACCCATACCACCGCGCCCTATTCAAGACCGCATTGCTCAAATAATGCAAGATGCTTATGCTAGACGGCAGCATAAGTTAGCTGAGGCAGAAAAGTTATATCAAACAATTGATAATTATGTATTTACTAGATTAGGGATATCTCTTGAAAAAGTTCAAGAAAAAAAGCGTTTTATAAAGCCAATAGCAGAAATGTATGAATCTCGGTTTGATGTAGATTTCAATATGGGCTTTCATAAATTTGACCCATATATAAATCAAGTCTTACCTGTGAAGGCTGTTGCTAAATTTCCTAAAAGAACACGAAAACTGTCAAATGATGCAGAAGCTATATTTCACTATATTGATATTTCCAGTATTGATATTAAGTTAGGAACGGTTGAGGGAGCTATAGAAGTTACTGAAGCAAATGCGCCTAGCCGTGCGAGGCAAGTTGTTCATACTGGAGATATTATTGTATCTACAGTACGCCCTACTAGAGGAGCAATTGCACTGATCCAAAATGAAATGGAAGGTTTTATTTGTTCTACAGGATTTACTATTATTCATTCAACAGAAAAAATAAGTTCTGCATATCTACACTTGGCTTTACGATTAAGTACCACCCTTGAACAATTTAGGCGACGATCTGCGGGTTCATCATATCCAGCGATCTTAGAAAGCGATATTCAAGAAACACTCATTCCTGTTCCTGATAAAGAAGTTCAAAACGAAATAGCTACGGAAGTTACCCAACGCTGCAATAAAGCTAAAAGCCTACGGATTCAGGCTGAAAACTTAGTAGATGAAGCAAAAGCCCATGTTGAGCGCATGATATTGGGAGAAGAAGAGGTGGCATGAAGGAGGGCAGTAAATACCAGCCACTCCTTGAGTTTTTACGTGGCACTAACCAAAGTGAAATAACTCTTTCTCTTGCTGAAATCGAGACTTTAATAAAAGATACTTTGCCCAATTCAGCGAAAAGTAAACGGGCGTGGTGGAGTAATCGCAGCAAAGGCGCATTACAAGCTTCAGCATGGATAGAAGCAGGATATAGCGTTGCGAATGTTGATTTTGATAAGCAATGCGTTACTTTTCGCCAATTTACTACTAACGAACAAGTGCAGCTTGTAGATGGAAAAGTGGTATGGAATAGCAAATCAATCAAGGCATTACGTCTCCAAATGGGTTTAACACAAACAGAATTTGCAACACAACTGGGTGTGCGCCAGGCAACAATTAGTGAATGGGAAAACGGAATCTATGAACCAACTCGCTCAAAGTCGAAACACTTGGAATTAGTTGCTCAGATGCTTGGATTTACATATCAGGAAGAGAGCTAAGGTTTCTAATTTTTATTTTTGACATTTATTCGGTTAACGTATATTGTCAAGATAGCATTTGCTTCTGGCAGTAGTCAAGCATGAATATTCAAAACACCGAACCAAAAGCCCTCTTCCTCTCCCCTGACGGCAACGTATACCCCGATAACCTAATTTGCACTGGCATCATCCCCGCAGAACTCGACGGCAAACCCTGCCCCCATTCTCAAGCAGGACGCTTTCCTGGAATTAAACCCCTCAATCCTGAAGACTCAAACTACACCATCGACAAAGGAAAACCAGGCGACCTCTGCCCAACCTGCGCCAAACAACAACTTGCACACCTTGGACACTGGCAAGGTCACAGAAATCAAATATTCCCTGAAGAACTTCTATCATTGCGCTTGTTCAAGTGCCGGATGTGGCTATGGCTAGTTGTCCCAGGACTGCACGACCATGATGCAACCCAGCTTTTACCACAAAATCTATGAGATGAGAGTGTTTAGAAGCGATGAAAACACACTCACAACAGCAACCCGACAACAAAATCACAAATCTTGTCAAAAGCCAGCAAATAAGTTTCCGAGGCTTCCTGCTGGCTCTTGGCTCCCTAACAAAAGGAGACATTCACCATGATAAAACCAGTTATTGCCCAAAATCATCCTTGGGTGATAGTAAAAACTGTAGTTATTACCCAATCTCACACTGTCGCCCGTTTTGCTAACCGCCAAGATGCAGACGACCATTTAAGATTTTTGCGTCGAACTATTCCCAATGGAGGTTTTGAGATTATGTTTGAACCGCCAAATGATGTAAAAGAACAAAAAAAGGAGTCTAAATTAGGCTCCTAAAAAATTTGGGGTGAAAGGGCGGTTAGAAACCGCGTCTACAGAGGCAAAACCCAGCGACCTGGGTTTCAAAAATGTAATTCTTCCTTAGTCCGCGCAGGCGGACTTTGTTTGTGTAGCCGCGAATTCTATTCGCCCTGACTCTAAATTGACTACACAAATCAGGTCACACCAAAAACAATCACTAAACCCAAAACAGCCCCAAACACAATTAAGGCATAGAATTGAGCGCGACCGTTTTCTAGATATTTCAAACCTTCGCCGCTGACAAGGGTGAAGAAGCCTGTGAGGTTAACTGCACCATCGACAACGCGGAAGTCAACTTCCATAACTTGTCTAGCTACGCGACGCAAGCCTAAGACAAAAACACGATGGTAAATGTCATCAAAGTACCACTTGTTGAGGGATAACTCGTAAAGTGGTTTGATTTTAGCAGCGATCGCAGCCGGGTCAATTTTACCCCGCAAGTACATCAACAAAGCCAAGGTAATGCCAACCACGGAAATTGCCACTGAAGCACCCGCCATAATATAAAACTCTGTCGGGTCGAACTCGGCAGCTTTTTCTAAAACTTCCGAGAGGGTTTCAGTGGGTGGAAAGACAAATTCCTCGAAGTAATTGGCAAAGGGAGTTCCTACCAAACCAATCAAAATCGAAGGTACTGCCAAAACTGCTAAAGGCAGAGTCATTGTCCACGGCGACTCGTGAGGGGAGTCGCTGTGATGTCCGTGGGAGTCATGGGAGTCATGGGAATCATGATGGCCACCAGTTGCCGCCAATTCTCCTTTTTTCATTGCCCCAGGGCCAAAATTCGGCACTGGTTCTTCTGACTCTAATTCCAGGACGATTGTCGCTGCCTTCTTGAGTTTTTCCTTGATTTTGTCGTCATTCCCCCGGAATTTGCCTTCAAATGTCATGAAGTACATTCTAAACATGTAAAAAGCAGTAATCCCGGCGGTTAGCCAGCCAATCAACCAGAGGAATGGGTTAGCTTGAAAAGCTTGCCCCAGAATTTCATCTTTTGACCAGAACCCAGCGAAGGGGGGGATACCAGAAATTGCCAAGCAACCAATCAAAAAGGTAGTTGCCGTGACTGGCATATACTTCCGCAGTCCTCCCATCATCCGCATATCTTGGGCTAAGGCGGGATCGTGACCGACGACACCTTCCATACCGTGAATTACGGAGCCTGAACCCAAGAACAGCATCGCTTTGAAATAGGCATGGGTCATCAGGTGGAATAGTCCAGCACTGTAGGAACCTATTCCCATTGCCATCACCATGTAACCGAGTTGGGAAATGGTGGAATAAGCCAAACCCTTTTTGATGTCGTTTTGGGTAATGGCAATGCTTGCTCCCAAAAACGCCGTAAATGCCCCAGTAAAGGCAATAACGTTCATTGCTGCTGGGACATGTTCAAATACTGGGTACATCCGGGCTACCAGGAAAACACCTGCTGCCACCATTGTTGCCGCGTGAATCAAGGCAGAAATGGGGGTGGGGCCTTCCATTGCATCTGGTAGCCACACGTGCAGAGGGAATTGGGCGGATTTCGCCACTGGGCCGAGGAAAACTAAAATCGCAAACAGGACAGCGAGAAAATTGCTGATAGAACCTGTTTCTACGAGTTGGGCGAGGCGATCGCCCATAATGTTAAAATCAAAGCTTCCCGTTGCCCAGAACAGCCCTAAAATTCCCAACAAAAGACCAAAGTCGCCCACGCGGTTGGTTACGAATGCTTTTTGAGCGGCATCTGCTGCTGACTTGCGATCGTACCAAAAGCCGACCAGCAAGTAGGAACACATCCCGACAAGTTCCCAGAATATATAAATCTGTACTAGGTTGGGGCTAAGCACCAGACCTAACATTGAAGAGCCAAATAAACTGAGATAAGCATAAAACCGCACGTAACCGGGATCGTGAGCCATGTAGCCATCGGTATAAACCATGACCAAGCAGGCTACTGTTGTCACAATCACCAGCATTAGGGCTGTCAGGTGGTCAACAGTGTAGCCCATGCTCAGGTGAAAATTGCCTGCCGCAGCCCACTCCAGAGTATGGGTATAAGTCGGATGTCCTTGAACTTGACTCCACAACAAGGCAAACGACAGCACCATAGCTGCTCCCATTAGGGAGATAATTACTAAAGCGTTCAACTGCCGCAGGCTGTTTGTTACCTGATTCAACGAGATTAACCCTAGACCGACCAGCATTGCCCCAAAAAGAGGTAACACTGGAATCAGCCAGGCATACTGATAGATTACTTCCATCACTGACGCCTACATTTTAGAATTCTTGACTAGCGTGTCGGAACTGTTAACAATTGTGACACACACCCTTTAGGATAAAATAACCCACCCAAAGCTCATTGGGTGGGGTGTTAAGCATGGTTTTAGATTTGGGCATTGGGCATTGGGCATTGGGCATTGGGGATGCTGCTAGCTTTCTTCTCTACGATAGGCTGCGCCAACGGGACTTTTAGCCCGTGCTGAGTTTAGAGTTATTCTCCCTCATCTCCCTCATCTCCCTCATCTTCCCATGCCCCATTTCCATCAAGCTGAGCGACACTCCAAGTCAACAGTTTTGGAACCCTTGTAGATTTTAGGGCAACTGCTGTAGCTGACTTTGATATCTTCTAAAGCTAGGCGTAAATCTTCTCTACCACGAAAACCTTCCAAGCGATGCCGAATGCTGCCATTTTCAATCAATAGTAGAGTGGGCAGTGATTTGAGCTTATAAGTAGTAGACAATTTAAAATTTTGATCGGCGTTAACCACGACCAATTTAATTTCTTCGCCACATTGGGCTTGAAATTGCAACAAAAGTGGGTGGATAATCCGACACAACCCACACCAAGGGGCTTCAAAATTAACTAAGACAGGAATTGGAGATTCTAAAACTTCTTGAGTAAATGTCCGCTCACTAACCGACAACACCATGACGCCTCTTGGATTATAGGGTTTTTATATCAAACTAGCTATCTATCTGCACTCAATTTCTTAGTGCTGAGTATCAAGTCCTGGAGCCACCTGCTCCATATTTCGTCTCCAAATATGGAGCAGGTGGCGTAGCTGAGTGGAACTCCATAACTAAAGTTAGAGGATTGAATAAGGAAATCGTTTGTTTTTCTTGAGGACTCAAGTGGGGGTAATGACTACTTGCCAAACAATGAATAATAGTGTAATTGATTTGACTCAGTAACTAGAATCCATTGCCCAGCAGTGGTTCGGTGAAAGATTAGTAAGCCAGTAAATTCTGTTGGCATACTCCTATGGACAAGCAAGCTACGCGCAGCGTTCCGAAGGAAAGCCCAAACTAGGCATCGCTGCTTTCAGGACAGAAATTTGAGGACACAGAATAGTTTAGACATAGATTTAGTGCGTTTCAGTGTCTGGGATCAAAAAGCCAGGACAACTTTCATGGTGGCTTTTTTGGACATTAAATTCCTGATTGCTGTCGCCGCCTGGGAATTGAGACTAAATCCGTCATTTACTCCCCAGGATTGGCAACTGATCAACACCTACCAATATAAAATTTCAAGTTCACTGAATGTACCCCCACTGAATAAATCTTTGAATTTATCGTACATTGATTCGGGGGCAATTGATAAGCTGAAATTTTTATCGACTTTGAATTTTATGCTGACAATGGGGATCGGTTAAAATTCCCATCTTATCGTACCAGTTGCTTCTAGCAATAGAGGGTGCGACCACCAAAGCAAAGCCACAAAAATTGCAACTCCTAAATAGGCAGGACGGAGAAATTCCTGCCATTTGATAGATTGACGGCCGTCAATAATTGCTTTGAAGGGAATAATTGAAGTCCGCTCTTTGACGATTTCAAAGGCTTCTCCATAGCGTAACCTCAAGCGTCGATCGCCGTGCCAGACCCCAAACAAGTGATGTAATACCAAGCCAATGGAGGTCACAAGGGTAAAAGTAGTACCCAGCCAGAGAGTGTGGGCAATACACCAAATTATTTGTCCTACCATCTGGGGGTGACGAGTAATCCGAATAATTCCTGTTTCGTAGAGATGAACTTCAGGCTTTTGAATGGCAGCAATTTCTAGTAGATTGAAGGTAGCAGGATATAAAAACAAAAACGAGATTGCTGAGAGTACCCAAACAACTTCTCGCACTCCGGGCACTCCCTGTACCTGCCAAAGTTGCAAACCATCATAGCGATGCCCAAAAAAGTAAATAATTAAGATTACAGCCAATGGTAGGCTGACTAATGCAAAAAGAATACGATAAAGCCTCGGCCCAATGTATTTTTCGGCCCTTGGGCGCAAAGCAGCGCCTCCACTGTGAGCGATCGCAAAAACTATTTCTAACCCCAGTATGACAAAATGACTGGGTGTCAACCATGAAATCGGCATCATAATACACGGGTGAAGTAATTTAAAGAAAACTGAATTCAGTACAACCAATACCACAAAGTATTCAAAAGGGGACTTTAGTCAAGATGTTGTGCTACTGTCTTTTTCGAGTCAAGTCTTAAAGTTTAAGATGCAACAAATCATACCTAGCCCATTGGTGGCAAAGGTGATTTCTTGCTTACATCCGCTCCTTTCAAAGTTTGTGGGTTGAGCCTTATGTCTGACCTTCCTTTCACTTTAGATCAGTTACGTATCCTCAAAGCGATCGCTGTAGAAGGGAGCTTCAAGCGCGCTGCTGATAGTCTTTATGTCTCCCAACCTGCCGTCAGCTTGCAAGTGCAAAATCTCGAACGGCAGCTCGATGTTCCTTTATTCGATCGTGGAGGACGACGCGCCCAATTAACCGAAGCTGGGCATCTACTCTTAAGCTACGGTGAAAAAATCCTCAGTTTGTGTCAGGAAACCTGCCGCGCCATTGAGGATTTGCAAAATCTCCAAGGCGGTACTTTAATTGTCGGTGCTTCTCAAACCACCGGCACTTATCTTTTGCCGAGAATGATCGGTATGTTCCGACAAAGATATCCAGATGTGGCAGTGCAATTGCACGTCCACTCCACTCGACGCACTGCTTGGAGTGTCGCCAATGGACAAGTCGATCTTGCCATCATCGGTGGTGAGATTCCCGGTGAACTAGCAGAATCTTTAGAAGTTATTCCTTACGCTGAAGATGAACTAGCACTGATTTTACCTGTCTTTCATCCCTTAGCCAAACTGGAAAAAATCCAAAGAGAAGACCTATATAAATTACAATTCATTGCTTTAGATTCCCAATCGACAATCCGCAAAGTAATTGACCAAGTTTTAGCACGTTGTGAAATTGATACTAGGCGTTTTAAAGTTGAAATGGAACTCAATTCCATTGAAGCAATTAAAAATGCTGTGCAATCTGGCTTGGGAGCTGCATTTGTCTCCACCAGCGCCATCGCTAAGGAACTACAAATGGGCGTTCTCCATAGTGCCACCATTGAAAACGTCGTCGTCAAACGAACACTATGGCTGATTTTTAATCCCAATCGTTATAGATCCAAAGCCGCAGAAGCCTTTAGTCAAGAAATTTTGCCCCAGTTCGCTAACCCTGGATGGAACCAAGATGTGTTAACATTGACACAAAAAAACATAGTTCTAACTACATTGGATATAGCAACGCCCACCTCCCCCGGCGAAGACTAAAATCTGGTCATTAGTCCTAACCTCACCTACAGGACGCTTGTCTGCGACACGCTACGCCTTGGCGTAGCTTCCTTCGACCCAGGAGTACGAAAAGCCGCCCTTCCAGCGTCCATGTCATTTGTTTTTTGCAAATGACCAAATAATTCGTAATTCGTAATTCGTAATTATTACCCCAAGTGCTGTAGACAAGCTAGGGATTTAACATAAAGAAAAAGTTTCCTGTTCTTGATAAAGAAATTTAGTTTCTGTGTAAGCTGAACGAATTACGAATTATCAATTACGAATTATTTTGACTAATGACTAATCACGAAAATGGAAGTTTACTGTACTCGCCCACGTTGCCCACGCCCACAAAACTATTTTCCCGATTTAGATGATATTACAACCCTGAAAACAACGCAGCAAAAGTACTGTACGAGTTGTGGTATGCCACTGTTACTTGATGGTCGATATGTAACCATGAAGTTGTTAGGAAGAGGTGGATTTGGAGCAGCATTTTTGGCACGCGATCGCCGAATTCCCGGAATGCGTCAATGCGTAGTAAAACAGTTTCAACCAGCGGGAAATTTAACCTCGACTCAACTGCACCAAGCACAGATAATGTTTGAGAGAGAGGCAGAAGTTTTAGCCCAAATAGGCAACGAACACGAGCAAATTCCTGACTTATTTGCCTTTTTTCCAGTGATAGTTAATAGCCTGCAATCAGGACAGCAAGATCAATTTTTTTACTTAGTACAAGAATATATTGATGGGCAAAATCTAGAAGAAGAATTAACTCAACAGGGAAAATTTTCTGAACAACAAGTGTTAGAACTGTTGCAAGAAATCTTGAAGGTACTCAAGTTTGTCCATGAAAAAGGCATCATCCACAGAGACATCAAACCTTCTAACATCATGCGTCGTCGTGATGGGAAACTCTTTCTCCTAGATTTTGGCGCAGTCAAACAAGTAGCAAATGTTGCATCAGGTGCAGCTTCTTCCACAGGAATTTATTCTATGGGATTTGCACCACCAGAACAAATGACTGGAGGTCAAGTATTTCCATCCACGGACTTATACGCCTTGGCTGTAACAGTGATTACCTTATTGACAGATAAAGAAGCAACTCAATTGTTTGATGCCTACAGCAACCAGTGGAAATGGCGAATGCAAGTGAATGTCAACCCTCGCCTTGCTAGCATTTTAGACAACATGCTTCTACCTGCTGCAAATCAACGTTTCCAATCAGCCCAAGAAGTCCTAGATGCACTTAACTCACCGCCTCTAGCCGCGACACAAATTAATTCACGCTCTGTAACACTTCCCCCACAATCATCTCAAAGTTCTAGTTCTCCTGTTCGTCGTAGTCCAGCAACTAAACCGACGTTTTCGACATTGGAATTACTGGGTGGAGCAGCTTTCAGTGGATTTGAGGGTGCATTGATAGCGATCGCCCTCTTCAGTCTAGTAAAATCACCAATCATCACTTTAACTGTTGCATCCCTAATTTTGGGGATACTTATATTTGCCCAAACCAGACGGTGGATTGAAAAGTTCGATTTATTAATTATTCCGACAATTACTTTTGCTATTATTTTTTTTCTACCCTTTTTACAAGGAAGTCTTGATATTCAATCAGTAGTTGTTTTAGCAGTTGCAGCTAGTTTAGTAGCTATTTCGCTAACAGCCGTATTTCGACTTATTTATAAATTACTATCTCTCATACTTTAAAAAACTCCTGGTGCTAACACCTACCTATGTCTCAAAAAAACGAAACGCTTAGTCTTTTCTTAGCCGTTATCATCACCATCGGCTTAATCTTTGGTGGCTTATGGTTTCTTATGGAACGGTGGGCACAAATAAATGTTGGTAATCAGTCAGTGAATGGCAATCAGCGTGATTCCATTCCTGGCGCTAACCAGTCGGTGAATGGCAATACCAACTCTCCCATTCCTGTTAACAGCAAATGTAACCTGCCAAACCTCCCACAGGGTATATTCAACTATGGTGGTAGCACAACTTGGGCACCCATCCGTAAAGACGTAGACTCACAATTGCAAAGCCTGTGCCCTCAGTTTAGTTTACGTTACATTCAACCCATTAATGAAAAACCAGGATCTGGCACTGGGATTAAAATGTTAATAGCTAATCAACTAGCTTTTTCTCAATCTTCTCGCTCAGTCAAAGCTGAAGAAAACGCAGAAGCTCAACAAAAAGGATTTAGTTTAAAAGAAATTCCAGTGGCAATTGATGGGATTGCGATCGCCGTTAATCACAATCTGAATATTCCTGGTTTAACTGTCGCCCAAATCAAAGGTATTTATACAGGTAAAATTACTAATTGGCAAGAAGTAGGCGGGGTAAATTTACCAATTACAGTCTACTCTCGCAGCAAAGAAGCTGGAGGTACAGTAGAGTTTTTTGTGGAAAATGTTCTCAATAAAGAGAATTTTGGTGCGAATATTACTTATATTGGTACTACCACTGAAGCTCTCCGAAAAATAGCTACAAATCCTGGTGCAATTTACTATGGTTCTGCCCCAGAAATTGTACCCCAGTGTACGATTAAGTCCCTACCAATAGCACGCACAAGTGATAAATTTGTGCCTCCCTATCAAGAACCTTTTGTACCTTTATCTGAATGTCCCAAAAAACGCAATAACTTAAATAATCAGGCGTTTCGTAGTGGTGAATATGCCATTACTCGCAATTTATTTGTCATCCTTAAACAGAATAATCAAACAGACCAGCAAGCTGGAGAAGCTTATGCAAATTGGCTCCTGACACCTGAAGGTCAAGAACTGATTGAAAAGTCTGGATTTGTCAGAATTAAGTAATCATTGTCAGGAGTCAGGAATCAGGAGTCAGAATTCAGAATTCAGTAAAGAGTCAGCAGTCAAAATTTCATAAGATTTAGATACTAAACTTGGTAATTTTAAGAAAATTAAAAAATAAAATATATACAGTACGCTTAATTCTATAATTATTCTGAATTCAGAATTCTGACTCCTGAATTCTTCAAAACAATTAAATAATAAACATTTTTATTGTATTAAATTTTATTCATGTCACAAAAGAATGAAACCGCAGTTTTAGTCTTGGCTCTGTTGTTGACACTTGGAATAGTCGGGGCTGGTGTCTGGTGGTTTACTAGAAATGGGGTCAATATTAGTAATACACTCACTCAAAAAACGCCCGAACCAGCGAGCAATGTATCATTAGAAGACCGCATTAGTTTTGGCGAAAAAACTTTAATTCCAGGTGAAATTGCTCCGGCAAAAAAAGAGGGAGTGCAAGCGATCGCGGCTAAAAGTTATGATAAGGCGATCGCTAGTTTACAAGCATTTCTCAAACTGCGACCCAACGATCCAGAGGCACTGATATATCTGAATAATGCCCGGATTGGCACTTCTCAAAGCTATACCATTGTTGCCTCAGTACCAATGGGCACAGATCCGAATACTTCCCTAGAAATTTTACGTGGCATTGCACAAGCCCAAAATACTATTAATACCTCTGGGGGAATTAAGAATGTGCCATTGAAAGTAGGGATAGCTAACGATGATAATAATCCAGAAATCTCTAAAAAAATCGCTTCCAAGTTAGTTAATAATCCCCAAGTGTTTGGTGTAATCGGCCCCAACGCCAGCGATACCACTTTAGCCGCAGGCACAGTGTATAATACCGGACAACTGGTAGCTATTTCCCCTACCAGTACTTCTGTGAAAATTTCTAACTTTAGCCGCTACGTTTTTCGGACAGTTCCCAGTGATTTCATGGCTGCGAGAACATTAGCCAATTACATGGTGAAAACTTTACAGAAAAAAAATGCAGCGGTTTTCTTTAATTCCCAGAGTAACTATAGCCAGTCTTTAAAGTCTGAATTTGTTTCATCTGTTTCGCTGGAGGGTGGACAAGTATCAAGTGAATTTGACTTATCCCAAGCAGATTTTAGTGCAGCTAAAAGTGTAGAACGAGCTATTAAACAAGGTGCAGAAGTGTTGATGTTAGTTCCCAACACTAACACTCAAGATAAAGCGTTGCAGGTGGTTCAGGTTAACCAGAAACAGTTAACGCTTCTGGGAGGAGATAATGTTTATAACGTTAAAACTTTAGAAATTGGCAGAGAGCAAGCTGTGGGGATGATAGTAGCAGTTCCGTGGCATATTGAGGGCAATCCAATGTCAGATTTTCCTCAGAAATCCCGGCAGTTATGGGGTGGTGACGTGAGTTGGCGAACTGCCCTGAGCTATGATGCTACAGTAGCTCTGATTGCTGCCTTAGAACGCAATCCTACACGGTCTGGAGTCCAACAAGCACTTTTATCCTCTGACTTTTCAGCCAGTGGTGCTTCTGGTACAATTCGGTTTTTACCATCAGGCGATCGCACTGCCCCAGTCCAACTTGTAAAAATCGTTCCTGGATCTCGCTCTCGTACTGGGTATGATTTTGAGCCAGTGAAATAAGGGGATTAGGGACTGGGGACTGGGGATTAGGGATTAGGGACTGGGGATAGGGAAGAGTTTTCTCAGTCCCCATTCCCCAGTCCCCAGTCCCCAGTCCCCAGTCCCCAGTCCCAGTATTAAATGGACGCGGTAAAAATTTGTTATGTCCCAAAAAAATGAAATACCTATTCTTGTTTTATCTATCCTAATTACAGTTGGGTTAATAGCTGGCGGTTTTTGGTGGTTCAGCAGAAAATCTGGTGTTGACCTAAATCAAATTAATTCTCGTAGCACCAACACACCCCAACCCACATCAGGACAGAGTAGTGGCACGACTTTCGCCTCAGTCCAAGAGGTTCCTACTGGATTATTCAATTACGGAGGTAGTACGTCTTGGGCACCAATTCGATTAATAGTTGATCCAGCAGTTCAAGCAGCGCGAGGAGAATTTAGGCTACGTTACGTAGAACCAAGCAATGCATCTCCTGGTTCTGGTACTGGCATCCAGTCGCTAATAGATGGTCAACTAGCTTTTGCCCAGTCTTCTCGACCAATCTTAGATCAGGAGTTTAGCCGCGCCCAACAGCGTGGGTTCACTTTGAAACAAATTCCTGTGGCAATTGATGGTTTGGCAGTCGCAGTTAACCCAAACCTCAACATCCCAGGACTGACGGTAGACCAGTTAAAGTCAATTTACACTGGAAAAATTAATAATTGGAGCCAGCTAGGCGGTTCCAATATCCCAATCAAGCCTTATTCTCGCCGGATTGTTGATGGCGGCACAGTAGAACTTTTTGTCCAAGACATCTTGGGTGGTCAAGCTTTCAGCTCCGATGTGGAATTTATCTCCACAACCACCCAAGCCTTGCAAAAATTGGCTGGTAGTCCTGGTGGCATTTACTACGCTTCTGCCCCAGAGGTGATTCCTCAATGTTCCATTAGAGCCTTGCCGTTGGGGCGCACACAAGGGCAATACATTGCTCCCTACCAAGAACCATTTGTCCTCCCGTCTGAATGTCCTGGTAAACGGAACAAGTTGAACATTGAGGCTTTTCAATCAGGAAAGTACCCAATTACCCGCAATCTGTTTGTGGTGGTCAAACAGAATGGTCAGACTGAGCAGCAAGCAGGTGTCGCTTACGCCAACTTACTGCTGACTGAGCAGGGGCAGGAATTGATTACCCAAGCTGGGTTTGTCAAAATTCGCTGACACTGCGATCGCCTCGGTTGAGGCTTAGCCCATCACACTCAGACAGAGTGGCGGAAATCGCCCCTCTGAACTGTGCTTTAGCCGGCTCTATTAATCGACTCTGCTGGTAAGCAAATAAGATTATCGCCTTGGGTGAGAATTAAGCCACGTTGACGCAGCTTGCCCATTAAGCGGGTGACGGTAACACGAGTTGAACCAATCGCGCTACCAATTTGGGCATGGGTAAGGGGAAAAGGCAGACAATAGCCGCGAATTACATCTGGATCGGTGTCGCTCATCGCCGGCTCTCCATACTCCTCAATCAACAATGTGAGAAATCCTAAGAGTCGGTCAATTGTGCGGCGTTGTCCCAAGGCACTCAGCCACAGCAGCTTACGCTGGTGCTGGTATCTAAAGGCATCCATAACTTCCCGGCGGAAGTGAGGCCAGTTGTCTAAATCGTGCCAGTACATCCACAGAACCGCAGTTTGGTCAACATGGGCGTAAGCCTGGAGAGTGAATGGTGACTGAGCAACAATTTCAAATGGCTGTCCCGCTCCAACAAAACCCAAGAACGCTTCTTCTGGAGTTCTGTTGATTCGTCGAGATGTTAGCTGGCTGGCAGTCGCACTAACCTGGGCGGTTCCAACCATACGGATTGCACCCCTTTGCACCAAATATAGCAATCCAGGTCGGGCTGGAATGCGCTCATCTTTGCTAAAGGTGCGGCACCGGTAGTGTTCCTGAGCCCAGTCAAGAATCCGTTGCCAAGTCAAAAAAGGCCGTGATGCCTCAGAAAAAGAAGATGGAGATTGCATAGGTAACAAAGAGCGTTCGGCTGAAGACAAAGACGTGATCAAAAGGTGCAAGGAGTGTCTTTGTGTTGGCGATGGAGGCTTAACGCCTAACAGCGCCAGCCATCTAAAGAATAGAAAGCAAAGAATTACTCTCTACTCTTTTGTTATACTTCCTACTGTACAATGATGGTAGTAAAATTTACTCACTATTCATCGAATATTCATCAAATTTTATCCTACTCTCATTTTTCTTCATCTACATTAAACCTATATCCGGAGACAGGTGACAGCAAATTAACAAATATACTTTACAAACTTATTTACGTAAAATTTCGTGTGCTACAAAATACAATCACTCAAGTATATATCATTTAAGCGGCTACTAGATAAATATTTAAGCGAATTATTAAGTATTAATACTGAAAATCAAAAAAATGAATACATAGAAAGTAAAAAAATTACTCTACACAAAGATATAAATAATCGCAAAATTTTGTATACCTCTGGTGTGGCGTTGCGAGTGTCAAACTCTCAGAATCGAAAAGCAATGGAGGTTGCCAGCGCGATCGCCCTTAATTTATCAGCAACCTGTGGAGGTGTTTTTAACGTGCAAATAGTTCCCCCTGGTTGGATAAATTTTGAATTGACTGACTCAAGCTTGGCGACTTGGTTACAAAGTTTGGTATGGGGGAAGGGGGAGTGGGGAGTGGGGGAGATGAGGGAGCAGGGGAACAGGGGAGCAGGGGAGCAGGGGAGCAGGGGAGCAGTAAGTTTTTCCCCTCTGCCCCTCTGCCCCTCCGCACCTCTGCCTCTTGTGCCCAATGCCCTATTCCCTATTCAATATGCCCATGCGCGTTGCTGTTCGCTAGTGCTGCTGGCTCACCGGGAGGGATTGATTCAACTTAGAGAACCGCTTGCAAATAGTAGTCCAAGTTTTTGGAGTGTGATTTCCCCTAACCCTATACCTTGGCTGAACTGGGATGGAAAATTGCGGCTAAATCACCCAGATGAACGTCGTCTAATTAGGGAGTTAGTGGGAGTGGTAGACAACATAGAGTGTCCTGATGTTAGGGGTTCTGTGAAATGGGAAAAAGCAGCGTTGAATTTGAGCCAAGCTTTTGAAAACTTCTGGTGTAATTGTCGTATTTGGGGTGAAGTGAAAATTATGTCACCAGAGTTAGCCCAAGCTAGGCTGGGATTGCTTATGGCTACTGGGTCAGTATTAAAATTTGTGCTAGAGGAAAACCTGGGAAGTTTTGCGCCATTGGAGTTATAAAAACTTTCATCAGAGGTATTGACTCAATGCATCACCTCGGCTACATTAGCTCTTGTGTGAGGAGCGAACCAGCAGGGGCACCGAGACGAAACACGGCCAGTCGTCGGTGTCCTTTCTGATTGATACGGCTTAGCTTTGAAAAAGCGCCGTTATTGAAGCAAAAATTTTTCGATCGCCACAGCTACTCCATCTTCCTCTACGCTAGGAGCTACCCACTGAGCGATCGCTTGCACTGGTTCCGGTGCGTTTCCCATAGCTACACCAAAACCAACACACTCTAGCATTTCCAGATCGTTGAAGTTATCACCAATAGCCATGACGTTGGCTATTTGTAATCCCAGCAATTCTTCGGCTAGGTAACTTACAGCAGTCCCTTTATTCACAGAAGCGTTAGTTGCTTCTAGGAAGGTAGCAACAGATGTTGTTAAATAAAGTTCAGCGGGTGTATACTGTCGGCGCAAATTCCCCAATACCTCGTTGATGAAATTTGTGTCATCACACAAAGCAAGAATTTTTGTCGGTTCATTCGTTAAGACTTGGCGCAAATCACCGACGGGAATTGGGACAATACCAGAACGTTGTGCATAAATTTCGCTTTCTTTGGTTATTTCCCGGACGTAGAGTTGGTCATTGATGTAAAAGTGGACAGATAAAAGCCGCCGCAATTGAGGCTGTTCAAAATAATCGATTAGCTGGTGGGCAATTTCTCTAGAAACCACTAAATGGCGATGAATTTTTTGGCTGGTGGGGTCTTGAATCCAGGCTCCTTGATAAGCCATTAATGGCAATGTAGAGCCGATTTCTTGGTGAAAGCGTAAGGCTGAACGATACATACGACCAGTAGCGATCGCCACTGGAATGCCTTGTGCTTGTGCTGCAATCAGCGCTTGCTTTACAGGTTCGCTGATGGTGTTAGAGTGTCCGGCGATCGTGCCATCTATGTCTACAACCAGCAGTTTAATATCTTTGGCAGATGCTTTATGCATAAATTTCCTAGATTTAAAGTTCCAGTTAGAGGTTATACCATTTTGGATTTTAGATTTTAGATTTTAGATTGGGTATTGGGTATTGGAAAATAGTATTTTCAATCTTATTTCCCAGTCCCCACTCCCTACTCCCCACTCCCTAGTCACAACAAAAAAACCCGATTCTCGAAAGAATCGGGGGGATTTACATTTAAGTTAGATAATTTGACTGAATAGATAGAATCAAAAATCTACCTATTCAACTAAAGTCTATGAATTTAACACCTTGATCCAGCTTTTTTTGCGTTGTGACAACAGACAAAGCCCAGCAACTAAACCAATTCCAAGGGTAGTTGATGCTTCAGGTACAGACTTCAATTCTTCGTAGTTGTAAGTTACTTTGATACCTGCTTTGGCATATGTATCAATATAGGATCTCATGTTGCCAGATCCTGTAACTAGTGAGGTGGCTATTGCTGAGAACAAAAAGTCTACGTTGCCATTACCAATAAAAGACTGCAAGAATTGCGAATCAGTAAAAGATTTAGTAGCAGATTGTGTGGCGGTTAAGTTAGAAAGAGTCTTTCCTGATGTACCCCCATAATCAGTGACGCTATCGTATTTAGCAACTTGGTAAGTAGAAGTATATTGTGGATTCAGTGCCAACAAAGACTGATTATTTAATTTTAAGCTCAATTGACTGCCAAGATGTACTGTTGCTTGAGTTGCACTTGGACTTCTATTTTCAAAACCTGCATTTCCAAGTATGTCGCCAGCAAATTCGATGGTTACACCTTGGAGTGTACCGAGAGATGAGTCAAATTGTTGGACGCTCAAAGATTCATCAATGATATTTGTGAAATCGTAGTTAGTAGAACTAGTGTACGAAAGTGCAGCTGCATTAGCTACTCCAGAAGTTGCAACAATTCCTGCCAAAGCTGTAGCAGCACCTAGAGTGTTCAATAGTTTTGTTGTCATGATGGAAGATGCTTTTTGACGAATCATTAAGGGGTTACTAAATTATTTCTAACTCGTAACTTTTGTTTCTAGGCTTGATAAATACACGTAAATTTATGTGAACTTTTGATGTTCAATTTCCTTTAGCAAACATACATTTTTAGGAATTGTATGAAGTTTTGTTAAGAAAGCCATGCCAACATACAGGAATTTCAATAAAGCAACTGATGCAGTATGTAAATAACGAAGCTTCTAGGTAAAATAGGGCTATGTCTCAAACTACTGCTACTGCAACCCCAACACGTCCGACGTTCATTCTCGTAGATGGACACTCCCTGGCTTATCGTTCATACTTTGCTTTTGCCAAAGGGCGAGATGGAGGACTACGTACAAAGGCGGGGATTCCCACGAGTGTATGTTTTGGTTTTCTTAAGTGTCTACTGGAGGTAATGGGAACACAACAGCCCCAGGCGATGGCTGTAGCCTTTGATTTGGGTTTGCCAACCTTCCGGCATGAAGCGGATGATACATATAAAGCTGATCGCAAAGAAACACCAGAAGACTTTATTCCGGACTTAGAAAATTTACACGAGTTACTCAATGGCTTGAATCTACCAATTTACACTGCTCCTGGTTACGAGGCAGATGATGTTTTGGGAACCTTAGCACAACGAGTAACGGCTGCTGGCTATAGGGTGAAAATTCTCACTGGCGATCGCGATTTATTTCAATTGATAGATGCTGAGAAAGAAATCACTGTTCTAAATTTTAGTCCAGATGCCTTAAAGCGTTCTACAAATAGCATCACTGAATTTGAGGCAGAACAAGTTAAAGAAAAGCTGGGCGTTTTACCTTCGCAAATTGTTGATTTCAAAGCACTTTGTGGTGATAAATCAGATAATATTCCTGGAGTTAAAGGAATTGGAGAAAAAACAGCAGTACAGTTGCTAAACACCTATGGTTCCCTTGACAATATTTATGCTGCTTTAGATGAAATCCCAGGTGCGAATCAGAAAAAATTGGCAGCGGGTAAAGAAGACGCCCAGAAGTCTCGATATTTGGCAACTATAGTTTTGGATGTTCCTCTAGAACTTGATTTAGAAGATTGTAAATTAAAAGGATTTGATACAAGCGTCTTATCACCAATTTTAGAAAAATTAGAATTTAGATTATTTTTAGGTAAAATAAACGACCTACAGCAACGTTTTGGTGGTCAAATTGAAGAAGCAGCAAAAACAGAAATATCAGATACAGAACCCGAATTTGAAGACCCAGACCTTTCATTTTTTAGTTTTGCTGAAACACAAGCTGTACAACAAAAGCCCGCGTCAGTAATTCAACCACGCATCATTAATACCGAAGATAAACTGACTGAATTAGTAGAAATTTTGCAGAAATTCACTAATTCTGAAATACCCATTGCTTGGGACACTGAAACCACAGACTTAGAACCAAGAGATGCTGAGTTAGTAGGGATTGGTTGCTGCTGGGGAACGAAATTAGATGAAATAGCTTATATTCCTCTTGGTCACAAAAGCGGAGAAAATTTAAATAAGGATGTGGTGTTAGAAGCACTACGTCCAATTCTTGAAAGTGCTGATTATCCCAAAACTTTACAAAATGCCAAGTTTGACCGCTTAATTTTCAAGTGTCAAGGAATTAACTTGAATGGAGTGATATTCGATCCAATGTTGGCAAGTTACCTGCTAAATCCAGATTCTAGTCATAATTTGATGGATTTGGCACAACGATATTTGGGATTAACGGCGAAAAGTTATTTAGATTTAGTTCCAAAAGGTAAAACCATTGCTGATATAGATATTCCGGCAGTAGCAGATTACTGCGGCATGGATGTTTATTCTACCTTTGGTCTAGTGCCACAATTACGTGCAGAACTAGAGGAAATTCCAGCTTTATCTAAGCTATTAGTGGAAGTGGAACAGCCACTAGAAGCAGTTTTAGCGCAAATGGAATACACGGGCGTTCGCATTAATTCAGCTTATTTACAAGAACTTTCGCAGCATTTAGAAACAGAATTAGCCAGATTAAAAGAGAACGCAATAGAAATTGCTGGAGAAAATTTTAACTTGGGTTCTCCTAAACAATTGAGCCAAATATTGTTTGAAAAATTGGGTTTAAGCACCAAATATTCTCGGAAAATTCAAACTGGTTATTCTACAGATGCAGCAACGCTAGAAAAGCTCCAAGAAATCGATCAAACTGGATTTGTTGAGACGATAACTGAGTACCGGACTTTATCTAAATTAAAGTCTACTTATGTAGATGCATTACCTGCATTGGTGCGTCCAGATACTCAACGGGTGCATACTGATTTTAATCAAGCAGCAACATCAACTGGCAGGTTATCTTCTTCTAATCCAAATTTGCAAAATATACCCATTCGTACAGCTTTTAGTCGCCAAATTCGCAAGGCATTTTTGCCGGAAGCTGGTTGGTTAATGGTGGCTGCTGATTATTCACAAATTGAATTACGAATTTTAGCTCATCTGAGTCAAGAGCCGATATTAGTGGAAGCATATCGGCAAAATGAAGATGTTCACACTGTGACAGCGCGATTAGTGTTTGAAAAAGAAAATATCACATCAGAAGAACGATCGGTAGCAAAAACTATTAATTTTGGCGTGATTTATGGAATGGGTTCTCTAAGGTTTTCTCGTTCAACTGGGATAGATAAGAATGTTGCCAACGAGTTCATTAAGCGGTTTAATGAAAGATATCCCAAAGTTTTTGCTTATTTGGAGCGAGTCAAAAAAGAGGCGATCGCTCAAGGTTATGTAGAAACTATTCTCGGTCGTCGTCGTTATTTTGAATTTACCAACAACAGTTTACGAAGATTAAAAGGCAGCAACCCAGAAGATATTGACTTGAGTAAATTGAAGAATTTAGGTGCTTATGATGCAGGTTTACTACGCTCTGCTGCTAATGCACCAATTCAAGGTTCCAACGCTGATATTATCAAAATTGCGATGGTGCGACTTCATCAAGTTTTGCAAAAATATCAGGCGCGTTTGTTGTTACAAGTTCACGATGAATTAGTATTTGAAATTCCTCCTGATGAGTGGGAAGAATTACAACCGCAAATTAAATCGGTGATGGAGAACGCAGTACAGTTAAGTGTACCGTTGGTGGTGGATGCGCGTGCAGGTGAAAATTGGATGGAGACGAAGTAAGTTGAATTGCGGGATTATAACGGGCTGGTGAATGGCTAAGCGTTCCAAAATTTGGGAGTACACGGGTAGGGTGGCACAGCGGTGCTAGGCTACTACAGCAGATTGCAACAGGCGTGAGGTACAGATAATCGTAGGGAACATGGCTGTGTCCCTACCCGTGTACTTCATTTACCTGAAATACGCTGTATATTCATCTGTGGTTAATGATTTTTTCTGTATTTTATTCATACGGTAAGTGCATATTACCTTGAGTAAAAGTACTTAATCTAATGATACCGAGCTAGAGTTAAAGGTTTGGTTAAATCTTGCTTTTTGTAGTCAAACATACTAAGATAGTGATTCAAATAGTTAAAAATGTTTGTTATTGAGTGAATAATCACTGAGACCACTATAAATCCATATTCAAAAAAACTTTTCTAAATAAACCTTGTATAGATCCTGGCGGGTAGCACAGTCATAAAATTCTTTTGGAATTTTGAACTGCGTTTTTACTCGCCTTTTTTTATATCCGCAGTGGGTGTGGGCTAGACAAAAGTCCGTGTTTCCAGTTTTGAGTGGTGAGAAAATTAACGAATTTTTGCAGCAACATCTATAAATTTTTGTCGTAGATGCTTTTTTGTTTTTTGAGTTGTGTGACAAATCAAGCAAGGTAAATCTCAAATAATGAAAAGTTAAATAAAAAGTGCATTGGCTATTTTTGAATCTGGTGCTGAGTTTGTTTGTTCTGCAATTCTTATAGCAATTCTGTATAAAGATGCGCCAAACTATATGAGGAACCAACTCCACAAGGAATTTTATTATGCGTCATCGTTGGCTGTTATCTGTTTTAGCATTTTTTTTGAGTATAACTTTAGTCGCTTGTAACACTGTTAGTACTCAAAAGTTACCAACAAAAGTAGCAAATACTACTGAAACAAATAACCCAAATTCGCAGCAATTACCAAAACAATCGATAAAAAGAGTTGTTGCTCTTTCTTCTCTATCAGCTGATATTATCGCTCAACTTGACCAAACAAAAATTGTCGGAATTACTGGTAGTAAATTATTTAATGATGATCCTCGGTTTAAAAATGTTCCTCGTGTTAGTGAAGGACAAAATTCTCCTAATTTAGAAAAAGTAGTGGCTCTCAAACCAGATTTAGTTATTGGTGCAGAAGGTTTTTCTACTATTCCAATTCAAAAAATCAAGCAATTAGGAATTCCAACTTTGCTTACTCAGGTTAATAACTGGGAATCTTTAGAAGAGTTGACTAAAACACTAGCCCAGTTAATTGATGCCGATCCTCAGCCTTTGTTAAATCGTTACAAAAGTTTTTTACCAAATCAGCCTACTCAGGGTATTAAGGCTTTGGTGTTGGTTAATCGTCAACCAATTTTAGCACCCAATAAAAATAGTTGGGCGGGCGACGTACTAACTAAATTTCAGGTGAAAAATCTGGCAGCAGAATTACAAGGAAAAAGCCCAGTGGGTGGCTATGTGACTCTTTCGGCTGAGAAAGTTTTAGAGGCAAATCCAGAGGTGATAATTTTGGTTAATCCTCCACAAGGTAATTCGGAAGCAGGGCTTTTAGATTCTTTGAAAAAGGAGGCTTTCTGGAAGCAATTGCAAGCGACTCAAAAGAACCGAATTTATGTATTTGATTATTATGGTTTGGTTAATCCAGGTAGTATAGATGCTATAGAAAAGGCTTGCCAGCAACTGAAGCAAGATTTATTTGGATCAGAGGGTAGTTAGACCAATAAATTATAGTAATCTGGATTGATCTCACGCAGAGGCGCAGAGGGAGAGTTAAAAGAAATATTGAGTGTTCACAAATTTATTTTTAATCTTTTGCAGGACTAATTGGTTTTTGGCGAGATGGGATATTCTTTTTACCTTCAAAAAAGCTACCTCCAAGACTGCGGAAATATAGTCCTCCAATGGTGAGCAAAAATCCTGCATATGCTACGGCTTGGACGAGATAAATATTGTCGCTGTAGCCAAATAAAGATTTGAGAATAATGCCAGGAAACTGTTCGTCAGGTAAAATTGTGGAAGTATTTGAAACCATTGGCCCCAAAATACAGGAATGGATTTTAGTAAAGCGTTCGTAATAGAAACAAACGCTTTGTGTGGCACGACTGCTAAGGGCAAAGTTACCTACAGCCTCGTCAAAATTTTTGAGGGCTGAAACTACCAACCCAGCGACAATCAATACTAATAAAACGCCCATTACCTGGAAAAACTGGCGGATATTAATTTTGATACCCCATTTAAATAAAAGCACACCTATGGCGATCGCCACTCCTAAGCCTCCAAGTGCGCCGATGCTTGGTACTAATCCTTGTTGAAAGTTAGCAGCGATGAATAGAACAGTTTCAAAGCCTTCACGAACAACGGCAATAAAAACTAGACTAAAAACACCCCAACCTACATTTGAGTTTTGTGTCAGTGCTTGTGTAACTGCTCCCTCAACTTGCGCTTTCATAAATTTGGCTTGTTGAGTCATCCAGATTAGCATCCAACTGAGCATTGCGATCGCTAACAAGCTAAATACACCTTCCAGCAGTGGCTCAACTACCGAAGTGTATTGAGGATTCGCAGCCCCCACTACTTGAATTATCCAACTGAATAGCACACCTATCAAGGCACTAATTGCAATACCAACGCCGACGCCAGCATATACCCAAGAATTCAGTCGGGATTTTTTAGCTTTTTTCAGCAACGCTAGCACAATTCCAACAACAAGGGCAGCTTCTACTCCTTCTCGGAGTGTAATTACAAAAGTAGGTAGAGCAGTACTGAAATTCATCTTTTGTCCTTTATCTTTTGTCCTCTCTTACAAAGTTCTGAGACGCTCGCGGACTCGCTACCGCTACGCTAACGCCGGAAGCTGGCGCTCAGACTTTGGGCTTTGTCATTAGTCATTTGTCCTTAGTCAGTTATCAGTTGTTATTTGTTTTTGACTAATGACTAATGACTAATGATTAATGACTATTAACTAAAATCGCGTAACATCTTTTTCAGTTCGAGATTATGCATTTCTTCTTGCCCTATCATGCCGCGAGCAAATTCTTCTAGATAAATGCTGGCATTGGTGACAGTTTCAAGGAGATTTTTATACAAATCTAATGCCTTCTTTTCATGGGATAAGCTTTCTGCCAAGATATCTTTGACTGTATGCTTATAGGTTTCTTCCATTGGGGCAATTTTTAAGGACGGATGCCCATCTAAACCTGTGAGAATTTCTCCGACTTGTTGGGCGTGAAGTAGAGATTCACTTGCCTGTGCTTTGAAGAAACCCACGATGGGAATGCGGTTTGGGCCAGTCACCATCAACGAATAATGTGTATAGCGTACTACTCCTGCTAGTTCAAATTCCATGATGGCATTCAGCAGGTCAATGGTCTTTTTATAGTCAAGTTCTTGCATCAGTTGTTAGTTGAAGTGGCGAATAGAGTGCAATTAGTTAGGAGTGAGGAATGAGGAGTTGAAAGTTGATAATTCCTAAGTTCTTAACTTTTCATTCCTCACTCTTAAGTATCTCCTAATTTTAAACTCCTTACCCTATGCTTCCCATTAAATCAAAGTGTTATTATATTTGGGAACTGGATTTATCAATCACTTTTTGAGAGTTTTCCTCAATGGTTTTCACCAACTTGGTAACATCCTCTGGAGTCTTTACGGGTTTAGCTGGTGGAACGGCGGCAGGCCAAACTTTTACTAGTTCAGTGAAACTAGCATTAATCGCTTTATCTGCTTCGGCATCTTGTTGAGCTACTTGGCTCGAAATTCCTTTGTATAATTCATTAGCGTAAAATACGAATCCACGAGAGTCTTGATACTCAATTGCTGCGGATATTTTACCATTGGCGATCGCTGCCCCATATTCCGAGTTCGCTGAATCTAGTAACTCATTAATCACCTGTAATACAAATCCTGGTTTTGCACGTTCGGCTGCTGGTAAAGCTGCGATCGCTGTGTCAACTGCTTGCACTGAAGATGTAAAATTAGTTTTAACTTTGCTATCCTTGGGACTAGATTTCACTAAATCTTGCAAACTCACCAAAGTTGTCTTAAATTCTTTAACTTTGCGCTCATTAAGTTGGTCTTCTACATCAACATAAATCTCCTCAACTGGATGCCCAATATGAGGTTCTGCCTGTTTGGGCTGATTTTGATCTAGCAGTTCTTTTGCTACTAAAAGATGCCCTTTCATTAAGCCTAATTTAGACATGTAGTCAACATCTTTTGCTTCACCTGTGAGTACTACATCTTGAACCCCAACCTGGTCTTTAATTTGGTTGAACTGCTCTTGAGTAATCACTTTTTTGGTCACTAAATCCTCTGGACTGCCGTAGGGGCGATTCGCCTGAATTTTGTTAGATAAAGCCGGAACGCCTAGTTTTGCTTCAAATTTATCTAATTCTGACAATATAGCAGTATTTATGTTAATTTTCTCTTTGCCGCCATGACCGCTATGGCTGTTATTACTGACTGCCTCTGTAGCTGGAGGACTAGCAGCCGGTGTTGAGGGATTTTCTGCGGTTGGCGTACTGCTACAGGAACTCAAGGTAACTATTGCCGCAGCTGCCACTGTTAAACAGATATAACGAAATTTTATCATTTTTGCTCCTAGCAAAATTTAAACGTATTAATTGCTGCATTACAAACTGCTACCAAAAGGTGGTTTGTTTGACGCATTGTCATAGATTTAACTTTCCCATATAATGATATTTTTTATCAACTAACTGATTTAAAATTTTCCGGTATTAATTATTAATTACGTAGTTTGTACTTTGTTTTACAAGGAATAATATTATTTTGTCAGGAAACTTTAACATTTTTTTGATAAGTACTCTCAGTAACTACTTCAAATTGACCCATGCAGCCGTTTTCGGCGATCGCATCTTGATGGGGATGAAACATATACTTACCTGGATAGCGAAAAGCAAATTCCAAGATGTGCCTTTCTGCTACACCCATCGTAATCACATCAGCTTTTTCGCTAGCAGTCATGCTCATCCCATAGCGAAAAACATCAAAAAAATTGGCGTGGAGGTGAAAGGTGACCGCCGGATCGTATTCAATGATGTTGAGGACATACAGCCGAATCAACTGATTTTGATAAATAGGAATGGGATGATGCATGTAGTGATGAGGCAGGCCGTTAAAGGCGTAATAATCATTATGGCTATCATCATTCACGTCATACCCAGCCATCACTAGCACAATTTCATCAGCTGGGGGACGGGGGGTAGGAGGATCGATGATGAACATGCCGTACAGTCCCTTAGCGATGTGACGGGTGACTGGTTCTATATGACAGTGGTATAAGTGAACACCATATGGTTCAGCATCAAATTCATAAATTGTGGCTTTGCCGTTGCTGACAGGACGAATACCATCCATTTCTGCTGGATGAACGCCATGAAAATGCAAAGAGTGAGAATGTCCCGCATTATTGAGAAATAGTACTCGCACGCGATCGCCTTGTTTTGCCCGCAGCGTCGGCCCTGGTATGCGGCCGTTTAAATCCCAGATATTGTAGGAAACAGCGCTATTGAGTTGAATAATGGAAGTACCCGCAGTTAACTGAAATTCTCGGATAGTGCGCCCATTTTCTTGCTTAACCGTTCCATAATCAAAATCCCTGAGCATCTTCATTGGGTTAGTAACACCCTCTGTTGCCTCAATATCGAGTGGTGGCACTTTCACAAATGACTGACTTTGTAGATTCAACATCTGCCAAAGTCCAGCTGCACCAGTCACTCCCACACCTGCTAAGCCTAGCTTTAGTAATTGACGGCGACTCCAAAGTTTTTCCTTACCCAGAGCAAAGTTGTTGGGCATGACATTTAACAGTTAGCACCAAAAAAGAATTGAAAATTATTTGCAATTGTCCTTGTGTATAGTATATGAATTAAAAATCATTGTCAATAATTTTCAAGTGCTTCAAAACTGCTACTAAAATTATTAGATTCACATCAAGCTAAAATCTAGCTTGAAAAAAAAGTGGGGTATTCCTTTTTCGTTCTTGGTTGTGGGATTTTCCTGTGATTAGCTGTCTTGGAAAACTCTAGACAAGTTTTTTCATTTTCCACAGCATTTTTACTTAATTAAAAAGTATAAATAAAGCCACAATTCAATATTTTTTTGTATCTATTTCTGATATGGCTAGTATCTTACCAGTAGTTGAATTACAAACAATGTATATCCTAGTACTTAGGAAGCCAACGTCAGCAATAAACTGTTGATAAGGTGTAGCATATTTAATTGGCTTAGAGATAAAATAAATTGCATTTCCAGGAATTTTCGATATTTAGCAAGATGGCAATTTTTAATTTTTAATTAAGTTTGATCTGTCCTCTTCGTGTGATTCAAAACTATGTGTCATCCTTTTGTTATTTGTATGGATTTTGTGTGTAGATTTCTACATCACCATCAGCCTATCTTGAAAGGATAGTATAGTATTCACTAAGGACAAATTACCCAAGACATTTGATACACACTTGTCAAGTAGGAACTTTATCGTATATCTTTTTGCAATCAATCGGCATCATGCCCTTTGATCGATGAATTACCCAAATTAATTATCCGAGGTCAAAAATGAGTACTTTTTCTCATATTTCAGTATTGCAGAAGACCGCAACTATTACCTTATCCAAGCCTGTGCAGATAACGCTTTATATGCTGCTATCTTCTTTGGTTATCTGGACTGTCTTGTTCTCCACCTATCCTGCGGCGCACAACACAGCACATTCAGCACGGCACCACACTTTAGGCGTTGCATGTCACTAAATTATCTAATTCCAAAATTTTACTGGTGGATTAGACAATGGTTTGACACCTAATAAAGTTATCAAAACGGAATTCAGGAGTCAGTCGTCAAAATTCATTTTAAATTTTGGCGGCTGGTGCATCGATAAAGGGAGTTTTTGCACTCCAACTAAATAATAGATTTGTTGGCTGTTAATTAGCAGTGTGTTGCAATCCCCAACTCTCTAATTCTGACTTCTGAATTTTTACTTCTCAACTCTTCTTCAACCTCAGTTTTTATGAAAAAATATCGGCTTTTTGGAGTTATCAGTGCTGTTTGCATCACGTTGTCAATTCTGTATTCCTTAGTGGGGAATTCTCAAATTCCTAGTTCTAGAGTGTTACTCTCTACCAACCCACCTTTAGAACATATTCTTCCCTTTGAAGCAGGAACAGAAAGACATCAATCTCCTGTTACTCTAACTCTACAAGCTGTTGATGCTGCCGGCAAATCGTTAGAAAATGCCAAAATCAGCTTAGAAATTTTGACACCACCACGTAATCCTTGGTTAACAACAGATTTTCCCATTGTCGAGGGAACAAAACTGCTACAAATGAATGCTCTTGCATCTGATGGTAAGCTAGAAATTCAGCAGATGTTACCCATCCGAGGAAATTATCAATTACTAGTTAAAGTGTCACCTTTGGTAGCAAATGCTTTTGCTCCCTATGAGCAAACTTTAAATCTTAATGTCCGAGAAAATCCAGTCAAATATAAATATTTTGTTGTTATCGCAGCTATTTTACTATCAGTTGGGTTGTTGGGTGGTTGGGTGATTGGCGGACAAGAAGAACTACAACAAGGAGAAATTGCACCCCAGTCAGTGCGCCTTTTATTAAGTACGTTGACAGTGGTAGCAATAGTAGCTCTATTATTTATTAATATTAGTGCAGAAGTTGCCGAAGCTCATGGCAGTGGACACAACTCAAGCAGTACCGAAGCGATCGCACCATCATCTCAAAAATCGCAAGGATTGGAAATCCAACTCCAGGCAGATAAAAACGCGACTGTAGGTAAACTTGCTTCTTTAGGGCTACAGGTGAAGGATACCGCCACAGGACAACCGATTCAAGATGTAACCTTGCAAGTAAGAGCGATCGCTCTTGAAGATAATTTAACAGTCTTTGCCTACAAAGGACTTACCGACCAAGAAGGTAAGTTAACATGGCAAGAACAATTTTTTGATGGTGCCCCCCACAAAGTTGAGGTAGAAGCAACTCTCAATCCAGCATCCAGCCGTCAATTTACACCAGTGAAAGTAGCACAAGAAGTTGAAGTTGAAGCGATCGCACCACCAATTTATATCCGATTAATTGGTTTATTCTACTTTACAGCGTTTGTCGGCATTGGTATGGGTATTGGATTGCTAATACAGCATCGACGAACACCACAAACAAGGGAAAGTTAGTAATATCCAGTACTTTACTGAGAATTCTAGCCAATATAACGGGCAAGAAGAAATCAAAGTATATTACGCAATGTCAAACTAATCAAATTGGCTAGTAGTAAGTGGCTCCAACCCTTACTACAAAACTTTAATTGTTGAAGCCTGATATTTATGCTCAACAGACAATCAGTACTTGCAAAATATTTTCCTCCTATTTGGCTACGATTTTTAATCATTATTTTGTTAATAATAGGGATATTTTTTCGCTTCGCCTATCTGGATCGAAAAGTCTATTCCCACGATGAAGCTCATACCTCATTAAGAGTTTCTGGTTACACTAAGACAGAATTTGTTCAACAAATGTTTAATGGGCAGGTGTTTGCTGTTAGAGATATACAAAAATATCAACAGCCTAATTCTGAAAAAGGTTTAATCAATACAATCAACTCTTTGGCAGTGGAGGATGCTCAACATCCTCCACTTTATTATGTGATGGTTAGATTATGGACGCAATTTTTTGGCAATTCAGTAGCGACTACAAGAAATTTGTCAGCCATAATTAGCCTGCTAGCTTTTCCTGGCATTTATTGGCTGTCCTTAGAATTATTTCAGTCACCCCTAACGGCATGGATAAGCGTAGCTCTTCTAACAGTCTCGCCCTTCCATGTACTGTACGCCCAAGAGGCAAGAGAGTTCAGTTTGTGGATGGTGACTATTGTGCTAGGGAGTGCTGCACTGCTGCGTGCAATGAGGCTGGGTAGCAAGCAGTTTTGGGGGATTTATGCAGTAACAGTGGCACTAGGACTGTACACCTTTTTGTTTTCTGGGTTGCTGGCGATCGCCCACGGAATTTATGTATTTGCCGTTGAACGCTTTCGATTCACTAAAACCGTTAAAGCTTATCTAATAGCAACTAGCGCCGGCTTTTTAGCTTTTGTTCCTTGGATTTTAACTATTATTAATAGCTTGTCTGAAATTGAGCGCACAACAGCCAGCGCTCAAACCAAACAATCTCTGTCAGTTTTGGTTTCTGGTTGGATTAGTAATATTAGCTATTTATTTGCTGATTTTTGGCGCTACGAACCATTTTTTCCAGATTTGAATTTGCCAGTTTTGCGTTGGGGTCGATTTTTAATTCCCTTAATACTAATTTTGGTAGTATATTCATTCTTATTTGTTTATCGTCAACCAGGAAAACAAGTTTGGTTATTTGTTTTTATCTTAAGTGCAGTACCTGCTTTAGCTCTTATATTGCCTGATTTGATTATTGGAGGTAAGGTCAGTCTACGACCTAGATATGTCACTTCCTGTTATGTAAACATTCAGCTAGCTGTTGCTTACTTCTTGGCGACTCAAATTATTTCTTCTAAGTTAATAATCCGCAAATTTTGGCAATTAGTAATGGTAGCAGTAATTTCCAGTGGAATTCTATCCTGTGCCGTCAGTTCTCAAGCCGAGACATGGTGGAATAAAAGCAGCCATGCAAACCCTCAAATAGCTCGCATCATCAATCAAACTAATAAGCCACTATTAATTAGTAGTAATTATTCCCTAAATATTGGCGATCTCATGTCTCTCAGTCATCTCCTAGATGAAAAAGTGCAAATGCAATTGGTAATTGAACCAAGCATACCAAACATTCCTGATAGTTTCAGCGAACTATTTTTGTATAATCCTTCTAAAAAATTTAGATCTGAGCTTGAGAATAAATACAAACTAGTCGATGTTTTTCAGTATAGTAGGTTGTGGCGGCTAGAAGAGAAAAGCAGCTAAATTTTATATAGCGTTTTCTTTGGATTCTCCATAAAATGGTGTATTTATTAAGTAGACTTTTATTATTTTCCAGATATTAAAATTAAAATTTACTGAGAAATCAAGAAAGTAATGCTGACAAAAATTACTGTTGAAAAAATTATTGAGCGTGCCTTGATGGGGTACGATTTATCTCCCGAAGAGGGGGTGGTATTGTTACAACAAACCGATCCAGAGGCGATCGCCACAATACGTGATACATCTGATACGCTGCGCCACGCACAAGCAGGTGATACAGTTAGCTACGTAATTAATCGTAATATTAACTTTACTAATATTTGCGAGCAGCACTGTAGTTTTTGTGCTTTCCGTCGAGATGATGGTGATGCGGGTGCATATTGGTTAGATTGGGCGCAAATTTTAGAAAAGGCTACAGATGGAGTACAACGGGGTGCGACAGAAATCTGTATGCAGGGGGGATTAAATCCACAAGCACAAATCAACGGCAAATCTTTGCCCTACTACCTCAAACTAGTAGAAACCATCAAACAGGAATTTCCCCAGATACATTTACACGCTTTCTCACCCCAGGAAGTGCAATTTATCGCCAGACTTGACGGACTTGAATATGCTGATGTGATTGCTGCTTTGCGAGATGCTGGTGTTGGTTCAATGCCAGGAACAGCAGCAGAAGTGTTAGATGATACAGTCAGGCGGATATTATGTCCAGAAAAGATTGATACAGCCACTTGGTTAGAAATTGTCAGCACAGCTCATAAATTAGGCTTGCATACGACCAGTACCATGCTATCTGGGCATATTGAAAGCCAGGAACAGCAAATTGGGCATTTAGAAAAACTGCGATCGCTCCAAAAAACTGCCATCAATCAGGGATATCCAGCACGGATTACAGAGTTTATTTTACTACCATTCGTCGGTCAAGAAGCACCCAAACCCTTACGTCGCCGTGTTGGACGCGATCAACCAGTTTTGCAAGATGCACTACTGCTAGGGGCTGTGGCGCGGATTTACTTAGGTAATTGGATTCCCAACCATCAGCAGAGTTGGGTAAAACTAGGACTTGCAGGTGCAACAGAAGCCTTAGTTTGGGGTTGCAACGATATCGGTGGCACCTTAATGGAAGAACACATCACCACAATGGCAGGTGCCTTGGGCGGTACGTGTATGGAAGTGGAAACATTAAAAAGTGCGATCGCTTCTTTAGGACGACCTTACCAACAACGGGATACTCTTTATCAAAGAGTTATGGGGCATAGGGCATAGGGCATTGGGCATCGGTTATTAATTCATCTCCCCGCGTCCCCACATCTCCCCATCTCCCCACTCCCTACTCCCCACTAAAATTGATCCCCAAGATACCAATCCAGGATACGATGGACGTTGATTTACGTATTCTTTTAGTTAATGCATATGAAGCGCTATTGGTCGCGTCTGCTTGCACTCGTTTTGGTTTTATCTATCGGCTTGATGGGTTGTTCTGGCAGTCCAGATAGTTTGACTGGCGATTATCGCCAAGACACTTTAGCAGTGGTCAATATCATGAGACAAGCCATAGAACTATCACAAGATTCACCAAACAAAGCAGCAATTCAAGCAGAAGTGCGTCAAAAAATTAATGACTTTTCAGCTCGCTACCAGCGGGCTAACTCTGTTTCTGGTCTTGGCTCGTTTACAACTATGCGAACGGCCCTCAACTCCCTGGCTGGACACTACAGTTCTTACCCTAATCGTCCTGTACCCGAAAAACTCAAAAATCGCTTAGAGAAGGAATTAGAGCTGGTAGAAACAGCGCTGAAGCGTGGCGGTTAACTCTTAATTACTACCTATTCCATGATTAAGAGTCAGCAGTCTCAAGTTTTGATTCTTCAATCATGAGTGGAGTCGGAGACACTCCGCCTCCACTCTTGACTACCTTCTCAACTTGAATCTTAGTCTGAGTTAAAAATTTTAATATTAAGTTTGAAAAATCCTATTGATTTCGGCAAATTTACCATAACTCAGGTAGAGGTAGATTTTCCGTGATATCAGGGTAAACTTGCTTTGTATTCATATATTTTATATCCAAGTTTATGTATTTATGTGTTTACAAAAAAAATACGGCAACAGAAATAAATGTTTCCCAGTCTTGAAAAATTAGGTTTTGAAACCCTGATTACTCAACTATATAATTTGATACCAGTCGCTCATCACGATCTGAGACAAAATTGCATAGGAAGTATTGTTTTAAATTCTTGGAACACCTTTCTAGCAAAGGCTTTGAATCCAAAATTCAAAATTCAAAATCTAAAATCGATTTGAGTTAGAGTAATTGATTTTTGTGTCCATCTACTAGTCGGTATGTTTAATCGTCCTTTGAACGTTGCAAGATCAACATTATTTTGGCGACCCCTATTCGCTGTAGTTTTCATTAGTAGCTCGTTACTTTCCAGCTTTGGGAGCCAACCAGCAAGGGCGCAAGTAACCGAGTATTGTCAGTTATCAACAGGGGCGGCGCAAGAAAAAGAAAACTTACGTTTGTCAGCCCTCAAAGGCAATCAAAATGCCCAGGCTCAATATCAAAAAATATTACAAGAACAAGCGCAGAAATTACGGGAGTGCCGTACTCGGACTTGGCCACAAATCCAAGCCCTTTGGTTGCGCTTGTATCCCTGTGACATTCAGCCAGGAACAATCGATCGCGTTATGGATCGGATTGTTAACGGTGGCTATAACCAAGTTTATATAGAAGTATTTTACGACGGGCAGGTATTATTACCAGCAACAGCTAACCGGACGGTTTGGCCTTCTGTGATTCGTACTCCAGGAGCAGAAAACATCGATTTACTGTCTGTAGCGATTCAAAAAGCTCGGCAACGGGGTTTGAAAGTCTACGCCTGGATGTTTACCACCAATTTCGGCTATACTTACGCCCAGCGAAAAGACAGAGAAGCGGCGATCGCTCGCAATGGCAAAGGTCAAACGAGCTTATATGTTGTAGATAATGGTTCTCAAGTATTTATCGACCCCTACAACCCCCAAGCAAAACGCGACTACTACCAATTAGTAGAGGAAATTTTACGCCGTCGTCCAGATGGCTTGCTACTGGATTACGTGCGCTATCCCCGACAAGCGGGAAGCGATTCTATCGCCACTAAAGTCTCAGATTTATGGTTATTTAGTCCCGCAACTCAAGAAGCTTTATTTAAACGGGCACAGAATTACAAAGGGCTGGACTTAATTCGCCGCTTTTTGAGCAAGGGATATGTCACAGCTGGAGACGTAGCAGAAGTTGATAAACTTTATCCTCAAGAAGCCGAACCTCTCTGGCAAGGACGTATTCCCCCAGTAGCCGAAAAATCAATTCAGCCTGCAACTGATAGACAACCACTTTTACAATGGGAGTTGTGGCAGCTGGCTGTTGCCCATGCCATGCAAGGAATTCTAGATTTTGTCACCATCGCCAGTTACCCAGCAAAGCAACAAGGTATTCCCACAGGAGTAGTGTTTTTCCCTGATGGTAACCAAACTGTCGGACAAGGGTACGATTCCCGCTTGCAACCTTGGGATCGGTTTCCCACCACACTGGAGTGGCATCCCATGTCTTATGGAACTTGCGGTAATGTCAGTTGTATCGTATCCCAAGTGCAGCGGGTTTTGAGTATGGCAAAACCAGGTACGCAGATCATCCCTGCTTTAGCTGGTCGGTGGGGAAAACCTATCAGTAATCGTCCACCCCTAGAAGTGCAAATGCAAGCACTCCGACAATTTGCCCCCCAACTCAAAGGAGTTAGCCATTTTGCCTATTCTTGGCAATATCCTCAGAATGATAGCGATCGCAAATTTTGTCGTAATCGGTAAGGGGACTGGGGACTGGGGACTGGGGACTGGGGACTGGGGACTGGTTATTAATTCTTATCCCTCACTCCCTCATCTCCCTCATCTCCCTCATCTCCCTCATCTCCCTTATCTCCCCAATCCCCCAATTGTGTCGCCAGAAAATAACGCACATGGTCTACAAATAACAGACCCCATTTGTGCGTCCCATGTCCCATACCAGGAACAACATAACAATCGCCATCAAAAAACCGCCCAGCACAAGCGCGGGCATCTTTAACACTAACAATCGGATCGTTTGCACCCACCAAAAAGCGAACTCGACGCGGAGGCTGTACCCGCTGAATATAACTCATGGGGTTGCACGCCTGAGCATATTCATCAGGGTATTTCAGATTTTTAGCTAATTGTAAAAGCTTAACTACAGGTTTCACATTCGGTTGTACTCGTTCCAGCAGTGCTTCTGCTAGCCCACCCAAGGGTGAAGCTGCTAAATCTGGCAAAACCAAGTAGCCCCAACTTTTGGCAAAAGACTGGAGATCGGCATGACCGATTGTCCCTAGTAGCCGTTCGCCAATACCGTCAGCAGTAAAGGCATAGGCGGCTTGCAAAACTCCCATACTGACGCCGAATAATGCCAGTCTATTATTAGTTAAGCCATAGCGATCGCCACAAAAGTCACGCACTTTGGCAATATCAACCGCAGTCCTGCGAAATAAGCACAATAGTAACTCAGTATCGAACGGGATACCTCTGTCAACTAAAGGTTTAATTTCATTTTCCACCATAGCTGTAAAAGTACGCACCAAGCTACGCTCACCAGCTAAGGGTGTATCGAACAAAGCTACAGCTATGCCCATCTGTGTCAGCGTCGATACGATAAAAGCGTTCCACCCATAAGGTGCGCTCATTCCTTGCAAACCAATCACCAAAGGACTATCCTGTGCAGGCCGATTGTGTGGCAAAAACACAGCAACCGGAAAGCCACTTAATCGTTCATCAATATCAGCTACTCCAGTATAGGAAAAAGGCTCGTGAAACCAATAGCGATGACCATTCACGCCGTCAAAATTAATCGCATCAGACCCGTAAATAGGCATAGAAGATCCGCAATTAACAATAAAAAATCAAGAAAAATAATCCTAGCTGATCTACAAACTGAAGTTCCTGATTTTCGTATTGTTTAAAAGATATAGCGTTTTTCAGGTAAATGAAGTACACAGGTAGGGGCACAACAATAGACTTCTTGCATAAATCAAAAAAAAGAACCCCACCCCGCCTTTGACTTACGTCAAAGTCTCCCCTCCCCGCAGGCGGGGAGGGGCTGGGGGTGGGGTATTAGGGGACTTTTGCAAGAGGTCTAATGTTGTGCCCTTACCGAAAAATTGGGTTCAAAACGATCTGTACTTCACTTTTAGTCCTGAATTCTGAATTCTGCTATATTTCTGCTAAATTTTGGATTTTTCGCTGGAATTAACTTAAAGCCAAGTCTTCTGGTGTATTACAGTTAAACAGCATTTCGGGTTCTGCCAAAGGCAAAACTTCCACAGGATGTTGTCGCAACCACTGCTGAAACGATCGCCCCCCTTGGTTGATAAAATCCAGGAGTTGCGGCAAACAGCGACGGCGGTAAAAACCACATAGAGGTTCCCAGCCTTTGGGATGATGAGCTAAAGCTGCGATCGCATTATCCCCCACGCTATCAAGTCTAGTTGCCCATTCTTGCAAAACTTCAACCCGCAACCTCGGCAAATCGCAAGCCAACAACAGCACCCATTCTGTGTGTACTTCGGCTAGTCCTTGGGCAAAACCAACTAGAGGCCCGTGGGCTAGAGATTCTCCAAACATAGGTACTTCTTGGATAAACTGACAACCAGGTAAAAGCAAGTGTTGATAGCGTTCTGGCCAGGGAGTTACTACATAAACACTATCAGCACAGCCTTTGGCAATTTCACAAACCCGCTGCAACAATGGCACTCCTTGAATGGGAATCAGGGCTTTATCCTCACCCATGCGAGAACTCTTACCTCCAGCTAGCACAATTGCCGTTAATTTGCAACAAGTAAAGCTAACAGTGCGACCTTCTTCATCTTTAGCCACTCTCTACTCCCTACTCCCTACTCCCCTATTCTGACTTTCCTGAACTTGCTGCAATAACTGCTCTACACTTTCTGCTGGTGTCAGACACTTCAAACCTTGGCAAACTAAACCAACGCTTCCCTCTGGTAAATCAGAGACTACAGCAAAGACAGCACTCGGCAGAAACTTGGGGACGAGGGAGTTTAATTGCTCAGTTGTGCTGCGAATCAACGTAGAATTACGATACCAATCCAAAGCTGTAAACAAGCTGGGACAAGCTTGGGGAGCGCGATGCATCACACTTCTAAAAGCTTTCAAACCAAGTTCCGCTAAATCTAAATAATGTAGATTATCGGTGAGTAGGGCGAGACGCACAAGGTTAGCGATCGCAATTCCATTGGCTGATGCTGTGGCGTTATCGGCATAACTCCGCTCTCTTACAATTAAATCTTGACTAGAATCGCTCGATGCGTTATAATAACCGCCTAATTCTACACTCCAGAGAAATTCGTTAAATTCATCTTGAATGGCGATCGCTTTTTCTAACCATTGTTTATGCTCAGGGTTGGCAGCTTGTAAATCCAGGAGAGCTTTAATAAAAAAGGCGTAGTCTTCAGACTGAGCTAAAACCGTTGGTTCTCCTTGATAGTTGAGTCGGTGGAAACGCCCATCAACAAATTGATTATCTAAAATGAAATTCGCTGCTTGTGCTGCTAGTTCCAAGTATGGCGGTTGTCCCAACACCCCCGCAGCCTTAGCTAAACCAGAAATCATCAAGCTATTCCAGGCCACAATCATTTTCGTATCTGTCACCGACGGAATGCGACCTGGCCAGTTAGTAGTTTTTGCTTCCTGATTGTTGCGAGCAGGGGGAAAAGTTTCAAGTGACTCAGGACTAGCACCATAGCGGACTGTAAATAATTTGCTCAGTGCTGTTTCCAGTGTTGCACTCAGTTGCCCGACATGGCGTCTTTGTAAAACATTCTTACCTTCAAAGTTACCGTTAGAACTTACCGTAAACTGTTGTTGTAATTCCGTGAGTTCTTCAGGCGTTAACAGTTGTTGTAGTTCGCTGTAACTCCAGACGTAAAAGGCTCCTTCTTCTGGTTCCACTGCTGTGGGTTCAGTGAAACTGTCAGCATCTTGAGAGGCATAGAAGTAACCTTCGGGCGCGGTCATTTCCCGCTTTAGCCATTCTATGGTACCAGCGATCGCTCTTTCAAAAGCTGGCTCTTGTATTCCTGCACTCCACAAACAAGCTAGATACTCCACAATTTGTCCATTGTCGTAGAGCATCTTTTCAAAGTGGGGTACTGTCCAAGTCGGGTCAACAGTATAGCGATGAAACCCACCGCCCACATGGTCATAAATCCCTCCCAGTGCTAAGTCTAGTCCCCGCTGGGTACAAACTTGCTCGCCATCATACCGAGATTCAAAATTAAATCGAGTTCCCCGCAGTGCTAATTCTGCATAGGGAATCATTGGAAAGCTATTGCCAGTTTGATTCGGAGTAATTATACCTGTGCTAGTTTCCCAACCTTGTCGGAGTAATTCACGGTCTTCTATTTCGTTTGTTGTCGCATCTTGCAACACCGCAGACGTAAGCAGCGACTCAATAATTAAGGCTTTGCGTTGCTGTAAGTCTTGTTTTTCTGTATCGTAATAACGGCGTAGTGCTTGCAACACCTGCAAAAAACCAGGACGACCATAGCGTTGGTCTACAGGAAAATAAGTACCAGCATAAAATGGCACTAAATCCTCAGGGGATAGAAAGACATTCAAAGGCCAACCCCCTTGACCGCTCATCATCTGCAAGGCTTGCATATAGATGCTATCGAGGTCAGGTCTTTCTTCTCGATCTACTTTAATCGGAAGAAAGTTGACATTCATGTAATCGGCGATCGCTAGATCAGAAAAAGCCTCGCCTTCCATAACAGTACACCAGTGGCAACTAGAGTAACCAATGGAGAGAAAAATCGGTTTATTTTGCACCCTTGCAGTTGCAAGTGCTTCGTCACACCAAGGCCACCAGTCAATCGGGTTCTCGGCGTGTTTCCGGAGGTACAGGCTCTTAGCTTCAGCAAGGCGATTAGTCATGATCAAATACAAATGAGTTGCCTTCTTTGCTCAGTCTACCCTCTTGCCAGGAGTGTTAGTCTAGATTGCTATGTACATAACAAAGAAACCCTACAAAAAGATTATCCTTTGGGTAGGAAAAAATACAGTTCAGTTAAGGTTAAAAACTAGAACTGATGTAGGTTGGGCTGAGGAACGTAGACGCCCTGAGGGTAACCCAAGCGTGGCGGCAGCTTGAAGTTCACCTACACCTGTCCAATTTGTAAAATATTTTTACTGAAAAGTACGTAATAGCAAACTGACGATGATATTTGTTGACGTTTGGGGCGCTGGTGATGCTGTTTTTGTCTGAGCTATAGTATTTGGGCTAAGTCCTGCTATCAGGTGGAGCAAGAAGGTGATGATGGCGGCTTGTACAAGTTTTTCCCGCATGGCACGTCTCTCTCTAGATGGATAGCATTAAAATTCGGACTGGTTATTCTAAATACACCTCGTACTATCGATTTACCGAATCTAACAAAAATAATTTGACAATTCCCCAGGGGAATTCTGAAAAAATGTTTAAAATATTACTTTCATTTACCAGAATTCCCCAAGCAAGTCGAGTTTCGGTTATCAGTCTAATCACCACATCGTCAAAGTCATACAGCAAACGTTGAGATATGACCTTGGCAACACTCAGAGTTTTTTGATTGTTCTTCCCTAAACGGGCATATTTTCTTAGACACCTTTTGCTGTTAAAAAGTGCCCTGAGTGCAACTAGCAATCAAAAGGGTTAGAATTCTATTTCTTATCTGCCAGAGAACAACAGAGATAAACTCCAGTTTCCCGTTCTCATCGATAAAATGTATTTAATATAGCCACAAACACGCTTCCATGATTCCTATCGTTATTGAACAATCGGGTCGAGGTGAACGCGCCTTTGACATCTACTCACGGCTGTTGCGTGAGCGCATCATCTTTTTGGGACAACAAGTTGACAACAACATTGCTAACTTGATTGTTGCCCAACTGCTGTATTTGGATGCTGAAGACTCGGAGAAAGACATTTATATGTACATCAATTCTCCCGGTGGTTCGGTGACGGCTGGCATGGGTATTTTTGACACCATGAAACACATTCGCCCTGATGTTTGTACCATTTGTACTGGGTTAGCGGCGAGTATGGGTGCTTTCCTCCTCAGCGCTGGTGCTAAGGGTAAGCGGATGAGTCTACCTCATTCTCGAATTATGATTCACCAACCTCTAGGCGGCGCTCAAGGACAGGCGACTGATATTGAAATTCAGGCGCGGGAAATTCTCTACCACAAGCGGCGGTTAAATGAGTATTTAGCTGAACATACTAGTCAACCAATTGAGCGCATTGCTGAAGATACTGAACGCGACTTTTTCATGTCGCCAGAAGAAGCTAAAGAATATGGCTTGATTGACCAAGTGATTGACCGCCATGCGGCTGGTAGCCGTCCAGCAGTTGCTGTTCTTCATTAATAGTCACGATTGGTAAATGATGATTTACCACTTTCACTTCCCTTAAACCCTAAAAATAACCCCTCTTCATAACTGAAGAGGGGTTATTTGACTTGAAAACCTGATTTAGAAGTCCAAAACTTGATTTAGAAGTTCAAAACCTGATTTAGAAGTCCAAAACTTGATTTACAAGTCCAAAACTTGATTTACAAGTCCAAAACTTGATTTACCAGTTGGAAATCAAAATCCTGCTAATGGGTCTGGCTGAGATTGGAGGTATTTAAGAAATCCGTGCAATTCTTCTTCAGTCAGCAAAGTACGCCCCCGCTTGCCATAGGTTTTAATCAGATGTTCCCTCCCCTGGTCTGGTGTCCAGCCTAAACGCTGAAGTTCGACATCTGTTTTGGCAATCACATCAGATAAATCTACAGGTTCAGCTTTTTTCTTTCTCTTGCCTGTACTTATTTGCGGGACTGCATCCTCTTGGGGATTATAGTTCCGAGGTGTAAATGGTGTGACATTACTAGCAGAAATTCCTGGAAAGCTTTGATTTTCTATCTGACTACCATAGATCGTTTCTGAGTTTTCCACTGGAGGATCAAATTCTAGCTGTCGGTTAGCAGTCAAAGCAAACTGTTGCCCTAAATCTTCGCTGTAGGTATCGGTTGTGCTTGGCGTGTCAGTTGTGAGTTCTATTCTGCTGGTCGCCGCTGGCGCATGTAAATTTTCAGTTGTTACTGGTTCTAGTTTGATATTCCGTTGTCTGGAAGACGGCATGGATATTTCTCTGTCGGTGACAGTTGACCACTGACCAGCAACAAAATCCTCATTTTTTGTAGGTGAATAAGTAGACTCATTCAATCCTGATTTGGTGTTCGAGGAAGGATTTAGCTGTGCCTGAGAAATTGATTGCTGTGGCGCATTAGTGATTCCCAAAACCATCAACGCCCTGGTTCTGGCTTCGTCTTCTGCTGCTTCTATTGTTTCTGCTGCTGCCATACCGGTAGCACGGGTTACACCTTCAATTTGTACGCTTGCCCGGACAATATATTTTCCTTGAAAAATTTGGACTAATTCAGAAATCAGATTGCCGTTGGGATACAAGCTCTGGAATTGAGCCAACATAATACTGTTACCAATTTAAAGGGGAGTGGGGAGGGGGGAGATGAGGGAGATGAGGGAGATGAGGGAGATGAGGGAGATTATAAAAAAGCTTCCCACTCCTCCCACCCCTCCCCATACCCAATGCCCTATGCCCTATGCCCCATGCCCTAAAGTAATATTCTTGCTTTGCCCCGTGTCCCAATTGTAGCAGTAGCTCTTTTTTGAGGAAATTGTTGGCGAGTGCCAACTTACGTGGGTAGTCTGGTCTGTAATGCTATACTAATTACCCAACATAATGTCTAGAACTATTTTCTGGAAGTGCGCTCTAAATCTACAATAATGAAGATAAGGTTCGCCCTCACTGCTTATTAAGCTGCTCACCTAATTGTTACCGATTCTACGTGTGGAAAAATTGGGTTTACCAGCAGTTCCTCCTAGTTAAAAATCAGAGTCTAATGGCGTAAAATTACCTTTAATCTAGACAATCAAACACCTGTGGTTTAGACGCCACTTGCTCTACTTGGGGAGACCCCAAGACCGCAGTGGCTCCCCTGCATAGCGCTTTGGGCAGCATGGAGAGTTCTCCAAACCCAGCTTCTCAAAAACCGTCGCGTAATTACCTAGCAAGGCTAAATCTTAATCAGGCGTACTTTCTAAGTTTGGTTAGATGAAGGGATTTAAACCCAGGCGAACTCTGAGAGCATCGTGCAGTGAGAAGTCCAAAAAACGCCCAGAGTTGTCTGTGGGTCGGCTTCCTCGGCTCAATACAACTTCGGGAGTAGTTTCCCGTAAGGGTAGGTTGGCTTCCTTTCCTTGGAACTTAGGAAGCCTTGCCTCAGGGCAATTCGTTTCCAGCTTGTTTCTGTAAGCCGTCGAAACCCTTTAGGCTCTGAATAAGGGTAAAGGTGAAAGGGAAAACACAAGAAGGGAAAGCTTAAAAGGAAAAAAGGGGAAAGGTCTCAAGATAGGTCTTTTTCCCCTTTCTCCTTAACTCTTTGTCAGCCGACAGAGGTTACTTTTTACCTTCTTTGGTGAGGGCATACAGGAAAGAACCAGATTAAAAAAATGATGTTTTGACCAAAGGTCGGTTCACTGCATGGAATTTTCAATCGCTACACTCCTTGCCAATTTCACCGATGATAAATTGGTGGCTCGTAAAGTTTTGGAAAAGAAACTTGGTTGTGAAGATGAAAAAAGCTTACAAAAACTTCACATAGCCTTAGATGTTCTCGAAAAAATCGGTATTTTGGTGAAAGAACGGGGCAAATATCGCCGTGTTTTAGAAGAGGGAATCATCGAGGCAAAACTCCGTTGTTCTAGTAAGGGTTTTTGCTTTGCTATTCAAGATGTGGAAGGAGCTGAGGATATTTACATTCGGGAAAGTCATCTGAGTAATGCTTGGAATGGCGATCGCGTTTTGGTCAGAGTCCTCAAAGAAGGCAGTCGTCGCCGCTCTCCGGAAGGAGAGGTGAAGCTAATTTTAGAACGTTCCAACCACACATTACTGGCACGAATTAAGCAGGTAGAAACCGGTTTTCGGGCTGTCCCCTTAGACGATCGACTGCTGTTTGAACTCAAGATTCAAGCCAACGGTGCCAAATTAGAAGAAGCGATCGATCACCTCGCCCATGTGGAAGTCTTGCGTTACCCGTTAGCTCAATACCCCCCCTTGGGTAGAGTAGTGCAAATCCTCGGCAGTGATGCCGAAGCTGCTGCTGATATAGACTTAGTAACATGCAAACACGACCTTTCCCGTACTTTCCCGGATAACGTCCTCGAAGCCGCTGGCAAGTTGCCTAAAAAGCTCTTAAAAGCAGACCTGAAAAATCGCTTAGATTTACGTAATGTATATACTGTCACTATTGAAGGAGTAAATGGAGATACCAAGGTAATTGAAAATGCTTTTAGTTTAGAAAGAAACCCCAGCGGAAATTGGCTTTTGGGAGTTCATATCACTGATGTTTCTCACTTTGTCCAACCAGACGAAGCCCTAGATAGAGAAGCACTCAAACGAGGCAAATCAGTGTATTTGGGAGAATTAATATTGCCAATGTTGCCACCAAGTGTGGCAGAACGCTGTTCTTTAGTACCAGGAAGCGATCGCTTAACCATCTCTTTTTTAATTACCATCGATCCCCAATCAGGACAAATAGTGGACTGGGAAATTCAACCCAGTGTCATCAACGTCGAAACTGCACTAACTACAGAACAAGCCGAGGAAATTCTCTCAGGTGAATTTCACAATCAATCTCCAGAAGCGTTGGAGATACTGCAAAACCTCCAAGCCTTGCAAAGAGATTTAAAACAGGTAAGGTTAAATCGTGGTAGCCTCCAATTGAATCTGCCGCCCAGCCAAAACCCTTATTATGATGAGGGAATTCTTGGGGCTGTGGTGGTAAATGATTTACCCGTGCGATCGCTAATGACTGAGTTAGTGCTGCTAGTTAACCAACTAATAGCCACTCACTTAAACGCCCTTGGTGTTCCGGCTATCTGGCGAGTCCAAGGCACACCCGATATTGAAGATGTCCAGGAAATGCTGAAATTGGCAATCAATTTAGGCGTTGACCTAGCCATAGATCCAGAAGTAGATATCCAACCTTTAGATTATCAACATTTAACTAGAGCTTTTGCCGAATCTGCCTCTGAGCAAGTCCTTACCTATTTGTTGCAAGATACTCTCAAACCGTCTGCATACAGCACCACCAAAGGATCTCACTTCGGTCTAGCACTAGGGCAATATATCCATTTTAGTGCCCCCTTGCGGCGTTACCCAGATTTGCTGATGCAGAGAGTGTATTACACACTACTCGAACATGGACGCGATCGCCGTAACACCCGTGTGAGAGAGCGAGTTAACTTGCGCCATTCCTCCAGCCACGCAGAAATTAACTGGAACGTTTTACCCCCAGAATTGCAACAAGAACTCCAAAGCGATTTGACTAGGGTAATTGTCCAAATCAATGACCGAGAAAAAGAAGTCCAAGAAGCCGAAGCTGATTTAGCAGGACTGCAAAAAGCCCAACTGATGAAGCAGCGGATTAGCGAGGTATTTCAAGGCGTGATTACCGGTGTTCAATCCTACGGTTTCTTTGTGGAAATTGAAGTACCAGCAGAGGCGGTTGACTCCACCAGTAATCCTGGTGTACCCCTGAGGGTAGAAGGATTGGTACATGTCAGTTCTCTCAAAGATGATTGGTATGAATATCGCGCCAGACAGCAAGCACTATTTGGTCGGAAAAATCGTGCCTCCTATCGACTAGGCGATCGCGTAGCTGTGCAAGTTAAGAGTGTTGATTACTACCGTCAGCAAATTGATTTGGTAACTGTTGGTAGCGATGGTGTAGCCAAAGGCTTAGCTGGTAGTGGCTCAAATGACGATATTTCAGACCTCTACTTAGCAAATGACATTGAATCCGATGACTTAGACCCTTATGGGGAGGATGAGTAAATACCTCTAGATTTTACGTGTCAAATAACACTAAGCCTTTGATTTTGGGCGTATCTGGCGCATCTGGTCTGATTTACGCCGTTCGCGCTCTCAAATTTCTGTTGGAAGCAGAGTATAGTATTGAACTGGTTGCCTCTAGATCAACTTACATGGTTTGGCAGTCAGAACAGGAAATTCGGATGCCACCAGAACCAACTCAACAAGAACAATTCTGGCGAGAGCAAGCAGGAGTTCCACTTTCTGGTAAGCTACGCTGTCATCCTTGGGGTGATGTTGGTGCTGGAATTGCCAGTGGTTCCTTTGCCACCCTGGGGATGATAATTATTCCATGCAGTATGAGTACAGTAGCAAAGCTAACGGTTGGCCTGAGTTCTGATTTACTAGAACGCGCAGCTGATGTCCAACTCAAAGAAGGGCGAAAACTGGTGATTGTCCCCCGTGAAACCCCTTTTAGCTTGATTCATCTGCGTAATTTAACTTCTTTGGCAGAAGTTGGAGTTAGAATTGTCCCCGCTATTCCCGCCTGGTATCACAATCCCCAAACCATTGAGGATTTAGTTGATTTTGTAGTTGCCCGTGCTTTAGATCAACTAGATATTGACTGTATCCCAATTCAGCGCTGGCAAGGAAGGAAGTAAAAAGGTAAAAGTAAAAGGGTAAAAGAAAGATAGAGTCACTTTTACCTTTTACCTTTTGCCTTTTGCCTTCTGGCTTGTACCTTTTATCTTTTGCCTTTGTTATGGCTGTAATTCGCTTAATTCTATTGGTGGCGGTACTGGGAGGACTAACGCTGTTGTTAGTTCAAAATTGGTCACCTCCTCTATCGCTAGTATTTTTAGGTCTGCGGACTCAACCATTACCACTAGCGATGTGGGTTTTGTTCAGTACCGTCACTGGTGCTTTCACATCTATACTGATTGCGACATTGTTTAAATTATCCAATTATTTTGCCCCAGGAGTTCGCCAAACTCCTGACAGACCAACAGTAACTTCACCTTCTGCAAAGGCAAATCGTAGACAAGAACCTACATCTGCTCGTCCTAGTCCACCACCACCAGCTAGTAAAAAAGAAGAACCTAGCAACGAAGTATTTGACGATTGGGAGACAAATAGTAGTGGAGATGATTGGAACTTTGATGAAAATTCAGAAGAAGCGCCTACCCCTAATCCTCAAACTCAACAGTCTAGAGACTCTAAAACTTACGAACGTCAATCACAACCTAAAAGCAGTTCTGGGTCTGGTTCAGTTTACTCCTACAGCTATCGTGAGCCAAAAAATACGGCTGCGGGAAAAACTGAATCAATTTATGATGCTGATTACCGAGTAATTATTCCTCCTTATCAGCCACCAACTACGAATCAAGCAGATGAGGATGATTGGGAATTTTTTGATGATGACTTTGAAGATGACAATCAACGCCCCCGCCGATAAGACATACAGCGGATTTCCAGTTAATGAAGTACACAAACTAGGACTCAAAGCTAGGTATTAAGCCTGTTTTACTGCTGAATTCTGACTACTGAATTTTGAATTTTCGTGTATTAAGCTGCGTCTTTACTTGATACCACACCGCTCTCTGGACTCTTGCTTGACTTTACCAGTCATGGCAGCTTCCTGCAAAGTCATGAAAGCATTAAAATCTTCCAAGTCATAACGGGTAGTCAACAGTTGTCGGAGTTGATCTTCAGCTTCCACTGTCAAATAGCCAGTTGCTAAAGCTTCTTGTACAACGTCACGAATTCGATTCATAGTTGACGCCTCATTCATCCTACTATTTATTAATTCAGGCTCATTCAAGTGAAATATGCAGTAGTTTTTGTGTCGAAACTTAATTATTTGCAAATTTTTTTGGATAATTATGGTTTACAAGTCATCATTTACACCTTAATAATCAACAATGAATTATTTGGGGCTTGTTATAACTGAATTTTTAGAAAACATACTAGGTGCTGTAAAAAACACAGTATTTTTTATACTTAAAAATCACCCACTAGAGAAAAATCGGAATCATTTCAATAGACAGAAATTGTTTCGATAAAGTTTCAAACAAGTTATGTTAAATTTCCGTTAAACATAAATATAGCTCAACAAAATTTGTTAAGTCACCTCACGAAAGTTACTAAATTCGTGAAAGTATTAAGCGTTTATTTTTACTGAATAATTCTTAATTTCTTTCGCCTGTTATTTTCAATACATGAATAACAGTAATAATGGCAGTTGATTCCATTCAAATAAAAGATGAATTAATAGAAGCTAAGACTTACGCATTGAAAAGAAAGACAAAATATGCTTTGAAAAAGCACATCTATCTTAGGGAATATTTTTGTATTGCTACAGCGCAATTCTGCTGTATCTCGGTGCGGAAGTTACAAAAAGAGATTTTGTCAGGTTATGAAAACAATTAATATTAGAGGCTATATATTTTTTGTAAAAGCGATCGCTTTTCCATTGTCATGCATAATCAAGTACCTGACATCGCTTGAGGGCGCATGTATGATTATTTGGGTTTATAATTGGGGATTGTAACTCAGCACTTAGAACTCACAATTGGAGCAAAGCAACTGGTGGGCAATTTATTACAAGGAGTCAACCTGTACTTAATTGGCATGATGGGCGTTGGTAAGACGACAGTGGGGCGCTTACTAGCGAAGCAGCTGGGTTATGGGTATGTGGATACTGATGATGTTATTGCCCAAGCAGCAGGTAAATCCATTAATCAGATATTTGCCGATGAAGGAGAAGCAGCATTTCGCAAGTTAGAAACCGATGTGCTGTCACAGGTTTGTGCTTTTACAAAGTTAACGATCGCAACTGGTGGCGGTATTGTATTGCAGCGAGAAAACTGGGGTTATCTACACCACGGTTTGATAGTGTGGTTAGATGCGTCAGTGGAATTAATTTACAGCCGTTTGGCTGAGGATACCACAAGACCACTGCTGCAAGATGTTGATCCTCAGGGAAAGTTGCGATCGCTCCTCGAACAACGTCAATCATTATACGCCCAAGCTGATATCAGAATTGCGATCGCTCAGGAAGAAACACCAGAACAAATTGCAACCAGAGTCATGGAGGCTATCCCCAGCGTACTGAAAAAACCTGTTTCTCATTCATGAGGAAAACGTACTAACAGATTATTAAGTGTAATTGCGGAACTATGGCATTATTGTCATAATATTGGCAATTATCGCTTGATCGAAAACCCTATGGTTTGGATAGCTGGACAGCAGTTGCAGGGCGGTAAGTATATAATTGAACAAATTCTGGGACAAGGTGGCTTCGGTATTACCTACAAAGCGCGACACGCACTACTGAACAACCTTGTGGTGATTAAAACCCCCAACGAAAGCCTGCGCCACGATCCAGAATATCCCAAATATGTCAAGCGATTTATCGATGAAGGACAGCGACTAGAAAAGCTTTCCGAAAAGCAGCACCCAAATATTGTCCGTGTCAGGGATTTATTTAATGAGGGTGGTACTTACTGCTTAGTAATGGATTTTGTTCAGGGAGATAGTTTATTTCAGCTGATTCAAAAAAGAGGAGCATTACCAACACAAGAAGCTTTGCAATATATTATTCAAATTGGTGAAGCATTGAAAGTTGTCCATCAGGCTGGATTAGTCCATCGAGATGCCCATCCCGGTAATATTATGATTCAACAGGATGGCAAAGCAGTATTAATCGACTTTGGCATTGCGGGTGAGACAATGCCAACAACCGTTAGTTCCAGATTTTTTGGAAATCCAGGATTTGCACCCCACGAACAAATGCGGGGAGATAGAAAACCCTACGTTGATGTTTATTCCCTCGCAGCTTCCCTATACTACGCAATCACGGCCAAAAGACCAACTGAATCTTTTCAGCGTAAAGCCTATAATCTGCCATTGGTTTCCCCACAGGAGCATATTTCTAGTATTAGCAATGAATTAAATCAAGCAATTCTCAAAGGGATGGAAGTAGAACCAGAAAACCGTCCCCAAACTATGCAAGAATGGCTAGAATTGCTGAATGATGAAGTTGTCACTATTTGGAAAAGTGGATATCAGTTACAAAGTGGGAAATATACTATTGAAAATGATATTGCTCAAGGTGGTTTTGGCATTACTTATTTAGCCAGAGATGAAAATAATCAACGAGTTGTCATCAAAACCTTGAATGAAAGTGTGCAACGCCGTCCAGATTTTGCCAAACTTCAGCAAGATTTTCTCAACGAAGCTGTAAAATTGGCAAAATGCAATCATTCCCATGTTGTCAAAGTTAGGGAAGTATTCCCAGAAGGGCAACTTTGGTGCATGGCAATGGAATATATTGAAGGGGAACACCTTGCTGATAGAGTGCAGCGTCTAGGTGTTTTATCAGAAGCCGAAGCATTAGGTTACATCCAGCAGATAGGTGAAGCGTTAACAGTAGTGCATCAAAATGGTTTGTTACATCGGGATGTGAAGCCAGCAAATATTATTGTGCGTTCTCACAAACGAGAAGCAGTATTAATTGACTTTGGCATTGCACGAGAGTTTATCCCTGATTTGACACAGATTCACACTCCATATTTATCTCATTGCTTCGCGCCAATTGAACAATATCAAACAGTTGCACCAAGGGGCGCTTACACTGATATTTATGCTTTAGCTGCAACGCTGTATTTTCTGTTAACAAATAGATTGCCTCCTGTAGCTCCAAATAGGGCTACTAGTACCGTATTCAAGTCACCACAGCAGATTAATTCTAGTATTAGCGACAGGGTAAATCAAGCAATCCTCAAGGGGATGGAGTTGGAACCAGAAAACCGTCCGCAAACAATGCAGGAATGGTTGGAATCGTTAAAGGAACCACCACTAGTTGTTGCACTAATCAATAAGAATTCACAAATAAATAAGAATTCCCAAGTCAATAACAATCAACTAACACCTGTCAAACCATCACGGCGGAAATTTCTTCAAACTGTTGGCTGGATGGGTGTTGGGTTGGGTGTAACTGTGACTGTGGGTAAGCTAATTACGGATGCTTTTAGAAAAGAATTATCCCTACAAACCTTTAATTTTGAAACAGTGACAGTTGATGCAAAGGGAACCATCACCAACCGCCGCAATGGTGAGGCAAAATACTTTGTGGAAGACTTGGGGAATGGTGTCACCTTGGAAATGGTGCAGATACCAGGGGGAACCTTTAAGATGGGTTCACCGGAGGGGGAAGAAGGGAGAAACGAAAATGAAAGTCCACAGCATCAGGTGAAAGTTCCTGGATTTTTCATGGGTAGATATGAAGTCACCCAAGCTCAGTATCAAGCAATTATGGGGACGAATCCTGCTAATTTTAAAGGTGAGAAACTACCTGTAGAACAAGTGAGTTGGGATGATGCGGTGGAATTTTGTCAAAAGTTAAGTCAGAAAACAGGACGTACCTACAGGCTACCCAGTGAAGCAGAGTGGGAATACGCCTGTCGTGCGGGGACAACTACGCCGTTTTATTTTGGTGAAACGATTACGTCAGATTTAGTAAATTACGACGGGACTCATATATACGCCTCTGCACCTAAAGGTACATATCGCCAAAAAACAACACCAGTAGGCAGTTTTCCGCCCAACGCCTTTGGTTTATACGATATGCATGGCAATGTTTGGGAGTGGTGTCAAGACCATTACCATGATAATTACAATGGCGCACCAACAGATGGCAGGGCGTGGGTCAGTGATAATCAAGATTACAGGCTACTGCGGGGCGGTTCCTGGTTCCTCGATCCTAATTACTGCCGTTCCGCGTCCCGCGACGTCAACCTTCCTTGGGCGGGGCGCGCCGACTCCGTCAACGGTATTGGTTTTCGTGTTGTCTGCGCTATCGGGAGGATTCTTCAGTAGCCCTTTTCTCTTTTCCCCTGTTCCCCTTTACACTTCTTCACTTTTCCCTCTTCCGCCTTCGGCGGAAAAATTTTTTTAATTTTGGGTGTGGTGGTTAAATTCGTTAAAATATGAATTTTTTAGGAAAAATATCTTGATGCGATCGCTTTTATATTGTCCGATCGCAATATCCTAAATACTGCGATCGCATTTTTTTAGAGAATATTTTTTGGTGCGATCGCAGTACTGAGAAGATGGCGATCGCATTTTTGTAGAGAATATTTTATTGGTGCGATCGCAATATCCTAAATACTGCGATCGCATTTTTTGAGAGAATATTTTTCGTGCGATCGCCATCAAGCAGCTTTATTAACAGTTGGTTTTGGAAGTTCTTCACCCGTGGCTTCGTAAGCCATAATTAAAGATTCTAAAGCTTCAATTCCATTTGTTACAGCTTCCTCATAACTATCACCATGAGTTCTCCAAAGCTGTCCAGGAAAATCAGGAAATCCCACCAAAAAACAATTATCTTCTTCAGACCATTGAATCAGCATTTGATACTTAAATTTGCTCATCTTCTTGCTTCTGTTGTTGTTGTCTTTCTTCTACTTCCTTTATAGCCTGCTGAACATCTTTTTCTTGATAGGGTTTAGCATCCGAACCATCTTTACCAGAAATAGTTAATTTTCCACTGTATAAAGGATGAATCCAGTTGGTATGACTACCTTTACCTGGGAGTTCAGTAAAATCTAGTTTACGTAGCATCTGTTTTAACTCCCTGATTTTTCTCGGCATTTTTCAGGTTTTGGTTATTATTCATGGCAGATTAACATGAGCCATCGCATTTTGGTAGAGAATATTTTTTGATGCGATCGCAATATCCTAAATACTGCGCTCGCATTTTTTGAGAGAATATTTTTGGTGCGATCGCAGTACTGAGAAGATAGAGATCGTATGTTTGAGAGAATATTTGGTGGTGGGATCGCCAAGACCAATAGCTGAAGAACCATAATTTTGCATTACACCGAAAGCAACCTAATTTCTCGGTGCAAAATCACCTTGACATGACAATGCAATTGCATTACTTTAAAATTATTATGTTTGCACACGGGTTTAAAGGCGATTATGACCCAAACACCAACCCCAATTTCGGAATCGACCCTTACCGATCGCTATCAAACAACAATTCCCGATGCTGTTCGCAAGGTTCTGGGATTGAATAAGCGTGATAAAATTCGCTATACAATCGAACCCGATGGTCGGGTAGTTATTTCGCGTGCGGACACAGCAGAAAACGATCCCGTGCTGGAGAAATTTTTGAATTTTCTGGCTAGAGATATCGAAAATAATCCCCAGCATTTACAAGCGATCGACTCCGATTTAGTCTTTCGTGTTAAATCCTTGGTTGCAGATGTGGATTTTGACCTTGATGAACCACTTGATGACAGGGATGAATAGATTTGTCTATAAATTTATGTCTAATTTATGCCCAAGAATCAACCTTTAGTAATTAATGGATGGAGCATATTTGCCCATCCTTTATTTCTCGATCAGTTTGAGGAATTACAGAAACAGGTTGAAAATTTACATCAAAAATATCCCCAAGAATATAAGAATAAAAATGCCACAAAGCGTCTAGCGGCTATAGTGAAATTAGCATTTGAAGTAATTCCTCAAGACCCGACAAGGGTTGAATATCGTCAAGGAGATACTCTTGGAGATGATTACAAACACTGGTTTAGAGCCAAATTCTTCCAGCAGTATAGATTATTTTTTCGATATCATATAGAGAGCAAAATAATTGTTTTTGCTTGGGTTAATGATGAAAAATCAAAACGAGCTTATGATAGTAAAACAGATGCTTATCGGGTATTTCGGGCAATGTTAGATAGCGGCAATCCTCCAGATAATTGGCAGGATTTATTAGAAGCAGCACAAGCAGAAATTGAACGTTTGGAGCAAGCAAGTAATATAGAAATTTAAATAGTATTTTTGCTGGTTTGGTGAAAAAAAGTGCAATTAAAAAATATATTGGCAAAAGTTATAAAAAACAAATATATTGGTATATTATTGAAGCAACCCCTGTTGAGTATCGTACAATATAAAAGCGATCGCAGTACTAAGAAGATGGCGATGTCTGACGACAAGCCTGACGGCTACGCATTTTTTTAAAGAATATTTTTTGGTGCGATCGCCATCAAATACAAATTGTATTTAGAGATATCCTACATACAACAAACCCCTACCACCAGCACGGGCGATAAGGGTTAGAGAGCGATTGCTGTAAACGGTTACAACGCCAGTTAATATCTCGCTGAAAAAATTTGCTCTACAGTCAGATTTAAATCTGGAAATGTTGGCGACTTTATACGGTCGTCTCCTCTAAACTGTTTACCACGATATTCACCCTCATCACTTAAAGAGTAAATTGTGATTGTTGGCTGTTTGGGGTCGCCTATTAACTCTTTGCTACCCAAAGCTGCATAATCCACAATCCAATATTCTTGGATACCCATTTCTTCATAATCAGCAAACTTTTTATGATAATCATCTCTCCAGTTAGTACTGACCACTTCAATCACCAATGGAATTGAATCTGGTTTACTAAGGATTGATTGTTTTTCCCATAGTGGTTCATTACCCAAGTTAGAAAAATTCATTAATAAAACATCTGGATAGTACCCACACATTTTATTTTCTGGTTTCACTGTAGCGGTTTTAGGTATACCGTAATAAAGTTTAAGGCGAAGGCATTCATACCCTAAAATTATTGTTAAAAAAGCTACGATTTGCTCGTGTTTTCCAGATGGTGGTGGCATTTGAATAACATCTCCATCGTGTAATTCATAACGGATATTTTCTGGTTGTGTTTCCAAAAACTCTAAAAATTTATCAAATGTAAATAGTTTTTGTAGAGATTGTGTCATGATTTTTATTTTTTTTTAGATTAAAATTTATAGCTAAAACACGGTTAACATCACTGGTTAACTCCTGTACAGTAACATTTGTTTCTCTTATTGCTTCCTGTGTTTGTCGTATATGTTCATGGTCTTGATGCCTTCAATCATATTCCATCGACACCACGCCACTTTTACTAAAATTTAGGTGGGTTTATGTTATCATTATCGCTAATCAAAAGCTAGAATTTCAATTAATAGTAATTTTAGCTCAATCGTTGTATCTAGAATATTGCGATCGCCGTTAAGCTACTTGATTAACATATGCACTTGATTGCATAGAAATCATCACAAGCTGGGAAAGAAAAGCTACCCAAAAGACATTAGAAACAGTAGCACTTAATTCGCTACGTCAGGGTTTATCTGTGGAAACAGTAACGCGAATTACAGGGTTAACAATAGAACGAGTGCAACAATTACAAGTCAAATTACAGGCTACAAATGAATAAGGAATCAATACTCCGTTGCAGATTAAATTCTAAAACACACCTAAGCTAGAAAGGAACAAAATCATACCCAGTAGAAGATTTACTACTCGGTTGCACTTTCACTAAAATTGCTGTGCCATTGCGATCGCCTGATGGTAGAAATGTGATTTTACCTGTAGCACCAAAGACTGAAAAATTTGGACTATGCAACACCTTTTGCAAATCATCGCGGTTTTTGCTTTGCTGCAAACCTTTAGCGATCGCCATAGTTGCATCATAAGCCGTAGCCGTTCGCCAATTAACAGTTCCACCCCAAAGTTTGACAGCATTCTGGGGAAAAGCATTACCTGGAATTGCATTCGGATGCCAAGTTACAGACAATACCATACCATTTACATCAGCTTTTCCTACCTGTAAAGTTTGAAATGTGTAAAGTGTGGGACTGGCAAACAGTGTCAATTTTCCTTGATTTGCAGCTGCTAGTTCCAAGGCTTTGTTAATTCTATCTACGTGGGGTGCTAACACCAAACTATCCGCACCACTACTAATAAATTGAGAAATAATTGCATTGGGATTAAAATCAGAGGCAAAAAGATCGCAATTCGTCAGATTCACTTTGCCACCTGCGGCTAATATGCCTTTAACAAGCTCATCTTTAAACGACTGATTATCAATCGCTTTGGAATCAGCACAAATGCCAATATTACTTTTGCGAGCAGTTTTGATGATGTGAGTAGAAAGACTTTCAGCAACAGAGTTAATACTGGGAATAGTGCGGAATATATAGCTGCCAATGCCAGAGAGATTTTGGGCGAAACTGGTGGGAGAGATCATAACTAAACCTCCCTGTTGATACACTGGGGCAGCAGCGATGGAAGCGTTACTAGCGTTATGTCCCACTACAGCCAGAACGGTGGGATCTTGAACAAACTGCGTCGCCAGCTGTTGAGCTAAGCTGGGATCGTTGTCATCGCTGGCGATCGCTACCTGCAAAAGCTTACCATTAATGCCCCCAGTGCGATTGAGCTGATCTTGAGCTTGAGCCACACCCCGTAAAATCTCTTTTGCGACATCTAGATTGCCCCCTATCGGCACACTAACTGCGATTTTGAGATATTTACTATTGTTTCCTTGGGAGTTATTTAAATAAATTAACGTCTCTGGATCGTTGCGGTCTTTGAGCAGGGATGCTTTAAAATTATTGGCAGCACTGGTAAAGTCGCCCTTGGCAAAAGCTTGCACTCCTGCTTCTTTATCAGGATTAGTATTAGCAGTAACTAAAATTTTTTCACCTAAACTGATTCGCCCTGATGTTGAACCTGTAGTTCCTTGACTTTTATTATCTGGCGCTACAGAGATTATATTTTTTCCAAAGAATTGATTCCACAACCAAAAGCCAAAGCCCAGTAAAAAGGTGGTGGACAGCAAAGACAAAATTAGAAGCTTAGTTTCCTTCTGGGAATTCATAGGTTAGGTAAAAACAGGGAGTGGGGAGTGGGGAGTGGGGAGATGGGGAGATGAGGGAGATGAGGGGGCAGGGGAGGCAGGGGGAGAAATAATCAATGCTCCATACCCAATGCCCAATGCCCCATGCCTCTCTACCCCATGCCCCATGCCCAATGCCCGATACCCCTTGCCTTATTGTTACAGGTTCCAAATTCTTCTACACTGACTGGAATAGGTTTTAACTCTTAACGGCGGCTCCTCATGACGGTCAACGATTCTGAATACATCAGGCAAGCTGAAGCCACTCGTGTGCGTGTACTAAGCGAAGCACTACCTTATATTCAACAATTCGCCGGTCGCACTGTTGTTGTCAAATATGGTGGCGCAGCGATGAAAGACAGCGCACTCAAAGACAAAGTTATCCGCGACATTGTATTCTTATCCTGCGTGGGCTTGCGTCCAATTGTAGTACACGGTGGTGGCCCAGAAATTAACAGTTGGTTAGATAAGCTGGGCATCGAACCACAATTTAAGAATGGTCTGCGAGTCACTGATGCCCCCACAATGGATGTGGTGGAAATGGTTTTAGTTGGTCGAGTTAACAAAGAAATTGTGGCGTTAATTAACCAAGCTGGTGGATTGGCTGTAGGACTTTGCGGTAAAGACGGTAATCTATTTACAGCCCGTCCCCAAGGTCAAGAAGACATTGGTTTTGTGGGGGAAGTCAGCAATGTGAATATCAAGATTTTGGACACCCTGGCTAGCAATGGCTATATTCCTGTGGTATCCAGCGTCGCCGCAGACGAAACAGGGCAAGCTTATAACATTAACGCTGATACTGTAGCTGGAGAAATCGCTGCTGCACTAGGAGCAGAAAAGTTAATTTTACTCACTGACACCAGTGGAATTTTAAAAGATTACAAAGACCAGTCAACTTTAATTCCTAAAGTAGATATTCGTGAGGCTCGTGAACTAATTGCTGGTGGTATAGTCAGCGGTGGAATGATTCCCAAAGTTAATTGTTGCGTGCGATCGCTTGCTCAAGGAGTACGTGCAGCACACATCATCGACGGCCGCATTCCCCACGCCCTACTACTAGAAATCTTTACCGACGTTGGGATTGGGACAATGATTCTCGGTTCGCAGTTTACATCTTAGGAGTGCTTTGCTTATGGGGCATGGGGCATGGGGCATAGGGCATGGGGCATTGATTATTTCTCCCCCTGCCTCCCCTGCCCCCCCTGCTCCCTCATCTCCCTCATCTCCCCCATCTCCCCATTCCCCACTCCCCACTCCCCACTCTACCGAGGATAGGTAATAATAACCCGCGATCGCCCCCCGCTAAATGGTGTACGACGCCATGAGTTATTGATAATCACGGGATTCACTAGTGTTGAGTCCCGAATTCTGGGATTAATCAAAGTTGGATTAATCAAGGTGGAATTTCTCACGTTTTGCCTGATCCCAGGATAGGAATAATTGTAGTAATCGGTACGTCGTGGAATCAATCCCGTTGCTGGATCTACAGGCATGGGTGTGGGAATCGGACTACCGTAGATGAAGGAACCAACAGCAGGCGATTGCCTAAATCCAGAGCCACCATCAATTATAATTATTTGGGCGGATGCTGGGGCGATCGCAGCGCTCATCACTGCCAGAGATATTGCTCCTAGCCAATACAATTCTGAATGCTTGATTTTGGGCATATTTTCATACTTGTATTTGATACCAGACTTTTTCAGCAGAAAATAGCTACAGCTACTTAGTTAAAATTTTAGAATTTTATTTAGTCTCAGGTTATCAGCTTTTAAAAAGATTTTAAAAAGATTGCTGGCATTGGCAAATTGACGCTCCCCGCATTTGGCTTCGCTACATACGGGGATTCTTGCTTCACTGAGCAACCTTGCCTAGACTTGCTGCCAAATCTGGGTAGAGGGTCATCTCTCCACAAGCGTTAAAAGTTTCGGTGCGCCCCACCGTACTTAAGTCGCAATTGGTCTGTTTCAAGGCTTTGTTCAATATGTTAATCGCGGCGTTCAAATCCCGATCTAACACACACCCACACTTACAAATATGAGTGCGAACCGATAGAGATTTCTTCACAACTTCGCCACATGATGAGCAGTTTTGACTAGTGAATTGTGGTGCAACAGGTACAACAACCCGACCGTATATTTTGCCAAAATAGTCTAACCATTGAGTGAACAATGACCATGAAACATCACTAATTGATTTCGCCAGCTTGCTATTTTTAACCATATTTTTGACTTCCAGTTTTTCATACGCCACAAGGTCGTTAGACCTCACCACGCATAATGCTTGTTTAATAGCATTATCTTGACGCTGACGCGAAACTTTTAAGTGTTTTCTCCCAAGACGGTTAATAGCCTTTTTGCGATTATTAGAACCCTTTTTTTTCCGGTTAATTTGCCTTTGAAGGCGTTTGAAAGCCTTCTCTGATTTGCGTAAGTATCTAGGATTATTTACTGTGTTTCCTTGCGAGTCAGTATAGAAATGCTTTAAGCCAACATCTAAACCTATTGTTTTACCTGTTGGATGTGTGTCAATATTGCGTTCAGTATCTACACAAAATTGAACGTAGTAGCCATCTGAACGCTTAATTATCCTGACTCGCTTGATTTGTTTGATTTGGTAAAAATGTAAATCCCAAGTTCCGATTAGCTTTAGCTGACCAATATTACATTTATCTGTGAATTTGATGTACTTGCGGTCATCTGAAAGTTTCCACCCACTAAGTTTGTACTCAGCCGAACGGTTGTTTTTTTGAAACTGAGGATATCCTTTTTTACCTGGAATCTTAGCTTTGCAATTATCGAAAAATCTCTTGATTGCAAAAGCTATTCTTTCTGCTGCCGCTTGTCTTGCTGAGGAGTTTAATTTATCAGCAAAGTCAAACTCGTTAGCTATGACAGCCGTGTATTTGTTCAAGTCGTAAGGTTTAACATTTTGATTGTCCATCCAAAACCGCAAGCACTTATTACGGATGAATTTAGTAATCCGTAACGCTTCATCTATCTGTTGATACTGCCGAAGAGTGCCTTTAGCTTTGAACTCAAAAACAATCATTGTTTTTACCTTATCGACCTGAAAATATTCTATAATATCTTAGGGAGTAGCACAATCCCTAAAATTGTGGAATACTCGACTATCCCTTTCTCTGTTCAAGATCCGCAAGAAATCATTCAAGGGATGTCTTGAATTTAACTGCCTTTCATCCCCAAGTTCCACTTCGTTGCGCTTGGGGTCTTCCCGGCAAAACAGATAAAAATAGTGGTAATTTGTGAGCAGAACGTGAGTGCAGAAAGTATAGAAATTGCTAAAACCCGCTACCAGACTGGAAAAGTTGCCTTTGAAAATGGGCAATACCGCCAAGCCGTAGAAAATTTAGAAAAGGCCAGCGCCCTGTTAGCTCGGAATTCTCGTCTTGGAGGTGAAGTAGAAATTTGTCTGGTGACTGCTTATGAAGCGGCTGGACGCAGCGATGATGCGATCGCTCTTTGCGAAAGACTCAAACGGCATCCCCATTTGGAAACTAGCAAACAAGCGCGGCGGATGCTTTACATCTTAAAAGCTCCAAAGCTCAAAAGACCCAGCGAGTGGATGACTCAAATCCCCGATTTGGGCGCACTACCCGATAACGAACTCAAAATTACTGTAGCTGCTAAGTCTCCTAAATCTTCTGTTCAGCAGAAGCCTAAACCGACTGAGCGAGAATTCGTTGACCTCAGTCAAGTCAATACCAAAGATAATCGCTTTATCTGGGTGGCGTTAATTGCAATTGGTTTAACTATTTTGTATTTGGTTTGGTTAAGTGTTTCAGGTTTAAATTAATTGAAATTTTGTTAATTTTTATCCATAGGATTGAAACATAAATTAAAAAATCTAATTATACCAATGGATGAAATATAAATTCAGCAAAGGTATTAGATTTGACTTTATTGGCTAATTTTTGAAAGTCTTATTTAATAGCCTAAATGCTGTCAGTGCGTAATTGACTTGACTTTAGACTCTTAAAGTGTCACACTCTGATGATTTTTAAATGTTCGTAGGGCTTCTCTTTACAGTCCGCATACAATTAGGAAAGCTTTTGAGCAGATGATCTCACAGAGTTTATCTGCACTGGCTCGACTTTTGTCTCCGACACGCTGCGCGTAGCTTGCTTGTCCGTAGGAGTACGCAAAATCTAAAATTGCCACGGTCAAGATTGGTTAAAAAGTTTGACTTTTGGGGAGATTGATAGCTATGAATTCTTCAACTTTGGGACAAATTTTCTTATGGTTAATCAGACCATTAAGGTTTATCTTTGCAAAGATGAGATTTGCTTCGCCACAAATTGGTCGAAATCGAACCAACCGGTTTTTTCCAATCCAAAATCCTATTTTGTGGCTTGTGTTGTTAACATCTCTGCTACTGTCTGGTTGTGTTAAGTATGATGTGGGAGTTAACTTTAATAACTCAAATAGTGGTGAATTAGTACAACATATTAAGTTAGGAGAGCAGCTAACGAGTTTTAGTGGCGATTATGTATATGAATGGTTAAATAGCATAGAACGCCGTGCCCGGAAGCTTGACGGTAAAGCCGAGCGAATTTCTCAAGAAGAAGTCATTGTGACAATTCCTTTTAGTAGTGGTAGGGAATTGCAAGAAAAGTTCAACGATTTTTTTAACTCGCGTGCTAATCAAGCTTCTGAATCTGTGGAAAGTGAATCTGGCTCAGAACTACCGAAAATTGAATCAAACGTAATTTTGGAGCAGAACAATTTTTTACTGTTAGTACAAAATCGCTTGATTTATGATTTGGATTTGCGATCGCTCTCTCTAATTTCCAATAAAGGAAACGTCCTAGCTAACGCTGGTTCAATTCTGGATTTGGAATTCGGCTTAAAGACTCCTTGGGGGGCTAAAAATATTGCCCAAACTGAAACTGCCATCGAGCCAGAAAAAAATGGCAATCAACTGTTATGGAAACTCCAAACTGGTGAGCTAAATCATATAGAAGCTGTTTTTTGGCTTCCTAGTCCCCTTGGTATCGGTGGATTTTTAATTATCTTGTTTGTTTGGGGAGGATTGTATTTAAGATACAATTTTCTGCCAGATCCCAGGGTTCAGTTTTCTGCCAAAGCACCAGCAATTCAAGGACAGTAGACTATTCATCTGTCCAATATTATCAGTTTAGCCGATGCATTTTCCATCGGCTTTTTTACTGTTAATAATTCTCTAGAAAAAGAATATACATTGTCCAGAACACAGATTTAATCTGATTTATGTAGGGAGTAGAAACCCGATTAATCGCGTCTGAGTAGAGAATCAGCCTTTTCGAGTTGGCGATTTTTTTCACGCAATCAAATACGAGTCCGATAGTTACTTTTTGGGAACTACTTTACTTAAGTAAGTACTTACTTTTACTATCTGATGTAATGCTTGGAAATTTAGACTCAAAAGCAGTAAATTCCAGCTAACAAGGAGACATTTGGTGGCAAATATCTTACATATTGATTCCAGCCCCCGTGGTGAGAGATCGCATTCCAGAGAACTATCTAAGGAATTCATCAGTGCTTGGAAAGCAGCGCATCCTGAAGATGCGATCGCCTATCGAGATTTAGGGCGTCACCCGGTTCCTCACGTTGATGAAGCTTGGATTGCAGCCGCATTTTCACCACCAGAAACCCACACTCCAGAATTAGCCCAAGCGATCCGGATTTCAGACGAGTTAATTGATGAACTTTTAGCCGCCGATCGCTACGTTTTTGGCGTACCAATGTATAACCTCAATGTACCTTCTACTTTTAAGGCTTACATCGACCAAATCGTTCGTGTTCACCGGACTTTTGCCATAGATGCTCAAGGCGGTTATAAAGGCTTAGTCGAGGGTAAAAAAGCAGTTATCATCACCGCTCGTGGCGGTGACTTTAGCGCCACATCCCCTTTCGCCGCCTATGACTTCCAAGAACCATACCTGCGGGCAATTTTCGGCATGATTGGGCTTACAGACATTGAATTTATTAACGTTAATAGCCTGAATGACGGCGATACCAGTCGTACCCAATCTTTAGCAGAAGCACAGGCAGCAATTCAAGATTTGATCGGTCGCTGGTAAGAGGGACTGGGGATTAGGGAAGAAGGACTAGGAAATTTCCTAATACCCAGTCCCCAGTCCCCAGTCCCCAGTCCCCAGTCCCTTTTTATGGTGATAACCGCTGAATTTTCCAAATGCCATTATCTAAATGGCTATAGAGTAAGCGATCGTGCAGACGACTAGAGCGCCCTTGCCAAAATTCAATTTCTGTGGGGATCACTCGTAAACCTCCCCAATGAGGTGGTCGGGGGATCTCTTGATTTTCATATTGGCTGTTAAACTCTTGCAAGCGTCGCTCAAGAACTTCTCGGCTTTCTATGACTTCGCTTTGATTAGATACCCACGCACCCAGGCGACTGTTGACAGGACGGCTGTGAAAATACTGGTCAGACTCAGTTTCGGAAACTTTCTCTACATAGCCACAAATCCGTACTTGACGTTCCAGTTCTGCCCACCAGAAAACTAAAGCCGCCTGGGGATTTTCTGCCAGTTCTTGTCCTTTGTGACTGTTATAGTTGGTGAAGAAGGTAAAGCCCCGTTCATCAAAATCTTTAAGCAGTACCATTCTAGCTGAGGGCTTACCATCTGGTGTAGCGGTAGCAATGGTCATGGCATTGGGTTCGGGAAGTTGGGCTGCTAGTGCCTGATCGAACCACTTTTTAAATTGAATAAAAGGATTGAGGTCAACTTCGAGTTCGCTTAAACCTTCTAAGGTGTAGTCTTTGCGGAGGTCAGCTATGGTTTTGTCCATTGTAATTTGCTTCCTAGCTATCAGATAGGACAATACATTTCTTTGTTAAAAATATCTACGATCGCCATCAGCACCAACGCCAGTTTTACAATTTATCTCAACGAGTACTGAAAACAGATTGCATCAGATGCGCCGTTCTGCCTCCCTTAAACGCCTGTTAATCTATGGTCTGAGCGGTCCAGTGATCGCTCTCAATGTCTGGTTGCTATCCGTGCTTTTTCGTTATTTCCAGCATCCAATTAGCATTTTGAGCATTGCAGCAATTCTGGCTTTTTTACTCAATTACCCGGTTAAGTTCTTTGAACGCGCTCGGATTACTCGCACTCAGGCGGTGAGCGTTGTTTTGCTTGCCACTTTAACTATTTTGGTAATCCTGGGCGTGACGCTAGTACCAATGGTGATTGACCAAACAATCCAATTATTAAATAAGATTCCTGATTGGTTAACTGCCAGTCAAGCAAACCTAGAGCAGTTTGAGGCTATCGCCAAGCAACGACGTTTGCCAATTGATTTGAGGGTTGTGAGTAGTCAAATCAATGCCAACATTCAGAATCTAGTACAACAGCTAGCTTCTGGTGCAGTCGGATTTGCGGGAACGCTATTGTCAGGATTATTTGACGTAGTGTTAATAGTGGTGCTGGCTTTTTATATGCTTTTGTATGGCGATCGCGTCTGGTATGGTCTGGTGCATCTTTTGCCGTCTGATATCGGAGATCCCCTTACCGCATCCTTGCGGCTAAATTTCCAAAACTTCTTTCTGAGCCAGTTGTTGTTGGGACTATTCATGGTGATAACCCTGACACCAATTTTCTTAATTATGAAGGTGCCTTTTGCTCTGTTGTTTGCCATATTAATCGGAATCTCAGAACTGATTCCCTTTATTGGAGCATCTCTCGGCATTGGTCTAGTGACGATTTTAGTATTGTTGCAAAATTGGTGGTTAGCAGTTCAAGTTGCCGTAGTAGCAATTATTATGCAGCAGGTTAAAGATAATTTATTAGCTCCTAGATTACTTGGCAACTTTATCGGACTGAATCCCATCTGGATTTTTGTTGCTATTTTGATGGGGTATGAGATTGCTGGATTGTTAGGGACACTTGTTGCTGTTCCCATTGCTGGTACTATTAAAGGCACTTTTGATGCTATAAAAAGCGGCAACCCTGGTGAATTTGTATCAAGAGTTACTATTCATCATGAGCCGCCTCTTGATTAAATCAGATGAAATTAGACAACAATAGACCTAACTTGAAAAAGGGAGTAGGGAGTGGGGAATTGGGAGTAGAAGAAAAACCTTTTTGATGTTTGGTTGTGAGATTTTCCCGTGATTGACTGCCTTGAAAATAGGGAATACATAGAGATGCGATTAATCGCGTCTTTACAGGGTGGAGAGTAGGGAAAATAAATTTTCATAGTTTACCACCAAGGGCTGTTTAAGAATTGTGGCGTGCCTATTGTAACTTTCTCCCTAAGGTATAATAAAACTTTAAATAAAATATAATCTAACCTATTTAACTAATTCGGCGGAATTCCCCATCCGTCTATAGCTCAGGGGATTATTGCCGGGTGACGACGAAAACACCTCTGACTAATATTAACCGCAGGTTAATTAAGGAGTGGGGGGAAGAGAGAAGTCACCAATTGTTTTATTTCATTTAAGTACTTTACCACAATCTATATTTATGATAAAGTAAACACATCAAGGAGGTGATGTTGAGTGTTACACAAGGTTGTACAAGTCCGCTTATATCCGTCAGTTGAGCAAGAAATACAACTAGCGCAAACTTTTGGGTGTGCTAGATGGTGGTGGAATTATGCTCTAAATAAGTCGATTGAAACTTATAAAGAAACGGGCAAGGGACTTAGCCGTGTTGCACTCAACGCATTTCTTCCTGCACTCAAAAAGGCAGAAGAGACTGCGTGGTTAGCCGATTGTTATAGCCAAGTTTTACAGGCTACAACACTGAATCTAACCACAGCCTATAAAAACTTTTTTGAGAAACGTGCTGGATTTCCTAAGTTCAAATCCAAACATGGTAAACAGTCTATCCAGTATCCTCAAAACGTCAAAATTGTAGATGCTAATGTCAAGCTCCCTGGCAATATCGGGATAGTCAAAGCCAAAATACACAGACTCATTGAGGGAAAAATCAAAACTGTTACCGTGAGTAGAACTCCTTCAGGTAAATACCTTGCATCTATCTTGACTGAAGTAGAAGGTGAAAATGCCGTTATTTCAGAAGGTAAAATTTATGGTATTGACTTAGGGCTAAAACACTTCGCAGTTGTTACTGACGGCGAGAAAGTGTCTTTTTACGATAACCCTAAACACCTTGCCAAGCATGAAAAAAACCTAAAACGGAAGCAGAAAAAATTAGCACGTAAACAAAAAGGAAGTAATTCAAGAAATAGGTATAGAAAAGTTGTTGCTGCATTGTACGAGCGAGTTAGTAATTCGCGGCAGGATTTTCTACACAAACTTAGCTATAAGTTGGTCAGCGATAGCCAAGCTGTCATAGTCGAGAATCTTCATGTCAAAGGCATGGTTCGTAATCACAAATTGGCGAAATCAATATCTGATGTGGGCTGGGGAACATTCACTAACTTTTTAGCCTACAAGCTAGAACGTAGAGGTGGAAAGTTAGTTGAGATCGATAGATGGTTCCCCAGTTCCAAACTCTGCTCTAATTGTTTCTATCAAATAGGTGAGATGCCGTTGGATGTCCGTGAGTGGACTTGTCCTCATTGTCATACTCATCATAACCGCGATGGAAACGCAGCAGCAAATATTAGAGCCGAAGGCATCAGAATGATAAAGGCGGAAGGTTCAGCCGTCTCTGCTGTAGGAGGGGAGGTAAGTCCTATTCTTGGGCGAAAGTCTAAGTTTAGGCACTCCCCTATGATTACAGAAGCCCCAACTTCAACCGTACTCGGTAAGTTGGGGTAGTTCACTACTGAAGCAATGCCAATAATTTACTAGGGGAATGGAAAATGCAAAAGTATATATGCACTGTTTGTGGTTATATCTACGATCCAGAAGAAGGTGATGAAGACGGCGGTATAGCAGCAGGAACAGCCTTTGAAAGCATTCCAGACGATTGGGTATGTCCGACTTGCGGTGCGGCAAAAGCAGACTTTGAACCTTTTGAAGAGTGAAGATAACAGCTAGTCTAGAGAGTAGATGCCTGAAAAGAGATATTTTTGAAATTGCTATCGTTACAAATTGTAGTTATTGGGGGTGGGGCAGCGGGGTTTTTTGGCGCGATCGCTTGTGCTAAAGTCAACCCTGATGCCCAAGTTACTTTAATCGAAGCTAGTCGCCAACCCCTAGCGAAAGTGCTAATTTCTGGTGGTGGACGCTGTAACGTCACTCATGCTTGCTTCGATCCTGGGGAATTAGTGCAGAATTACCCTAGAGGCGCAAAAGCCTTGCGGGGTGCTTTTACTCGATTTCAAGCTCAAGATACAGTAGCTTGGTTTGCTACCCAGGGAGTCCATTTAAAAACTGAAGCCGATGGTCGGATGTTTCCTGTTACCAACACTTCAGAAACCATTGTAGAGTGTTTGATTAAAGCAGCGGCGACATCTGGGGTCAAACTTCGCATCGGTACGCCTGTAACTTCGGTGAAAAGGACTTCCAAAGACCAGGGGTTTGATATCCTGTTGAAGTCGGGAGAGACAATTAAATGCGATCGCATACTTCTTGCTACGGGCGGTACCTTGGCAGGTTATAAAATTGCTAGGGAGTTAGGACATAAAATCGAATCACCTGTTCCCTCTTTATTTACCTTTAACATTCTGGATCAAAACCTGAGGGAGTTGGCTGGAGTTAGTGTTAACTCTGTACAATTGCGATTATCTGTAGGCGGAAAATCCCCATTACAACAAACTGGGCCATTACTGATTACTCATTGGGGTTTGAGTGGCCCTGCGGTTTTAAAGCTTTCTGCTTGGGGTGCAAGAGTTCTGCACGAAAGCCGCTATCAAGCAACATTACTAATTAATTGGTTGCCTGATTTCCAACCAGAACAAGTACGACAACAAATTTTAGCAGTCAAGAATCAATGGGGAAAGAAAGCGATCGCATTACATCGTGGTGTTGACTTACCCCATCGTCTCTGGCAATATATCATTGCCCGTGCAGATATTACCACAGAAGACCGTTGGGCAGAAATATCTAACAAAACGTTAAATCTGTTGGTGCAAGAACTCACTCAGGGGGAATATCTAATCAGTGGCAAAGGAGTTTTTAAAGAAGAATTTGTGACTTGCGGCGGAGTTAATCTCAAAGAAGTTAACTTCAAAACAATGGAAAGTAAGTTAGTTCCAGGTCTTTACTTTGCTGGAGAAATTTTAGATATTGATGGTGTGACTGGTGGTTTTAACTTCCAAAGTGCTTGGACAACTGCGTATTTAGCTGGTAACGCGATGGGAACTAATACAGCAGAATTCAGAAGTCAAACAGCCTTTAGTCATAGCTTTGAAAGTTAGGAACTGTACTTCACCAAATTGAAATCCCTACCCCTAAATAACATAGGGGTAAAGCGCATTGCTAAACCCCTACTCTCTACTACCTATTTTTAAGTCAGATGTTCATACCAACAATCACACAACGAGGGCATGAAAATATTTCTTTCCCAGTCACCAGTCCCCAGTCACTATTTTCAAGCTGGGTATCGCCACGATGAACAGATGCTGGCTAAATATCAAATCTGAAGGCAAAATTGCTCTTAATTCTTATCTAAAACGAGAATTTTGTTTACGACGTTGCTTGTGCCTAGCAATTGCTTTACGCTTCTCTTTTTCTATCGGTGTCTCGAAGTGACGTTTTTTTCTCATATCTTGGAAAATTCCTGCTTTAGAAACTTCCCGCTTAAATCTCCGCAGGGCTGATTCAATACCTTCATTCTCCCCTAAAACTACTTGTGTCATTCTCATTCCTCCTAAAATATGGATGAATAATTCAAAACTAGATACAAAATAAAATATTCCAGCAGTTCGAGCCTTTGGCTTTATCTGCTGGAGACTCTAGATGTGAAATTTTTAGGAATCGATTTAGTAGTTCCTGTTACGCCGGGCATTACCGCCACCCCAGCTACCACGAGGTGAATTGCTTCTTTCCTCACGGGGTTTGGCTTTGTTTACTCTCAAATCACGTCCCATCCATTCAGCGCCATCTAGTGCATCAATCGCAGCTTGTTCTTCTGCATCTGTTTGCATCTCCACAAAAGCGAACCCACGCGGCTTACCTGTTTCTCTATCTGTAGGTAATTGAACACGGGCTACAGTTCCATATTCTGCAAAAGCCCGCCTGAGGTCGTCTTCCGTAACCTGATACGACAGGTTACCAACGTAAATTGACATAAGAATCTCCGAATTTAGGGAGTGTAGAGATTTAAATTCGGAGAGACGCTTTTTAGAAATCAAAAGGAGTTACTCAACCGAATATAATCCTTATGTGGATAAGTGTAACACAGCCTTTGAATATGGACTCACGCTGAATTTTATTTCCAAATAAAAAATTCAGGGCAGGCTTGCAACCCTTACAACTACACTTTTTTGTTGCTTTTACTATGACAATTTCAATTGGAAAAGCAAATCGGTATCAACTAGCGATCGCTCAGATAAGTTACTGTTTTGGAAATTCAGATATCTACTAAGCGTTAACGATTTCTATTCTGCTAGTGGCTTTAACTATACCATAAATGACTATCTTGAAAGCGAATCTGAAAATATTTATTTCCAAATGCCCCAAGTAGTTTTAGCTATCGGTGAACTGGGCTAAAATCCTTTCTGCTTCCTTACACAATACCTCGTGATATTCACCGTTACTAGCCAGCAAACCTCCCCACTGATTGATATCACCAGTGTTATATTCCAAGGGTGTGCCATCGAAGTGAGTAAACTGACCACCAGCTTCTGTTAAAATCAGTTCTGGGGCTGCGATATCCCAGTCTTTGGGAGCAGATTTGCCAGAAAGAGAAATGTAAATCTGCGCTTGTTGTTCCACAATGGTGGCGATTTTACACCCAACACTGCCAACAGCTTTTTGATTTTGACAGGGTAAGTTTTGAAGTAAATAATCTAACTGTGGGTTACGGTGAGAACGACTCACGACTAAGGTTAAATCCTCAACTCGTTTTCCTGACGACACTTGTATGGGAACAGATCCATGACGGGTTTCTACAAAAGTGCCTCCGCCTTTTGTAGCATAATATAATTTTTGCGCTTCTGGGATTGCCACCACTGCTAACACTGGGCGTCTTTCTTTGACTAAAGCAATGTGAATGGCATATTCTCCAGTTTTTTCGATAAAGTCCCGCGTGCCATCCAAAGGATCAATAATCCACACCCAAGGAGTGGAGGGTTGTGGAGACTTATTTATAGATTGATAGGTTTCTTCGCTGATGTAAATAAAATCTTCATTACCCAAACTCGCTTGTAGCTTTTCTACAATATATTGACTGACAGCTACATCGGCAACGGTAACAGGCTCATTTTGTTTATATTCTACTGCTAAATTAGGATCTTTAGCGGTGCCGTGATAATACGATCGCAGTATATCAGCTGCTTCCCAACCTATCTGACGAGCGATCGCTAAAATTTCTTGTAAGTCTTTCATTAATTTAGCCCGATCTAACTTCAAAATATATAACCTGAGTAGGGGTAGACAGTTGCGCGTCCCTACTTTCAATCCATCCAGCGCCGGGTGCCAAAAAATTTACAGGAATCAGCAGCGATATTTGCTGCTAATGCTAGTGCATCGGTAAAACTTTCTCTTAAAATGTAATGACAGAAGCCACCGTGAAAAATATCTCCAGATCCTAAGGTATCAACTGCTTGAATCTGAGGCACATCTACAATACCAGTTTTAGTGCAACTCAAGTATTCAATTGCTCTTTCTCCGTGGGTAATGGCGATATGAGGAATATCAAATTTGCTCAGATAAGCAAAAACTTCTTCTGGAGTCTGACAGTTGGGGGGATAAAAATTAGCCGAACAGATGGCGTAATCTACAAATGGTAGAATTTGGTCAAATCCAGATTTCCAGCTACCACCATCAATGACTACTGGGATATTTTGGGCTTTCGCCGTTTGGGCTATGGAATAACCAACCGCCATCTGATGTCCATCAATTAGTACTATGGCAACATTTTCTAAAATATTGGCTGGGATAGATGCGCTGCTGGCTTGAGTTTTCACAGCATTGATGGAAACCACAGCTCGTTGCCCTGTGGCTTGGGTGACAATAATTGAAGAGACGGGTGGTACTAAATCAGTGGTAGGCTCAAGATCGGCGATCGCCACTTGATAATTTGCCAAATCACCTCGAATTAATTGCGTCATCGGGTGAGAACCCACCACACCCAGGACTGTAGCCTGATTACCTAAATAGCTAAAAGTCACAGCCGCGTTTGTAGCTGGACCGCCAGCTGCCACACTATAGTCAATAGCAACAATCTTTTGATTATTTTGAGGGGGAGAGTCAGCGAGGTAAATCAAATCTAAGGTTACTAAACCTACAAATAACCCACGATCCGATTTTGGATTTTGGATTTTGGATTTTAGATTAGGCATTTGTCAGTTTTTATTGATGCTTTTATAGGTGGATAAATTATTATTAGTTTTAATTTCTAAATCGGCTAATTTGAAATTTGGAATTTTGGTTTTAAAATTGATATGACTTAGTAAAAAACTCTCTTAAACTCCTCTTTCTTTGTGTCCTCTGCGGTTTGATTTTCCGTTATCTGTGCTTAACTCCTGATTGAGTGAAAAATCTAAAATCTAAAATCCAAAATCTCGCTCATGCAGACCGATCCTAAACCAAGAACACTTTACGTCGTCGGCACACCAATTGGCAACTTAGAAGATATGACCTTTCGGGCGGTGCGAATTTTACAAACTGTAGATATTATTGCTGCGGAAGACACGCGCCACACAGGGAAATTGCTACAGCATTTTGAAGTTAAAACACCCCAAATAAGTTACCATGAACATAATCGTACCAGTCGAATTCCAGAGTTATTAGAATATTTGGCGAATGATAAAGCGATCGCTCTAGTCAGTGATGCTGGAATGCCGGGAATTTCCGATCCAGGCTATGAATTGATCAAAGCTTGTATTGAAGCGGGTATTTCAGTAGTTCCTATTCCTGGTGCGAGTGCAGCAATTACAGCTTTGAGTGCAGCCGGATTACCAACGGATCGGTTTGTGTTTGAAGGGTTTCTGCCAGCAAAAACTCAACAGCGACGAGAACATTTAGAATCTCTGCAAACAGAATCTCGCACATTAATTTTCTACGAATCGCCGCACCGTTTGCAAGATACTTTACAAGACTTAGCAGAAGTTTGGGGAAGCGATCGCCAAATTGTACTAGGACGCGAGTTAACTAAATTGTATGAGGAATTTTGGCGGGGAACGATTGCCGAAGCGATCGCCCACTACAGCCAACGGGAACCCCAAGGTGAATATACCCTAGTTCTTGCGGGAATTGCACCGAGTCAGCCCCAGTTAACAGAAGAGGAATTAAAATCCGAGTTGAAACAATTAATCAGTCAAGGAATATCGCGATCGCAAGCGAGTCGTCAACTAGCAAAAGTTACTTCTCTTCCCCGTCGCCAACTCTATCAACTAGCTCTTTCTTTAGTTCTAAATTCTGATTCTAATATTTAAACGTATAAGAATGGTAATATTATGTACGCAAAATAGTACCATTATCAATAAAGCATTCACGCTTTAATTGCCAGATTGTAAATGGAAAACTTAGTTCGTTTTTCCTTTTGGAAGCAAATTCTTCTTGCTCTCCTGTTTTATGTTGTTTGCAGTAGTATAGGTATCCTCCTTTCTGCTGACGGAATTGGAAAATTAGCAGTACAAGAGGGAAAAGAGTTTCAGTATTGGGATGCGATTCATTATGTCAATTTGGGCTTCAATCCTAGTTGTCAAGCCTTCTACCCACTCTGGTCTCAAATAAATCGTTTATTCGCCCCAGAGAATCCCGTCATTGGGCTTCGATATGCTTTTATTTTCTGTAACATTCTCTTTGTTTTGTCACTACCTATCGTCTTATACGTCTTACGAAAAGTCATTAAATCAGAAAGTCTAAGCTTTATTACTCTTATACTTTATGTTGTTAATCCCAATTCTATTTTCCATAGTATTGGCTACACTGAGAGTTTATTCTCTCTCTGGGCAATCATTAGTGTAGTAGCTCTTTTATTTTCAACTTCCGTGTTTTGGAATTGCATTTTAGCAGTGTCTGTGATTTTGATGTCTGTATCTCGACCGAGTTTAGTGCAACTTTTATTTGCTTCATTTAGTGCAATATTTTGCGTATATTTAGGAAGTCATTTAAAATCTGAAAGCGATTCCAAAACTAGGGAATGGAAAAAATATACTATCCCCACTGGATTAATTGCTATATGCGCGATCGTGGGTTATTCAATCTACGGCATCTATTGTTTATTATCAACAGGCAACTTTTTGACTCCCTTTAAAGCTCAAGTCGAATGGGGAAGAACTCTTCAGTTTCGACCGTTATTTCTGCTGTTTCCCAGATCCCTGTTAAACGATTTACACGGTTTGTACTTTCCATTTATTCTATTTTTCCTGGTGGTTGTCCTCATTTATTATCATGCCAAACGCAAGAAAATTTCGCTGTATGTGCCCAAACATCCTCTACTCTGGATAACTCTTTTTTATCCTCCCATAGCAATTTTGATTTATTCTATTCGTTCTTGGCTGTTAGCCAAAGCTGGTAAGCTTACTCCTCAATCTGTAACTCCAACCATTGCCCAACTACAAACGAATTATGTGTTCTTTTTTTGCTTATTCATTTGTATAGCCAATGCAGCGATTGGATTTTTAGCAGCTTCGGGTTATCTCTATAGCCTTGCACGATTTGTATTTGCAACGCCCTTCTTTTTTATTGCTTTTGGTATGGTGATAGACCATCTTGATAGTCCAAAAACACGAGAATTTCTTTATGGGTGTATCCTAGTTTCTGCCTTAGGACTAATCGAACAATGGTATCGTTGGGGTAACAACCGTTGGGTAGGATAATTTCAATAACAGGCATTTTTGTTTTCTGAAAACCTGTTTGTAGCGAGTAATCATTAGTTAAATAACATAGCTATATGCAAAATAATATCATAAAAAACAAGGATAAAAATTCGCCTATACTGTTCTTATTAATTTTAGCCATAGCTCTGAGAATTTATAATATTAATTCGCCAATTATCGGTATTCATTCATGGCGTCAGTCAGATACCGCAGCAATAGCGAGAAATTTTTATGAGAATGGTTTTAATTTATTTTATCCTCAAATTGACTGGGGAGGTAATTCACCTGGTTATTGCGAAACAGAGTTTCCAATTTATTCATTCATTGTTGCTCTGATTTACAGGATTTTTGGAGTTGCAGAGTTTTGGGGAAGATTCTTCTCAATTATTTGTTTTTTAGTAGCTCTCTACTTCCTTTATCAGTTTATTATCAAAATTTTAGATAAAAAAGTTGCCTCTTGGTCTTGCTTATTTTTTGTAATTTTACCTTTGAATATTTATTATAGTAGAACTTTTCAGCCAGAGTCGATGCTGTTGATGTGTTCAGTTATTGGCATCTACTATTTCACTAATTGGCTTGACTCAGAAAAATGGCAAGATTTAATTTTATCAGGTAGCTTTGTAGCCTTAGCTTGTCTCATCAAAGTTTTACCAATAATATATTTAGGAATACCACTTTTTTACTTAGCATGGACTAAATACGGTATCAGAGTTTTTTCTCAAATATCTCTGTGGATTTATAGCATATTGATACTAATACCTGTAGCTATTTGGTATTACCATGCTCATCAACTATTTTTAGAGTATGGTAATACTTTTGGTTTTTGGTCAGGTTCAACAAATAGGTATAACTATAATATTGTACTCACCTTAAATTTTTGGACAGAAATATTCTTTAGAACTGCTGTTAGACATTTTGCTATTTTTGGCTTTCCGATATTTTTATTAGGATTATTCATTCCTAGAAGAACTAGACGAGAATATGTATTAGATGTTTGGTTAATTTCAGTAGTATTAACTTGGATTTTAGTACCTATTACCAGTTTAGTTCATGAATATTATCAACTCCAATTTATGCTTCCAGGAGTGGTATTCATGGGTAAAGCTTGTAGTCAATACTTAGAGAAAGCTGCTGATCAAGTTAATTATAAAAAAGCTATAGTAGTCTGCCTATGTTTAACTGTAGCTGCTGGCTCTGTCATTTATACTATTGATTATATGTTCAAAGAAAGAATAGAAAAATCGGCTGTTTTTCAACTAGCACAGCAAGTGAAACAAAATACTGAACCAGATTCACTTATAATTGCTACTACTGCCAGTGACCCAACATTACTTTATCTATCACATCGAAAAGGATGGCTAATTAACCACAGTGATGTCAGTGAAGAATATATTTTATCTAGAGCCAAATTAGGAGCTAAATATCTGGTAGGAAGTTTTAATTTTGTGGAAAGCTATAATTTATTTGTGGATGATAGCCAAAAGCAAAAAGTTCAGAATTTTCTTGATAAATATCCAAATATTCTCAAAAATGGTATGAACTTTATTACTAAATTGCCTTGAGTTCAAGAGTTGGAAAAAGATAATACGATAAGATTTACAAATAAACGGTGAAACACCACACCAAATTTTAAATTTAGTCGTCTAAATCAACACGGTTCAGTTAAAGATAATTGATCTTTGAAGACGCTATAAATCGTGTCTCTAAATGAGGGTTTTGTTGCTCATTCTGAACTGTATTATCATCTAATATCATGTCCGGATAATTAGTTATGATTCCCAAAGTCATTGCACCCCACCCCCAGCCCCTCCCCGCTTGCGGGGAGGGGAGACAAAGCGCAGCTTTAGCGGGGTGGGGTTCTTGGGTTTTAATAAGTAATTAAGCGGACATGATATAACTTTGGGCAACCAAATGTATACAACCAATGACGGATCTAAATCCCTCACTGATTGCATTCTGAATTCTGACTTCTGTTTTAATTTTTTGGAGACTGTGCTTGAATTAAACAATTTCTCAATTTTTCGGCTACCACCTGTACGTCGGGTTCCCGGAGTAGAGAAACGTGAGAACCGGGAACTAAATGGATATCTAATCCTCCAGCAACTACCTCACCCCAACCAAATTGAGCATCGTATTGTGTGCCTATAGCTTCGCCTCGGTTCTTGTCTTGAGTCCGCAAGAGGACAGCTCGACCAGGGTAAACTGGGTAAGTATATTGACTAATAGCTTGAGTATTAATGTCTATACTTTTTAAATGCTTGTCAGTTTCAGGTAAATCAAGTACGGCTTCCAAGTAACGCTTATATGTATTTTGGAGACGGGATTTATTCCAATAGCTCCATTTCAGAACCTTTTGCCAAAGGTAACCAATTCCTTGTCGAAGGATATTATTTAAATGCAAGAAAATTCTTTTGAGAAATGGCGATCGCCGACTATAACCAGGACGACAACTATCAAGGATAATTAGAATACCAATTTCCTCACCTTGTTCGTGGAGTTGTCGAGCCATCTCAAAAGCAACTCCACCCCCAAAAGAATAACCTCCGAGAAAATAAGGCCCATGAGGTTGAAGGGTCTTAATTTCTTGAATGTAGTGCGCCGCCATATCTTCAACGCAGGTATGGAAAGGATGTTTTCCATCAAGTCCCCTTGGTTGTAGTCCGTAAAATGGTTGTTCTGGGCCGAGATGTTGTGCCAATTCACGGAAACACAAAACTTCTCCACCTAGTCCGTGAATACAGAAGAAAGGTGGCTTGGAACCATTAGGTTGAATTTCTACTAGGGATGACCAAGTAGCTTTTGATTTGTGTTTTAGTGAAGCCTTGTTTGTTGCTAAATCTTCCTCTTGGCAGATGATTTTGGCTAAAGCCTCTACACTACTTGACTGGAAGAGAGTGGCAAGGGGCAGATTTTTATTAAATGTCTTCTCAATTTGCCAAAATAATTTTACTGCCAGTAACGAGTGTCCTCCTAATTCAAAGAAGTTATCTTGAACGCCAATGGGCTGCACGCCTAAAAGTTGTTCCCAAATCTCTGTTAACTGGCGTTCCACTTCATTGCGGGGAGCAACAAAAGTCCCTTCTGGCTCTTGTCTTGATAGGTCAGGTGCAGGTAGGGCGCGGCGGTCTACCTTGCCGTTGGCAGTTAGGGGCATGGTTTCCAGCAAGACGAAAGCTGAAGGTAGCATGTACTGTGGTAGCTTCGTCGAGAGGAAGCGACGGATTTCACTAACTGTAGTTACTGAGTCGTGATTTGGGATAATGTAAGCTACTAAACGTTGATCCCCAGGAACATCTTCACGAGCAATTACTACAGTCTGGAGTATGTCTGGGTGTTGGGCTAACACCGTTTCAATTTCCCCTGGCTCAATGCGTATGCCACGGATTTTGACTTGATGATCTCGGCGACCGAGAATTTCCAGAGAACCATCTGGACGATAGCAACCGCGATCGCCAGTATAATAAAGCCAATCTTGTTCGTCATTCCCAAAGGGATTTTTGACAAACCGAGAACGGTTTTCTTGCTGGGCATTGATGTAACCTAAACTCCGGAATGGAGTACGGATGACAATTTCGCCCGGTTCCCCAATACCGCATGGTTGATGATTTGGTGTGAAAACCAGTGCTTGGGTTTCGGGTAATGGCATTCCTACTGGCTGTACCCCTGGTCTACATTCAACGGGTACTCGGTAATAACATTTAGCCAAAGTTGTCTCTGTCGGCCCATAGAGATTGATAATTTCCCCTGATTCTGGGAAAGCATCCCGCCACCGAAGTACAAGTGTTTCCTTGAGAGGTTCTCCAGCAAAAAATAACCAGCGTAATTTACCTAGAGTAACTTCTGATGGCACATTTGCTAACCAAGATTGTGCCAAGGAAGGAACTGTGTGCAACACAGAAATTTGCTCATCTTCCAAGTAACGCAAAATTTTAGTCGGCTCTAAGTTATCGCCTTCCTCTGGCAAACACAGGGTTGCACCACTAGTCAAAGGTAAGAAAATATCTCTGAGGACGACATCAAACGAAAGACCCGTCAATTGGGCAGTCCGGTCTTGTTGACCAATTTTAAATGTCTGCCGCTGCCAGTTAAGAAAATGCGCCATTCCTTTATGACAACCCAGCACCCCTTTAGGCACACCAGTAGTGCCGGAAGTAAAGAAAATATAAGCTGCATCGTTACCAGTGATTTGGGGCAAGTTTATCGCTTGAGTAGTGCCTTGGGGTAAATTTATAATTTCTCCGGTATCTGGGTTTACACAGATACTAATTAAAGATTCAGCTATGCCCCTATCTTTTTGGGTCTGACTATCTATATATAATATGTATTTAGCTTTAGCTTCTCGTAGCATGAGATCGTGGCGATCGCTAGGCAGTTTCGGATCGAGTGTCAATAGCACACCGCCGCTCAAAAGTACACCCACTATACTTGCAATCAGTCCAAAGCTGCGCGTCCCAAATACCGCTACCACATCTCCTTGCTGGACTCCCTGAGATAATAAAACCTCAGCTAAGCCTTGAGCTATTTTGCCCAATTCCCCATAATTCCAAGTGCGAGTTCCTTGACGAACTGCTGCATGTTCTGGGGCGGAGTTTACCCAAGAGGTAAACATTGTTGTTACCAGTTCGTACTCTGGTTCTGGCAACACCGCCCTTGGTTCTGGCAGCAAAAATCGGGCTTGTGGTGTGACAAGAGAATACAAACTAATCTGGTTTTCTGGAGCAGCAACAATTTGATTCAATAAATGATGGAATTGATGCAGCATTTCCATCATCCGCTCTGAAGTAAACAAATCGGTATTGTAGACTAAATCAAGCTTGATTCCTTGGTTTTGCTCTGTAACATACAAAGTTAAGTCAAACTTGGAACCCGTTTCGAGCATCGAGATTGGTTCTACAGCCACCCCAGGTATTTCCAGTTGGATATCTCTCAAGTTGAGCATATTAAACCACACTTGAAATAGTGGGTTACGGCTGGTATCTCGTTCTGGTTGCAGTTCTTCTACCAGTTTCTCGAAGGGCATATCTTGATGGGCATAAGCACCTAATGCCATCTGGCGGACTCGACTCAGCACTGAACTAAAACTGGGGTTGCCGGAAAAATCAGTCCGTAAAACCACAGTGTTAATGAAAAATCCAATCAACCCTTCAATTTCAGAACGGTTACGTCCAGCAATGGGAGAACCAATGAGAATATCTTCTTGCCCAGTGTAGCGGTGTAGTATTGTTCCAAAGGCCGCCAGCAAGGTCATAAATAAGGTGACACCTTCCTGACGCGAGAGTTCTGTGAGGGATGCACTCAAGCTTTGGGGTAGCATTAAAGATTGAGCCGCCCCTTGGTAAGTTTGGACTGGTGGCCGTGGTCGGTCGGTGGGCAATTCTAGTACAGTATTAGCACCTGCTAACTGAGTTTTCCAGTAGTTTATTTGGCTGGAGAGGACTTCACCGGACAGCCATTGATGCTGCCAAACAGCAAAATCGGCATATTGAATGGGTAATTTTGTTAAGGGAGAAGGCTTCCCATTTAAAAAAGCTTCATAAACAGCTGCTAACTGCTGCCAGAGAATACCCATTGACCAACCATCTGAGGCGATGTGGTGCATGGCCAGCAGGAGTATCTGCTCATGTTCGTCTATTTGCAGCAAGCTAGCCCGCAGCATTAAGTCAGATTCTAGGTTGAAGGGGGGTTGCGCTTCTTGAGTGAGGAGCAATTCTGCTTGCTCCTGTGTAACTTTAATTACCTTGAGTTTGACCGACCGGGGCGGACTAATTACTTGTATGGGGCTACCATCGGGTGATTTAATAAAGTTTGTTCGCAGTGCTTCATGATGAACAACGATCGCATCTAGTGCCTGTTGCAATACACCCAGATTTAATTCCCCAGTTAACCGTTGTGCATCGGAGATGATATATGCCCGACTATTGGGTTCCAACTGTTCCAAAAACCAGACTCGCTGTTGGGCAAAAGATAAGGGGACTGATTCTCGGTTGGCTATTTGGGGAATGCTCTGATTTTGGGGATTATTTTCGGAAATTTGGTTTTCAGCTATGGCTTGAGCTAAATTAGCGATCGTGGGATTCTCAAACAAAACTTGCAACGGAATTTCTATCCCGAAGGCTTGGCGAACTCTAGACATCACTTGAGTAGCCAGCAGTGAATGGCCTCCCAATTCAAAAAAATTATTGTGGATGCCTACTTGTTCCAAACGCAAAACTTTTGCCCAGATGCTTGCTAAGACCTCTTCTCCGGGATTCTGGGGTGGGACAAAGTTAGTTGATAAACCAAGATCTGATGTATCTGGCGCAGGTAAAGCGCGGCGGTCTATTTTACCATTAGGGTTTAATGGCAGGGTATCCAAAAATACAAAGTAACCGGGCACCATGTATTCAGGCAGCTGACCTTGCAAAAAGCGCCGTAATTCAATCTGAGTAGGAATTTCCTCTGGGCTAGCAACGATATATGCCACGAGTTGCTTATCACCAGGAACATCTTCTCTGGCTATGACTAAAGTCTGCGTCAGTGCCGGATGTTGACTGAGTACAGCTTCAATTTCTCCTAATTCAATCCGGAAACCGCGTATCTTTACTTGGTGATCGATACGACCAACAAACTCGACATTACCATCGCTGTTGTAACGTGCCAAGTCCCCTGTTTTGTAAAGGCGTGCCCCTTTTTCGGAGCTAAAAGGATCAATAATAAACTTCTCTTTGGTCAATTCTGGACGATTAAGATAGCCCCGCCCTAAACCAATACCGCCAATATACAGTTCACCTGATTCACCAACAGGCACAGGCTGCAAATTTTCATCAAGAATGTAAATCTGTGCATTGGTGATGGGGTGACCAATGGGAGCAATGGTGTAATTAGTGCCCCGCTGGCAAGTCCAGAAAGTCGTATCGATGGAAGCTTCTGTCGGCCCGTAACAATTGTGTAGAACATTGTCCAAATTCAATTGGGCAAAAAACCGCTCTATAAGTTCGCCAGCTAAGGCTTCACCACCGCAGGTAACGTGCCTGAGAAATTGGCAATTCTCAATTCCCTTTTCCTCCAGCAAAACACGGAGTATTGAGGGTACTAAGGCTAGGACAGTGATTTGCTGCTCGGTAATCACTTTTACAAGATAAGCAGCGTCTTGATGTCCACCAGGGCGAGCCATAATTAATTGCCCCCCAAAGCACAACGGCCAGAATATCTGCCACACTGAGGGGTCAAAACTAAAAGAAATGGTTAGTAAAACTTTGTCTGCCGGAGTTAATCTAAAGGTTGTTTGCCGCCAGTACAATTGATTGCAGATTCCACGGTGAGGAATCATTACACCCTTGGGCTGTCCTGTAGAACCAGATGTATAGATTACGTAAATTAAATTATCAAGCGTCGTCTGATTTACAGGATTATCTTGGCTGTTTTGTGTGTTTTCTTCCAAAAGCAAGTCTAGACAAATCACTTGCGCCTGATGCGGTGGTAGGTTCTTGACCAATTTCTCTTGGGTTAACAACACTGCGGTTTGTGTATCTTCCAAGATGAAAGCTAAGCGTTCTTTTGGATATGAAGGATCTAAAGGCACATAAGCGCCTCCAGCTTTGAGAATTCCCAACAGCCCGACAATCATCTCCAAGGAGCGCTCTAAACAAATACCGACAAGTACTTCTGGTCCAACGCCTAAAGTACGTAGATAATGCGCTAGCTGATTTGCCCGTTGGTTTAACTGCTGATATGTAAGCTGCGTATTTTCAAATACTACAGCAATTGCTTGGGGCGATCGCTCCACTTGCATCTCAAACATTTGATGGATACACAGATTCTCAGCAATTGCCTGGGTATCACTCCATTCTTGTACAACTTCAATGTCAAGGATGTGAGTTAAAGTATTTGACGGAATATTTTCTTTATATTCTGAAGTATGACTATTTATCTGCATCTTTTATATATCAACAACTCACTATAGTCTCTGATTTTTGTTGTGCTTTTGCTCAACCCAGTGTATGAGAGGCATTTTCAAACTCTGTTTTATCTAGTTTTCAACAACATGAATTAATTGATACGCCTCTTCTATATTGACATCAGGAAAAATAAGTATAAAGACTTTGTTTCTTGGTAATTCTTTCTCATCTGGCTTTTTCTCCAGTAACATATCTCGGTAGAGTCTTAGAATTGCTTCTATTTGCTCTATAGCAATCCGGTTTGATTTTTGAACAAGGTTAGGTATTGTAGTAGCGTGACAAGGCTAAAATAGTGCATTAGAAAAGGTTCGTAGTTGCGCTAGAGCGCTAAATAAACTCCAAAATCTATCGCAACATTTTAGCCTTGACACGCTACTACGTATCTGTTCAAAAATCAAATAGTAGTCCTGTAGACATAAATCTTTTATGCGAATAACTACCAAGCGAATGTTGTTTAAATTGATAGTGTGAAGCACATAAGGACAAAATATTCCTCGTCTTCCTAAATCCAGATCAGGCTTTGTTAAATAACTTTTAAGCAACTCTATCATTTCAATTGAGTAGGAAATGTCTTGATATGGCATTCCTTGATTAATTTCAATAAGCCTATAAAGGTTCATATTCTTGAGTCCAATAACCTAATCTATCTTAACTATTTTTAAGAGTTTTTGGCAGGATTTTTGAAGATTTCAATTACTTTTTATTTTTAGGTTTAACAAAAAATACTGCTAATTTTCTGAATATCATCAAAAAATTAGCAGTATTTTTATCAAAATTTATATTTTCTATTTAATCTATGCCTTTTTTGTATGAATCCGCAGAGCAAACAAATAATTATTACCAAATCTTCATTGTATTTATTTCCATGTAAAATTACTGTAAAGCTTTCATATGATTTGCTGCAATAACTACGTAAGTTCAGTAAAATTTTTACATATTAGCTTCATTGTGTAATTACGTCAATTGTGACTTCAAGACTAAGTAAGTCGAAAATCTAATCTAAACGCAAAAAGGAGTAAAAATAATTGACTCTCTGGAATAAAGTAAAAATGTCTACAATGCAGATATAACAATACTTTTAAGTCTCGGACATCTTTATACTAAATTGCATTCGTTAAAACTAATTTTCGGCATTCCATATTTGCTTGCAAACATAGTTTCGTTGTTTTTATGAGATGGGCATCTTGCTTGTTGTGCTTCCTAGTGAATACGATCCTGACTTCACAAGAGTTATCTCTTAATTGAGCAGTGGTAAATCTCCGCAAATTAGCACAAGTGTAACCAACATTTCAAATTTATGTAAATTTTTGTAAAAAAACTCAACATTTTGATGCATTTAGTTATATTGTATGTGTGTAAACTTGTTTTATCAGTAATTCTGCGTAAACAAGCAAAGAAGCTTCTAAGCGAAACTAAACTAGTCTAGCTAAATATGCTAATTAGTATAGTTGAGCCTCAGGATTTACCAACTAGAGATGTAGATAAGTTTTCTGAACATCATTATTACTTCAACATCTCAGGCATTGTGCCTTTAAATACAAGACTAGGCTACGTAAAAAGATGCACGAAGTACCTACCTGATTTTTATTCTTTGCTTTATAGTCAAATTAACGGCTTTAGTTCAACACTGAGTAATATAAGTTATATGAAAATTCACTGGTGCAAGATGTGAGACATCAAATAAGCTAATAATCATTCAAATTGCATCCCCGCGTCTCCCCATCTCCGCGTCCCCGCGTCTTTCTAAGGCTAATGATTATGCAACTTAAAGGCGGATTAGCTTATCACCAGGTATTATGGGTCTTTGGCAAGTTTCAGATTGCTCGTATATTCCGACTTTTGAGGAAGTAACAGCCATAGATTATGAACTACATCGAAAATTGGTCCCTTAGTCTAGACTTTGAAATTATCCTCAAAACAGTTATGCTAGGTTTGAAAAAAGAAGATGCATATTAAATACATTCGTCCACAAAATGAGTACGAAATTTAATCATTACTAGGTTTTTTAAAAGAAAGTCAAGCCCAACCTCAAGCCTTGATATTTGCCAGCGCTACTTTATTTCACTCTTACATCAATCTATTCAACGAAAGGAGATTAGTTATGGAACCTAGAGGAATCGAGCTAATAACTCGCTATAAACGCAATTACGGCATTCCTGCTGAACTAGAAATCTCAGAAGAAATGATACTTGAGCATTGGGAATTAGAGAAAAAGTTGACAAACCAACTTATAGAATCAAAATTAGAAAATAGATGGGAAGTTTTTGAGCAAGCCTATACTAATCTTTACAGTAAATTAGAATGGCAAAATTCTTTTGCTCTCGATAGTAAACAAACTCAACCTGTCGAAAAATATAAAACTTGGCTACAAATAATAGGCTCCCCACCAAAGAAAATTTATGAAATTGGTTCTGGCAAAGGGGAGATGATATCATATTTTGCCAAATGTGGATTTGAATGCAAAGCTACAGAAGTAACAAGGGAACGTGGTTCAAAACATATAAATGATTCACTACCTAATTTATCTTGGGGGAACTCTGATGGTGTAAATTTAGATCGTTTTGAACAGACTGAATATTATGATTTAGTGGTATCTTCGCAGGTTGTCGAACACTTCCATCCAGATGATTTAACTACACACTTTAAAAGTGCGTATAAGATTCTCAATAATCAGGGAAAATACGTTTTTACAACACCCCATTGTCATACAGGTCCTCACGATATATCGTTAGTCTTTGGCTATGATGAACCTCAAGGTATGCACCTTAAAGAATATACATATCGTGAATTAAAGAATTCTTTAATGATATCTGGATATAAATTTGTTTATTGTGCTGCTCCAGCTAACTTAGCCAAACTGCTATCTACAATCGGGATTCAAAAAGAAGCAATTGGTATTTTCTATTTGAATATGATGTTAATTGTAGAAAATCTTCTTTTCGCAATACCCAGTAAAAAACAACGCCGTTTGTTTAGTAAATTGCTTAGAAAGGTTTATTTGTTTGCAGACAATATTTTTTTAGTTGCCCAAAAATAAAATATAGTCTTCAAGCTCCTCTCATCTCAACTTTTTTTTAAATTTATAGACAGTGGGAAAGCGAAAACTACTAACTAATTCTCTATCATTGTTAATCAACCGATTAGTACAAAGCATTACAAGTTTTGTGCTAACGGCTTCTATAGCTCGTACTTTAGGAGCGTATGAATTAGGGCGATATATACTAGCGTTTAGCTACTACTATATCTTCATGGTTATTGCTTCCCAAGGTTTAAAAACCTTGTTTACACGAGAAATGTCTCGTAAACCAGAAGAAATGCCTGTTTACCTGGTCAGTGGTACTGTATTACAAATGATTTTAAGCATTATTGCTTATGTAATACTAGTTATTTTGGTGTTTTTTTTACCTTACAGTTCGGACACCTCAACCACTTGTTACATTATGGGATTAACAATTATTCCCTTTTCACTTTCCAATATTACGGAGTCAATTTTTCAAGCTCAAGAGAGAATGAATTTGATTTCTATCTCTACAGTGCCAGTTTACATTCTACGTTTGCTGGTAATGATTTGGTTTATGCATATGAATTACGGAGTAAATTATTTAGCAGGAATTTTAGTATTTTCTGAAACTTTAGTTTACGTCATTGAATGGATTTTGTTGACAAGAGTAGTTAAGCCAAAATGGGAAATTAAAAAAGATTTTATATGGCAATTATTTAAGTATGCTCGTACATTTGTCCTGATTGATGCAGTAGGTGTAATTAGCAGTAGAATGTCGATTATCATGATCTCACTATTAGGAAGTGAGTTGATGGTTGGTCTTTATGGGGTAATCGGACAATTGATGCTACCATTCACTATCGTTTGCGATAGTGTATCTATGGCTAGTTTTCCTGCTATGACAAAGTCAGTAGCTCTGCAAAACGGAAAATTGCGCCAGATTACTGAAAATTTAATTGAAATGCTTTTGTGTATAGCATTGCCTCTTCTTATCGTATTACTTTTTCTGGGAAATGATTTAATAGCATTAGTATACAAAGATCATAGTTTTAGTCAGGTAAGTCCAGTTTTGAAGGTCAGTTGCTTATCGCTGATTACATACCCATTTGTACGAACATTTGTTTATGTGCTTTTAGCTAATGGGTTCGAGAAGTTTAACCTGATTGAGGTTGTTGCTACCAATGTTGTAGGAGCATTATCAGGTATAGTGTTGATTTCACAATATCAACTAATGGGTGCAGCGTTTATGTCATTGGCAATGGGCTTTACTGCTTTCAGTCTACTTGCATACGCTGTGTATAGTAATTTATTTTCGTTACGTTTATCGCGAACAATACCTCGTCCTGTACTAATTAGCGTTGGTATGCTATTAGTCTTTTTGATACTGGAAAAACTTACGCTAAACTTTATATGGGTTGTGCTTATTGCTGGTTGCTCCTACGCTTTGTTTGCTATTTGCTTGGCAATCCATAAATTCGGAGGTGTCCGAACTGTTTGGATAAAATTATTTAACAGTAGTTCAGAGAGAATATAACAATATATAAAGATTACATAAAAGTTTAAAATTGAGAAAATTCTAGCTAAAAACTATTGCATTAAAACCACTTTATGATCAAGGTTGCTCTACTACATTTTTGCTTTGAAGACTACACTATTGAATTAGCCAATAGCCTAGTTAAGTATGTTGATTTAACGTTAATTCATCCAGAAAAAATCTCACGTGTCTGCCGTAACGATCTTAATTCAAGTATCCGCGTCATTAGCTTCAAAAAACCACGGATGCGGGATCCACGCAATTTGTTGTCTATGGCCATGATGATGCGTATCATCAAAGATGTACAAGCAGATGTTTTACATGTACAGGAAACTAACGATCCTTGGTATGACTGGACATTGTTACTCAATAAAATGCCACCAATGGTGACAACTATTCATGATGTCTTTCGTCACCCTGGCGATCGCACAAGCGTATTCGGTTCAGACTATACCAGGCGTATTGCGTTCTACCGCTCACAAAAATTGATTGTTCATACTCATCAGCTACAAAAGGCTCTAATTGAACAATTTAATGTACCTCAAGAGCGAGTAAATGTTTTACCTCATGGGGAACTTGGTAGTTTGTATAAGCGTCGCTATAGTCAAAATACTCAATTCCGGGAACCATATACATTGCTATTTTTTGGACGTATCTGGCCTTATAAGGGGTTGAAATATTTGGTTGAGGCTATGCCTTTAATTGTTGAACGTATCTCTGAAGTAAAGCTGATTATTGCAGGACAAGGAGAAAATATAAAGCAATATTTTCCTGATGGTTATGATGATAAACGTTACGAAATTATCAATGACTTCATACCTGTTGAAAAAGTAAGTAGTCTATTTCAACGTAGCACAATAACAGTCCTGCCATATATCGAAGCTTCTCAAAGTGGTGTAGCAGCCTTATCTTATGGAATGGGAAGCCTGGTTGTAGCCTCTGAAGTGGGTGGATTGAGTGAGATAGTTCACCATAAAAAAGATGGGTTGTTAGTTCCACCGCGCGATGTCCAATCTCTAGCTGATGCGATTATTTCTTTGCTGAGCGATTCTGAGTTACAACAACGTATGCGAAGTGCAGCACTAGAACGGTGTCAGCAAGACTTAAATTGGCTAAATATTGCTGCTCAAACTGTGCAAGTTTATCAACAAATTATCGAGGGGGAAAAATTGTCATAACTGCAAAATAAATATTAGTCAATTTATGAGAAGATGAGAAAAATACTAATTTATGCTGAGTATGTATTCACAGTTATAGCCTTGCTGATTTACGCAGGCGCTATTTTAAACCTTGTCATGTCAGGAGGGGCAGGACAGCTAGACACTATAGATTATGATAGTTCCTTGAATCGAATTATTTTTTTCTTAATCTACACCGTTACATTATTGCTATTAGTCTTGCGTTGGAAGAAAACTCTTTATATTTTAAGTAAAGGATTTTCGTTCTATCCAATATTCATCTTGGCAGCTATTTCTATTATTTGGTCTGCTGAACCTTCAACAACATTAAAAAATAGTTATACTCTCATTAATTCCAGCTTATTTGGCGTGTATTTTGCCTCGCGATACAGCATAAAAGAACAATTAAATTTACTCGCTTGGACTTTTGGAATTATTATAGTATTGAGTTTTGTCTTTGCTGTAGCCTTGCCTAAGTACGGGATACAGGCTGACCTTGGTTCACCAAAGTTGCGTGGAGTATTCAGTCACAAAAACGGTTTAGGGGCAAGGATGGTCATTAGCACCATGATTTTTTTTATTCTTGGATATCAAAATAAAAGACATCGTTCGCGTTGGCTTTTTTGGGTTTGTTTTAGTTTGTCAATAATCCTCTTGCTGCTTTCTGCCTCAACTTCATCTCTGGCTCTTCTTCTAGTTATAATACTGGGATTTTTTGCTTGTCAAGTCTGGCGGTGGTCATACCAGCTTATGGTACCGACTCTCATACTAATGTTAACCATAAGCCAAATTTTATATTTTTGGTTGTCTAATGCTGCTGATGCGGTGTTGACTGGAATCGGTAAAGACCCTACACTAACAGGCCGAACAGATTTGTGGCCACTAGTGATAGATATGATTTGGAAACGTCCTTGGCTTGGTTATGGTTATGGTGGATTCTGGCAAGGCTGGAATGGTGAATCTGCCTATATTTGGCTTAATTCAGGATGGACACCAGGCCACCCCCACAATGGTTATTTGGCTATTTGCTTGGATTTGGGTTTTTTAGGGTTAGGGCTATTTTTGCTGGGATTTTGGCGCAGTTATCTGCAAGCATTGAGTAGGGTACGTATTAGTAAAACAGCACTCGATATTTGGCCAGTTATTCAGATGACATATATAGTTTTGGCTAGCTTGACTGAATCTGCTTTGATGGAATCCAATTCTTTGAACTGGATACTCTATGTTACAGCATGTTTATCAGTCAAAATCACACAAGAAAGACAGATAAAACCATATAATAAATTTAGAGAAAATTAAAGTCTATATTTGCTAATTATTATGCTATACCCGACTGGAAGAATGATTTTTTTGAATGACTAAAGCTTGGCATTATTTTTATAATTTAGGTTACTTTAGGGATTTAATAAGATGATTTTGATTTCCAAGCTAGAGTTTGATGTTTAAATAATGATTCAGCATACATATAGTAGTGTTAAAAGTAAGTAAATTAAATCATTAGCAATCAAAAGTGAAACTTATGTCTAAAACCAATACTCTCAAAATTATCATGTTAGGTCCTACTTTACTTCAGCAGGGTGGAATTGCTAGTTATGAGAAGCTTTTTTTAGAATATGCTCCTTCTGATGTTCAGATATATCATATTATTACTCACCAAGAAGGAACTTTAGCAATCAAATTTATGGTATTTTTGAAAGCTATATGGAAATTCTTGTGGATATTAATCAGAGAAGATGTTGATATTGTTCAACTTCAGATTTCACAGCGTGGTAGTGTTTTCCGACAAGCAATTATGATCCTATTGGCATGGGCATTTCATAAGCCAATAATAGTACATGCTCATGGTAGTCAATTTAAGCTTTTCTATACTGGGCTTGCAAAATGGATGCAGCAACTGCTGAGTTGGATATTTGGCAAGTGTCAAAAATTAATTGTCCTGTCACAAAGTTGGAAAAGCTTCTATATAGAAAGCCTTGCTCTCAAACCAGAACAAGTTGTAGTTTTTTACAATCCAGTAAAGGTTCCTGTTGAAATCCCACACCGTTCAGGTTCTGAAAAAATAAAATTACTATTTTTAGGGCGAATTGGGCAACGCAAAGGAGCATTTGATTTAATAAAAGCCTTTTCTCTTCTGCCTATTGAATATAAAACTAGATCGAGTCTAATTATGGCAGGGGACGGGGACTTAGAACAAGCAACAAATTTAGTTAAAACTTTAAATCTAGATAATTACATAAAACTGCCTGGTTGGATAGGTTCAGATGAACGTGACATTCTTCTATCTCAAGCAGATGTTTTTGTATTGCCTTCTTACAATGAAGGTCTTCCATTAGCAATGTTGGAAGCAATGGCTTGGGAACTGCCAGTCATAGTTACACCAGTGGGAGGCATACCTGAGATAGTTACTCAATCTGAAAACGGATTAATAGTTAATCCAGGTAATGTAGAAGAATTGTCAAATGCTCTTAATTCTTTGATTGAAAATGAAACTTTGAGGCTTTTTCTAGGAAAAAATGCGAGAACAAGTGTTTTTGATATTGATATCAAAAATCATTGGGGTGCTTTCCTAGATTTGTATCGTTCAATCTTAAATAAAGATGAATACAGTTATAATGTTTGTAAATAAAGCCTTTTACCAGCTAATCTATACTTATTTTAAAGTTAGCTTCAATTTTTAATCCCTCTTGCGATTTATCCCCACATGCTGATTCCAATCTATAATTTACCAAAATTTCTGATCAAGAAAGAGATATATAAGACTTTTAGCAATAAAATTATGCCAAAATAGGAATAAATTTGCAAACTAGGCAATTTTTCCTGTGATGTATCTATATGTCATAATCCTAAATGTAAAATAGTATCATTAATTAATACGTTTCGTTTTTGTCGCTCTGAGTACATAAATACTCAACTTCTCGCTTAAAACCTGTAATTTTGAAGATTTATGTCAGAAAAATCTATGGAATCTAGAGAATCTATTGATTTAGACCTTAGTCGTTACTTATCCGTATTGAAACGTTGGTGGCTTCCTGGTGTCAGCATATTTGTAGCTACAGTTATCCTGAGTGCTATAGGCACAAAATTTATCAAGCCATCCTATGAAGCAGAAGGAAAACTGTTATTCAAAACACCCTCCTTTAAGGTAGCAGGATCTAGTCTTGTGCCTGGTTATTCTGAAGGAGGAGACTCAGGAGATTTGAAACCCCTGGTAGCAACTCAAAATCCTATAAGCACTCAGATGGAGGTTATTTCTTCTCCTCTTCTATTGCAGCAGACAATAGATAAACTACAACTTAAGGATAAGGAAGGTAAACCTCTAGAAATAGAAAAGCTACAAAAATCCCTGAACCTAAAAATTGTTGGTGGGACAGATGTATTGCGAATTACTTATGCCAGCAGTGATCCGGAAGAAGCAGCGGCAGTAATCAATACAATCATGAGTCTTTACATAGAAAATGATAAATTGACAAATCGCTCTGAGGCAGCAGAAACTCGTCAATTTATGGCCAAGCAGCTTCCTAAAACTCAAGCTGCTGTCGATAATGCAGAAGTAGCACTACGTATATTTAAACAGAAGTATAGGATTGCAGATTTATCAGAGGAGACAAAATCAGCAGTTAACATTATTGGGAATCTAGACAGTGAGATTAACACTGTTCAAGCTCAACTGAATGAAGTCAACGCTCAAACCAATGAACTCCGTCAGAAAGTAAATCTAAATTCCCAGCAGGCCCTCGCAGTGAGCGCCCTAAGTCAATCACCTGCTGTACAGGGAGTGTTGACACAACTTCAAGATGTCGAGCGGCAGTTAGCAACTGAGCGCAGCCGTTTCCAAGATGACAACCCCGCAATTGTTAATCTTGAAGCAAAAAAAGCCAGCTTAAAAACCTTGCTACAACAGCAAATTCCTCAGACTATCGGTAATCAAACGGAAGTTCCGCAGAACCTATTGCAGATTGGAGAACTCAGACAAAGCCTGATCCAGAATTTTCTGCAATCAGAAGTGCAACGTTTTGGCTTAGCCAAAAGACTCTCCTCCCTGTATAATTCCCGCTCTAGCTACGAGCAACGCGTCAAAATCATACCCCAGTTGGTACAAAATCAGCGGGAGTTAGAACGGAAACTTGAAGTTGCAGAGTCAACATACCAAAATTTATTGAAAAAGGTTCAAGAATTACAGCTAGTTGAGAATACAAATACAGCCAGTTCGCGGATTATTGCTCAGGCTTTAGTTCCTAAAAAACCAGTAATCACTAAACAACTGATTGTTTTGGCGTTAGGAGTGATGGTGGGTTTATTTTTGGCCACTACAACTATTCTTTTCCTGGGTATGAGAGATAGATCTCTGAAAACACTTAAGGAAGTCAGAGATGTATTTAGGTATACGTTACTGGGAATTATTCCCTTGTCGGTTAAAAAGGTTCGCTCCAGTTATTCAAGAGCAGAATCAATAACTCAAAAAATTGCTGTCAGAGATACGCCTCACTGCTTAACGAGTGAAATGTATCGTATGATTCAAGCCAATCTGAAATTCTTGAGTTCAGATAAAGTACTCAAAACTATCGTAGTCACTAGCGCAGTTCCTAAAGAAGGCAAGTCTACAGTTTCAGCTAATTTGGCAGCTGCAATAGCCCAACTAGGGCGTAAAGTTTTACTAATTGATGCAGATATGCGAGTTCCTTCTCAGCATCATCTCTGGCAACTAACTAATGCAGTTGGTTTGAGTGAGGTTCTTGTAGATCAAGCTGAATTTGACATTGCTGTATCTAAAGTAATGGATAATCTTGATGTTTTAACTGCTGGAGTTAGACCTCCAAACCCGCTTGCTTTGCTTGATTCAAAACGCATGGCATCACTAATTGATAATTTTTCATCTCAATATGACTATGACTTTGTAATTATTGACGCACCTCCCCTTCTTTTAGCAGCAGATGCTTTGACTTTAAGCCAAATGACTGATGGTATTTTATTAGTGGCTCGGCCTGGGGTAATTGATTCAAACAGTGCTAACGCTGCTCAAGAGATGTTAGAAAGCTCAAATTATAATGTCTTAGGTTTAGTTGTAAATGGAATTTTTGATAAAAATGAGTCTAGTACTTATTTGTATCATGGTCATGAATATTTTCAACCAAGAGAGTTGACAAAAGAGTTTAAGGGGCTTGCAAAAAAATAAAACCTCTCAAGGAGTTTAGGGTCTACTGCAATAGATTCCAAATAAACCATTTACTAAAACTATGTTGTAAACCCTTCTCTTTTTTGTTTTTTGATTAGGCCAATAATTTATTGATTGACGGCAACCTTTTAGATTTATAAGCGCAAAATATATCATGTCCGCTTAATCACTTATCAAAAAAACTCTCAGATCTAATGATAAGTCTTCAACTGGACATGATATTAATACAGCGAACCATTAAAGGCTCTCGTTATGAATTTAGAAACTAAGGTTGTAGACAAAAACTCTGCATAAATCAGGATTTTGCCATACAACCCCATGTCATGCTGTTAACTACTACTTGATTTCGTATGCTCCTCTATCGGGTGCTGAACCCCTTACACGAGGGTTGCCTAGAAAATCAGTTGTCAAACCACTCCACCTCAAACCACTATCGATTGCCGGACTCGTTGATTTCACTCTAAAATCACTAGCTCCGGGATCAATAAACTGTGGATCTGCAATAATATCGTGAGGTCCTATAGCCTCGATTATGGAACCTTTGGGATAAATATTGTAATCATAGATGACGTTGGTATTCTTATAGCTGCTGTTTACACGAAAACCAGGGGCACCATAGATAATGTTATTGAAAATTTTAACATCGTCCGAATAACCAGCATAAATTTCCCCCTTTTTTACTGCTTTAACTAGATTATTCAAATATGCCGTGTTGTTGACAATATCTACACGGTTACTAGCATGGCTATGAATACCTGAACCACCATTACTGTAGCTGATATTGTTTGCAACTAAAACTCGTCCTTTATATCCACTTGAAACATCGACAATAATGCCATTACCGTCCGCGAGAGTCCCGGATTGAAACCAGGGAACATACATTCGATTTTTGTATGTCCTATTATTGGTCACAAAAGTCTTGTATCCCTGATTGTTGTCAAGATTCCAAATATTCATTACCGAAATGCCACTACCACCATAGGGTGAGTACCAGGCATTATTATACACAGTATTATTACTTATTGTCACATAATCAGTCTGAATTGCTGCAATACCTACTGCTCCACAGTCGTGTACTTTGTTGTTCAGAATATTTACGTGATGAGAATTGCCTGTTCGTCCGTTAATATAGATGCAGTTTCCGTTTGTAAGCGGATCTGATCGATCCTTCTTACGTATTGCCTCTTCATGGTCTACGTTTTGATTGTTTCCTATGACCTCCAGCCCGTTGACTTCGATATATGAAGCTCCATTTGAAATTACAACACCATTCCATGTATTGTGCCGAATTTTTGGGAAATGCCCAGGATATGCTTTAAATTTAATCCATGCATTTGCAGTTCCAGAACGTTTAATACTTAGTACAGCACCAGCTTGAGGTGAATTTTTATATTCCCCGTTTAGAATCAGTACCGTATCCCCAGGGTTGGTAAGATCTGCCGCTCTTTGAAGTGTTCTAAAAGGGGATGAAACAGTAAGCCCGCTATTTTTGTCGTTGCCGCTACCACTAACATAATATGTTGTCGGGGCAGCCGTAATAGCACTGATTAGCTTGCGGTTGGGTAGTTTATTTTCTTGAACAGTAGATGACTGAGGAACGTCTGTAACTAGAGATTCTGTTATTTTCTGTCCTTGAAGCACACCAGTTAGTGCCCAGGGAAGTACAACAGATGCACTTAAACTGAGAAAACTCAAACCATGAATCATCATAGGAAAAAAAGGTTATGTTGCAAAAACTGAACTGTCAACGGTTACCAACTCTAGCCTTAGTAAGTAACTCAGTATTCGATACGGTCGTATAACTGCCGTTTGTAAGTTTATACACGATTTTTTCGGTTTACACCTGCGAATTTACGCGTAAATATCGTTTAAATGCTTTTTGAGATTGTGTTCCAAAAATTGGTAAAGCTGTAGTAAAAATACTGAAGAAAAATGATCAGTATTCAGAATTAGCCTTTTAATGGACACTAAGCATCCGTACAAATGGCGTCATTTCCAATTCGACATCATTCTACTGTGTATATGCGGGATCTGTAGTTAAGATAGTGTATCTCTGATCAATCAGTTAATTTACTTTAATAATACTTATAATAATAAGAATCATCATCTCAGTCAAAACAAGGTAGAGAGGACTATTAATTGCCTCTGCTTCTAAAAGATTCTCATTATCATATGAATTCCAAGTAACTACAATCAGCTTTCAAAAAGCTGATCAATGGAGATCGGGAATTCTCAGTAATAGCCTTAGGCTTTAGAATATTTGTCAATGAGTAATATTACTCAAGAGTATGAAAAAGTTTGTTTTATAATAAAGTTTCTTTTCAAGAAATCTATCCCACATTCCGCAGGTGCGATCGTAAATGCTGTATTTTTAAAAATGACCTAAATGCTGCATTTTAGAAGCATGACAGCATCACCATTAGATATAAGAGTACAGGATATTGACCACTGCGGGATAGTCGCAGGCATATGTGACGAAATGGAACTAGTAGAGCAAATCAATCGGCTACTAGGAAGCCATCCGCAAGAGATAATCAGTGCAGGTCAAGTGGTAAAAGCAATGATTCTCAACGGATTAGGGTTTGTCAGTGCCCCATTATATCTGTTTGAAAAATTTTTTATTGGCAAAGCTACAGAACATCTACTGGGAGAAGGGATACATCCAGAACACTTAAACGATGACCGTCTAGGTAGAGTGTTGGACAAACTTTACTCCAAAGGGTTAACAGAAGTATTTGTAACGGTGGCACTATCTGCGGCTCGTAAATTTGGTGTAAAAATGGACAGTTTACACCTGGATTCAAGTTCGTTTCATGTTGATGGTGATTACACGCTCCAAACTGGAAGTCAAGTCCGTAAACAAGCTGACCTCAAGCAACTAGAAAAACGTTTATCTAAGCAGTTGACTAAAGCCCAAACCGAACTTAAACAGTTATCTCAACAGCAGTTTGCTTGTGAAAAAGATGCCCAACTTGCTGCTGAACGCATGAATTGTAAGTTGCCTTTACATCAGCTAGTTGATATCAAAGTAGTTGAGATTTTGCAGCACAAGGGACGTGGTAGACCGCGAAAGAATGCTGTTATGGAAAAGCACTATCAACTTTGTGCAACACTTGCACCCAAACAAACTGCTATAGATGTTGAAGTCCAAAGAGCCAGTAGGTTCCTCCTAGCAACCAATGTTCTCGATGCCTCTGAGTTAAGTGATGATGATGTGTTAATTGAGTATAAGGCACAGCAATCTACTGAACGCGGTTTTCGCTTTCTCAAAGACCCGCTATTCTTTACTTCAAGTGTTTTCCTCAACTCACCCAAACGGGTTGCCGCATTAGCCATGATTATGGGCTTGTGTTTGCTTGTTTATAGTTTGGGTCAAAGGGCATTGCGTCAAGCACTCGATAGAGCTAAAAAGACTATGGATAATCAGTTGGGTAAACCTACTGCTGCTCCAACTCTACGCTGGGTCTTTCAATGTTTTATGTCGATTCACTTACTTACTGTTGCCCAAAGCAAGCAAATTACTAATTTGACTCCCGAAAGACACTGGATTCTCAACTTTTTGGTGCCCCCTGTCGAAAATATTATCTGCTTTGCTAACTAACCTGCGGAATGTGGGTTTTATTAATCATTCTTTGATGGTAGATAGACACGCGCTGTAGGGGCACAGCATTGCTGTGCCCCTACCACAGATGTGGTTTAAAAAACATATTTGGTCTTTGCTGTCAATGCGTAAGTCCTAGAATTATGATTGATAAATTTCAATTTTTTGAAATAGCCCTTACCACTGAGGATTTGCCATAATTAATGCCTCTGCTTTTAAACTATTTAATGGAACGGAGAAAAAATGGCCTTGGCCATATTCACAGTTCAACTTTCTCAAAAGTGCTAGTTGCTCTTTAGTCTCTATTCCTTCGGCAAGCACATCCACACCCAGCTTGTGTGCCAATGTCACAAGTATCTCAATAATTTCTAAATTTCTACTATTAGTGCTGATTGAACTGATAAAAGAACGGTCTATTTTCAACAGACTAATGGGAAAGTTATAAAGACGACCTAATGAAGAGTAGCCTGTACCAAAGTCATCAATTGATAACTGAATACCCATCTCTCGAAGTTGTGAGAGTGCAGCAGTTACGCGATCGCCATTTTCTAAAATTACATTCTCAGTAATATCCAGCACTAATATGTCAGCATTCAAACCAGTTGATTGCAAAATTTCCCTAATCTGCTCAATTAAATCCGGCTGGGAAAATTGCTTGAGGGAGATATTGACACTGATTTTCTGGAGCAAGTTGTCAGGATAGGACGCCCGCCAAGTTTGCATTTGGCTACAGGCTTCATGTAACACCCACTTGCCAATGGAGAAAATTAGTCCAGTTTCCTCTGCTAGGGGAATAAAATCTGCTGGATTCAGCAGACCACGCTCTGGATGTTCCCAGCGCAACAAAGCTTCAAAACCTAAAATGGAGCCACTAGTCAGGGAAACAATCGGCTGGTAATAAACCTGAAACTCAAGGCGCTCAATTGCTCGGCGCAAATCGGTCTCCAACTGCAATTTCGCCAGGGCATTGGCATACATATTTGAGTTGAATAGTTCATAACGCGCTCTACCCAGCATCTTAGCTCGGTACATTGCTGTATCAGCATCTCTCAACACGTCTTCTGGCTGTTGATAATTTACTGTTGAACTCAAGGCGATGCCAATACTTGCTGTTGTGAAAATTTCTTGTCCGTCAAGCTCAAAGGGTAACCTCAGCTCATGTTCAACCCGCTCAGCGACTTTGATGGCGTCTGATACATCTTGAATTCCCTCCAGCAGGATTGTAAATTCGTCTCCCCCAAGCCGTGCTGCTGTATCTATGGAGCGTACACATACTTCTAGCCTACTTGCAATGGCAAGTAGAAATTGGTCTCCTTTGAGGTGTCCAAAACTGTCATTGATCGCCTTAAATCGATCTAGGTCGATAAACAGTACGGCAAATACATAATTTGAATGCCTTTTGGAATAATTAATCGCATGTCTTAAGCGGTTAATAAATGCAGCACGGTTTGGCAGACCGGTGAGTGCATCGTGAAATGCAAGGTGCAACAGTTGTGACTCGGCTCGTTTGCGCTCTGTAATTTCAGTCAGCAATTTCTGATTTGCTTTTACCAATTCTGCTGTCCGTTCTGCTACCCGTATTTCTAACTCATCATAAGCTCGGTGCAACATTTCTTGAGTTTGTTTGCGCTCAGTGATGTTGCACAGCAGCCAACGCCAGCCAACTTGCTTCCCTTTTTCGTCGTACACCGCAGATACTCTAATACTGGCAGGGAATGGCTTTCCTCGCCGTGGCTCTAGATTAATTTCCCAGTTGAGTGACTGCTGCAAATTGTTCATTTGAGAGCGAAAGAACTGGCGGTCTTCTTGAGCAATAAAGAGAATTAATGGTTTACCTACCAGATAATTTTGGGGGACATAAAGTAAGGTTGCTGCTGCATTGTTAGCTTCTTGGATTGTCCCTGCGGTGTTAGTTACCAAGTAAGCGTCTGGAGCAAATTCAAACAAATCTTGATAACGCTGGCGCTCTTTGTCTAGTGCCGCTCGTGTTAGCTCTAACTCCTGGAAAACTGTCAATAGATCTTCCACTGTGGTGTGAAGTTCCTCAAAAGCTTCTATTATTATTTCTTGCTCTAAGTTGGGCTTAGTTGCACTGCGTTGCAGTAGTTCCTGTACTTGTGAGCGCAATTTTTCTATGTGTTGGCCAAACCCGTCTACGTTCATGCGGCTCAATTCGGAAAATTATGAAGGGTAGCTGTAAAGGATAAGCAGATTCTATGCCTTCCTTAAGCTTGAGACCCTGTTGAGCAGGGAAGCAGCGGATAGTTGCAAGAGCAGACAGATTCTAAATAAATAGAACAGAACTTGCCTTGTTTATAGTTGAATATTAGTCAGCAATACTATAATTCGCTTTACTTATTTTTTTAAATACCTCTTAAGATACATTTACTAAATCAAAAACTTTTGTCAAATGCTGACCAGAGCCTTGGCTGCCTATTAGTATGGAAAGCTTTCTACTATTGTTACAGTCGAGGAATGATCTTGGCATTTTCTGGTAGTTTGGCCTGTGTTTGTCCAACGGCACGCGCCCTGGCTGTAAACAGACCAATGGGAGTATTTAATAAATCTACCAGAGTAGCTTGACCCGCGATCGCCTTCCTAATATCTTTTGGTAGTTCTTTCAATAACCAACGCCCTAAACGATACCCGCATTCACCAAGTGTAATATCTCGCATTAAATCTACACCATGCAGTTCGTGTAAATAGCGATTGGAACGCCCATAACGCCGCCACTGATTTTGCAGTTCCAAAAGTGTCGTGCGGTGGCGGTGCTGGACGATGGCATTGGGGGCAAATTCCAAACGCCCAATGTTTTCGGCCAAAATCCGCCAGCAAATGTCTGCATCGCCACCAGTGGTAAGATGGGGACGAAATAAACCCGCTTTTTCTAAGGCGATACGGCGAATTGCCAAGTTAGCGGTTTGTCCATAGGGACGAAAGGAATGGCCAAGGGTGTGTTTTTGCGACAGAGTTTCTTCACGGTCTGCGTGTTGTTCTAACAAAGTTTTGCCTGGTAGTGCCAAAATTTCCCCGGCAACAATTACCACTTCCAAGTTGACAAAAGGCTGAATTAATGCATTTAGCCATTGGGGTTGGGGACGACAATCTGCATCAGTAAAAACTATAATTTCGCTTACAGCCGCACGAATTCCAGTGTTACGAGCAGCGTAGGAGCTTTGAATTTGATTTTCGCTCAAGGGGCGAATTGTAATTGGGCAATTTTCGGCAGATGTTTTGAGTAAGGTAAGAGTGCGATCGCTACTGTTATTGTCCACCAATAAGTACTCTACCCGATCTGTTGGGTAAGTTTGAGATAACAGACAATTGAGCAAATCTGGTAAATCTGCCTCGCCGTTATAAATAGGAACAACCACCGATACCATTGGCAAAAAGCTGGTGGCGGTGGTTGCATCAACTGGCTGATAATTCATAAATTTGAGATTTTGGTGATGGAACTACTAAATAGTATTCCCAATCCAAATCGGAATTCAGGAGTCAGGAGTCAGGAGTCAGGAGTCAGAATTCAGGAGTCAGAATTCAGGAGTCAGGAGCCAGAATTCAACAAGCAAAGCTAGAGAAGCTTTGCCAAGGCGTCATATAGCGGTTCCCATTCAGATGGGGTACAGTATGATATCGCCAGGTGTAGGGGCACGGCATTGCCGTGCCCCTACAGGTGTACCTTTTCAGGTCAGGAAACGCTATAATTAAACGCTTTTATTCTTTCATTAATAAGACTCTCAAATATTGCTGAATTCTGAATTCTGAATTCTGACTTCTGAGTTCTGTTCATCCTAAAATTTCAAATCGCCAGCGCGGACGCTCATGGGTTGATTAGTTTGATTGATTGGCGGTTGGGCGAAGTTGTTACCTGATAGAATAGCGATCGCTCTGGCATATTGGGGATCGCTCTTAGTTCCGATTAAATCTGGATTAGAAGCCAACTGACGCTCTTGTGCCTCTGTCAAGTCTAGCTTGATATCTGGCGTAATCCCTTTATGGTTGATATCGGTTCCCGCAGGGGTGTAGTAGTGAGCAATGGTGACTGCTAGACCCGAACCATCCGCTAGTTCATGGACTGATTGTACTAAGGCTTTGCCAAAGGTTTGACCGCCAACAACTACCGCTCGCTTATTATCCTTGAGTGCGCCTGTGAGGATTTCGCTAGCACTAGCTGAATTACCATCTACCAATACTGCCAAGGGACGATTTGTTAAGGCAGTGCGATTGGCTTTAGTTTCTTCAGTGCTTCCTACACGGTCTACAGTCTTAACAATACCGCCGTCATTATACCACATCCGAGCAATTTCAATGCTGGCTTGTAACAAACCGCCGGGATTTCCCCGCAAATCCAACACATAAGAATCAACCTTCTTACTGTTCAAATCGCGGATGGCTCGTTGCATTTGCTCTGCGGCGTGGGCGCTAAATTCCCGCAAACGGATGTAGCCAACGCGGCGATTTCCTTCTTGCCTGAGGGTGTAACGTACTGTTGGTACTTCAATATTTGCTCTCGTTAGCTTCAGTTCAAAGGCATTTTGCCCCGCACGTCTGAGCCGTAGGCTGATGGGAGTACCGGCTTTGCCGCGAATTAGTTTGGAGGCGTCATCCACTTTCATTTTGAGAGTGGGTTTGCCGTCAATGGCCACAATTTCATCGCCTGCTTTGATTCCAGCTTTCAGCGCCGGAGAATTCTCGATGGCTTCGACAACAGTCAGGCGCTGAGTTTTTTCGTTGACTTCCATGCGGACGCCAATCCCAGAGACTTCTCCAGAGGTTTGGCTAGTCAGGGCTTCAAACTGTTTGGGGTCCATGAACCGAGTGTAAGGATCTCCCAAGGTTTGTAAAGCTTCGCGGATAGCAGCATAAGCTTCTTCACGAGTGGAATAGTCTTTGCTCAACAAGCTTTGCCTAGTTGCTTGCCAGTTTTGTTGATTAAATTTGCCATCAACATATTCGTGATTCACCAGTTGCCAAACTTGGTCAACTATCGCTTTTGGGCTGTCTTGTAGACTTAGGGCTGCACGTACACCGCGAGTCCAAGCAGAACCGAACACAGACATGGTAGCAGTCGTAGCGATCGCTCCACCAATCAAGGCTACTTGGAGCGGCGAGTAACTTTTCGCAGATTGGTTCATGTATATTAGCTGGAATAATTGTGTTGTTGACAGTTTAGCAATCAGGCTTTCTAAAAATTTTTAAGTTTTTATACCCCAAACTCAGCTATGCTTTCTCGATCCTTTGGCATTGTGATAATGCCGAAAATACTGCATTAGTTATTAATAACCATTTCTGAGTTTGTTTGCCTTCTCCGGAAGGCTATACTGACGATGTGACACTTCGATCGCCGTCATCTTTGTACCTTAGATTACTTTTATAAGATAGCACTTCGATCGCTTAATTGCAGTGATCTTGGACAGTCATCAAATCGGCTTTTTTGATATCAGTCATGAAACATAAATTTATTATCAAATCATTAATTTCCATTAAAAAAAGTTTGGTTAATCGGTGGCAATTGTTACAAAAACTAACTCTGGGATTGTGCTTTGTTTTGGGTGCTTGGTTGATTTTTACCACTATAACCTTAGTTTTTGCTTCTTCGCAGCCAGTGGATGCCTTCTTTGTGCTTGGTGGGAGTATTCGTCGAGAAACATATATTGTCCAGCAAGCAAAACAATACCCGCAAATCCCAATTTTAATTTCTCATGGCTCCCCAGATCCTTGTATATGGTTAATTTTTCAGCGGGAATCCGTAAGCTTAGAAAACGTTTGGTTAGAAAAGTGTGCAAATTCTACCTTTGAAAATTTTTATTATAGTATTCCTTTGCTGCGTAAATGGGGTGTACATAAGGTAAAACTGATTACGTCTCCGACTCATTTACCAAGGGCTAAATGGATGGCGCAGATTCTTTTGGGCGCTCATGGTATTTGGGTAGAGCCAGAAATCGTGCAAGAGTTAGGTGTTCCTGGTAATCATGAATCTTGGCTCAAAACGGGACTAGATTTAACCCGCAGCTTATTTTGGGCGATTTTAAGTCAAATTATTGAACCACAATGCTCAAATATCATCAAACTTAGTCAAGTAGATATGCCAGATTGGCAGAATCGAGGTTTTAAGTGCGAACATCAAGGGGGAGTGGGGATAGATGGGCAGGGGGTGCAGGGGAGGCAGGGGAGGCAGGGGAGGCAGGGGGGGCAGGGGGTGCAGGGGGAGAAATAAGCGATGACAAAGGACTTTTGGTTTTTGGAGCGATGCCTTCTGGAGCGAGACGCACTCGCGTTCGGCGGGTTTTACCTACGCTGTCTCCTTCATCCCCCTCATTTCACTCCCCACTTTCCATTAGGGTTGATACCGTAGGCTAAAATAAAAGCCATCATCTTGAGCGTTATTACCGCGATCGCTCAAATCGATAAATGGAAATCCATAATCAAGTCGTAAATTTAAATTATCAATACCAAAGGCTTCATTCCACAATAATCCTAAGCCTGCACCGATGAGAAAAGTTTGATCGGGTAGGGAATTCGGATTATTAGACTTATTCCACACAGATCCCATGTCAACAAATGGTGCTACTTGAATCGTCGATAATCCAGACTCATTACGCTGCATTGTGATTCTATCTTCGATCGCTACACGAAATCCATTGTCACCTGAGCGGACATTCTGGCGATATCCTCTGACTGATTGTCCGCCGCCAATGACGAATTGCTGGGAAGGTAAGAGGCTATCTGGTGTGAGCTGCAACTCTGCTTGGACGATCAATAATTGATCGTTGCTGAGTCGCTGTACGCGCTGTATTTGACCTAGCCAACTGAAAAAGCGACCGTCGGGTATGGGGTCATTGTTGATCGTGGCGTCTAAGATGTCAATGCCAAAACTAAATTGCGATCGCAAGAACCAAGCACCTTGGGGTTCGCGTCTGATATAATCTTGACCAAACTTAATTACACTGGTACGGCTAACTCCATTGGCATCGGGACCGACACCAAAGGGGGTTGCAAGGTTATCGAAGAGAAAAGTTTGACCATCTTGATAGGTAAATCCTAAAGATAAGGCAAATTCTTCTCTTGGCGATCGCATCAATGGTTGGCGGTAATTGATTTCATAAAGATCCTGGTTTGCCCGAATGCCAAAGGCGTCGAAGGGTGCTTCAGTGATTCTGTTACGATTAAATGCAGCTCTAATTTGCACCTTGCCATCCATCGCATTTACTGGAACCTGATAGCTAAAATCAAAGATATCGGAACCACCAGTGAACGAGTGAAAATAAGACCCTGCTAACTCATCTCCCATCCCAGTTAAATTGCGATGGCGCAGTTCAACACCCAATCTTTCTGCACCAATACTGGGAGGCGAATAATTATCTACACCCAAGCTACCAGTTAAAGGATTTGCCTCTTCAACTCTCACAACCAGAACGCTTTGACCAACTTTACCCGTGGGACGCAGACGCGCTTCCACATTTGTAAACAGGGGATCGAGTCGCAATAGCTTTAGTTGGTCTTCCAACTTACCAATATTCAGAGGAATACCAGCACCTAATTCGATACGACTGCGAATATAAGATGGGTTTAATCGCCGCGTTCCTTGGATGTCTATCTCTGCTAAACGCCCTTCAATTACCCGAATCACCACAACACCATCAGTGGTACTAGGTTGCTGAGTTTCTGGAATCGCTCTGGAATTGAGATACCCTTTATTTAGGTAAAGCTGGGTAACGGCGTCTGCTGCTTGTCTGATTTCTTCTAAAGTCAAGTCTCGTTCTTCAAACGGCTTGACAACTGCATTCAAGTCATTTTCACTAAAAACTGTGCTATCCGTCACCTGGATTTTGCGGACTCGAATGCGTTCTGGTGGCGATGATTCGGGGTTTGGTTGTTGTTGATTAGGTTCAGTTACCGGCGAAGGTTCTGTTTCCTGTACGATTTGTAACTCTGGGTAACTACTATTTGATGTCGAAATATCGGCTGTAGCTCTAAGTCCGTTGGCAGTTAGAATCCAGAGGGCGGGCAGAATTAACAAGCCACACTTGAAACTGAAACTGTGCTGATTCCATTTAGTATTTGCCAGACTTTGCCAAGCGTCTAACTGATGAGAGAGATAGACAATTCTTGGCTGAGTCACTGCTTTCGGCTTAACACGAGTTTCTGTTCCTTTTGTCATTTCTTTTCGTTAGAGTGCCCGGTGACTGGGGAGTGGGGAGATGGGGGAGATGGGGGAGATGGGGGAGATGGGGGAGATGAGGGAGATGGGGGAGATGAGGGAGATGGGTGAGAACTTGCAACAAGTCTTTCCCCTTGTCCCCATTCCCCATTCCCTATTCCCCACTCCCCACTCCCCACTCCCTTTTTATGAATGCATGAATATTTGAATATCATATTTTTGACATTCCAATTTAAGAAAATTTGTAACTAAAAAATAATAAACAGCAATGATTACCTAAGTGAAAGCCCTTAACACTATATTCTGGTAACAGGTAGAAAACTTGGGATTACTTCGATGTCACCACTGATTTCCATTGTCATCGTTAATTACAACCGGGAGGCTTACCTTCAAGAAGCGATCGCTAGTGTCTTAGCGCAGACATGGCCAGATTTGGAGCTAGTAATTTGGGATGATGGATCTTGTGATGAATCAGTGGCGATCGCCAAAAGATATGCTCAACAAGATGGACGAGTGCGGGTAATCCAAGGACACCATCAAGGAGTTGCTAAGGCTTGCAAAGCTGCAATTAACGAAACTAGTGGCAGTTACATCGGTATAGTTGACAGTGATGATATCCTCGCCCCTACGGCCTTAGCCGAAACCGCCGCAGTTCTGAATCGCCACCCAGAAACGGGATTTGTTTACACTGACTATTTAAATATCGATGCAGATGGCAAAGTTCTTGGTTATGGCGATCGCTGTGATATCCCCTACTCAAAAGAAGGTCTGTTGGTAAACTTCATGACTTTCCACTTCCGCCTCATGCGTCGTTGTATTTACGACCAAGTGGGGGGTGTCAATGCGTCCTTTACTGGTACTTCCTATGATTACGATTTGTGTTTAAGACTTTCCGAAATTGCCCAGGTACGCAGAGTTAAACAGCCTCTATACTTCTACCGAATTCATTCCGAAAGCATCTCTGTTACTAAAAGAACAGAACAAATACTCTGGTCAAAAAAGGCGATCGCCCAAGCACTTTGGCGACGCGGATTAGCAAATAAGTTACAAATCGATGTAGAATTGCCCGCAGGTAGCTTCATCTTGCGGCGCAAAAAATCTTTACTCTCCAGTATCGCCACTTCAGTAATAGTTATTGCTCCGCTGCTCGGTGGCATCAGTCCCACCCAAGCACAGCAAATTGTTCCTGCTGCCGATGGTACAAACACAATTGTAACTCCCAACGGCAACCGACTTGATATCACCGGCGGTACAACTTCTGGTGATGGTGCCAACCTCTTTCACAGCTTTCAACAGTTTGGGATTTCACCAGAACAAATCGCCAACTTTCAAGCCAGCCCAGCGTTGCAAAATATCCTTGGTCGAATTACAGGCGGTAATCCTTCCATCATCAATGGCTTAATTCAGGTGAGTGGTGGTAGCCCTAACTTGTTCTTGATGAATCCAGCCGGATTTATTTTTGGAGCAAACGCCAGCTTAAATGTACCTGGTGCTTTCACGGTGACAACAGCCAACGGCATTGGTTTTGGTAGCAGTTGGTTTAATGGTATTGGTGTTAATGATTACATTAATTTAGTGGGAAACCCCAATGGATTTGCCTTTAGTACTAGCCAGCCAGGGGCGATCGTGAATGCTGGAAATTTGGCAGTCGGTACGGGGCAGAATTTGAATTTATTGGGTGGTACGGTGGTAAACACCGGGCAAGTTTCAGCACCAGGAGGACAAATAACTGTCACATCCGTACCCGGTCAAAATTGGGTGCGTCTCAGTCAGCCAGGAAATGTGCTGAGTCTGGAAATTCAGCCCCTCGCCTCTAGTAGTAACCAACCCAATAACTGGACAATTCCCATTGCATCTTTACCAGAATTGCTCACAGTCGGTAACACTAACACCGGGTTAACTGCCAATGCTGATGGTACTGTACAACTAACAGGCTCTAACGTCAAAATTCCTGCAACTCCAGGTACAACCATTGTTTCTGGCACAGTGGATGTATCAAGTCAAACAGGCGGGACAGTGACTGCTTTGGGTAAAAGAGTGGCGGTGATTGATGGCAATATTAACGCCTCTGGAACAAATGGTGGCGGTACGGTACTAATTGGTGGCGATTACCAAGGTAACGGAACTTTACCCAACGCAGAGCAGACTTATGTTAACTCCAACTCCACGATTAATGCCGATAGCAATTTGCATGGAAATGGCGGACGGGTGATTGTTTGGGGGAACGACACAACCCAATTTTTTGGTAACATTTCAGCTCGTGGAGGAGCAAATGCTGGCAATGGTGGTTTTGTCGAAGTATCGGGCAAAAATTTCTTGACCTTCAACGGTGTGGTTGATACTTCAGCCGCCAATGGCAGCTTTGGTACATTATTGCTAGACCCCAGCACATTGACTATTATCGATGGTGGAGCAGGTACTTTTGATGCCACAGCTGGTAACATTGCTTTTGGCGATGCAGATATTGGGGGTAATACAGTTTCATGGGGTGCGATCGCCACTTCAGGTGCAAATATCAACTTACAAGCCACAGGCAATATTACCATCAATGACATCACCGGAGCGACACCTGGAGTCACTACCGCCGCTGGTGTTGCGACATTAAACTTGGGTAGTGGCGGTAGCTTTAGCCTCTCCTCACAAACTGGTTCTGTAAACTTTGTCGATCCTACCAACACAATTGTCACAACTGGAGGAGCAATAAATATTTCTGGAGCCAGCCTATCACTAGGAAATCTAGACACAACTGCTGATTTCAGTAGAAGCGGGGATATAACCTTGTCTGGGAGTGGCAACATTAGTGCAGGCAACATCATTGCCAGTGGACAGGGCTACTCAGCAGGTAATGTTCAAGTCATAAGCAGCAATGGTGGAATTACCCTGAATCAGATCAACACCAGCGATAGTGGAGGGGTTGGCAATGCCACAGCTGGGACAGTGACTTTGACTGCGGCAGGCAATATCTTCACTAATGCGATCGATTCTTTTTCCAATGATGCTGGTGGCTTAGGTACTGGTGGCGATGTACAAGTAACAACCACCGTAGGTAGTATCACCACCGGGGCAATAAACTCGTCTCTAGTCAAGGAAGGAGGTGGCCAATTTACTGGCACGGCTGGTGCGGTCACCTTAACTGCCACAGATAATATCACTGTGAATGGCGGTATTAATACCTCAGCCAGCACCACGGGAGTAGATGGTGATACAAGTGCTACAGGCGGTGCAGTCAGCTTAAGCGCTACAAATAATATTACGGTGAATGACGCTATCAATGCTTCAGCGATCGCCACTGGATTTGATACAGAAACTGCCACAGCTGGCGACGTTACCCTACAGACTAACAGTACCGCTGGCAGCACAATTCGTTTTACGACCATCAACACACAGGCAACAACCCAGGCTGCTGGGCCAGCCACTGGTGGCGATGTGCAAGTGCTGACAAATGGACTGGTTCAAGGAACAGGGACAATTTTTGAGGGAGAGAACGATACCGGTATCACCATCGCTACCGGCGGAATTTTGGATTTTGGAGAAGGAAGTTCTAGCATTGCCGGAGGTACTGTCACAATTAGACATGATGGTGGCCCAGACAATGTTGCATTTACTGTACCTGATGGGCCGGGTATCAATGGCACACGTGGAACAATTAACACTGGAAATGGTCAAAGCATCGGTGGTTTTGTGAGCTTTCCAGTCTTGCCAACTGGCGGAGATGCCACTGGCACGCCAGCCAGCATCACCATTACATCCGTAAATACCCCGCCTACACTGACAACAAACTCGCCCCTTTCATCCAATGCCCAAGTCAATCAAACCTTGAGCTTCACATTTACAGCCAGCACTAGCGATGTCAATCTAGATAATACTACCGTTGTCATTGATGCCATCCAGGCAGGAACCTTGAGACGGGGCGATACGGTTTTAGCTGCGGGAGACACATTAACTATAGGTGAAACATTAAATTACACACCACCAACTGATAGTACAGGGCTAATCAATGCATTCACACTTAGAGCGAGCGATGTTGTTTCATCCTCAGAACCTGTACAAGTAGCAATTAACGTGAATGTGCCTAATGTTCCTGATGTTCCTGATGTTCCTGATGTTCCTGATGTTCCTAATGAGCCTGATATTCCTGATGTTCCTCCCTGCTCATTCCAGTGCAATCCAGGTAACCCAGGTAACCCTAACCCTGGCAATCCGAAGATTGATAACCCTGTAATTAATACCGATCCTACTCCCGAAGATAAATTCACAGATGATTTTGGGGATTATTTAGGCATACCCATTCCTAAAATTAAAACACTAGATGATGCCAAAGAAATTGCTAACAAAATTGAGAAAGCTACTGGTGTAAAACCTGCATTTATCTACCTTAGTTTTGTCCCCGTGGAGATTATACCAGAGAGAACTAAACAGTTGAATACCCTAGCAGAACAGGATAGCGATCAACTGGAAGTAGTGGTAGTCACTGGCAAAGGTGACCCCATTCGTAAGCGTATCCCAGAAACCACCAGAGCCAAAGTTTTACAAGTAGCTCAAGAATTTCGTGACCAAATTGTAAGTCCACAAAACCGTCGCCGCACTGGTTATTTGCGTCCATCTCAACAACTTTATCGCTGGATAATTGCACCACTGGAGGCAGATTTACAAACGAGAGAAATTAACAATTTAGTCTTTTTACCAGACATTGGTTTACGTTCAACTCCAATGGCAGCGCTTCACGATGGTAAGCAGTTTCTGGTAGAAAAATACAGCATTGGCTTGATGCCAAGTCTCAGCTTGACCAACACCCTCTACACAGACATTAGAAAATCTCAAATTTTAGCCCTGGGGGTTTCTCAGAGTACTCAAGGGCAAGATCCTTTACCAGCAGTTCCCGTGGAGATTTCAACATTGGTATCCAAACTCTGGCAAGGTAAATTGTTGTTAGACAAACAAGCCACCTTAGAAAATCTCAAAAGTGTTCGCCGTCAACAACCTTTTGGCATTATTCACATGGCAACCCATGCCGATTTTGCGACCGGCGGCTTGAGTAATTCTTATATTCAACTGTGGGAAGACAAGTTACGCTTGAACCAGTTACGGCAGTTGCGGTTGAACGAACCCCAAGTAGAAATGATGGTGTTGAGTGCTTGTAGGACAGCCTTGGGGGATGAAGAATCAGAACTTGGGTTTGCGGGTTTAGCAGTGCTGGCAGGTGTGAAAACTAGTGTTGCTAGTCTTTGGTCGGTTAATGATTCTGGTACAGCAGCATTAATGACCAAATTTTATGAGAATTTAAAGACAGCTCCGATTAAGGCAGAGGCTTTGAGACAAGCTCAAATAGCTATGGCCAAAGGGCAAATTTACGTCAAGGATGGTCAAATCCAAGGTTTGGGAGCAGTCGGGAACTTGCCTTTGCCTGCTGAAAGTATTGATGAAGCTGATGAATCACTGATGCATCCTTATTATTGGGCTGGATTCACAATGGTTGGCAATCCTTGGTGAAGCAGGAACTATAGATAAACGTATTTTTATCACAATGGCACGAGTGCAACTTGTTTATCCTAAAATCCCAGACAGCAAAAATTGTCGTTGGGAGCGGTGTATAGCTTTCGATAAATATGATGGTACAAATCTCCACTGGGTTTGGGATTTGGAGCTTGGGTGGTATGCCTTTGGTACACGTCGGGATCGTTTTGATTTGGATGATATGGGGATTGGACAATTTAACGAAGCACATCCCGGTTTAGAAGAAGCTCCTGAGATTTTTAACAGAGACTTTGCTAACTCTTTAAAAACAGTATTTCAAGAAAATTTAAATTATCAATACCCAGAAATTACTGTGTTTACAGAGTTTTTTGGGAATAACTCCTTTGCAGGAATGCATCGAAAAGATGACCCAAAACAACTAATTCTCTTTGATGTACAAACTGATAAATGTATTATTAGTCCCGAACAATTTATTCGAGATTTTAGTCACTTAAACATTGCACGGGTTGTTTATTGTGGTAAATTAACAGGTCAATTTATTGATGATGTTCGAGAAGGTAAATATGCTGTAGCTGAAGGTGTTATTTGTAAAGGAGGCGGCAGTAAGAGTAATAAGCTATGGATGGTGAAAATAAAAACGTATTCTTATATGAAGAAATTACAGCAAGCTTTCAAGGATGATTGGAAGACATATTGGGAATAAGGTAACAATCCTTGAGAGGATGTTTGAAAAGTCTCTTAAGAAGTTTAAAAAGCCCTCAACGTATAAGCTGTAAATATATAGATACAGCACGATTGAGAGCTATAGTTATTATGCAGCTATCTCGTGTATTTGCAGAGAATTCTGCTTGACTATCTCGGTGATTCTGTCGGCGGGAGCAGGGATACCAAAGTAGAATCCCTGGCCTTCTTGACACCCACGTTTTTTTAAATAGTCAAGCTGTTCTTGAGTTTCCACCCCTTCTGCTGTAATTTTCAACTCTAGGCTTTTAGCTAACGCAATGATGGCATCGGTGACGGCGGCGCTATCAGAATTTGATGTCACGTCTTGCACAAATGAGCGGTCAATTTTGAGCATGTTCACAGGAAAGCGCTTCAAATAGTTCAGAGAAGAATAACCAGTGCCGAAATCATCCAAAGCTAGCCATACTCCTAGTTCTCGTAATTGTTTGAGGGTTTTAACGGAGTGCTGAATATCACTTATCAAAGAGCTTTCAGTGACTTCCAGTTCTAGGTAAGATGTTTGCAATCCTGTCTCTTCTAGGATTTGTTTGACAACGCCGACTAAATTTACTTGTTCAAATTGTCGAGCCGAAAGGTTAACTGACATCCGAATTGGCGGTAGTCCAGCAAGTTGCCAATTTCGATTTTGGGCGCAGGCGGTTCGCAACACCCATTCACCAATAGGTACGATTAAACCGTTATGTTCGGCAATGGGAATAAATTTTGCTGGAGAAACCAAACCTCTGGTAGGGTGCTGCCAGCGCAATAGTGCTTCTACTGCTGTGACTTGTTTGGTGTGCAAATCAATCAGCGGTTGGTAATAAACTACCATTTCGCCGCGCTCCAGCGCTCCATGTAATTCGTTTTCCAATGCTAATCGCTCTTGCAATTGAGCGTTAATTTCTGGTGAATAAAACTGGTATTGGCTAGACCCTTGTTGTTTTGCTTGATACAGTGCTATGTGAGCCTGTTGCAATAGTTGATCCACACTATTACGATCGCCTAAGTCACTAATTGTAATACCGATGCTCGCTGTGATGTGAATCTGCTGAGCATTTATAAAGAAGGGTTTGGATAGTGTATTCTGTAGGATTTTTGTGAAATTAATCACTTTTTCAAAGGATAAGATATCCATCTGAGCGATCGCAAACTCATCTTGACTCCAATGGGCGAGGATATCTGTTTTAGCCATACAGTTTGTCAAACGTTGGGCAACTGCTCTTAATAGGTGATTGGATGTTTCATGCTCCAACCCATGACTTATACCAGTGAAATCATCAATGCCCAGAGCAAGAACAGCAACCAATTGCTGGGGATTCTGAGATTGTGACACGTTTTGGTAAAGGCGATCGCCGAATAAATCTCGATTCGGTAACCCAGTCAAATTATCATAATTAGTAATCTGGTGAATCAACTCATCTAATTTGTGCAGAGTTTGTGAAGTATCTGCCATGAGTGTGCCTGCTTCATCACCAAATTCTGTGGGCAGTTGTGGTAATTTTTTGGTTTGCAAGTAGTCTTGCAATGCCGCAGATGTCAAAATCACGGGAGCAAGTAGGTAGTGTAATGCACAAAGAGTAGCTGCTGTTCCTGCTAGTGTAGCTAAAAGAGCATTCAGCAGCACTCGGATGGCTATTTCCCAAGAATAGGAGTTGGAAGTTACGAAATTGAAGATTAAAGTCAAAAGTGGTACGTGAGTTCCCAAAAACGCCACTACCATGATTTTGGCAGTATAACTTTTTTTGAGTAATCGGAATTGAGCCAGAGAAGAGTATAGAAAAAGTTTCTGATTCAGCTGCATAAATGTTAGTTCAGAGTTGAGAGTTAGCAAAGGGTTTACTACTAAATTTTTGGCAATTTAACGATTAGGGACTTCCAAATAAAAAAAACATCCAATTTTTTTGTGAGGTGGATGTGTTGCCTGCCTGTAGCCAAGGCGAGACGCCCACCCCAAAAGTAGTAGTAATTTATTTGTTAGTAATCCCTTACACGGCGGTCTGTGTATAGTCCTCGTAAATTACTCGCGCTTAGAATTGCAATCTTAAACTCGGTTCCTATGCCTTGCTGAGAATTCATTGACAATGTACTATGTATGTCAGATTCCTCTGCTTCATAATCTTATTTTCATATATTGACACTATTTTTCAACTAATTAAAATAGTTTGTTTCCATCTTCATAGAAAAACTAATTAGCCATAAAACTGGTTATAAGTACTTGTTTTGTAAGTTTATTACTACTAGTAATCAAACTTACTTTGATAAAGATTTGAAAAACTCTAATCAAGCAAATAAATTTACTTACGTAGTTAAATAGTGCCTGGATTTGGTATAAAAAATAGTTAATCTATTTGTAACATCATCCCAATTATTGTATGCCTATACAATTAATCCACCCTTGCTGTGTGGTAAAACTATAGGACTCATATTTGATTTTTAGGAAGCTAGGTACACCTTTATTCCTTCTTCCCAGTCCCCAGTCCCCAGTCCCCAGTCCCTTACCTCTACGAGTGATTCTCCAAATCAAATCAGATTGGATAGTTGCCAATGCTGTCAGCAAAGGTCAAGGACATAGAAAGCGATCGCCTGCTTGGGATCTCTAGGTGGTATAATCGCAGCAAGAGTGAAGATATAAATCAGCAAAATAATACCATTTCTGCAAGCATTCCAGGTTTGGATGATTAACTTTTAGGCTTTGAACAATCAATATTTTTATGAGTAGTTTAGTATTATTATTAATTGGTTTAGGAATTTTCTTTTTAGCTTGGAAATCTCAAGACGAAATTCATCGGATTGCGACTATGATAACAGGGACAATTTCTCTGATTTGGGGATTTTGTCTAGCTCCCTTATCATTTCAATTGCCATTTGAGATTATCTCAGTTTTCGCGGCTTTTTTTGTTTGTATGCGTTGTTTGGGTTGTGGTTTAAACCGAGATTAAATTTTCACTCGTTCAACTTTTAATTTTGCACAAAACCATAAACTACTTGCCACCAGATAATTAAAAAACATAGCAGTTGATTGTCATTTGTTATTTGTGAATAACCAATGCCCAATACCGAACTATTTAGCCCGCTTAACTTCAAATCCTCGCAGCCCTTCTGGTTCTTCGTACTCAACTGCAACCTCTTTGACTACAGCAGCAGGTGGGCCGGAGTGACACCAGCGAACCATCTCATCTACAATCTCTCGCGCCCCTTCAAAAACTGCTTCTACTCGATTATCGGGGAGATTCCGCACCCAACCAGTTAATCCTAACTGGCTAGCTGTATCCACAGTGGCGTAGCGGTAGCCCACTCCTTGGACTCGGCCAGAAATGAATACATGGGCGCGGATGATCTTTGGCAGTGCTGTGGAATTCTGCATAGACTGGTTTATTCTTTACGATTTCCAGTCTACCTAGTTTTGTATACACAACCTGTTTTTAACTCGAACTTGCGAAATTAATCGCGGTCTTCCTCTTCGTCTTCGTCACGATATGTGTAATCAGTGTTTTCGTCGTCATTGCGGCGATATCTGTACCCGTAGTCTTCGTCCTCGTCATCTTCGCTGCGATATCTGTAGTCGCGGTGTTCATCGTCGTCTTCGGGGCGATAACTGTATAGGATGCGATCGCGATTATCCCACTCTTCATCACGTCGTTTCTGGATGCCACCGACTATATTTCTAAACAAATCGCCTATTCCCATAATTTTCCTCCTGAGGAAAGCGAATCCCCTGATCTAGGATCTCTTTAGTAGTTTGTCTAATGCTTGTAGTAGATAAATCTTCCAGCAGGTGTAGATAAAAATAAAATTGCCCCTGTCTTTAGAAGTGTAATAGGCTAATCATAAAGGTTTTCTTAAATTCTAATTTCTGGATTCTGAATTCTTACTTACTTATGTCTAATCTGCCACCACTCAATACAGACACAATTTGGGCAATTCTCAACGAAGAACTAGATGATGCCACAGTTAATCAGTTGCTATGGCATTATTTAGGCTATCGCTATGATTCATCAACTGGACAATGGGATACTAGCCAAGTTGCACCAGAATGGCAGGATGAGTACCCAGAACCACCAGATTTTATTGATTCTCGCCCCGCAACAGTCAAGTTAACTCGTTCTATTCCTACTGAAAATAAACAATCACTCAAACAAAAACTCGGCTTCAAAGGTTACAAAATTGGTGAATTTGGGCCTCGACAAACTCGCAGGGCTACAGCTGCGAATTGGTTGTTAAGTTATCTCCAACAAAATAGCGGCAAAATTGATTAAAATAAAATTCATAATTCTCAGTTCAGCAATGCTTGAAGTGGATAATTTAGAATCGCTACTGATTGATTCAGAATCCTGAATTCTGAATCATTTTTTGCCTTGTTGAAAGGAATTTTATGTTTCCTATCTCCATGATGTTTTAATTACTAGATACTATAAAAAGTCAAAATTCAATAAAAACAGCTAAATTTCCGAAAAAATATTTATCAATTATTCCTGAAGATAGAAGCACTACTTATTCAATTCATTCTCAAGAGTGATTTGCAAATTTAATTAACCATCAGAGAATACTTCTATCAACCCTTGATATTACAAACACTTCTATGGCAAAGCCAATTGAATTTAATTTATTTGCACCCTACAACAAAGGAGCCGCACTAATTGGTTCTTTTTCTGATTGGCAAGAAATTCCAATGGAAAAAGGTGATGATGGCTATTTCCGCACAAGTGTTGAATTAGAAGATGGCGCTTATCAATATAAATTCCGCGTCCAAACAAATTCATGGTTTTTTGAACCAGAACAATGGGTTGATGTCACAGATCCCTATGCAACTGATATAGATGAAGTGGGTGGAGAAGATAATGGTATTATCCGCGTCAAAGATGGGGAAAGAATTGTTGATACCTATGTTTGGCGACATGATGATAAACCTTTACCTGCTGACCATGAATTAGTAATTTATGAACTGCATGTTGGTGATTTTTCTGGTGGTGAAGATGACCCTTATGCACGAGGCAAATACAAACATGTCGTTGAAAAGTTAGATTATTTGTGTGAATTAGGAATCAATGCTATTGAGTTGATGCCAATAAAAGAATATCCTGGCGATCATAGCTGGGGTTATAATCCCCGCCACTTCTTTGCAACAGAATCTAGTTATGGTACTACTGCTGAGTTGAAAAACTTGATTGATGAGTGTCATGCTAGAGGCATTCGTGTAATTAATGATGGAATTTATAACCACTCAGAAGCATCCAGTCCATTAACACAAATTGACCATGATTATTGGTATCATCACTCTCCCCGTGACCCTGATAATAACTGGGGTCCTGAGTTTAATTATGAACATTACGACGAAAATTTAGATACTTTTCCAGCGCGAAAATTTATTGGTGAAACAATCCGTTATTGGATTACGGAATTTCATCTTGATGGTATTCGCTATGATGCAGCGCGGCAAATTGCTAACTATGATTTCATGCACTGGATTGTGCAAGAAGCTAAAAATACTGCTGGTGCAAAACCTTTTTATAACGTCGCCGAACACATTCCTGAAACTACCAGCATAACCAATGTCGATGGGCCGATGGATGGTTGCTGGCATGATAGTTTTTATCACTGCATTTTAGAGCATATCTGCGGCGATACATTTGATTTAGAGCGTCTGAAAGATGTTATTGACTGCAAACGTCAAGGTTTCTTGGGTGCTACTAATGTAGTAAATTATCTCACCAACCATGACCATCATCATCTCATGGTAGAACTGGGGAACCGTGAGATTTTTGATGAAGAAGCTTTTAGGCGGATTAAATTAGGAGTAGCTATCCTGATGACTGCTATTGGTGTACCTTTGATTTGGATGGGAGAGGAATTTGGCGAGTACAAACCTAAGCAACCTGAGTCAGCTAAAATCGATTGGACGCTGTTGGGTAATGATTTAAATCGTGGTTTATTTGAATATTACAAAGGTTTAACTAACCTGCGTAAAAGTAATCATGCTCTCTACACAGAAAATATTGATTTTATTCACGAAAATGCAGAGGCAAAAGTGTTAGCTTATAGCCGTTGGAATGAACAAGGTTCTCGCGTAGTCGTGGTAGCGAATTTCTCAGAAAATTTCCTAGCTGGCTATCATGTTCCTAACTTTCCTAGCGGTGGTACATGGCACGAATGGACTGCGAATTATGATGTGGAAGGTGGTGACGATGGCATCATCACTGATTTGGGACCATACGAAGCTAAAGTGTTTGTTTGGCAGTAATTAAAGATACTAGTTTTCAGTCAGGATTTGAATAATGGAGAACAGGGGGGAAATATCGCCCCCTTTACAGCAATTTTCATGTATTTGAACCACAATCCTTTGTAGGGTAGCACCGCTGTGCTACCCTACTCTATGGTTTAATTACCTGAAAATCGCCGTAATTAAAAAAATTCTCCGCGTAAGAGCGTCTCCCTATCCCCGCGTCAGTCTAAACGATAAGTATTCACCAGGATATGATGTGGTGGGCGATCGCTAATGATATGCTTCTCTTAAAAAGCTGGCATAATTTGCCCGAACCGTCATAGTTGTAGGATGACTGACACCTAAAGTCCGTTCACAAATTTTCAAAGCTTGCTCAAACAAGGGTTTGGCTTTCCTGTAGCGTCTTGTATGACGGTAGAGTGCTGCTAAATTGTTCAAACTAATGGCGACATCGGGATGGTTGTTTCCCAACAGGCGTTTAGTCAGTTCTAAAGCTTGCTGATACAAGGGTTCGGCTTGGTTATAGCGTCCTGTAGATTCGTAGAGTTGTCCTAAATTGTTCAGGCTAGTGGCGACATCGATATGTTGTTCTCCCAGCAGGCGTCTTCTCAGTTTTAAAGCCTGTTTCAGCAAGGGTTCGGCTTCGCTGTAGCGTCTTGTATAACAGTATAATGCTGCTAAATTGTTCAGGCTAGTGGCGACATGGGGATGTTCTTCTCCCACTAGACGTTTCCACAGTTCTAAAGCTTGCTGATACAAAGATTCGGCTTCGCTATAGCGTCCTGTAGATTCGTAGACTAATGCTAAATAGCTCAAGTTAGTGGCGACATCGGTATGTTCTTCTCCCAGCAGGCGTTTTCTCAGTTCTAAAGCTTGCTCAAGCAACGGTTCGGCTTCGCTATAGCGTCCTGTAGATTCGTAGAGTAATGCTAAATTGTTCAAACTAGTGGCGACATCAAGATGGTTGTCTCCCAACAGGCGTTTTCTCAGTTCTAAAGCTTGCTGATATAAAGCTTCAGCTTCACTGTCCCGTCCTGTAGATTCGTAGAGTTTTGCTAAATTGTTGAGGCTAGCAGCGACATAGGAATGTTCTAAACCAGAATGATTTTGAGTCAGTTCTACACACCGTTGCAACCAAGATTCTGCTTGCTGATAAATTTCTTGACCTTGATAAAACCAGGCCAATTTAGTAAACAGAGTAATTAGATTTTCATCACTGAGATACTGGGATAGATGGGTTGCAACTTCTTTAATGTGCGGGATATGTGGAGTGAAATTGAGAATATCTTCAGGGTTAGGCTGTTCCGGAATTAGCTTTGCTACCTCTAACATCATCACTGCAAATTTAGTTTTTGCTTCATCCGCCTCACTTGAATGATTCAACTTCATTTGGAGAAGTTGCTGAATTAGGGGGTTTAGTCGATAAATTTCTTGACTTTTCTGTTGTAACAAATGCAATTCTAGTAAATCGGCGATCGCTTTTTCATTGAGTTGTTGTTTTTTGTCATCTTCTATCGTCTCCACAGATAAGGGAATGTCAGCTAACGCACACAAACTGAGCAAACAGCCAAAACTTTTTGCATTCTCATCCAATTGTTCCCAACTCAATTCAAAAGCTTCAGCTACACCGTATTCATAATGCATCAATGAGTCAGCATCGATTACTGCTTTATGTTCCTCTCGGTTTTTCTCTAGCCGCTTCAGCAGTGTTTCCAGAGACAAATTTGGCATTTGATCGAGATATCGCCCCACTAACTCTAACGCTAAAGCTGAATATCCCAAAAATTGACAAATTCTTCTCGCAACCCAAGCTTCTTGTTGCAGTCGTTCCCGAACCACCAGCGATTTTAATAATTTCATCGCCGCCAATGGTTTGAGGACATCCAATTCGCTATTATATTTCGCCTTCAGGTAAGCTTGTAACTTTTCTAGTTTGCTCCGACTGTTGGAAATAGCTAACTCAGGATAATTCTGGGCGAACTTGTCATATAGCTCACCCATCCACTTTCTGAAAGCACCAATATCAATGTTTAATTCGCTGGCAAGTTGAGTTTCACTTTTACTTAAGTTTTCAGTCTTAAAATAGGTTACAAAAGCTGCCGTTTGCTCTAGAGATAAGCCATTAGTAGCAGCTTCTTTGGCTAGAAAATTAGCCCATTGCATAAACAGTTTGTGAAGTTTATTTTTGATTCTACTTTGTCTCGATTTGCAAATCTCCTCTTTTTGAGGTAAAGATACATTTGCATAGAAGCATTTTAAAGCAGTGGCTGACTTTAGCGATCGCCATTTGAGCCTCTGAAGGTGAAAATTGAGCCTCTGAGGGTGAAAGTTGAGCTTCTGAAGGTGAAAGTTGCACCTTTGAGCCTCGAAGTTGCACCTTTGAGCCTCAAAGTTGCACCTTTGAACTCGAAACGGGTAAGTCATGTTTACGAAGGGATAGGCCTACGCTCTATTTTTTAGATATAAAGGGGCATGAGAAACGAACCGCAAAGGACGCAAAGGGCGCAAAGGAAGAGAAAAGAGGGAGGGTTAGCAAAGGTTACCGTTCGCATAGCATTTCACAGAGAAGGTATCGCCATTTGAAGGTAGAATTAATGGGCGATCGCTATTCCCCTGCTTGTTGTTTGAGCAAGTTGACCAAAGTATCAGATAACCACAAACCAGCGTCACGCAAAGCTTGAATTCCAGGAGATATGCTTGGGATCAGTCCACGTCTTTTTGCTAATATCAGCAAGCCTCCTGTTCCAATGGTAGTAATACCTAAAGCTTGACCACAACGCCGTGCTGCCCTATCGTCAACAATAGCGGCACAGTCTGAATTTTTTAGTGCCAAACTCAATACTTGTGATTCTCCCTTTCCCAAATCCCAAGCTGCTACTTCTGGTGCAATAGTATTAACTTCTACTATTTCTATCCAAGAAATACTGGGTAGTTGTGTTGATGCGACATCATCTTTGGTTGTGACTTCTTCAAAAACACCTAATGGAACTAAAATCTCTGTGAATAATTGTGGAATTAATTTTGCTTGTTGACTTTTCAAAAGCACAATCAAAGGTGAAGAGTTAATAATTACACGATTAATCGACATTTGCGAGTTCCTGGGCTAACTCTTGGGCAGTATATTGCATAAAATCTACTTGGTAGCGTGATAGGGCATTAATAAATTCAGGACGAGTTAGCCCAGCGATTTCTGCTGCTTTGGCTTGTGAGATATCGCCTAATTCATACCATTTCACTGCTGCTGCAATTCGCATTTCTTGGATAAATTCTTCTGGATTTTTACGAAGTGCTGAAAATACTGTTTCTGGTAATTGAATTGGTACTGTTCGCATAAATTTATCCTCAGTTTATTAGATAGCATTCCTCTGCTTAGAGTCAAGAGCGTTAAAATTTAGCCATCGCTCCTAAAGTTTGAACTACAAGTGTTGTGTGGCGTCAATTTGGTGTGGTTTTTTTGAAAGGGTGCGATCGTTAGCGATATGCTTCTCTCAAAAAGATTGCATAATTTCCCCGAATTGTGATTGTATTGGGATGGCCTACACCTAAAGTCTGCTCACAAATTGCCAAAGCTTGGTGATACAGGGGTTCGGCTTCACTGTAGCGTGCTGTAGAACGGTAGAGTTCTGCGAGATTGTTCAGGATAGTGGCAACATGGGGATGATTGTCTCCCAGTAAGCGTTTCCACAGTTCTAAAGCTTGGTGATACAGGGGTTCGGCTTCACTGTAGCGTGCTGTAGAACGGTAGAGTTCTGCGAGATTGTTCATGCTATAAGCGACATCTGGATGGTTGTCTCCCAGTAGGCGTTTTCTCATTTCCAAAGCTTGCTTAAACAGAGGTTTGGCTTCACTATAGCGTTCAGTAGCACAGTAGAGTCCTGCGAGATTGTTCATACTATAAGCGACATCTGGATGGTTGCCTCCCAGTAGACGTTTTCTTTGTTCCAAAGCTTGCTTAAACAGAGGTTCGGCTTCACTATAGCGTTCTGTAAAACGGTACAGTAATGCCAGATTGTTCAGGCTAGTGGCCACATCGAGATGATTGTCTCCCAGCAGGTCTTTTCTCAGTTCCAAAGCTTGCTTAAACAGAGGTTCGGCTTCACTGTGGCGTCCTGTAGATTCGTAAAGTCCTGCTAAATTGTTCAAGCTATTAGCGACATCGGGATGATTTTCTCCCAGCAGGCGTTTTCTGAGTTCTAAAGCTTGCTTAAACAAAGGTTCAGCTTTTTTGTAGCGTCCTATAGAACGGTAGAGTTCTGCGAGATTGTTCAGGCTAGAGGCAACATGGGGATGGTTGTCTCCCAGTAAGCGTTTTCTCAGTTCTAAAGCTTTCTGAAACAACGGTTCAGCTTCGCTGTAGCGTCCTGCAAAACCGTAGAGTAATGCCAGATTGTTCAGGCTATAAGCAACATCGGAATGTTCTAAACCAAGACGATTTTCAGCTACTTCTTTACATAGTTTGTACCAAGGTTCTGCTTGGTGATAAAGTCCTTGACCTTGATAAAACCAGCCTAAGCGTGTGAAAAGCACAATTAAATCCTCGTCGCTGAGATATTGGGATAGGTGGGTTGCAACTTCTGCAAGGTGGAGAATATACGGAGTTGGCTTGAAAATATCTTCATGGTTAGGCTGTGGAGGAATTTGCTTTGCCACCTCTAGCATCTGCGTTGCAAAGATTGTTTTCACCTTATCCGCCTCACTCGACTCATCCAACTTCATTTGGAAAAATTGCCGAATCAGTGGATGTAGACGATAAATTCCTTTACTTTGCCATTGTATTAAATGCAGTTTCCGCAAATCAGCTATAGCTTTCTCCCAGAGTTCTTGTTCATTGTCATCTTCTATCCCCTCAACAGAAAAAGGAATATCAGCCAAAGCATACAAACTCAGCCAACGACCAACAAAGCGTGCATTTTCATCCAACTGTTCCCAACTCAATGCAATAGCTTCAGCAACGCCGTATTCATAACGCATCAATGGGTTAGCCTTGGCAACTGCTTCGTGTTCCAGTCGCTTTTTCTCTAGCCGCTTCAGCAGTTTTTCCAGAGACAAATCTGGCATTGTATCCAGATATCGCCCCACTAACTCTAACGCTAAAGGCAAATATCCCAAGAATTTACAAATTTTTCTCGCAACCCAAGGTTCACCTTTCAGTCGTTCTCTATCAACCAACGATTTTAATAATTTCATCGCCGCCAATGGTTTGAGAACACCCAAAGGTAATTGCGGCAAAGTTCTATCAAATTCTTCGCGCGTTGTTAGCAATACTTTAAACCGGGGTGATTCTGGGGGTAGATAAGGCTGAACCTGTTTTCTGTAGTCAGTGACATCATCAAACACCAGCAGCACTTCACCTTTTTCCCAATTCTCCCAGCAGTCTCTCAGCCTATCTGCTAATTCCCAATCATCCGGTGCAATGAGTTTAAATTTTAATTCAGCAAATCTGAGAATCTGAATTCCGACATCTATTCCCTGTGCAGATAACCAGCAAACCCCACCTTGATAATTCTGCAAGTGCTGTTTGGCGTATTGGGTAGCCAGTTCAGTTTTACCGACACCACCCATACCCGCCACAGCTACAATCGCAACTTGCCGAGATGTTTGTAATTGCTGGTGCAGCTTTTCTAGTTCCGCCTCACGTCCCACAAATTTTTCAAATGCAACAGCAGGGGGAATATTTTGATGAATTTCTTTAATTGTTGACTGGGCATTTTGCCCGCCATTATATTTCGCCCTCAGGCAAGCCTGTAACTTTTCCAGCTTACCCCGACTCTTAGAAGTGGCTAATTCAGGATAACTCTTGGCGAACTTGTCATACACCTCAGCCATCCGCTTTTTAACAGCAGCAATACCGATGTTCAAATCGCTGGCAACTTTTGCCTCACTATTAGTTGAGTTTTGAGTCTTCAAACGCCTTACAAAAGCTTCCGTTTCCTCTTCCAATAAGCTATATTCAAGAGCTTCATTGGCTAAAAAATCAGCCCATTCCATAGACAGCTTGTGAGATTTCTTCTCAATTCTACTTAATTTCTACTTTCTTTCTACTTTGTCTCCATTTCTAGGGAATCTCCTCTTCTTTGGGCAGAAATACCATTTGCATAGAAACATTTAGAAGAGGTTCAGCCATGAAAACTGCCTTAACAACTCCAGTCAACGCTAATCAAACCACCCAAACATCGCAATTAATCCCCGCCTCGCCAACATTAGTAGAAAATCCATCTACCTGGATGCGAAACGGGGACAGTCCTGGTGAAATTATTCTTGCAGTGGCAATTTTGACTTCAGTATCCATCGCCGGAATTGCCTCTGTGATTGTCGCAATTACGGGTTTAGTTAAAGCTTTAGTACACCCAACAAGCGAAAAAACTAAGTAGAGGCACTGCTAAAGGCAAATTCTTCGCTTCGTTGCTATCCCGCCTCGGAATTAATTCCGAGGCTAATAACCTAAGTCCGTTCAAACGGACTAAATTTTAGGAAATTCGAGTCAATTTTAACTGAGTTCTGCTGTTAGCCTGCGATTTGAATCCCAGGCAAGCTCAAGGTATCGCCTTTGAACTTCAACGTTGAGCCTCTGAACTCCAACGTTGAGCCTCTGAACTTCAACGTTGAGCCTCTGAACTCCAACGTTGAGCCTCTGAACTCCAACGTTGAGCCTCTGAACCTCAACGTTGCGCCTTTGAACCTCAACGTTGAGCCTTTGAACTCCAACGCTGAGCCTTTTATCCTCAACGTTGCGCCTTTTATCCTCAACGTTGCACCTTTTATCCTCGAAGTTGCGCCTTTTATCCTCGAAGTTGCGCCTTTTATCCTCGAAGTTGCGCTTTTTATCCTCAAAGTTGCACCTTTTATCCTCAAAGTTGCATCTTTTATCCTCAAAGTTGCGCCTTTTATCCTCAAAGTTGCACCTTTTATCCTGGAAATTGCACCTTTGAATCTCAAGTTTGATGTTCGGAACTCAAAATGGCTAAGCTGTTCTACATTTACAAAATCTAGACGCACAATTCCCAATCCAAAATCCAAAATCTAAAATCTAAAATCCTATTAGGGTGACTGATTTAACGCCCACTTCAACCACTGCCCAAAGGAACTGACAAAATTCAACCTCTGAACTCCAGGGGCACGGGCGGCGGCGAGTCCATCAACGGCGACTAATGCGGCGTATTGCAAGCCCAAGAAACTATCAACTGCGGCATAAGGGCCACCAAGGGTAATCGCCCCTGCTGCATACATTTGTCCTTTGTCGCTACGCATTTCTACTAATTCAAAATTGTTCGCTACAGCCAATCGCCCCAGATTATTGAGTGGCAAGTTGTAATGTTTAACAAAATCTTCTAGCAGGGGACTAGCATTTACTTTGGCATCCAGTCCAGTGGCATCAACAATAAAGTCAGCTATCAATTTCATTTCGCCAAAGCTTTGTTCTCGGATATGGGTAATAGTCCGGTTTTGGGCGTCTCGTTCTACGTCCTGGACTTCACCGAAGGTAATTTGATACCAACCTTCGCTGATTCCTTGGGCAGTGATGCGCTGCCAATCGTGCCGGTCGGCGGTGGTGGTACCACCCCAGTCTGTTAGTAAACGTTTGCGTTCATCGGGGCTGGCTTTTTCTAACATTGTGCGGAGTTCGCCGCCCCAACAAGCTTTCGGCCAGTTAAAGGGTTGAAATTCGTAATGATTTTTGACTAGGCGCTGGGCATATTGAAATTTGTTGCCTTGGGGTTTAGGCGATCGCATTAAATGCAAAACTGAAATATTCCGATTGCGCTTTCTGGCTTCAAAAATCCGCTGCAAAATCCGCGAAGCCACAATTCCCCGTCCACGAATCAATACCGTACCACCGCGATCCTCTAATTGCTGATAAACATGATCGTGTGCTTCGTAAGCATTCACAACAGTTTTAAAGTCTTGATATTTTTCTCTATAAGCTTGCAAATCTGGGAGAAACTGAATTGCTGGATATCCAGTAGCTAAATGTAAATAACGAGTAACTAAAAAAGCATAATTTCCAGGGGCGCGAGAATAGGCTACACAATACCTGCCATCATCAGTTTTGCGAATTGCCCGGACTCGTCCATAGCGATAAATTTGGTTCCAGCCAATGCGCTTAGCCTCTCTGTCTATGGAATTAAAGACGTTACCGGAACGGGGTGTATAAGTTTCGGCAAATGTTGGTTCAGCAAACACCTGCCACAAATATTTAAATGCTGAGTTAATTTTTCCCTTGGCGAAGTCAGCCCAAGCTTCGCGCAAGGCATAACTAGGCCAGCCCCAAATATTATCAGGGCAAGAATCGGAATTAGACCGCAGTCTTTCATATAAGGGAATCTGGGAATTCATACACAGGCGCTTATAACGGGCATAAGGTTCGCCTTCTAATCCCACAGCGACAATTTTTTCAGCACGCACACCACTAAGTCGCAGCAAATCAACCCAAACAAAGCTACCCAGTCCCGCCCCGATCGCCAGATAATCAGTTTCATCCACTGGCAGCCCAGTAGCATAAAGGGCTAGCACGGGAACTTTTTGTGCTTGAAAAGCTGCTGGCGGAAAATTAGTGCCTGCGGTGATCCCAGGCTGGGCTACAGGCAAACTGGGGTCTGGGATATTTGTATTTGGGTTGAAGCGAATCGTCGAAGGAGGGGTGGTATCTGGTGCAGAAGCAATAGCACCAAACTTTACTGTGATGACATAGGGACCAATCTGCAACGTATCGCCATTAGCCAGAACACTGCGCTTTTGTTGTTTACCGTTGACATAGATACCGTTAACGCTGCCTTGGTCAATCACCACCAGATGATTTTGTTCCCATTCAATTAGGGCATGGTAGCGAGAAACTTCATTACTATTTAGTAGCATCCTCGAAACCCGCTGTCCTCCAAGTTCAGCAGGTAACCGCCCGAATTCCCGACCAAAGGCGATCGGTATATTCAACATTGGTTCTCGCCGTTCTCCGGTTGTTGGATCTTCCCAACTTAATTGGATTTGTAGGTGATTAGTCATTGGTCATTTGTCATTGGTCATTTGTCATTGGTCATTGGTCATTGGGCATTAGTTTTTCTCAGCGTCCCCGCGTCTCCCTCATCTCCCTCATCTCCCTCATCTCCCTCATCTCCCTCATCTCCCTCATCTCCCTCATCTCCCTCATCTCCCCACTCCCCACTCCCCACTCCCTAACTCCCAGGTGCTACTAACACACTGACTGCCGCAGCCAAAGATGTCCCACACCAAGGACAGCCAATTTGCAGATTCTCTGGTGGGGAAACTTTGTAACATTTGGGACATTTTAAACCATAAACTCCTGGCGGTGGTGCTGGATGGTGGTGATGGTGATGTCCGATATTTGCTGGTGAATGGGGGTTAACCACTGGCGGTTGCGGTGGCATCAAAATTGTTGCGGGAATGTTGCCTGTGGAAATGCTAGTAACTTTGAGTTGTATTTGTCCCAAAGAGATGTTAGTGCCCTCAGCTAAAGGCATTTCACCTTGGACTAGTTGCCGTCCATCGACAAGGGGGGGATTTTGCGATCGCAAGTTCCTCAGATAAAAGCGCTGTTGCTGGGGATGAAAAAATATTTCAATATGCAAACCAGATACTGTGGGATTACTCAGAACAATATCGCACCGGAGGGGATCGCGACCGATGCGGACAGTGCCAGGATTTTTACTTGGCTGTTGTTCGTAAATGTTCTGAGTTTTATCTGCACCTGCATCGTGCCACTGTAAAGTTAGTGCGTTCATTGTTCTAACTTCTGAATTCGTATTTAGCTACTTCAACTTCTTTCTGTGCGATTCCTAACACGATTGAGTAGGCGCAAGCAAGTATTTAGAAAAAACTTCAATAACCTTTATCTTGCCGACGCTAATTTATCAGCAATGCGTGTAGTTTCTGGCAGACGATATTTGGGTGTGCAGCGCAACACATAGTCAATTGCTGTCGGTAAACTGATTCGATGACCACTGGAGACGTACAGGGGTTTGACTCCTGTGCGCGATCGCAAAACTGCTCCGATTATTTCACCTTGGTGTATGAGCGATCGCCAGTTACCTCTAGTTTCTGGTAATTCTTCATGCTTACCTATCAACAATGACTTAGCTACACCAATTGTCGGTATATCCACAATTAACCCCAAATGGCTAGCTATACCAAATCTGCGGGGATGGGCAATTCCCTGGCCATCACACAGAATCAGATTTGGTGTTGTTTTAATTTTTTCCAAAGCATCCAAGACTGCGGGAATTTCCCGAAATGAAAGGAAACCAGGAATATAAGGAAAGGTCGTAGGACGGTGTGCTAGGGTTGTCTCAACTACTTGCAAATCAGGAAAACTCAGTACTGCCACCGCTGCACGGCTAATAGTGCCATCGGCTTCAAAACCCATATCCACTCCAGCGACATACTGCACAGGTTCTTCCAGTTGATCTGATGTAATTACCTGATTTCGCAACTGTTCTTGGATAACTATGGCTTCCTCCACAGTTGAAGGCCAAGCATGATATTGATAAATCTTCATAATTAAGAGTGGAATTTAATTAATATTAATCGTGGTAATTTGCTTAGCACAGAAAACAATAGTTTTTGAGTCAGAATTCAGGAGTCAGAATCGCTGCAAAATCAAGAGTGGTAGGGCTGCTTGATTTTCTCCCAATTATAAAATTATGGTCTCCAAGTCTTATAAATTCTGAATTCTGAATTCTGACTCCTCTTTTATATTAGACATTAAAGCTTTGGCTTGTTGATACCTTGCATCATAATGTTACTTGAGTCTCTCAAGAGGGAATCCTGAGAATATAAGGTTATTTTCTTTTGATTTTCTCATTTACTGGTTATGACGCAGCCAAATATTCTGGAACTTGCAAAACAGGGAGATGTAGAGGCGATCGCATCTCTGATGAACCGCCATCTACAACCCAAAGGGATCGCTGCAAAAGTTGCCTTCAAGGAAGCTTGTTTAGAGATAATACTAGAATCTGCTGAAATACCAAACCAGGAAACCTGGGTTGCATTTATCCGTAGAGGATTAACTAACTTAGGGGCTGCATCTGTTGAGAGAGTGAAGATTTACGGACAGCACATAGGTAAAAATTTTCCAGCTTGGAGTCAAGAATTTGAGCTAGGCTTCGCAGAAGCTGAAGAAAATGATGAAGAGTCTTCTAGTAATTCTCAGATGCTAACTGTTTCTATTAACTTAAATGGTGATAGTGTCCGCGAATTAAAAAACCAAGATTTTGAAAATATTGCCAATCAAATTATCAATGATATTTTATCATCTTGTAAGGAAGTTTTTATTCAAAAAGTAAGCATTAGTAATGATAACTGTGTAATTTCAAAGGAACGTTAGTATTCAATTTTCCTGACGATCCAGATGCGGATAAAGAGTCTAATTACAAGAAAGATAATCAATATATATTTTAAACATATAGTTATAAAATTTGTGAATATGTTGGTTTTGTCTGTAAATAGGGAATCCTAAGATAGACGATATTTTATCAGGTTTTCGCGTTTATTAGTTATGACACAGCCTAAGCTTATGGAAGCTACTAAGCAAAAACTACAAAAATTCCACTGGCCTTTATGGTTTCCTTATCCTAGTTCTTGGCTAAAAGCATTGATTTTGGCTTTATTGTTGAGAGTTATTATATTTGTAGTTGATAGTACAGGAAAGGTAGGCTACCGGATCGCATATTTTGTAAACAGCTTAGAATTATTTGTTATGTTTACAATACTGTTAATTCTCTCTCCAATTATAATAATTACTTTTACCCATCACTGTCTACACTTGCTTCTTAGTCGGTTTATATCAGAAATTCAAGCACCAGAAATAGGTAAAACCCAAGGATTTTTTCCAGGAATCATGAGCTGGTGGGAAGGATTATACGCTTGGCTTGTGATTGTGATTTCTACACTGATACCTTTCGAGAGGCAGTAAATAAAGCAATCAATGCAGCTAACCTGACTCAATCAGCAAAATCTCCAGATGAATGGAAGATAGTTGTGAATGAATGGCAAGGAGCGATGTCTACGACGGGCTACGCCTACGCACTTATGAAAAATGTGCCATCTTCTAGCCCAAATTATGCAATAGCCCAGCAAAAAATCATAGAATATCAAAAAAATCTCAGCTACGCGCAGAAAAATACTGTTAAATAAGTAAGGCGATCGCCTCTCAAAGCTAAACTAGAAAAAACAGTGCCGCACCTACGCCCGTCGTAGACATCGCACTTCAAAGGTGTAATAGCGACGGTAAGCTACGCTAACGCTGACAAAAATTACTCAGATTCTTCACCTAGATAAGATTGACGACTGTGGCGAACATGAAGAATTGCTACAACATCTTTTTCAACCACAAACAAAACTCGATATTTCCTTCGTTTTCCAACCCAGAGTTGCCGAATTTCACGTCCAATCACTGATGCTTCTGGTGCCAGACTACAACGATTAGGAAATTCTTGAAGCGAAGCGATAGCGTCTTGAAGTTCGTAATACCAGTTGTTGGCTACTTCAGCACTCAGATTGTCGCACATCCAACGATAAGATGTTTCGATTTCTTGAAAGGCAGTGGGTTGAATGAGAACCTGGTAACTCATGGGCGAGGTGGAATGCCAAGTTTGCGTTGTAGGGTTGCCAAGGCTTCCTCGGCAGGAATTCCTTCACCCTTTTCAAACTCGTCTAGTCCTTTACGAATACCTACTACCGTTTCTAGGTAATCAATGCGTTCTAAGAGTTCTCTATATGTGGCTAGGGGCTGTTTTGGGGCTGTTTTGAGTGATTTCAAAAATTCAAGTAGATCCTCTAGCAGTTCGTTTGGAGTATTATCAATTTCTTGTAATAGCAATTCTTTGATCGTCATTACAGTTAATAGATGAGATTTATGTTTCTAGTATAGCGATCGCCCCTCAAATATAAACTAGAAAAAGCAGTGCTGCATCTACGCCCGTCGTAGGCATCGCTGCTATTTCTACCTATCCTAATCAAATGCTATATTCTTACACTAATGAGGATAAATTATCATGCTTAATGGACTTAGACAAAAGGCCATGGTCAAACCTGGTGGTGTAGTAGAAATCTGCTCTCCAGAACTTCCAGCAGGTGCAACTGTCGAGGTAATAGTATTTCTAGAGTCACCTGCAAAGCATTCTGAAAAGCCTCTAACTAGCTTCATTGGATCTGCTAGAGGTAGTTTTGCCACGCCTGAAAACGTTGATGAGTTTATTCGCCAAGAACGGGATGCATGGGAATTCTAGAGGCTATTCATGTCCCTAAACTAACAGTAATTTTGCTCTCTGAAATTAATTTTCCGTAGCTAACATCTTTTTCTACCCTTACTCATTAGTTGCTGCTTCTAGCCAGACTTCCACATCATCTGCGAGCAACTTTTGTGCAGCTTCTAGCATTGATGCTGCGATGTCTTTGAGGTCTTCACGATTATTCAGGTAAGTTTTCAAAGCTTCCATTGGATCAATACTACTACTGGCAGTCAATTCGGGAATTCGCGGCCGAGCCAATTGACTCACTAATTCTGCTTGGATGGTATAGGTATGAGCAGCATTTAAAGCAGTATGTATAGAGGAACTGTCAATTAAATCCATCTGTTCCGAGCGGAGTTTATAAATTAGCCGCACTACAGCATCTTCAATATCATACTTGGCGATCGCTTTCATTAATACCGCTTGGGGATCTTCTGCTTTGGAGACATCCACCTCAATTGTGCAAAAATCCCGAACTGGTAGCGGACAAAATTCCCACTCTGCCTTACCCCGCTCCAGTTCTATCATGACATAGCCTTTATCTTCTTTCTCTTCGCTAAAATCTACCCGTTCAATACTCCCTGGATAAATCACTGGCGGATTGTTGGATTTATTCAAATTTTGATGACGATGGACATGTCCTAACGCTACATAATCAAAACAAGGTCGCGTCAACAAAGATAACGGCAGAGTAAAGCCTTTACCCACTGCCAAATAGCGTTCTGCACCTAAAGTAGCATTGTCAGCCATCAAATGAGCTAAAAGCACAGTTGGCACATTGGGGTCAAGACGGCGAACTTCCCCTTCCAAAACAACTCGCAGGCGTTCCGTTAACAGTTCATTGACTTCTGCCAAGGACAAACCTTCAGTCTCTTGACGAGTCATCAACGTGGAACGAGTCAGCCAAGGAAGGGTAATTACTTGCACTTTGCCATTGGGGGTTTCGATGCAGTGTGTAGTTAAGGTATCACCAACAAGAAAACCAGGCACCCCTAAGGTGCGGTAAATACATAGACTCGCGCCTCCTAGTCCTTGGGAATGTTGGTCGTGATTCCCCACCAACAGCACTGTTGGAATATTCGCATCAACCAAACGGCGAAATTGGGTAGCAAAAGCTTGTTGTACATAGGGTGGTGGTGTCGCATCCGGAAAAGCATCGCCACCAAATATCACTAAATCTACGGCATCTGCGATCGCTCGGTCAATACATCGAGATAATGTATTGACAAAATCCTCCAATCGTGTATTTAATCCAGTTAGCGGATTAATTCGTCCGTGGGAAAAGCCGCTTCCCATGTGGATATCGGAAAGGTGGAGGATTTTGATCATATTTGTCCTTTGTCCTTAGTCATTTGTCCTTGAGGTTTTGATTTCACAAAGCCCGATATCAGACTTATCTCTTTGTCTAATACTAATGACAAATGACTAATGACCAGTGACTAAATATGAATTCCACATTCTGTTTTATTGCTTCCCCGCCACCGTCCGGCGCGTTCGTCTTCGCCTTCGCCTACTTTGGTGGTGATGGGTTTGTCGCCGATGCTGGGATAACCTTGGTCGTGTAGGGGATTGTAGATGACTCCGTGTTCAGCTACGTAAAGCCAGCTGTCTTTGCGTGTCCAGGTAGCTATGGGATTTACTTTCAAACGACCCTTGCCGTCGAATTCAAATATGGGCATATTAGCACGGGTTACTGCTTGATCGCGGCGGCGTCCAGTAATCCAAGCCACGCTGTTGAGTTCGTCTAAACCCCGTAGCAGTGGTTCAATTTTGGTAATTTCGTGGAATTTGAGAATATCTTTGTCCCAGAGTCCATCGCCATACTTGGCTTCAAAGGCTTCGGGGCTATCCACGTCTGGAGTTTTGTAAGTTTTCAGATCCAGGTTGTATATTTGTTTGGCTTTAGCAACTAGTTCTAGGGTTTCGTCGAAGTGGTAGAGGGTATCGAGAAATATCACAGGAACCGGAAACTTGAGTTCGCTGTAAAGAATATGGGTAATTACCATGTCATCCACATTGAAGGCGCTGGTTTGTACCAGTCCGGTTGGGATGTTTTCTACAGACCATGCCAAGATTTGTTTTGGGGTGGCAGTTTCAAATTCTTGATTTAATTTTTCTAAGTCAAAAGCGATCGTTTCGTTTTTAGATGCTGTGGAAGCTGTCATGGTAATTTTCTATTCAAATAATTTTTACCTTGATTAAGATTTATTTTACTGCATAAAGGCGCGTATTCCGCTAGGAGATCAGGTAATTATTTGTGGGTATGGGAGATAGGGAGATGGGGAGCAGGGAGCAGAGGGGAAAGAGGTAATTTTTCATTCTCCCCCTTGCTCCCTACCCCTCTACCTTTTCCCAATGACCAATGTCAGTAAAAACCATTACGTTAGTAAATACTGTGGTTTTTACTAAGAGATATTACGGTAATTTAAGTTTTACTGTCTTTTTATGGATATATATACTGATTTTGATATGGTTAAGGAACAATTAATAAAAGGGATTTTACTTAAATGAAGAATTCAAAAATCCGCAATCCATTAAGTGAATCTATAGTTATGGGCGCTTTAATCGCGTTGACCAGCGTTAGTATTATCACGATCATGAACGCTTTCTAAGATAAAAAATTCTAATTTTAGCAACAAAAGTTTACATAGCCCTGCTCAAAACTGAGTAGGGTTTTTGCATTTTGTTTACATATCCACCTTCCAGTACCAGTACGTAAATAGAGCAACCACCTAAAAACCCTAAAAAGCCATTCCATAATACTTTTGACTTCACGGCGGTGCTAGTGACCTATTGGCGCTTTTGCTCCTGCGCCGCCTTTGCCCAGGAATAATAACAAAGGTAATGAACAAAGGAAGGCGACACCTACCACTCGAAAGCAATCTGCGTAAGACAAAACAGCAGCTTGGGTATCTACTGTTTGACTTAATAAAGCTAGTGCTTGTTGTTGAGCTGTTGTGGCATCCATACCTTGGCTTTGGAGTGCGCCGTTGAGTGCATCAAGGCGTTGATTGGTTTCTGGGTCATAAGGACTAAGGTTTGCCAATAGGATGGCTCGATGAAAAGCTTCTCGTCTATCAAGGAGAGTGGTAAGTAAGGCAATGCCGATGCTACCACCTAGTTGTCGGGTGAGGTTGTAGAACCCAGAACCGGCAGAAATATCCTGTTTGGGTAGCCCTCCTAAAGTTGCCAAACTCAAGGGGAGAAACATCAATACAGTAAAAGCCCCACGCCATACCAATGGCCAAAATAAATCATCTGTGCCGCTTTGTGGGGTAATTGCCGCTAATTGAAACATGACTCCAGATGTTCCAACAGCACCCATTGCAATTAAGATTCTGGCATCGATTTTGGTGGATAATTTACCTAATAAAACCATGACGATCGCAGATGCCAAAGCACCAGGCGCTAACAATAGTCCTGTCTGGGTTGCGGTGAAGTGCAGTACACTCTGAGCAAATATCGGTACGGCAAACAGGGCGCCATAAAGCCCCATCCCCACCACTGCTGATAAAAAACTCCCAGCAGCTAAAGAACGGTGACGTAAAACTCTCAAATCAACAGCTGGATGGGCTATTTTTAATTCGTACCAAATAAATAGTCCCAATCCAATGGCGCTAGCAACAGCCAACGTGGTAATGAAACCGGAGGAAAACCAGTCCTCTGTCTCTCCTTGCTCTAACAAAGTTTGCATACAGCCGATCGCAATCACCAAAAACCCAATCCCAAACCAATCCACGGCTTGGCTTTGTGTCTGACTGTTGTCTTTGTCTTTGGGCAAAAATACTAAGGACATTGCCACTGCAACGATCCCAAAGGGAATATTAACAAAGAAAATCCAGCGCCAGCCCAAACCATCTACCAAAAATCCTCCTAAAGTTGGGCCGATGGCTGGGCCAGCAATTACACCCACCCCAAAAACTGCCTGTGCTAAACCCTGTTCCGCAGGTGAAAAAGTCTCGAACAAAATTGCTTGTGCTTTAGCTAGTAACCCGCCACCACATAAACCTTGAAGAATTCGAGAAATCACCAGCATCGGTAAATTGAATGCCAACCCGCATAAAACCGAGGCAACAGTAAAGCCAATCAAGGAGAAGATAAAGTAAGTTTTGCGCCCAAAATAATCTCCCAGCCATGCAGATAAAGGAATTAAAACAACGTTGGCGATCGCATATCCAGTCACCACCCAACCCACTTCGCTGACAGTTGCACCAAGAGTGGCTTGGATATCAGTTAAAGCAACGTTGACAATACTGGTGTCAATCACTTCTAAGATGGCACCAAGGGCAGCCGTAAAAGCGATCGCCCACTTCAAAGGCCCCTGCACATAACCAAATTCGTCAATAGTGGAACGTTTAATATTGGTAGCCATTGTCAGCACGAGTAGTATTTGGAAGATGTCATACTAATTCGTAATTCGTAATTCGTAATTCGTAATTCGTAATTAAGATTCGTCAAATGTTATCTGGCTTTCCTTCTTAGTTATTGACAAAGCTCAAATTAGATACAACATCTATACGATACGGTAGCGTATCATATAGTAAAGGTCAAGGAAAGAGACGCGATTTATCGCGTCTTTGCAATCTAAAATTTTCATCAAAAACCCTTAACCCAACCGTATTGTTTCAACTCACTGTAAAGGTTTAGCACTTACCCCTACTCCCCACTCCCTACTCCCTACTCCCTACTCCCTATTTCCCATGTCAACTTCTTCTGGACGCCCACGCAGCATCCACGCCGACCAAGCTATTTTGCAAGCGACCTTAGACTTGCTTGCAGAGGTAGGATATGAAAGCATGAGTATAGAAGCGATCGCTTCTCGTGCTGGGGTTGGAAAAACCACCATCTATCGGCGTTACACTTCCAAAGAAGAACTAGTTGCAGACGCCATAGAAAGTCTGAGAGATGATTTAGCGATCCCCGATACCGGCAGCTTCTGGGGAGACATGGATATCGTCATCAAAAATGCAGCTAAAAAAATAGATAGTCCCCTTGGTCGCCAGACACTTGCCTTGATTATCAGGACAGCATCTAGCAATCCTCAGTTTGCGGAAGTTTACTGGACAAAATATACAAAACTCCGACGTGAAGCCTTTGCTAAAGTACTTGAGCGTGCCAAGTCTAGAGGAGAAATTCACAATGACGCCGACGTAGACCTAATTATCGACCTTGTGAGTGGGTCACTGTATTATGCACTGATTTTCAAACCCACAACCGAGCCGGTAGAAGCGTATATGCGTCGCACAATAGAGATTCTGATGAAGGGAGTAGGGAGTAGGGAGTAGGGAGTAGGGAGTAGAGATTGGGGATTTGGGATTGGGTACTGAGAAAATATTCCTAAATTTTATTTCCTAGTCCCCATTCCCCATTCCCCATTCCCCATTCCCCATTCCCCAGTCCCCAGTCCCCAGTCCCCAGTCCCCAGTCCCCATTCCCCACTCCCCACTCCCCACTCCCAACTTGTTGCCAAAATAACTTTTCACCAATCCTCGTAAATGAGATGATGTATTAATTAGAGAAAAAGGTGAACAATTGTTATTTTTCTCCCTCCGCTTCTGGTTGCAAAATGGCGTTACAGTATTGGATGAGGGTTGTCAAGCGATCGCTAATCGTTTGCAGTCTCGTTTGTGCAGTAGATGCCTGCCGCGCTCCTTGGAAAAACATCACATCTATTTCCAACAAGCGCAGTTGCTTACTCATCTCGGTTTGATAAGACTGCACTCGCCAGTTTTCATCAGCCAAAGGCACAATTTCTTCCCCAAACAGTTGCTGCAACGAGGCTACACGCCGCCGCAGTTCGGGTGCAACAATTTGGTTAGTTGTGGCGTCGGAGCGTAAATGCTCTAGCAAGGTTACGAATGCCTGATATTTCTCACAGTTTGAAGACATCGAGTGCTAGTTAAGATAGTATTAATGTCAAGTAATTTTTCTTCTACAATAAACTTTCTTAACCGCTTATCACTACTAAAAGCCTCAAATCGTGATTTGAGGCTTTGTTTGCAATCAATCGATTTTCAAGTTTATGATCCTTGAAATTCCCACTGGATGACTACCAGACGCTCCTGCGTCGCTAACGCTGCGCTATTGCCAATTGGAGAACCATCCTCACATTGTTTTTCCAGCCTTCTAGCGGCTACAGCATTTTCTGACGGTGATGCTGGCAGTTTTTCTATCTCTTACTTATCTACCGATCCCCTTAAGAGCCAATTGTATGAGCAGTATAGCTATTAATTCACCAGTTGATCTTGCCATTCCGGAATGGTTAAAAAAATGTTTGAAGGAGTCATCGACAAGTAGCAGCGAAGCTGAAGATGAGCGAAGGCATAGTGATGCAGTTTTGATTGGTCGAGCATTTGAATTTGCTTACCAACTGCATCAAGGTCAATACCGCAAATCGGGAGAACCATACATCGCTCATCCCATTGCTGTAGCTGGATTGCTGCGGGACTTGGGAGGTAGTCCTGCTATGATAGCAGCTGGGTTTCTTCATGATGTAGTTGAAGATACAGAAGTCACTATTGAAGAAATCGAAGAACGCTTCGGGCCAGAAGTGCGCCAATTGGTGGAAGGTGTCACCAAGCTTTCTAAAATCAATTTCACTAGCAAAAAAGAAAGCCAAGCGGAAAATTTCCGACGGATGTTTTTGGCGATGGCGCAAGATATTCGAGTGATTGTGGTGAAGTTGGCAGACCGTTTGCATAATATGCGAACCTTACAATACATGTCTGAAGCCAGCCGCCGCCGCAGTGCCCAGGAAACGCGAGATATCTTTGCACCCTTAGCCAATCGCTTGGGAATCTGGCGAATTAAATGGGAATTGGAGGATTTGGCTTTTAAATATTTGGAGCCAGAAGCTTTCCGAGAAATTCAGCAGCATGTTTCCGAAAAACGGACGGCGCGAGAAGAGAAGCTGGCCAAAGCTACAGAAATTTTGCGGGAGCGTTTGCAGCAAGCTGGAATTCACTGTCAAGATATCAGCGGCCGCCCCAAGCATCTTTATAGCATTTACCAAAAAATGCATCGGCAGCAAAAGGAATTTCACGAAATTTACGATTTGGCAGCCCTGCGGATTATTGTCCAAACCAATGAAGAATGCTATCGGGCGTTGGCAGTGGTTCATGATGCTTTTCGCCCAATTCCTGGGAGATTTAAAGACTATATTGGACTGCCAAAACCTAATCGTTACCAGTCGTTGCATACTGGAGTGATTGGGTTGACTGGTCGTCCTTTGGAAGTCCAGATTCGGACGATAGAAATGCATCATATCGCCGAATATGGGATTGCCGCTCATTGGAAGTATAAAGAAACAGGTGGTTCTAGCATTAGCCATTTGACAGGGGCAGATGAAAAGTTTACTTGGCTGCGGCAACTGCTGGAATGGCAGACGGATCTCAAGGACGCCCAAGAATATCTTGATAGTGTCAAAGATAATCTATTTGAAGATGATGTCTATGTCTTCACCCCTAAGGGGGATGTTGTACCTTTAAGCCCTGGATCTACAAGTATAGATTTTGCTTATCGCATTCATACAGAAGTGGGGAACCACTGTTCAGGGGCGCGGGTGAATGGACGAATGGTACCTCTGTCAACAAGGCTGCAAAATGGCGATATTGTAGAGATTCTCACCCAAAAGAACTGTCATCCGAGTTTGGATTGGTTGAATTTTGTCAGGACTTCAGCAGCGAAATATCGGATTAAACAATGGTACAAGCGATCGCGCCGGGAAGAAAATGTTGCCCGTGGAAGAGAATTGTTAGAAAAGGAACTTGGGAAAACAGGTTTTGATAGTCTGCTAAAGTCCGATGCAATGCAGATTGTCGGCGAAAAGTGTAATTACCACAGCGTGGAAGATTTACTTGCTGGTTTGGGTTACGGTGAAGTGACATTGAATTTAGTCCTAAATCGTTGGCGAGAAGTGGCGAAGGGACAACAACCAGTTACAACCCCGCCGCCATTTCTTCCCAAAGAATCGACATCTACAGCAAAAGCTTTACGAGATGCAACTCCAACTACCTCCCGCTCCACAGATTCGCCGATTGTTGGCGTAGAAGGTTTGGTGTATCATTTAGCTGGGTGTTGTACTCCAATTCCTGGCGAACCAATTATTGGCGTAGTGACGCGGGGTAGGGGGATTTCAATTCATCGCCAAGGCTGCCATAATCTGGAAAGTGTCGAGTATGAGCGCCTAGTACCTGTTAGGTGGAACCCAGCAACCGAAAATAGTGGTCGTCCACACACGTACCCAGTGGATATTCAAATCGAAGCACTTGACCGCGTAGGAGTGTTAAAGGATATTTTATCAAGGTTGAGTGACCAGGGAATAAATGTGCGCCATGCCCAGGTGAAAACTGCTATTGGTCAACCTGCATTGATGGATTTAGGAATAGATATACGCGATCGCTCTCAACTAGAGCAAGTATTTATCCAAATTAAGAAGATGAGCGACATTTTGAATATCCGCCGCGTTGGTCAAATTGACGAGTAGGTAATTGGTAGGGTGCGTTAACACGGTGTAACGCACCTATTGCTGAAAAATTCATAGGACTTACGCAAAAACTCTCTAAAACTCTTATTTCTCGGTGCCCTCTGCGTCCTCTGTGGTTCGTTTATTCATGATTTTGCGTAAGTCCTGTTAGATTTTGGATGCCCGGATTGGAAATTGATAAAAGGTTCAGATTCCCTACTTTTTTAATAAGTCGGGAATTTTATGATTCACAAATTATTAAGTAATAATATAGTAACAAAACGGCAATAAATAATATTATTTGCCTTGAGAAGAACTATTATATAAACGCATTATGTTTAGAAGTAGTGCTGAGTGAAACCTCCTAACTAAAGTTAGGGGATTGAACAAGGAACTTGTTTATTTAGCAAAAGTACCCCATAAGGGTACTATGCATACTCCACAGACTTATCTGAAAATACAGAGTAGAAAATTTGCTTGCAAAAAGACACCAGGGGCACAGGATTGGATTGGTTTTTCTGCTTCTTTCAAAAGTGGAGTTAAAGCCACTGTTTACCATCACTTAGTTTCAAAAGGAGAATATCTTGGATGGCTCGAAATAAAAAGAAATTAGCCGGTTTTAAGCATGAGCATCCACTTTACTCTAGATGCCCAATTTGTTGTATTGTCCCGCCTCACATGCTGGAAAATGTTGTAGTGAATGGGAATCCCCAGCAACGGAATTGGGCTTTTCGTACATTAAATCTTTCGGCACAGCTTCGCGGACGGAGAGACATCATAGGTAGTATCTCCTTTGCGCCTTCTCCCGGTGAGAAGCGGCGCACCATTTACGATGCCAAAGGTGGGCAGCAACTTCCTGGTACACTGGTGCGTGGTGAAGGCGATCCTCCCAGCAGTGATGCAGCAGTGAATGAAGCCTACGATGCTGCTGGCGCTACTTATGACTTGTTTTATGAGATATTCGATCGCAATTCCATTGATGACAAAGGTCTGCGTTTAGACTCCACCGTGCATTATGGCGTTAACTACGATAACGCCTTTTGGAACGGCGACCAAATGGTTTATGGTGATGGTGACGGAGAACTGTTTCAACGCTTCACTAAGTCAATTGATGTGATTGGACATGAGTTGGCTCATGGTGTAACTCAGTACGAAGCGGGTTTACAGTATTATGGCGAACCAGGGGCACTGAATGAATCATTTTCTGATGTCTTTGGTTCCCTAGTGAAACAAAAGGCCAAAAATCAAACTGCACAAGAAGCAGATTGGATTATTGGCGAAGGTCTTTTGACACCCACTGTCAAAGGTATTGGTATCCGTTCCATGAAAGCACCAGGAACAGCATACGATGACCCAGTACTGGGTAAAGATCCCCAACCAGGGCATATGAAAGATAAATATACCGATGGTGATGATAACGGTGGGGTGCATATCAACTCAGGAATTCCTAACCATGCCTTTTATCTGGCGGCTGTTGAGATTGATGGCTATGCCTGGGAAACAGTTGGTAAAATCTGGTACATAGCTTTACGCGATCGCCTGCGTGCCAAAGCAGATTTTAAAAAAGCTGCCAACGTCACCATTCAAATTGCTGGCGAACTCTACGGTAATGACAGTAATGAGCAGAAAGTCGTGCAAAATGCTTGGCAAAAGGTAGGAATTATCTAGGAGTGCTGAGTGAGGAGTTAGGAGTGAGGAGTTAGGAGTAAATATTACGGACTTCCAAAAAATAAATTGTTACAAATTATTTGTACATTTGTAGGGGCGCACAGCTGTGCGCCCCTACGATGGGACGTTTTTTTATTGGAAGTCCCTTATTGCTTCGACTTCAAATAGTGAAACTTTGAAGCTCAAAACTCAGCACTCTTGACTCATTCTGTTGTTGCTAAACTGGGAGGTGAGAATTCTCATCTTCCAGTCTTTGCATTTCTCCCAACTAAATAGCACAACGGAGAGCAAAAAAATGCGGATATCGTTTGAACGCACGGGCGGCTTTGCTGGAATCAGTAAGAAAACAACCGTTGATACAGCCGAACTCCCAGCAAACGAAGCCAACACCCTTAAGAGACTAGTGGAAGCTGCTGATTTATTTGGGCTACCGGAACAAATTACCTCGCCTAATCCCCAGAGCGATCGCTTTCAATATAAATTAACAGTGGAAGATAACGGTAGGCAGCATACAGTGACTGTTAGCGAAGCAGCATTACCAGGGACTTTAAGACCCCTGATTGAATGGCTACAAAACACACCACAAAAAAGGTAATTTACTGAATTAGCAACTGAATTTTTAGACAAAAATCCAGTCAACGCAATATAAAAATGATTGCCCAAGGAGAATCATATAAACAGGAGAATGTAAAGTCGTGGGCGAAGAGAATATAAATTTTAACTCCGCACAAGAAAACCAAATTGATGATTTTTTGCATGTAGCATCTGTAAAAGAAGATTGGGGCGGAGATGGAGCAGGGCGGATGAATTTATCAGGAAGGCGTACAGCAATCTCCCCAGAGTATGTACCTCGCAAGTACCAATTTTTTGATACAAATGCCGTACCAGAAAAACACGATTGGCGAGTGAGTGGAATGCCAGATGATGTAGTATTTGGAAGTAGGCGATCGCTAACCTGGCATGACTGTGGTGCATCCACTTCAAAAGTAGTTTTACCACCTCACTTTGAGGCACCTTCTGGCTTCTTTACTGCTGATTTAGAAATTTTTGTATTGAGGGGTGCAATTCAATTAGGTGAGTGGCAATTAAACAAGCATGGCTACTCTTTTATTCCCGCAGGTGTGAAAATCGGCCCTTGGAAAGTGCTAGGCAATGAAGAAGTTGAAATTCTCTGGATGGAGAACGGCTCAGTTATATTAGAGTATAAAAATGCATTAAATAATCATCCCCTTGCTAGACTAAGGGATTTTATTCCGGCATTGGATAGCAAATTGCTACCGTGGAGTAAGACGGATACAGTTCAATTTGAGGTGTCTAAAAAAAAGTACCTCAGAAAAGATAGTAACGGCGGTGGAGTATGGTTGCTTGCTATCTTGCCACATTATGATGGCAGATATCCAATGATTCAATCTTATAATGAAGAAGCATATTGCTTGGCTGGATACTGCGATATAGGAGATTTTCGATTTGTAAAGCATTGGTTTGGCTATGTTCCTACCTTTACAACTGCTCCTTGGCACAGAACAGATGACGGTTGCTTATTCTTTATCCGAGTTGATAGGGATTTGTCAAAGCTTGGAACAGTATTATCATATCCACACCAATAAAAATCAATTCAACCCGTTTTTAATTCCTCTTTTTTCTTTCTTTGCGTACTTTGCGTACTTTGCGGTTCGTTCCTTAAAACCCTCAAAATTAACGCGATGAACCACTAGAATATCTTTTTAAATACCGTCCAATGGGTGAACCTAGAACCTCTCCATTGTTGTAAATCAAATTTCCCCGCAAAAAGGTACTTTTTACCCTTCCAGTTAACTCCATCCCTTCAAAAGGTGTATAACCTTGTTGTGATTCCGACTCCGTTGCATGTACCACAAAACTTTCATTCGGGTCTATCAACACCAAATCAGCATCATAGCCAATAGCAATGTCACCTTTTTCCAACAAACCAAAACGCCGCGATGGGTTCCAAGATAGTAATTTAGCCATGTGGTTGTAAGACATTCCCCGCTTACTACCTTCACTAAATACACCAGAAAATAAATATTCTGTACCGCCAAAACCAGATTTTGCTAACCAAATATTATTCGGATCTTTAGCACTTCTTTTTTGTTCCGCAGAACAACAAGCATGGTCGCTAACTATCCAATCTACTTGATTATTAAGTACTGCTTGCCACAAGTATTCTACATCGGCACGGGGACGAATAGGGGGGTTTACTTTTGCCCAAATTGTATTAGGAGTATCGACATCTAATAGCAAATGTCCCACAGTAACTTCTCGGCGAAAATTGATATGAGGAAAAGCAGTTTGCATAGTCAAAGCTGCTTCCATTGCCTTACGCGAACTCAGATGCAATAAATTAATATTTACACAGTTTGTTTCATGTGCTAAATAAGAAGCAATGCAAATTGCTAAACCTTCGGAATGAGGAGGACGCGCTGCACTGTAAGCGTGGAGTCCACTCAGACTAAAATCATTTTCAACTATTTTGGTATAAGCGTTAAGAATTTCTGCAACTTCGCAATGTAAACTTAAGCTGATAGTATCTCGCGCTTGGGGATGTTTTTCTATCAAGCGAGTTAGACCGCGCATAATAAATTCAAAATGGGCGAAATCGTATCTTTCCTCTTTATTAATCATCAAAAAAAGGTTTTGCTGGTCTGACAAACCATGCAATCCATAGCCGCCATAAAACATGAAGATTTTAAACGAAGATACACCGTGTTCCTCAAACAATAAAGGTATTTCGTCAATGTGTTGGCTGGCTATTGGTGCGATGTGATAGCTGTAATCGACAAAAAAATTACCTGCGGATAACGCTAACACTTCTGGAAAAAAATCTTGATAGGAACCGCCTTTATTGAGATAATACTGTCCTGTACGGATGTAATTTAGGCTGGTAGTCACGCCTCCCATTGCCGCTGCTTTGCTTTCAGTTAGAGCATCTTTGTCGAGGGGCTGATAAATACCGATGTGCATGTGGGCATCCACAACCCCAGGAAAGCCTAGTAGGTTTTTGCCATCAAATACCTCTTTAGCTGTGTCTGGGCTAATATGAGAAGCAATCTGAGCAAATTTTCCATCCTTGATTCCTAAATCGAGTAGTTCGTAGGCGTAGCCCGTCGTAGACATCGCATGATCATGGGGACGAACTACCCGCACATTTTTGATAACTCGATCTAATAGGGAAGCTTCAGACACAGTAGACCTCACACTAAAATGAGTTTAGTTAGGAATTTCCACATCCTACCGGGACGCAGACCAAATACCATGACCACGTAACAGTTTTTTATGAAATCATTTTCAGGAGAAAAGACAATGGAAAGTTTTAATGAATATCATCTAGACTCAGAGCAATTTCCTTTTCTCAAAAGTTTCCAAGATAACTGGCAAGTAATTAGAGATGAGTTTACACACTTTATTAAAAATGCATCTCAGGAAGAGTTAACATTTACTTACGATGTTCTCGGTCCTAAAAATAAAACAATTAAAACAAAGGGAAATTCCAAATACAGTGCTTTTGGAATTTTATTTCAAGGTCTTTTTATTGAAAAATATATCCAAGTGCATCAAATACAATATCCTGATTTTGCGTCAGATGATGCATCACAAAAAGCACTCGCATTAAGAGAAAAATATTTCACAAATTTAGCTAAGGTAATAGAAAAAGTCAACTTTAATCATGATGAAATCATCAGAAATGCGTATTTTGGTACATTTCATCCAGGCCTAGATATCAAGCTACATGTGAACTATAATCCTCACATGAATCGTGGCTATTTAGGATTAATTGTGCCAGAGGGGGATGTGGCTATGAAAATATGTCATGAACAGCTTTATTGGCATGAAGGAGAAATCATGGTTTTAGATCACAGCTATCCCCACTGTCCGCATAATTACACTGATTATGATAGAACCGTATTGGTTATAGACTTTTTTAAACCAGATCGGTCTAGAGAGGAGGTGATGCAATTTGAAAAAGAGCAAGTTACACAACGTATGCAAGACAATCCTTACAGCTTAGGTGTTTTTGGTAAAAGCGATAAAGCTGAAATAGAAGATTTTATTAAGTATGGTTTAGCTCATCAATTAGAGTGGGATAAAGCTTTATGATACCAATGAGCGTTGCTATTGCATAAATATTTTTTTGCCTCACGCAGAGGCGCAGATAAAAGAACGCAAAGAAAGACGTTTGCATGAGGTCTAATATCTCTGTGTTCTGTGTCTCTGTGGTTCGTTAAAAAAAAATATTTTTCACAACTCAGATATGATTGCTATATGTTCCTACTTAATAAACGCTTTGTAGTCTTCTATTTTGCTAGCCAAGCGTGATGCAAGAAACGGACTTGCATCTTTCAAAGCTTCATAAATCTGAATACCTTCTTCTCGATATCGAATAATTTTGTCTTGATTCCAATAATGTGGTGGTGCTTGGAGGTTAGTAATTCTATCGGCTAGCTTTACCATCCATATTTCTGGTGGTTGTTTTTTTATTCTTCGTAAACTATCTGTCATTTGCAGATTTTTGTCTAAAGAATTATCTTTAGTCAATGCAAGTACACCGTTAGCGATCGCTTCCCCAAATTCAGTTTTTATTTCCTCGAAGGTTGTCACAGTATCTTCAATTATGTCATGCAAAATAGCACATTGAATTGCTAGGTTTTCGTCACGTTTTTTTTCGACATTTAAGGCAGCAATTACTTCCATGCAGACACAACTCAAATGAATAATGTAAGGTTTTTCTGAACCTGGCATTTTCTGACCTTGATGTGCGTGTGCTGCTTTATTTAAGGCTTTGATATAAGTTTCTTGTGACCAGTTTTGTTGCATATCTAATACTCTCACTTAATCATCTGGAAATTGCCAAGATGAAATACTTTCTACATTTTTGCTACTGCATTTAATACAAGTAACATCAAAAGTTGAATCTATCCATTCATAACCGCAATTACGACAGTGACAGAAAATATTATTGCGGTTTGCTTGTTTTATACCCTGATGCCATTGCTGTAGTTCGTTAGGATTGGGAAACGGAAAATTATCAGACATTCTCACAAGCCTTTTCGATTGCTAAACCACTAATAGTATTCCCATTATAAGTTCAGCTATAACTTACAATTCAAGAATAAAACTGTCTCGCAAATGAAAATCAGCTTCTGCACCTCGATGAGTTAATGCCCAGTAAGTAACGCCACCATGTCTATTTTTAATAACAGTGGTAATGGCAACTTCAATTATTTGTTCTGGCGAAATCATTTTATCCAAATCAATGTTCAAAGTAAGTACTAATTTATCGGTTTGATTTTCAACATTAAACGGAAGTATTGTCAAGGCTGTTTCTTCCCGCATTCCTTGACGGTATCCATCAAAACGATAAACATTCCAGTCTCCGGCGGGTGACAGGTTGAATTCCCAATATTGTTGAGAGTTTTTGATGCCAAGGAAAAACTCAAAGCAAGTATTTTCCCACAGTTGATGCTTGCGTGATGGTGTAGCTGGCTTTGCTAACGCTATTTCTTTCAAATCGCCTGTAAGGGTATAACAGATGCTAAGTTGATTAATATTTCGGCTGATATTACCTGCGATTTGGAAATTCGCTGGGGATTCGCTAGAAGCAAATGGTTGCAAGGAAAATGTCTGGTTATTCATTTAATATCTTTGATGATTTTGCGAATCTGCGTTTCCTGGGATTCGATACTTTCGGTGAGTTTAAATTGGACGATCGCTCTTGCTAAATTATGTTCTGGGTGCTTCACTTTGAAATAGACGTTTCCTGCTAAATAATCAGCAAAAAATCTCAATCCTAGTTCAAAGGTGATGAGACGAATTGCATCGTAGATATAGGCATAGTCATTTTCTGTCAGAAAAGCCTTGGCCACACCAAGATAACCTGCTAAAATTTCCTGGCACAAATCGGTATCAAAATAAACATCTTCCCAATTCTGCGTTTCTTCTCCAGCCGGATTGCAACCCGATCGCAAACAATCGCCAATATCGTAATGTACCAGACCGGGTTTCACGGTGTCTAGGTCTATGACACTGACGGCTTGCTGGGTTGCAGTATCGAACATGACGTTATTGATTTTTGGATCGCCGTGCATCAGACGCAGCGGTAGAATGCCTTGTGTTTTGGCATTTTCGAGGATATGTGCAAAGGTTTGGCGATCGCTAACAAATTCCAAGCAATAATTAACATCAGGAGTTTTACGGACTTTGGTAGTCGCTAAAACTTCATTGTAATGCTGGAGGTAAAGCGGTGTAATATGGAATCCTTCGAGGGTATCAGCGAGTTTTTCTGGTGGTAAATCGCTGATCAGATTGTGGAACATTCCCAACGCATAACCGATTTCTTGTGCATGTGAGCGATCGTGCATGGTATCAAAGGATTGTGAATCTTCAATAAAGCTAATCGCCCGCCAAAAGGAACCGTCAGCATCTCGCCAGTGGTCTTGTTCGTTTTTGGTCAGTAGTACTTGGGGTACTTCCCAGCGACGATTTAGAGGAGTAGATTGTAATTTTTTGCGAACATGCTCAGTGAAGATACACATATTCTGCATAATCAGTTTTGGCTGATGAAATACCTGTGTATTAATGCGTTGTAGAACAAAATGCTGTTGTTTTGGGCAATCTAGAGTTACTAAAAATGTGTCATTGATATTACCACTACCGAATGCTTTGGTACTTATAACCTTTCCCAGTCGGGCGAATTGATTGGCGATCGCAACTAGATTTTCTGCACCCTGTGTATTGAATTCTTCTATCATGTTCGTGTTTAACCTGACTACTCCTCACATTGCACAAAGGCAATAGGGGATATCGTAGCGCAAGTATCAAGATAATTTGTAATTCGTAATTAAAAAGGGTTTTTCTGGCAATGCTACAAAAAGTAACAGACGCGATAAATCGCGTCTCTACGAAAGATTGATGATTGTAGAGACGGCGATTTATCGCGTCTCTCTCTCGACGAAAGAATTGTGATTTGGAGAATTATTTTTAAATAATGAATTTTGAAAAATGCTGTATGTTAATACGGGGCGATGGCGCCCCGTATTCATTCAATATTTAGCGAATTTCATCGCTATCAACCCACTCATCATAAGATGAGTCATAACCTGCGTAGCGAAGAAAGTATTGCTGACCTTGGATTTGCTGAATGGTAGCAGAATACCAAGCTTCTTGGTCATCATCCCAACATTTTACCTTTTGACCAACTGCATATCCATTGCCATCAGCAGAGGAAAGATCGCGAGTACGAATATCATCTCCACCTACCCATTCATCATAAGATGAACCGTAACCAAGGTAATGAATAAAAAATTGGTCATCTTGGATTTTTTCAATTGTTCCTTGATACCAATCTTCATCATCACCATCCCAAACTTCTACTGTTTTGCTGACTCCATATTGACTATTATCTGACTTCACAGCAGATGAAACATCTTGAATAGGCTTTTGCGCCTGTTGTTTAATTTCCTCTTTTACTAAAGGATATGCTTCCAAAATCACGCTGCGAGCAACAGTTTGAATTCCTGTATGTTCGTAGTAGTTTGTAGTTTGGTCTATAAATGCTGCTACAAAATCTAAATTATCATCAGCAATCTGAATAAAATTACCCAAATGACTAGAAATTGATTGCGGAGTAATACCTGTTTTGGATACTAAGTTATTCATCCACCCTTGCACAGCGTTAAAACCCTGATTAATAAAACCAAGTTTGTCAGATGGGTTATTACCTGGTAGAGAATTATTAATAGCTAAGAAAACAGGATTTTGAGCTACTACGCTAGTATCAGCGCCACTAATAATTGAGTGGATTTTGCTTAGGAAATCTGGACCTAAGGGCAAAATTCCATCTAGACAAACTAAAGCAACCATCCGCATGAGAGATGCATTTTGATAGTTGTTAGTCAGGGAGTTGGCAAACTCTTGGGGGTTAGGTTGAGGAATACCATTTAGTTTGCAGAAAGCGATGATTTCAACGGCGATTTTTAGTACTAAATCAATCGATTGAGTTACATCAGCTTTGGGGGTAACTTTGCTTAAAAAAGAAAGAAAGCCAATTTTTTCACCAACTTTATTAGCTAAAGCCGCCGTCGCCATAGCTGTATCTGCTTTATCAATTGTTTGATAAAGTTTGATTGCAGTCTGGTAGCCTTTTTGAGGATCTTGATATAAAGCAACAGCGCGATCGCGGATTTTCTGAATTACCTGAGGATCGCTTTCTCCAGTGATGGCGCGGATGTTATTGTCAAACCCCACCAAATTGTTCCATTCACCTGGCGCTACGTAATCAAGAGCCTTTAAAACTTTGATAGTGATATTGTCAGTTGGTAATTCGTCAACCAACTGAATAATTGATTTATCCATCAGCCGATCCTCAAAACTCTAAACTATTCTTACAACACGGATCAGATTGGCATAGGTAATCAGTGTCAATTGTTACCTATAAATTCAGCTTTCGTGGTTAACTCTGCGCGAATTACTGAACCGTATTCATAGAGTTCCCAGAACCGGCTAAAAAATAACTTTCAAGAAGGCGATCGCCAAGAGACGTTGCATTGCCACATCTCTACATCTGTTGGAATAACGAAAAATCGTAGGGTATGACCCCTGATTCGCCAACAGTATCCTTGAAGAGGTCGGGGATCTGATCTGAATTCTGACTCCTGAATTCCGAATTCTGACTCCTGAATTCTGAATTCTGACTCCTGAATTCTGAATTCCGACAACTTTTAGTTTTTCCAACTCAAAAACCGGGCATAAGTATAAGCAATTATTTCATCAAGAACTGTCCGCACACCTTCGCTGGAACCCCACCATTTTTTTGGATCGTAATCTTTGGTTTTGGCAGCAATCACACCAACTTGAATGCCAGGATTCAGTAGTTTTTTGAAAATTAACCAACTCCTACGGGTATGAGCATCCAAAGAAAAAAGATTAATCGATCGCACTTTTAAATTGGAATTGGATAGCCAGCGATAAAATTCAGCAGCAGAGGCATAACTCCGATCCTTGACTACGAAAGGTGTGGGAACAGCTACCACTTTATCTGCTTGTAAACCGAGTTTCTTCAAAGTGGCGGCTGTCACTTCTGCAAAATTATTGTATTCAGTCAGATAATTTCCTCTTCCTAATGAACCCCCGGTAGTAATTATTTGACGATAAGAACCGTTTTGAAATTCAATCAAAGCTTGTTCTATAGCAGAATCTGGTAGCCATCCTTCAACAACTAATATTTCTGCTGATTTGATAGGAGAACTTACGGCAAGATATGAATGTACATGAGTAATACTGAAAAACATTAAATAGGCAATCACAGCGATCGCAATCGCCCATCCCGGAGCCGTAAGTGTCCATATTTCTTGGCGTTTTACGAGTTTGATTTTGGTAAATTTTAGACGCCTAAGTTTTTTTACCTGCATTAAACCTTAGCTAAACGCTGTTCTTTCAAGTAAGTAAATACAGACTTATCGCCAATATCAGCAGGAATTGCTTGCACTGTCTTTCGCAGAGCAAATACCAAAAATAACGCTGCCCAAATTCCTAATAAAATACTTTCCCACTGAATTGGTAAAACTCCTACCAAATGTCCTAACAATAGTAGTGGTACTATTGGGGTTAATACTTTGGTTTCCAGGCGATTGAAGCAAAAAGCTTCTTTAAAATAAATACCTGTCAGAGCGACAAAGATAAAACCAACTCCAAATAAAGTAAGAGGCTGATTGTAAACAGTAACAGCCAAAGGTTCACTACTAGATAGTGCCAATATCAGCGATGCGATAGTACCGATCGCCCAAAAAACTTGCAACATTCGGTGTAGTGATGCCATGTAAATATGAATGGTAAATAAACTTACACCAAGAGCCAGAATAAAACAAGTATATAGAGGTGTCAGCGCACTTAAAACAGTTGGGTTATTGTTGAGCAAAACCAAAGCGCTACCGATGGCAAAACTGAGTGCAGCTATCATTAAGCCAGCGCGGTAGATAATTACTCCGGTGCGATCGCTCTGGGTAATTGTAAATTCCCCAAACTGACCTTGATAAACTTCTGGTGCAGGTAGTATTTGCGTAGTCATAGTGAAGAATATAGTTATGATTCGTTAATCGAGTGGTACGGTTACCTTTATTATTATGGGCAATAAGACGAATTTAATGTGGGTATCTGCAAAACTATGCTCTAGGATATATAGCAATCTGATTTGATTTGGAGAATCACTCGTAGAGGTAAGGGACTGGGGACTGGGGACTGGGGACTGGGAAGAAGGAATAAAGGTGTACCTAGCTTCCCAAAAATCAAATATGAGTCCTATAAATCTAGTTAAAAAACAAAACTTGTAGGGCATCTTGTAAATTAAGCTGTAACTGTGAGTGAGCATTACCGCTATTGATGGCAATTTCTACCCAGCCGTGACTGCCAACTAAAGCTATAGCCTCTCCGACTTTGACATTACTATAAGTTTCACACCCTGGTAGATTCAACCCAGCAGCTTGGACACACCAGCTTTTACCCTGGACGAAACTTCCAGGAATGTTGCTCACTAAGTTGCCAAAGCCATCGATATATTGAATGCAACCCACTACACCAGTTGTTGTCTGCTTGCACTCGCCGATATCCAGCTTCACCAAACTTGCTGGATCGATTTTTTGTCCCAGCTGTTCGAGGGGGACACCACTGGCAAGATTAGCTGCCACTGGTGCAAAAATATCCCTACCGTGAAAAGTCTTGCTTGGTTCGGGAGTTCGCCAATAGTTAAGATTTGTAAGTTCCACCGCTGTGTAGGCGTAGCCCGTCGTAGACATCGCCGGACTTTGACTTAATACTCCACTGAAAATGCCATTATCAGGTCCCACAAGAAACCCTTGAGCAAATTCTACTGCGATCGCCCGTCGCTTGCTGCCCACACCTGGATCTACCACTGCTACATGCACTGTCCCAACTGGAAAATAGGGGTAAGCATTCATCAAACAAAACCGGGCTGCGGCTATGTCTTGCGGCGGAATTTGGTGTGTCAGGTCTACCACCATGATTTGAGAGTTGATTTGGGCTATTACTCCTTTCATCACCCCTACATAGACATCGCGATCGCCGAAATCGCTCAGCAAAGTCACCACTGGTTGTTGACCGATACGGTTCTCAGACATGATTTGATTAAAATTTGGATAAAATTCAAAATTTCTGTAGCAACAGCTACAAAACCTATGCTATGTTAAGAATACAAGACATAAAGTCAAAAATTAAAGAGGTAATTCATATGAATCAAGGTAGACTACAGGCTGCCAGGAAAGCACGAGAAGCTCACAGAGAGAATATTCAAAAAAGCCTAGAACATCGCTTGCAAGTAGCCAGAGCGAAAGGTGACGAACAACTGATTCGTCAACTAGAAGCTGAGATGAGGTATTCCCACTAAATCAAGTTTTCATCGTTCATAGTTTTGTTGTGTATCCCGCTACGGCGGGTTTTTTTTGTTTTGTAGGGGCTTACAGCTATACAGACCTACTTTTTTACCAAACTTTACTCATATTCAAAATAAAACCAGGCAATATGCGATCGCCACTATTGTTCGTCTGTGATTTGCATTGATGACGGAATTTGCAAAACCAAAGGGGATGAAAACATGGGGATCTCCTCCAGGTTCCGATTTCTAGCCCAGTGACTTTATTCTCACGCAAAGACGCAAAGACGCCAAGATATAGGTTGGCGGCTTTGCGTCTAATGCAGGAAATCATTTTTAGATTTACTTGTTAGGCTGAGGAGTTAACCGCAGATAAGGTTTAACTTCCTGATAGCCTTTGGGGAACTTCTCTTTGAGAACTTCTGGATCTTTGAGTGAGGGGACAATTACGACATCCTCTCCATCTTTCCAGTCGGCTGGTGTGGCCACGCTGTAGTTATCAGTCAATTGCAGAGAATCAATCACCCGCAAAAGTTCATCAAAGTTGCGTCCTGTGCTGGGGGGATATGTGAAAGTCAGACGGAGTTTTTTGTTGGGGTCGATTACGAAAACCGATCGCACCGTTACAGCTGCGTTGGCATTGGGGTGGATCATATCATAAAGGTCAGAAACCTGGCGATCGGCATCTGCCAAAATTGGGTAGTTAAGAGTGGTGCTTTGAGTTTCTTCGATATCTCCCACCCAGCCATTGTGTGATTCAACATTATCAACGCTAAGTGCGATCGCTTTGACATTGCGCTTGTCAAATTCTGGTTTCAGCTTGGCAACTGTGCCGAGTTCTGTTGTGCAAACAGGTGTAAAATCAGCAGGGTGAGAGAACAGCACAACCCAGCTGTCACCTGCCCATTCGTAAAAATCGATGTCGCCGTGTGTTGAGGCTTGTTTAAAGTTGGGTACTGTATCACCTAAACGGAGAGCCATGTGAGATTCCCTGTAGTTAGAAAAGCATATGTGTTCTACTTTGTCATCATGACACAAAACCCCTATTCCCCAATCGGGCTTTAGCGGTTTGAAACAAAATTTTAGGTTGTCAGCACTCTTAGATACAGAATGAGGGGGCTGAGTTCAATTTAAATTAGTCGCTACAAGCTGAGATGGTCTTTCAATCTGAGGATTGAGAGAGCAAATAGCATCTGTGGTTGTTTCAAAACAATTTGATAATCCGATTGTTTTCAACAATCCTGAACGTTCTAGTATTTGTCGAACTTGGGGTTGTAAACCTGTGAGAATTAAGCGGCAATTATGCCGTTCCAAATCGTGGTAAATATCCTCTAAGGCCACTAAGCCAGTTGTGTCCATATTTGGTACATACCGTAACCGCAGAATTAAATACTTCACTTCTGGCTGCTCCCGCAAGAAGGTAACGAACCTTTCCGCAGCACCAAAAAATACAGGGCCATCTACCCGATAAACAGCAATTTCTTTGCCTAATTCTAGAGGAATACCAGGGGGAAACACTTCGGTTTCAGGTATTTTGGCAAGGGTCAAATCACTCATACGTTTGATAAACAAGGCTCCGGCTGCAATTAATCCGACTTCCACAGCGAGAACTAAGTCAAACAAAATTGTTACCAGCCAGGTGAGAATCATCACAGCAAAATCGGAGTAGGTAGCACGCATTAATAAGCCAATGGCTTCCCACTCAATCATCCGCAAGCTAACTACCATCAAAATGCCAGCAAGTGCGGCTAGGGGAATCTGCGCCGCTAAGGGTGCCAAAGTTAAGACAATAATGGCTAAAGCAACGCCGTGAATGACTCCAGACAGTCGGGTTTTACCGCCAGAACGGACATTCACAGCAGTCCGAGCGATCGCCCCTGTTGCTGGGATGCCACCAAAAAATGGGACAATGATATTTGCCAATCCTTGACCAATTAATTCGCGATCGCTATTGTGTTTCTCACTCACCGTCATTCCATCAGCCACCACCGCCGACAGCAACGATTCAATACTTCCCAGTGCCGCCAAAGCCAAAGCCGGATTAATTAGTTCTCGAATCACGCTAAAATCATTCCAGTGGGGAATACCTTGGGGCATGGGTAAAGATTGAGGAATGACTCCAATTGTTGGCACATCCAGATGAAAATAAGCAGCGATCGCTGTTGCCAACACCAACCCCACTAAAGAACCCGGTATAGTAGTATTAATCTTGGGCCATAAAACGTTGGTTGCAATCACCACCACTGCCAGCCCGACTGCTACCCAGTTTAAAGCTTCTACATGAGTTATACTTTGCCAAAGTCCTGGCAGAAAATGTTCGCTACGTGGTACTTGTAAGCCAAAGAAATTATTTAATTGACCACAAAAAATAATCACGGCGATACCGTTAGTAAAACCTGCCGTCACTGGATAAGGAATAAACTTCACTAGTTGTCCCAGTTTGGCAACTCCCAAGGCAATCTGGATAATTCCAGCCATCACCCCAGCAATCCAAACTTTTTCAATGCCATACTTAGCAACAATTCCCACCAAAATGACAGCCATTGCGCCTGTAGGGCCTGTAATCTGTACCGGCGAACCTCCAAAGATTGCCGCTACAATTCCCGCCACAATAGCGGTGTAGAGTCCTGCCTTTGGTTCTACTCCACTTGCCACCGCAAAAGCTAAAGCCAAGGGTAGTGCTACGACAGCTGCTGTCAGTCCTCCCGTCAAATCGCCACGCAGTCCACTAAACAAGCCACCGAAACTGAAAAGTTTTGGTTGTTCAACGGTATCAGATATTGGCATCTTCTCATTTTCAACTTTCATACAGAATTTGTGTATATATAGTGTTTTGGTCTACAAGCCAGATAAAAAGCCTTCTTGACTTTTGACCCCTACTGTATATTTCACTAGCTTGCAATCTGCTGTACTTGTCAAAGTAGTTTTAACACCTATTTGGCAAAACTGCTGTTGTCTGCCTTGGGTTAAATTGATAGGACTTACGCAATAACCCTCCAAAACTCTTATTTCTGGGTGCCCTCTGCGTCCTCTGCGGTTCGATTTTCCGTTACTTGTACGTAAGTCCTGATTGATTTGTTTGCCAGAATTTTCTGATAGGCTTGGATTGTTTGCTTTGCGATCGCATCCCAGCTAAAATTTACATCAGCATATTTGTGGGCGTTTAATCCCCGTCGTTGGCGTTCTGCGGGATTTTCCAAAGCTGCTTGCAGTAAATCTACTAGTGCTTCCACATCTGTTGTACCCACCCAACCCGACTCACTATCACGTATTTGTTGACAAATATGCACTTGGTCAGAAATGACTACGGGTATTCCTGCTAGCATCGCTTCAGCTACAGCAATGCCAAAATTTTCATAGTAGGAAGGTAAGACGAATAAATCAGCAGCTTGTAGTAAACTAGCTTTTAATTCACCAGTCACAAAGCCAGTGATTGTAGTGTGCGATCGCAGTGGTGAATTTTGAATTTGGGATTTTATTTTTTCCTCGTAATCTGGTTCTTGGGGATTTGTTCCAGCTAAAACAAAATGAAATTTATAACCAACCCCTAACAATTTTTCTAGCGCTGGAATCAACAAATTCAACCCTTTTTTTGGGTCAATTCGTGACATAAATAGCACCAACGGGATATCCTCTGGTATTTTAAACGGACTAGATACAAAATTTCTCCCTTTTTCAACAGGGGATTGAGGCGGTATCACACCCAAAGGAATTACCAAATCTGGCGTCGATACTCCAAATCTTTCTGATATTTTAGCTTCTTGTTCGCTAGTAAAATGAATTGCCGCCGCACCAGCTAAATTTTGACGTTCTATAATTGCAGCATAAATCTGTTTTAATTGCTTTTTTTTGCGTAAATCAGCCGGATCGAGAGTACCCAAAGGACGCAAAATATAAGGTAGTTTTTGCTGACGACAGACAATAGCAGCAGCACTACTTATGGGTGAGAATAAAGCATGAATATGTGCAATGTCAAACTCGTGGGCATGAAGTTTTAGCCACTTGAGTAAATCTAGAGAAAATTTGTAGCGACGAAATGGCGCACAACGAAAGTAAATGATTTCATAACCATCTTGTTTAATCGGGCTATTTAAGGGAACATCCAGAGGTATTTGACCATTATCACCATTACTATCAGTTGTGAGAATTGTAACTTCTACTCCCTCTTTTACCAAAGCTGGAGCTAATCCCAGTACCATTTGACTAGGGCCGCCGTAAATCAGAGAAATTGAGGGAACAATTTGTAATATTTTCATTTTTTTGTCATTTGTCGTTTGTTATTTGTCCTGTGTTATTCACTAATGACCAATCACTAATGACTAATGACCAACTCTTGATAAAACTCTAATTGCTGCTTAGCTAAAGCTTTATTTGTGTATTTAATCATTGCTTTTTGATAACCCATTTCACCAAGAGTGTGAGCAAAATATGGTTTATCCATTAATTCAAGTAAGCAATTAGCAAGGGCTTCGGCATCACCTTCAGGAAAAATTAAACCAGCATCACCAATTACATGGGGAATTTCACCGGAATCAGAACCAATCACAGGCACTTGACAAGCCATTGCTTCAATTAGCACGTGACCAAATTGTTCTTTCCAACCAGCAGAGGTTAAGGTTTTAAATTTGTAAGTTGTTTCTGAAGGCAGTACCAAAGTACTCATTAAATTGATATAGTTTGCTACTTCATTATGGGGAACGCTTTCTACTAAAATTAATCGGTCTTCAATATTGTTCTCTGTTGCTATTTTAATTAATTCACCTTGTAATTCTCCCCGTCCCAAGAGGAGTAATTTCCAAGGTTTATTTTTTAAATTTACTAAGGCTTTTAAAAGCGTTAATAAACCCTTTTCTTGAACAAAACGCCCAACAAAACCCACCACAAAATCTTCTTTTTCAATACCTAAACTAGCTGCTAACTCTGGTTGTGGTTTGGGAGTAAATAAACTTTCATCTACTCCCAATTGCGGCATGACTTTAATCGGCCCTTCATATCCCCGTTGTCGCAAAACTTCTGCCCCATCCTGATTACCAGAAATAATGCCGTGGCTGTGATTGAGGTTATGTTTTTCTAATAAGGCAACTGGTAATTTTAATTGATATGGTAGGTTCCACCAGGTAAAAAATACATTTTTTGCCTTGAGTCCTAATAGTTTGTTTAAGGCAATCATTTGAGTATAAGCCAATCCTCTAGACCCTTGCTCTACCTGGATGATTTGGGGGCGAAATTGTTTGAATAAAGATATCAAATCAGCCCCAAAGGTAAGGAGTCCCTGATGATTTTGACTGAAGTTAGAAACCGGAATTATTTTAAATGAGCCTTCATCGCGGTATTCAGTTTCAATAATTTTGTTTTGTACACCACCAGGATTCCAGCGTTTTGGAACTACAACTGTCACTTCAATGTCAGGTTCTAGCTGAGATAAAGCGCGTAATTTTTCACAGTTGAGGTCTACAATATAAGTGTGACTAGCAACTAAGATTTTCATTGTTATTTGTAATTTGTGATTTTTTATTCAGTAATTCCTAACTCCTAACTCTTGTACAGACGCGATTAATCGCGTCTCTAGCACTAACTAAATTTTTTGATCTAAACGAGTGTAAATTTGGCCATCATTCCATACTGATTGGATGACAGTACCCAAGGCTTTGAAAAAACCCAAAGTGTAAAAAATACCGCGAGTGAGAATTTTGATGGGGGAACCGCTTTTATGGCAAGGTGGGCGTCCCAAGACGTGACAATCAAATAAACGCGCGTATAGGCGTAAAGCTTGGGTAACAGTGAGGTTTTTTAGCCCCAATAGGAAATGATTGTGGTAAAAGGTGAGTTGATATTTAAGCGATCGCATACTAATATCATGACAACCCCCAGTCTCTTCACCTAAATGCACCAAATGGGCTTCTGGGTCGTACCAAATCTTATATCCCGTCTGTCGCACCCGCAAACAAAAATCTGATTCTTCCCGCACTGCACTACCGCCAAATCTCTCATCAAAACTTAGTCCATACTTAGTAAAAATTTCCCGGCGAAAGGACATATTACACCCCCTTGCTGTCAATACTTGCTGGGGTTTTATCGTATGTACTAAATCAATATGATACCAAGCAATACCAGGGTCCATAGCTTCGGGAGGCAGATATTCAATCTCTAAATCTCCTCCAGAATCACCCAATTTCATTCTGTCAAATACCCGTCCAGCAACAGCCCCCACCTCTGGGTTTTGCAAATAATTTTTCGCATGGGCTGATAACAATCCAGGCGTTAGCTGCACATCATCATCAATAAATAATATGATTTCACCAGATGACCGCCGCACAGCGTAATTCCGCGCCCCTGGCAAACTCGCCCAATCTAACCGCAACCATTTAATTTTACCTGCCTCCGCCATTTCTTCTAGGTAGGCTTGAATTTCTGGTTGGTGTTTTGCGGTTTGGTCTATTACTAAAACTTCAAAATTCGGATAGTCCTGTTTCAGGACATCTACAATGCTATCCCGTAGCGGTTCCTCTCGACCATATGTCGGGATAACCACAGTAATTAAAGGCCAATTATTCATAATTTTTATTAAATAATTTTACTATTTTAATAGTCATTGGAAGTGTTGACTGCTGAGGTTTTTTTGAATTTTGACTTTTGACTTCCCCGAACGCGAGTGCGTCTCGCAGAGAAGGGGCTGACCTCTGATAATAACTTTTAGCATTTTGTTTGCATTTAAATTGTTTTGAGACGTTTTTTCTTGTTTTTTTGGTTCGGGTCGGCATCTTCTTTTTCTTGTTTTTCCAGTTCTGGCAATTTAAAAAGAACTCCCGCAAAAAACCAATAATAGACAGCAACTGGATCTACATCCAAGGGATAGTAGTAAGTGTTATAGCTAATAAACAATATAAACACCCATAAAGCTGCTCCGTAACTGCGGAAATTACGGTTTTTTATCGAGCGATAGGTTTTGAAGGCAATAATTGTTAAACTTGTGACTAAACCCAAAAACGCTAATACCCCAAGAATTCCAATTTCATAGAGTACTTTCGGGTAATAAGTTTCTACCAGCTTAGTTTCACCCATTGCACGGGCGGAGTTAGTTGCTCGACCTAAGCCACTACCTAAAGGGCCGTCTACGTCTTTCCAGTTTTCTTCAAATTGCTGGATGATAAAATCTTGAGGTGGTGAAGCTTCCCAACGACTAGTAAAACTTGCGGTTCTCTCTTGGACGACAGCAGGGTTAGTTATCATCGCTATTCCCAAAATCAAAGCTAGTCCGATTCCTATGGGAATAAACCGTTTGAGGTTGCCAATTTGACCTGTGAGCAATAGCAAAATTCCAAAGCAGGTTGGTACTAAAGCTAAGGCGATTCTCTGTCCAGAAATAACAGCATTAATAAATACTGAACCTAAAGCACCTAAGCTGATTAACCGCCATATTATCGAGGGGTCGGTGAAGCCGGTGGCAAAGGTAAAAAAGGTGCTGGAAATTAAAAACCATGCCCACTGCCAAGGGGCTACAAATGTTCCTGGTAAGCGAATAACTCCTTCTTCAGGACTATATAAGAGCGCTCCACCAAAATAACACCGAGCTTCTAGTGATGTGACAAATAGTGCATTTCCTTCAAGACCTCTAGTGCCTTTACATATACCAGTTAGTAGTAACAAATATTGAATAAATCCCAGCACACAGCAAGTCAGTATGAGGCCTATTTGCAGGCGCGATAAAAATAGAAAATCTCGCTTATCTCGAATTAAATAGTAAGCACAACCAATCAAAGGCACATAGCCTAAAAGTACTTTCAGTCCCAGAATTCCCATACCTAAGGGTATTTCTTTGGGTGCCTTTTCTAAAAGTCCGACACTAGGGGGGTTAAACTGCTGTCCACCATTGACAAACAACAGTGTTAGCACACTACAAGCCAAAACAATATAAAGTGGAGTTTTAATTCCTGGGGGAATAATTATCGGTATCCCTTGTTTACGGCAAGTTTGCCAAAGTCCAATCAGGGCTGGAACGTAAAAAGCATCTTTAGCTAATTGGAGTATGGGACTATTGCCCAAATAGTAAGTAATAGTACCACCAGCAGGTACGTAAATAATGAAGGCATATAGGGCTTGGCGGGGATATTTGTAAGAAAGGGACATGACAATTATCCCCAAGACACCAGGGACTGCTGCTTTAATTCCAGCTACGAAAAAAAGCACAATGCCTAAGAAGACACCGCCAAAGGTGGCGGTGGTGAGTAAGCTGGTGAGTTCTTTACGTGCTTGGGCTGCTTTGCGCTTCTGGGCTAACTGTTCTTTGAGGCTAAGGGTAGGAGTTTCGTTTTTAGCCTGCTTTTTCGAGTTTTTAGACGATCGCGATTTTGAATTGCTTTTTCGCATAGTAATGCTGTAGCCTATCAGCCTCAAGGAATCTATTATAGTTGACAAATTTCTTTGGATTGCTGTAAGTCGTACAATCCAAATTCATCTCTAATTGATTGATTTAATAATTTCCGATTAAAAATGCTAAATTTCAGTCTTTTTGAATTATCAAAAAGATTTTCTCCTGTTTCCAAAATATAAACCGCACCTAGAAATGGTAATGATTTAATAGCTTTTCCTTTGTTTTTTAAAATATCTCTAACTTTGGCATGGTCTATATAATATCTATAGTATCCATAGCCACGATTATATTCTCCGTTGTCCGGCAAATCATTCAAATCATATCGGATAATGTTACAACTGCCGCACATTTTATAAAAATTGTTTCTTTTCAGATATATGTAGTTACTTCCTTCCTGATATTTATAACCTTTATTGATAAACCATCCATTAGAATCTGGATGTTGTTGAATAAATTTTGCTAAATTTTGACTTACACAATCGTCAGCATCAACTGTCATAGTGTGAGTGGGAGAAAATTGACGAGCATAAATCAATCCTTTTAGGATTTTCCGCCCTTTATCTGTGTCTCCTTTAGCTATAGGGTTAATTTCGTTTGGAGGATCAAAATTAACTGTAATGTATGTAATTTGGGAATGAGTGAATTCTATTTTGGGCTTTTCGTGACAAACAACAATAACGTGAAAATTGGGTGAGGTCTGATTACAAACTGATTTAATGCATCTTTCAAACAATTGTGTAACACGCTCCCAGGAATTGGAAACTTGTGCGCTTTTGAGTGGAATAACAAAAACAAGCACTATTTTATATCACAATAAATAGCTAAGAATCTCGAAGGAAATAATAACACATTCAGAGACGCGATAAATCGGCGTCTTTACAATCATCAATCTTTCGTCTTGAGGGCGATTTACCCTTGTCTTTGCGATTTAGAATTTTCATCAAAAAAAACCTTAACCGAACCGTATTGATTGTGATGCAGTGAGTTTTTGTGGCAATTAATTAAGCAGAAACTATCTCACAATTTCACAGTTCCTACAAATTCACCAGCCTTGGTTATTTATATATTTGTAGGGGCGCACAGCTGTGCGCCCCGGAGATGGAATGTTTTTTTATTGGAAGTCCCTTAGTCCATCAGATGTTGCTGGACTTTTGAGACTAATTCATTTGTCCAGTGGTTGGCAAGTTCGGCACTGGCGGCTTCCACCATAACTCTGATTACTGGTTCGGTACCAGAGGCGCGAACTAAGATTCTACCAGAATCACCCATTGCAGCTTCGGCAAGATCGATCGCTTTTTGCACAGGTTGGCAATCTTTCCATCCTAAACGGCGATCGCGGTCTATAACTCGCACGTTCCGCAATAATTGAGGATAGGTCTGGAAGCTTTGATTTATTAATTCTGCTAGGGAAACACCACTTTGTTTGACTAAAGCTGCTAAATGCAAGGCTGTTAATAAGCCATCCCCTGTTACGGCATAATGACGGCAAAGTATATGACCTGATTGTTCGCCGCCTAGCATTCCCCCTGTCCGCAGCATTTCGGCTTGCACGTATTGGTCCCCGACTGCGGTGCGAATCAAGTTCCCACCTATTTCATTCCAAGCTTTCTCGAAGCCTAAGTTAGCCATGACTGTGGATACAATCAAGTTATCTGGTAGTAGTTGTTTTTGTTGTAGGTGGCGTCCCCAGAGGTAGAGAATGTAATCGCCGTTAACTTGCCTGCCAGTATTATCTACTGCTAAGACGCGATCGGCGTCGCCATCAAAGGCAAAGCCTAAGTCGGCGTTGTGTTCTTGTACGGTTGCTGCCAAAATATCTAGGTGGGTGGAACCACAGTTGACGTTAATGCGATCGCCATCTGCTTCGTTATGCAAGCAAATTACTTCTGCACCCATCTGTGTAAATACTGTTGGTGCTAATCCTACTGCTGCTCCCCACGCTAAATCTAAAACAATCTTCATTCCTTCAAGATTCAAGCCACCGTCCAAGGGTTTTCTCAACGCCTCGCCATAATGGCTGATTAACTCGAAACGTGAGTAATGTCTGCCGCAATTACTCTCAGTACCAGCAGTTGAAATCTTGCCACGCAGTCCGGCTTCAATTTCTGCTTGCAATAATTGGGGTAACTTCCCACCATCGGCACCAAAAACTTTAATGCCGTTGTCCTCTGGGGGGTTATGACTGGCAGAAATCATCACTCCACCGATGGCATCACTGATGCTGGTGAGATAGGCAACGCAAGGAGTAGGACATAATCCCAAATACCAAACCTCTAACCCTGCTGCTGTTAACCCGGCACTCAAAGCCATTGCCAGCATATCGCTAGAGTTTCGAGAATCTTGTCCCAGAATCACTGGTCCCACACCAGTAGCATGGTTACGTAAAACAATACCCGCCCAAAATCCAATTTGCAATGCTAGGGGCGCACTCAGTAATTCTCCCACTCGTCCGCGAATACCATCTGTGCCAAATAACGCATTTGCTGGTAGTGGTAGTAAATTCAGCCCAAAACTGCTCTCAATCCCTTTGCCTAATCCATTAGCTTCGGAAGCAGAATTCCCAACAATGCCAGATGTCCGAGTTACAGATGAAACCATATGCTTAAACACTCCACACAACAAACTGAAAAATAGCACTTGAGACTTGATTCAGCAATTTCGACATTCTTTATTCTCTTTAAAAATTCGCTCTAGATCAACTTAATTGTACGTAAAAATACTTAAGGATTACTTCTGTAATTGTAAATATTTCATGAAGTCAGTGTTGGTTTTTACGTTATCAGTAAAGTTTACCCATTTTAGCTAATTCTTATTTTTATGCTCTCTATCTTAATCTTGACTCTTATGTGTATTCGTTAATACTTAAAGTCTTTTTAAAATTAAAAGTAATATATATTACTTTTAGTAATTAGATCGCTTTGCCAACAAACTTGAGAATGCAAGTAAAATCTAACTGATAAAAACAAAAAAGCAAAATTCCAGCAATATAAAGTTCTATTCATTTCGTGAGTTTGCTGTGTAAAAAGCTACAAAAAATCAAAGCTTAAAAAATTTTAATATAAATTCTCATCAAATAGTTTTAAGGTAACGTTTTAATGGCCTTTTTAGCCGTTGGTCGGTTAAAACTCCGGCAGTTGACTTTTTAAAGTTGAGAAATTTAGCATGAGCAGCAATTTAGCAACCAAATTACGTGTAGGCACTAAAAAAGCCCACACAATGGCAGAAAATGTCGGTTTTGTCAAGTGCTTTTTAAAAGGAGTAGTCGAGAAAAACTCTTACCGGAAACTAGTTGCTAACTTCTACTTCATCTACTCAGCGATGGAAGAGGAGATAGAAAAGCACCGCCAGCATCCAATTGTTTCTAAAATTTATTTTCCCCAGTTAAACCGCAAGCATACCCTAGAACAAGACCTAAATTATTACTTTGGTGCGAATTGGAAAGAGCAAATTCGACTATCTTCTGCGGGTGAAGCTTATGTCAAGCGGATTCGGGAAATATCTGCAACAGAACCAGAACTGTTAATCGCCCATTCATACACTCGTTACCTGGGTGATTTATCTGGGGGACAAATTCTCAAAAATATTGCTGTCACGGCAATGAATTTGTCTGATGGGCAAGGTACTGCCTTTTATGAATTTGCAGATATTACTGACGAAAAGGCATTCAAAGCCAAATATCGCCAGAATTTGGATGAATTACCCTTGGATGATGCTACAGGCGATCGCATTGTTGATGAAGCTAACGCCGCCTTTGGTGTGAACATGAAGATGTTCCAAGAATTGGAAGGCAATTTGATCAAAGCGATCGGTATCATGCTGTACAACAGCCTCACACGGCGGCGTACACGTGGTAGTACTGAACTCGCTACTGCTGAGTAATCACCGGGTAGTGGGGAGTAGGGAGTAGGGAGTGGGGAATGGTTAAAGTTGGCTTGATGTCAATTTATAATCGAAAAACAAAAATTCCCAGTTCAAATACTCACTAAGTGCCGATTACTAAATGCGGAGTGTGGAGTGTGGAGTCATTATTCCAGATAGACTGATGAAAGATAATTCATAAGTGTTTCTGGGGAAAGAGCGAGTGCTAAAAACGCTCGAAATATTTAGGGGCGATCGCCTTGTGAATGCTTTTTATTAGTGAAAGCAAGCATGGGGAGATTGCCCCTCAATTATGACTGAAGGAGTTAGTATGACCTATGAAGAGATTTTCAGAGTATGCGATCGCCTTACCAATTCAGTCAAAGTTGTAGAGTGAAACAGCATGACATCAGAACTACCAGAGAATTACGCTACAGACAAACCCGATCCTAGTCCCGAATCCCAGAAATTAGCTGAAGAATTTGTTCTCTATCTCGGAACATTTCATTGGCGGACAGACTACATCAATTTTTGTGAAGTGATGGGATGGGGAACAGGAAATTACTGTGAACAAAAATATCAGCAGTTTCAGGAACTTGTTTCAGCATTGAATAATTTTGACCCAGATGCGATCGCCAAAATGATTGAGGCGGGTTTTTCGTAAATGGATGAAGCACATCACTGCCACCGCAGCACTTACCCCACATGCGGTTTTATGTTACTACGTAGATATGAGTAGTTATATCCTGAGCTACACCCTCTTGAAACCGTCTTGACCATCAGTGAATATCTGTATTTTATCCTTAGGACTTACGCAATAAACCTCTCAAACTCCTATTCCTCTGTGTCCTCTGCGTTCTCTGTGGTTCGATTTTCCGTTACCTGTGCGTAAATCCTGATCCTTTAAGGTTTACCCATGAAGGAGCTAGAATTGTTACGATAGTTTCAGATTAGACGTTGAAGCCTTGATCCAATCTGAAACCTTAGAACTATTAGAATGGCATCGTCTGTGCCAGCACCTTTCCACCTTTGCGGCAACTAAATTGGGGGTTATAGCCGCGCGTCATCTGAAAATCCCCGATTTTCAGGCAGAAAGTGAACAGTTGTTAAAGCAAACCAAAGAAGTCTATCAACTGGAAAGTCGCCTGACTACAGGACTCTCATTTGAAGGAATTCAAGATATTGGGGATTCCCTAGAACGGGCAGAACGCAGCGGAATTTTGACAGGAGATGAACTCTTAGCGATCGCCACCACTCTGGCTGGTGCAAGAAATTTGCGCCGTGTCATCGATAATCAGGAAGATTTACCAATACTTACTGATTTGGTTGCCGATTTGCGGACTTACCCAGAACTAGAACAGGAAATTCACCGCTGTATTGATGAACGCTCACAGGTAACCGATCGCGCCAGTCAAAAACTCGGCGAAATTCGCACCGACTTGCGGCGATTACGCACGCAAATTACCCAAAAGCTGCAAAATATCATACAGGCAAAATCTGGGGCAGTTCAAGAACAGATTATTACCCAACGGGGCGATCGCTTTGTCATCCCCGTCAAAGCACCCCAAAAAGACGCCATTCCCGGCATTGTTCACGATACCTCTACCAGTGGTGCAACGCTCTACATCGAACCGAATTCCGTCGTGCCTCTGGGCAACCAACTGCGGCAAATCATCAGAAGAGAGCAAGCCGAAGAAGAAGCAATTCGCCGCGTTTTGACAGAACAAGTAGCCGCAGTCAAACCAGATTTGGAAAGGTTGTTAGCAATTGTCACCACATTGGATTTAGCAACCGCTAGATCTCGATATAGTTACTGGCTAGGAGCCAATCCGCCGCGATTCATCGAACCGCAAGAAAATGAAATGATTACCTTGCGGAACTTGCGGCATCCTTTGTTAGTGTGGCAGCAACAGCACGAACAAGGGCAGCCAGTGGTTCCCGTAGATTTACTCATCAGTCCCCACATTCGGGTAGTAACGATTACCGGGCCAAATACAGGCGGTAAAACTGTAACCTTAAAAACTCTAGGGTTAGCAGCATTGATGGCCAAAGTGGGTTTATTTGTCCCCGCCCGCGAACCAGTAGAAATTCCTTGGTTTGACAAAGTGCTGGCAGATATTGGCGATGAACAATCCTTACAGCAAAGTTTATCCACATTTTCTGGGCACATTCGGCGCATTAGTCGGATTTTGGAAGCGTTGGGGAATGGGGAATTGGGAATAGGGAATGGGGAAGAAGAAAATTTAGACCACTCCCCACTCCCCACTCCCCACTCCCTAGTCTTACTTGATGAAGTCGGCGCAGGTACTGATCCAGTTGAAGGTAGTGCCTTAGCGATCGCCTTACTCCAATATCTCGCTAATCACGCCCAGCTAACCATTGCCACCACTCACTTTGGCGAACTCAAAGCCCTAAAATATGACGATGAGCGGTTTGAAAATGCCTCTGTAGAATTTGATGAAAGTACTCTCTCGCCTACTTACCGTCTACTGTGGGGGATACCTGGGCGTTCTAATGCCTTAACAATTGCCCTGCGCTTGGGATTGAAACCAGAAGTGGTAGAACAGGCGAAAACTCAAGTGGGAGAAGCAACAGATGAAGTTAATCAGGTAATTGCTGGGTTAGAAGCCCAACGCCGCCGCCAGGAAACCAAAGCTGCGGAAGCCCAAAGTTTGTTGCAGCAAGCCGAACGTTTGTACAAACAAGTATCCGCCAAAGCTACAGCCTTGGAAGAGAGGGAAAGCGCTTTGCGGGCTTCACAGGAAGTAGCAGTGCAACAAGCGATCGCCCAAGCAAAAACAGAAATTGCCCAAGTGATCCGCCGCTTACAACAAGGTACGCCCACCGCCCAAGAGGCACAGCAAGCGACTAACGCTTTAAATCAAATTGCCCAGCAATACCAGCCAGCAACCCCAGCAAAACCCAAACCTGGGTTTATGCCCAAAGTAGGCGATCGCATTCGTGTTCCCAAACTCGGACAAACAGCGGAAGTCTTAACCGCCCCTGACGCGGATGGAGAGTTAAGCGTCCGGTTTGGGCTAATGAAAATGACTGTGAAGTTGGAAGACGTAGAATCTTTAGATGGTCAAAAAGCCGAACCAGTTGTCAAACCTAAACCAGCCCCAGCCGCAGTCACACCACCACCGCAAAATGTCCCAGCAATTCGCACCTCCCGAAATACCGTTGATTTGCGTGGTAAGCGGGTAGCTGATGCGGAATTCATTCTCGATAAAGCTATCTCGGAAGCTACGGGCCCAGTATGGATTATTCACGGACACGGCACTGGTAAATTGCGACAAGGTGTCCACGCCTTTTTGCACCAGCATCCTAGAGTTAATAACTACGAAGCCGCAGAACAAGCAGATGGCGGGAGTGGTGTCACCGTAGCCCATATAAATTGAAGAATAATCACCTTTGGTTATTGCCTAGAATAACTGTATTAAGTCATTAATGAGGATTGCGATCGCTATAACTGCAACCACCAAAAAACTGATACCAATTCAAAAAATGGCGTTGCTGAATAGTGGGATGATTGGGGCTGATACCGTTTCACTTTAATTATGATACAAATACGTTGGTAGGGGCACGGCAATGCCCACAGGTGTCAACTTAACGTGAAACCCTTGTAATGACGTTAGAGCAAACTTACTCAATTACCAATCAATCCGGAGTCACCCCACCCCGGCTTTGCTGACGCAAAACCTCCCCTCCCCGATCTTCGGGGAGGGGATTGAGGGGTGGGGTAAAGCGTATGTGGGACAAGCGTTTAAGCTTAAGTTGACACCAATGGGCAATGCCGTGCCCCTACGCGAAATCTATATGTATCAGGGTTTTAGTGAAATTGTATGACACGGGGACGCTCTTACACGGAGACGCGGTGATTATGTATTGATCCAAATTGTCAAATCATCCCGCAATTATGCAACGCCCAAAAAATCTTTGCAACAAATGAATCGACTGTAGGGGCGTACAGCTGTACGCCCCTACCCATATATGTGTCGCATTCTTATTTCAAATTGGTATGACTTTTGCAGAGTATCATAAAAAACAAAACCCTCATAGTGTTTATGAGGGTTTTCATTTATATACTAGTCACTTCTCAAGTGCGGAAGCGTCTTTTACCCTGCTTTTGTAAGGCAAGTTTTTTGCGCTTGGATTTTTCAATAGGCGTTTCAAAGTGACGGTGCTTCCTCATATCTGGAAAAATTCCCGCCTTGGAAACTTCTCGCTTAAATCGACGTAAGGCTGACTCAAGGTGTTCATTTTCACCCACAATTATTTGGGTCATTATCTCTCCTACTAAATTGAATTCATCAATGGCCTAAAAATTCGCTCTTGAAATTTCCGGTTTCAAGACTTAGTAGCGGTTACGTCCACCGCCACCACCGCCGTATCCTCCTCGATTGCCGCCAGACGGACCTCTGTCTTCTTTGGGCTTGGCTTTGTTAACTTTCAGGTCACGACCCATCCATTCAGCACCATCAAGGGCTTCAATGGCAGCAGTTTCTTCAGCATCTGTTCCCATTTCCACGAAAGCGAAGCCGCGTAGACGACCTGTTTCCCGGTCTGTAGGTAATTGAACCCGCTTTACCGTACCATATTCTGCAAAAACACCCTTAATATCATCTTCTGCAACTTGGTAAGAGAGGTTGCCTACATAAATTGACATTGATTTTCTCCAAAATTATTAGTGTGTAGAGATTTAAATTTCGGAGAAAAGTCTGTAAATACCAAAAGGGAAAAACCTATCAATACTAAAAACAAGAATACTCACCGAATTAACTCTCCTTTTCTAGCATGACATAGAAGCCAATTTTCTGCATCCAGTAAAAGGTTAATAGATGATTAACCAGTAATGTAACGAGGCTGCGATCGCCTATCCAGTCGTGAAGTAAATTTTCTCATTGCTATCGTCGTCAGCGACACCCCTAGAGACACGAGGAAAGTCGCTACAGACATAACGGAAGTCACTACAGACACCAGGAAAGTCGCTACAGACATGACGGAAGTCGCTACAGACACTAAGTAAGTCACTACAGACACGAGGAAAGCCACTACAGACACGAGCGAAGGGACTTCCGCGACCCTTTAAATTTAACTTAAGTGTGAAATATCACACTTACTAAAGGTAGAAACGCTAATAAAAAGGTATGCCAAGATTGCAATTGAGATTCTGTGGTTGGTTCTGGTGGTGCTAATAAAGCTTCTACTCTTTGTTCTAAGCGATCTGCACTAGGAGAACCCAATGCAGCACAGCAAATTTCTGATGATAAAGGGCTGCTACTGACCACCAACAGCAGTGATTCTGCTAACACCAGAGGGTCTACCTGTAATGCTGCATAACTGTCGGCGCGGAGTTCGCGTAAAACTAACAGTTCTTGCCACAAAGGCTCTGTATTCGGTAACCATGCGGTGCAGGAACGCACCCAACCAAGCCAGAAAAACCAGAATGTATCCCTGTACTGATAATGCCCTTGTTCGTGTGCTAAGACGCTTTCTAAATGATTTGGTGAAAGAGTTTGTAGTAATCCAACGCTTACCACTAATTCAGGTTGCCAAAAACCAATTTGACCTGCAAACATGGCCTCTGTTTGCAGTAGTCTGGCTCGTCTGTCCCCAAAATTCACTAGGGGACAGTTGCGGGCAGATTCCACAGACTGCCAACCTTGAAAGGCAAGTTTAATGCATAAAAGGGCAAAAATTCCTAAATAAATTAATGCCAGCATGTAGCTGATTGAGCCTGTGTACATCCCGCCCATATTTCCTTGAGGTCCCATGAACAGCACAGCGATCGCCGTCATAAAAATTAACAAGGGCGGGAAGAGAAACAAAAATAGCGATCGCCGCCACCGCAAATTCCAAGTGCCTTCGGATTCTCTCCAAGAGGATCTTAACCACCAGGCAACTGCCAAAGCAATCAAAATCATCACTAGATGCATCATTTTTCCTCCCTGGCTTGGCGTGCAGATTGTATGCGTTTGGCGATGGCTGCTATTTGTTCACTGGCTGCTTCATCGAGACTATCGGCGAAGGCTGCGATCACATCAGGGTTACCCACTGCGAGAAATCGCTGTAACTGCTCGTGGGCTTTGATTACCTGTGACTGTTGCTTACTCAGCAACGGCCGCCAATAAAATGCCCGCCCTTTTTTATCGCAGGCCAGCCAACCTTTGTCCGTGAGGCGTCGCAGAACAGTGGTTACAGAAGTATAAGCTAATTCGCGGTTGGGATCGGACAAAATGCGATCGTGGACATCTTTGACTGTGGCGGAACCAAGTTCCCAGATGATATTTAGAATTTCCGCTTCCAAGGGGCCTAAAGATAGTTGTTTAGGGCGGTAATCGGGTAAAGGTGCCATAGTTTTGAAGGGGAGTGGGGAGATGAGGGAGATGAGGGAGATGAGGGGGATGAGGGGAAGTTGCAGTAAGTCTTTTCTTGAAACCTTCCATCCCTTGACCTCTGCTTCTTCACCATACCCAATGTCCAATGACTGTTAGGTTTCTTGTTTTAGATTACAAGATCGTGGAGCAAGTCTAAAAGTCTAAAAACATAAAAATGAGCTTTTTAAGGATTTACAGCAAATTGCAATTTGGTGGGGTACAGATCATTGTGGGGAACATGGCTGTGCCCCTACCCGTGTACTTAATTTACCTAAAATAGGCTGTAATTTATGTATTCAATGAGATACATTGTGTATTTTGATGCTAAAAAAGATTGTGGGAGCAATTATGACTATAGTTCGTGACACTAACTAGGTAGAATGTTATTTGTTTGCCGCAGTAGTATAAAAGCAGGTGTATCCAGCGCGTGAAGCTATTTGTATACCACACTCCGGAATTGACTCCAACGGATAAACCGCCAGAATGTGCGATCGCAGTCGATGTCTTGCGAGCCACTAGCACAATAGCGACTGTCTTGGCAGCTGGAGGCGAAGCTGTACAAGTATTCAGCGATTTAGATCAACTAATCGCAGTTAGTGAACAATGGCCTCCTGAAAAACGTCTGCGGGCTGGAGAACGCGGCGGCGCTAAAGTAGCGGGCTTTGAGTTGGGTAACTCCCCCCTCGACTGCACATCGGAATTGGTGCAGGGGCGTCGGTTGTTTATCAGTACCACAAATGGCACTCGTGCTTTACAACGGGTACAAGACTCGCCAAATGTAATTGCAGCAGCCTTAATCAACCGAGCTGCGGTGGTGCAATTTCTTCTAGAAAAGCAACCAGAGACAGTGTGGATTGTCGGTTCAGGCTGGGAAGGCAGTTTTTCTTTAGAGGATACTGTTTGTGCGGGTGCGATCGCTCATAGTCTTTTAGAGCAAACTCAGTTGTCACCAGAGGAATTAGCTGGTAATGATGAAGTAGTTAGTGCGATCGCTCTTTACTCTCAATGGCAAGATAACTTATTGGGATTATTCCACCAAGCTAGTCACGGTCAACGCCTATTGCGTCTTGACTGTCAAGAAGATTTAAAATATTGTTCCCAAACTGATATTTTAGATGTCTTGCCAATACAACAAGAAATAGGAGTTTTAAAAAGGGGATAGGGAGTGGGGAGTGGGGAGTGGGGAGTGGGGGGATGAGGGAGATGAGGGGG